>CACZCR010000016.1 GCA_902779705.1 uncultured Bacteroidales bacterium | reverse complement strand
CTCTGCGCGCACATCCATGTGCGCTCATTTCTTTAGTTCGTCTACTGCTTCGCGTGATAGCGCGAAGGGAAAATAGTTTTTTTTGTATCATTTTTGATCCCTTTTACAAAATCTTCCTCCAAAATTTGCTTTTTTTCACAATTCTCTTGCATATTCCAATTTTTTGTTGTACCTTTGCAGCGTCTTTTCAAGGAAGGACGTGACATATTGAATTTCGCGTTTGCGATTTATTGGGTGTCCCAGAATGTAGGAAGTTCAAGAGATATACCAATATAAGTCTGCAAACGTCCATAATATTTATGGGCGTGACTTATCGGTATATGGGCTTTTCCTACAGCCTTGGGACAGATAGGAAGCGCTCATTTTTAATAATAAATACGGTATTATGAAAAAGTCTCTATTTGGAATTGTTCTTTTTTCAGCTCTGCTCTTGTCCCTGCCTTCCAAGGCGCAGTTTATCAAGCAGATGCAATTACTCACGCCTCATTACTATCCCGGTATCGTCTATTTCCAGGACGGACATCACGAGGAGTACGCGGAGATTGAACTCCCGCGAACTGGAAAAAATGCGCTCGGCGTCAAGAAAAACGGTGATGAGAAGAAGCACACCGATATCGATGCCGCAGACATCGTGGGCATCAAGTTCTGGCATAAGAACTTCCCGGAAAACGTACACGTCCTGCATTATGTCCACGGACGCAAATCGATGATGCAGAGTGAGCATCAATGGGGCACGCCCGTCTTGGGAAGCGCCTGGGGCATACTCTATAAATGCGAAATGAACTACGAAGTGGACAAAAAGACGGGAGACCTCTCGTTTGTCAAGTTCGTCGGCGGCAACGGACCCAACACGCCAA
Source organism: uncultured Bacteroidales bacterium (assembly GCA_902779705.1). Classification (GTDB taxonomy): domain Bacteria; phylum Bacteroidota; class Bacteroidia; order Bacteroidales; family Paludibacteraceae; genus Colicola. The sequence goes on along the minus strand of CACZCR010000016.1, from coordinate 11,184 downwards.
CACTCTTCTACCTCGTGAGACCCAACGAAGATATGGCGGATCTTGTCATTTGGGACTCCGGTTTTGCCGGACCCAAAAAGAAAATAGCTGAAATCTTCAGCGAAAACCAAACCATCTACGAAGGCGTCAAGTCTGGCAAACTCAAAGCATCCGACATTCAATATATCTTGGATGAGATGGCGGGTGGAAAGAAGTCCGATGTACCCCTGGAAACCATTCCCCAGGTACAAACCGACTCCGTTTCCAACGGACAAATTGGTGACGACGAATAACTATTCCGAATATGAAAAAGTATCTGCTTATCATACTGCTCATTATGAGCTCCACGCTTAACCTTTTTGCGCAAGGTTTAAGACATAGTGTTTGTATCATCGAACCCGAGTTTACCGAATCTGAACGCGCTATTCTGTCTGATTACTCGCTCTTTATGGCGCGTGCCGGTATGAAATCCGCATCACAAATGCTGGGAGCCTATAAGAATGAAGGTACATTCGGATCAGGTGTACGCATCGATGTTAACGGCAAGAAATACATCCTTACCAACTTGCACGTAGTAGGCTATGCAAAAACGGCGACGATCTGTTTCCAATTGCACGATAAGAACATCCGCTATAACGCGTGTCCTGTCGTCTCTACGGCGATGGACTTGGCACTCATCGCTTTGCCGGACGACTGCGAGATGATTGCCCTGCCTTTCTATGATGGCGAAATAACGGAGGAATTGGCTGTTGTCGCAGCTGGTTTTCCTGGATTGGGCAACAAACCCTCTTGGCAATTGACACGCGGATACATTTCCAACGCACAGCTTGACACGGATGTACAGGTATCCGTATCGCCCGTCTCGCACATCATTCAGCATACTGCCTCTATTGACCTGGGGAGTAGCGGAGGACCTTTGCTCATCAAAGGCGAAGATGGTAAATACCGTATCCTCGGCATCAATACTTGGAAGGCATTCTACCGTGATGGAGTGGGGCTTGCCATCGGCAAAGAGGACATCAACGCCTTTGTTTCCTCTATGCCGGAAAATAATGCACCGAAAGATATCGCAGCCGTCAAAGAAACCTCTGGCGAAGATTGGCTCTATGCTTTGCGTAAACTGCCCGAAAACAGCCAGCGGGAAATCAAATCGATGGATTGGCAAATGCCGCTCGATCAGGCGTTAAAGGTCTTCGCCGTGCGTGACAGCCTCATCGCCAATTCCGGCAAGTCTGCCAAATCGTATCAGAAATCAGCCACCCACATCGTTACGGATAAGGAAAATATGTATGCTTTCCGCCTCTTCTACGACAACTATCTGGGTATGAATATGCAGCCCGGTTTTCAAATCGGATATGACCTGTGGCGGTTTATGAACTTCGGATTCCAGTTTAGTGTCCTTCTCACTGACGCGATGACCGAAGATCCCACGTTCGGCACAAAGAAAGGCTATAAACTCTGTCCTGCTTATATGTTCGGTCTCTATCTCGGCGGACAACTCCCCATTGCTGTCGGCAAGTATATCCTCGCCCCGCGCATCGTACAAAGCGCTTCCGCCGGACCGCAACCGACAGGAAATATCTACGGCGGTTTTGCCATCATGACCGACACACGTGCAGGATTGGATTGGCATATCCCATTGTCTTCCAGCGAATTCATTGTCGGACTCCATTATGATATGAACTGGATCTGGTCCAAGAATGACCTTCAGATGACCCCTTACAAGAAAGCCGCCTCATCCGACCAGTTCAACCAGTACCTCCAGCACGGCGTCGGCCTCTCCCTCGGCATCGCATGGTAAAACATAACGTCCGATAACGTCCGGACATCTAAAGAGGTTCGGACATTCAATAGAGCATTGTCTATTTCGTCGGATACTATCCGACCAATAAAATCTCCCCTCACTCTGTTCATTGTGTTGGATGTCATCCAACGAGGTGTCCTGTGCGCGCGATTTCTATGAGCGCGTTAGTTTCTCATTTTGCATTTTGGCGACATCATTGTCGCTAGATCCGCTTAGATCCCTCCGCCTCTTCGTCCCTTATCTCGTCATCTTATGCTGGCGTTACAGCGTCCGTTTCCGCGGGATATTATCCCGCCATGATTTTTTCGTCATGTCGTCATGACCTCATAACGTCATAACGATTTTCTCCTTTGAGATCTCCTCATCTCGAGGTCTCGACGTCTCGATTTCTCTGTTTCTTCCTTAGCTCTGCGCGCACATCCATGTGCGCTCATTTCTTTAGTTCGTCTACTGCTTCGCGTGATAGCGCGAAGGGAAAATAGTTTTTTTTGTATCATTTTTGATCTTTTTTGACAAAAATCTCCTCAAAAATCCACCTTTTCCCCCATTTTTTCACAATTCTCTTGCATATCCCGTTTTTTTGTTGTACTTTTGCACAGTTTTAGCATAGTATAGTATGCGATTAGTATATTATTAGTATGTAAACAGTAGGTGATTAGTAGGTGGTTAGTATGTGATTAGTAGGTTATAATCGGTTTCATCCACCGACCACCCTACAACGTATCTATAGGGTCATTACCCTCTAAATTTCGTTAAAAACTCAAAAACACACACAATATGGCAAAAATTCATTATTCAGCAGGCATTGACCTCACAACGGGTGCCCTTGACACCAGGCACGAACTCATTACGCGCCAGAAACATTTGCATGGCACAGATGGCTCTCTCACCAAAGAATGTCATCCTGAAATCTATCTGCAGAAACACAAACGCGATTACAAACAAACACCTCCGCAAGGCAACGAACTCGCTCATTTGCAGCATTTCGGCGAAGCTGCCAAGCGTACCACCGCCCTCATCTATGCCTATAAATTCCCCGATACCGCCTCCGATGAGCAGCGTGCCCTTCTCGATCAGTACCGCCTTCGTTTCGAATCCCAACTCAAAGGAGCCCCCGACCCACAAGCCCCAACCGACAAATCCGACAAGCCGAAGCATTATTTCCGCTTCGATAACTTCATCCGCGCGATGATCTATCAGGAGCTCAAAGCATAAAATGACGTTTTTGAAACATTTTTCTTGCATATTCCAATTTTTTGTTGTACCTTTGCAGTCGAATTAGTAAAATTGAGTTATGGATTGGATTGAGATCGTTAGCGTCATCTTCTCGGTTGTGGTTTTGGGCGTGATACTCTATCTGCTCAAGCGCCGCGCGGATCGTGAGTTAGGCGGATCTAGTTGGATCAGCTGGGTTGTAGCCATCATCGGTTTGGGACTGATGTTCCTTATTTTCGGTGGCAAAGCCCTTGATAAGATTCTGTAATCACATGCCAAAGAATGCCGAAATAGAGCGTAAGTTTTTGGTCGTCAATGACGACTATAAGCGTTTGTCAACCGGTCATTATGACATCTGTCAGGGGTATATATGCAAAGAGCCCGGACGGACGGTTCGTGTACGTATAGCGGGTGATAAAGCGTATCTGACCATCAAGGCGCCGAGCCCGAATACGGCGTTCTCTCGCTTCGAATGGGAGAAGGAGATCGGCATGGAGGATGCCAAGGCGCTGTTGCCACTATGTCTGCCGGGGATGATAGAGAAGACTCGCTGGCTGGTGCCGGCTGAGCCAAAGGACTTGACATGGGAGATCGATGAGTTCCATGGCCGTTTGGCAGGAATGACGTTGGCGGAGATAGAGTTGGAATCGGAAACGCAACCGTATACCAAAGCGCCTTTCTTGGGCGAAGAGGTGACGGGTGATCCAAGATATTATAATGCAAATATGTGAGCCATGAAACTGAGTAAAACGAAAATTGCTTTTATCGTCAGTGGTATCGTGCTGCTATTAGGACTGTTGCTGCTCTCCTTCTACGGTGTGCGTTATTATCGCTATGCGCGTTCTAATTTCTCGTCCAATGACGGTGAGGAGCATGCTTACTATATCTACCCGGGTGCTTCGTTGGATTCGGTGATGGCGTTGATTGAGGCGGATTATACGATTGCTTCGCCGATGGCATGGCGTAGCGATTGTGCTAAGGTGGAACTGACGACCCCCCAGCCCGGCCATTATCGTTTTCCGGTGCGCATGGCCAACCGCCAGTTGTTGCGCCGCTTGAAGAAGGGCGAGGAGACTCCGGTTCGTTTGACCTTCAACAACTCGATTCGTACGCGTTATCAACTCGCCGGACGGCTCTCACAGACACTCCTGCTCGACAGCACGACTATAGCCACCTACATGGACAGTGTGCCGTTCCTCAAACAATACGGACTCACCCCCGAGACGGCTGTGTGTATCTTCATCCCCAACACCTACGAGGTCTACTGGACCATGACGGCTGAGCAACTCTTCGAGCGGATGAACAAGGAGTTTGAGCACTTCTGGACGGATGAGCGCAAGGCCAAAGCCAAAGCCAAAGGCCTGACTCCGTTGGAGGTGGCTACGCTGGCTTCTATTGTCGAGGCAGAGACATATCGTACCGCTGAGCATCCAACCATCGCCAGCCTCTATCTGAACCGCCTCGCCAAGGATATGCCGCTACAAGCATGCCCGACAGTCATCTTTGCGGTGGGGGACTTTACGATGCGAAGAGTGTTGAACAAGCACCTGGCTATTGATTCGCCATACAACACCTACAAAAACACCGGACTTCCTCCCGGACCTATACGTCTGCCGCAACCCTCGGCACTGGATGCAGTCCTCAATGCACCAAAGACCAACTATCTGTATATGTGCGCCAACCCCGACTTCTCGGGTACGCATGTGTTCTCCGAGACCTACCAGCAACACGAGGCCACGGCGCGTCTGTACCAGCAACGTCTCAATGAGCGAAATATCAAACAATGATTTGGGACAATAACGAAGACATACGCCTGATCGAGTGCACCAATGCCTCGCGACCCATCCAACACGCGCTCAACGAGTGCCGGGAGGAGCGACGTCCATATGTCTTTGTCACCAATACGATGACTATCAAGCCCCTGCGCCGTATACTCGTTCCTGTCACCATGCTCGAGGAGGAGACCTACAAGGCGGAGATCTGTTCGTATCTGGCCCGTAAGACAGGAGCGCATATCATCCTGTTGCGAGCACACGATTTCGGTTCGCATGCCAAGCAGAACACCAACCGCATCGTCACGCATCTCAAAGCCGTGGCTGAACGCACCGGCGAGACGATCTCCTACGAGGTGGTAGAGGCACAAAAAGATAGCTTCTCGCTGATACGAGAAGCTAGTGAACGCCAACGCGATTTTCAGCACGATCTGCTCATTCTGACAGCCAGTCGCGACTATGGTTTGGACGATATCCTCTTCGGCCCGCCGGAGCGACACGCTATCAAACGTGCCCTGGTGCCGGTGATGCTGATCAACCCGCGGGAAGACCTATTCTCCCTCTGCGATTGAGCTATTCTCCCTCTGCCATGGAGCGGTTGATCTCGTCGATGTAGGCGAGCAACTCTTCGCCCCCTTCTTTCTTCTCCGCCGAAGTGATAAAGATAGGCGGCAACTCCTCCCAAGTCTCCAGCAACACCTTCTTGTATGCTTCTACATTCTCTTGCAGTCGCATGCGACCTTGCTTGTCGGACTTCGTGAAAACGATAGAGAAGGGTATCTGCTGTTCGCCGAGCCAGTTCATGAACTCCAAATCAATCTTCTGCGGCGCATGACGGCTATCCACCAACACAAACAGATTGCATAACTGTTGCCGTAACAGACAGTACCGTTCGATCATCCTGCGCAATGTGTCGCGCTGTTTCTGACTGGCCTGCGCATAGCCATACCCCGGCAGATCGACGATATACCAATCTCCTATAGGCGAAGCCGGTCTTGCAGCTTCGGCGGTCTTACAGCTCTGCGGTCCTACAGCGGAGCGGTCAGTGCCTTGCACTAAGAAATGGTTGATCAACAGCGTCTTACCCGGCTTCTGACTCGTCTTGGCCAACTTAGGGTCATGGCACAGCATATTGATCAGACTCGACTTGCCGACGTTACTTCTGCCGATAAACGCATATTCGGGCAGGGTAGTCTGCGGACATTGCATCACGTCCGGACTCGATATGACAAATTCCGCTTTTTTTACCATAAGTGCAGATGGAAGCCTTCCGGGGCGATTAGGATATAACTGATACAAACCACTGTCATGAACGCCGCAGGAATAGCGGCTATCAGCCAGCCGTATTTATATTTGGAGTTCTTATACAGCCAAACGGTGCCGGCCCAGAGGGTGAACACAGCCAGCGTCTGGTTGGTCCATGCGAAATAGCGCCAAACGATATTAAAATCGACGAACACCATGCCAAACACGCACAGGAACAACGGCAAGGCGATGATCAGACGCTTCGGTATCGGGCGTTGGTCCCATTTCAAGAAATCGGCTACGATCAGTCGTGCACTACGCAATGCCGTATCACCACTGGTGATAGGCGCCGCTATCACACCGATGATAGCCAGTATGCCACCTACTGTACCCAGCCAACTTCTACTCACTTTGTCAATCACTAGCGCGGCGATGTTCTCACCCGGATGTTGAGCAGCATAAGCCTGCAAGCCGTCGATGCCGTACAGACCTGTCTCGGGATCGGCAAAGAACGTACCTGCCGCGGCTGCCCAGATCAACGCCAGTATACCTTCGGCCACCATCGCGCCGTAGAAGATCCAGCGTCCTTGACGTTCGTTGGTCACGCAACGCGCCATGATAGGACTCTGTGTACCGTGAAAACCCGAGATTGCGCCACAAGCAATGCTCACGAACATCATCGGGAACAACGGCAAACCATTGGTCTGACGGTTCTGCAAGCCGTCCATCACTTCCGGCATCTCGCTGCTATGCCAACCCAGCATCACGATCATGATACCGACGCCCATAAACAGCAGTATGGCGCCGAAAATAGGGTAGAAACGGCCTATCAGCTTATCCACAGGCAGTACCGTAGCCAAGGCATAGTAGCCGAAGATGATCAGCACCCACGCGATGGGAATAGTTGATAGTTGAAAGTGGAAAGTGGAAAGTGGACAGAGACCTTGGAGTAGGGTAGCCGGACCGCTCAAAAACGTAGTGGTCAGCAAGATCAGCAACACCAGACTCAGCACACGCATGAACATTTTCACTTTGTTGCCCAGTTCGTCACCTACGATATCCGGCAACGATACACCACCTTTGCGGATTGATAGCATACCGCTTAGGTAGTCGTGTACACCACCGGCAAAGATCGTACCGAACACAATCCATAGAAACGCAGCCGGACCGTAGAAGATACCCATGATCGCACCGAAAATGGGGCCTAAGCCGGCAATATTCAAAAACTGCACCAGAAAAATACGCCATGGTGCCATTGGCACAAAATCCACACCGTCTGTCTTGGTCAGCGCAGGAGTCTTACGCTCTGGCTCAATACCGAAAATCTTCTCTACCAACACGCCGTAGGTCAGAAACCCAACCACCAACAGCACCAGTGCTACAATAAATGTTATCATATCTTAATCTAAATTAACCACTAACCCGTAACCCAGTAACGCCATCACTCCATTCCCAACGTAATCTTCCCATTGAAATCTCCATATCCGTTCAGCTTGCCCGAGGGATGCCATACAAAGACATCCGAGCCGTTGCAGATCCAGATATTATCCAGTCGGTCGATGTACATCAATTGGTACATCATGCGGCTTTTCTTGCCAAAGCGCAGGTCCTTGGTGTAGGTCTCGGCCAGCTTGACTTCGCCCTTGGTCGTATAGCGCTCAAAGGTGAAGTTGTCGTGCATCACAAACAGGTCGCCTTTGCTGTTCACCCCGGCTGCTTGCAGGTTGCGCCACTCAGCCGGCAGTATATGTTTCGGTTCACCCGTCACAGGCACCTGGTGCAGACCTTTTCTCACGCCCAGACACGTGCCATTCAGATACGGTCCTATCAGCGGAGTCTTCAAACTGTACTCGGGTTGAACCAAGTCCGTCAACTTGCCATTCATCAGCGTCAGATAGCCTTCACGCGAGAAGCCGATGCCCAACTCAATCCACAGTCTGCCGTCTTTGCCGACGATCACACCGGTGATCACTTTGTCCTCTAGCGGCATCGTGTAGGTCTTCAACTCTTTCATGTGCGAGTCGTACTCCTTGAGTGTGCGTTTCTCCCATATATACACGCGGTCCGTTATAGGATTGACTACCATACAACGCACATCGGCATTGCGGGTGCTGGGGAAGATGACCTTGTGGTTAAACACATCTATCACACCCGTCTTCGACCGATAGATCAACAGTCGTCCGTCTTTGGTACATCCGGCTCCGGCCAGCATATACACCGGCGTCAGCTGCATGACCGTGTCCAGCGTCATCGAGCCTGTCTGTTTGTTGATGCCATATACCACACTCTGTACCGACGATATCAGATACGTCGCGGTGTCGTTCTCTGTGACATAGAATCCGCCATTGGTCAGGTTGTTCACCTTCGGCCACATGATGCGCTGTCCCGGGTCTTCCGGATCCTTAGGGTCATAAGGCTGCGGGTCTTTTACAATCCCCAGCTCCGGATCTACTGGCTTAGGATACAGCTTGCGCACTACCTCGCCGCCTTTGCCACCAATCAATATCGTCGAGTCGTTCGGCACATCTATAGGCGGTATCTTCTCCGTTATCGTACCGCCACCCAAGGCCGGCTTCAAGTGGAAATAGCGCTCAAAATCAGGCTGCATATCTTTCCATGTGCTGTTCCTGATCCAGTCTTTTAGGGCCTGGCCGTTGGCAGGGTTCATCATGATCAGCAACGAACTCAACTCGCCAAACAACGCCGCAACAGCCGTCAACTCGTTGTCCGGCACATACTCGCGATCCAAGCCGCCTTGCTCAAACACAGCCAGCACACTCTTGTCCGCTGTCGGATCATAGTAGCGGTATATATGCAGACGTACCTGCATCGCCTGGGCGTTGAAGATACTCAAAAAGAACGGCGACTTACCCAGATCAACCGTATAATCGGTTTTCTTGGCATCGTTCACACCCATGAATGTCACCGTTTCTTCCTTGCCGGTGATACACATCTGGTCGGCATCGCCCATCGGGAAGGTGAACAACTCTCCGCCACCTTTCTTACGCCCTTCGGTCACGTCATCCGCCAGCTCATGTACCGCTTGCCATACCGGGTCTATCACCATTCGCTCCATGTGCTTCAACTCCTCCATCCGCTTCCCCGGCAGTACATACACAAACACTCCCGCTTCGTACGACGGCGTCATCGAGGGCGCCGAAGCATTTCGTATAGCCGACGCATCATAAGGCATCCTGTGATCCTTGTTCACTACATACATACAGAACGGCTGAATGGACTCATCCATATACCGTTTGCTCATGTCCTTAAACTGGCCGCTCGAATTATCGAACCAACACAACTCGTTCTCGATCTTCTGCGCGTTCACACTCACAGTTGCTCCCAATAGCAACAAGGCAATAATTAATGCAATCATAGCTTTCAATTTTTAGTAACCACTAATCCACTAACCCACTAACCCGGTAAACTTAAGAGCACAAAAGTACGAAAAAATGTTCATACCCACAAATTTTAGGCATTTTTTTTTGAAAAAATAGCGAAAAATACCATAAAAATGCATTTTTATGAAAAAAATGTCAACTCAAGTTTGCAAAAACGAAAAATTATTCGTAATTTTGCAGCGCAAAACAAAAGGGAACGTCCCAACGCTATGTTAACATCTTTTTTTAAGACACACGATTACTTAATTGAACGAGTACAAACTCCCCTTCGTCGTCAGTTGATGGACGAAATCAATTGGGAGGATCGATTGATCGCCATTAAGGGTGGTCGCGGAGTAGGCAAGACAGATTTTCTGTTAACCCGTGCCAAGGAGCTACGTCGGCGCGAGTTGGAGGAAGATGCCCGCAAGAGGTTGCGCAAGGGTGCTACGCCTAAGCGTCGCAGTCTGTATCTCAACTTCGACAATTTCTTCTTTACCGAGCACTCGCTGGTGGAAGTGGCACGCGCATTCTACAAACAGGGTGGGCGTACGCTGCTCTTGGACCAGATGTTCAAGTATCCTAACTGGTCGCGTGAGCTACGTCGCTGCCATGACCGATTCAGGGATCTGAAGATCATCTTCTCCGCTTCACCAGTCATGCGTCTGACGGAAGACAACAAGGACATCGCCAACATCGTCCATATGTACAACCTGCGCGGATGGTCCTTGCGTGAGTACATCAATATGCGTACCGGACTCAATCTCAAGAGCTACACGCTCGAGCAAGTCATGCGCAACCATGCGTCTATCTCACGCGAGCTGTGCGAAATCGTCCATCCGATCAAGTATCTGCGCGAGTATATGGAGTTTGGCTATTATCCTATACCCAAAGAGGATGCTTCGTTTGAAGAGGAGTTGCTCAAGACGGTGAACACGATGCTGGAGGTCGATGTGCTCATGATCAAACAGATCGACGTGGCCTGTCTGCCCAAGCTGCGCAAGCTGCTCTATATCATGCTCAAGGAGACGCCCTGTGCACTCAACATCAGCAATATATCCGACGAGATCAAGCTCAGCCGTGCCACCGTGATGAACTATATCAAGTACCTCAAGGACGCACGCCTGCTCAACTTGCTCTATATGCAGGGCAAACAGTTCCCTTCCAAGCCGCTCAAGGTCTATATGCAGAACACCAACCTGGCGCATATGATCCCTGATCGCGAGCTCGAAGACCAATACCTCTACGAGACTTTCTTCTATGCTTGCCTCCATGGCTCGCACAAGGTCAACGCTACCGAGCGCAACGCCATGTTCGTGGTGGACAACAGGTACTATTTCGACGTGCGCTGCGACAAACCGTCACGCGACATGATACGTCCTACCGCTATCGGTGAGATAGAGCTCGGCCTGGGCAACAGCATCCCGCTCTGGCTGTTTGGCTTCCTATACTAGGACCCTAGGACCCTAGGACCCTAGCACCCTAGGACCCTAGTCCTACAGGCCGCAGGCCGGTCCTACAGCGAAGCGGTCCTACAGCGCAGCGGTCCTACAGCGTAGCGGTCCTACAGGCCGAAGGCCGGTCTTACAATGAGTGAAACGAATGATCAAAAATATAAACAACGTTTAAATTTTTATTTATGTCAAAAGAAAAAAAATTCTTAACTTTGGATGGTAACGCAGCTGCGGCACATGTGGCTTACATGTTCACCGAGGTAGCTGCTATCTATCCTATCACGCCGTCGTCTCCGATGGCGGAGAACGTGGACGAGTGGGCTGCCGCAGGTCGC
>CACZCR010000015.1 GCA_902779705.1 uncultured Bacteroidales bacterium | reverse complement strand
GATCAATTGTCCTTGTGCATTGTAGCGTACACCATCACGAATGATATACAATACGCCGTTCTCCAAAATCTTCTGGCTTTCAACAACTGCATTGGTATTATCAATGCCGGTTGCGGTCTGCTCTTGGTTGAAGACAAAGCGCATACGACGCGGAGCGTTGTTCTGCAAACCTGCGTACTTCACATAAGCCTTGTGTGCCTTGAGGGTGTTACCATTGATACGGTAGAAACCAACGCCGTATTGATCCGTTCCGGAGAGGACGTAGCAGTTCTCTGTCGTCAGACCTGCGATGTCAGTTACCGGAGTAGCTACATCCACACCTTCGAGGCTGTTGTCGTCCGGATTAACACTTACGCCGTTCTCTTCCGTCGGGGTGAGGACAACAGGATCAGCCGAACCGGTCTTGCGGAAGATGACTGCTGTATTAGCCGGAATGACTTGTGTGCCCTCTGCGATCTTCGTCAGCACGAGGTCGTTACCGCTCAGGTCAGCGATGAAGGCTTGCGTACCATCGTTGGTGAGCTTGTAGTTCTGCGTGCTGTGGAAGAAGGTCGAGTAGTGGTAACTCGGGTTCTCCGGATCTGCATTCGTCGGTACTTGCTCATCCGCCGAAGCTGGAGCCGAACCAAATGGCGGAAGCTCTAAAGAGATTTCGAGGCTGAAATCAATCCATTGGTAACCTGTTTCTGGGTCATACTTATCCATATTACCATTAACATTAACCTTTCCCATAAAAGGAGAAATTGTCCACTTTTCGTAGGGAATAATATTCACAGCATCGGCATTAGAATTAGAATAAGCATACATATCGTAATCTCCTTCAACACCGTATAGTTCTTTAAGCATTGTTTTCATCTCTTCTTCTGTGAACTCACGCGGGAGTGTAACATTCTCAACCTTCTTTTCATTGCCATTTGCTTTAAAGAGAATATGCACATACGGAGCGGCATTGATAAGATCGGACGGAGCATTCTTCAGCGTCTCATAATTGGACACCAATATTTTCTGACCATCGGTCAATGCATCATATGCATCCTGCGCTGCATCAATCTTATCCTGGCAATCCTGTGTATAAACAACCGGATTCGGGATCGCGTTAATTAAATCGATTACTGCGTCAGCATAAGGCTGTGCTGCAGCGACCAAAGCTGCCCATTGTGTTTCAGCATTGGTCAGCGTACTATAATTGGTGACTTGCGCTTTCTGCTCATCGGTCAAAGCATTATACGCAGCGCGCGAACCTTCTATAAAATATTTGCAGTAGTCCGATAGTTCTACGGTACCGATCGCATCAATGGACACTATAACCGGCCATACAACATCATAATACGGATCGCTAGGAGCAGAAGCAGCATCCACCAAGGCTGCCAAACCTGTAGTCAGGTCATTTTCGCAAGTAAGGGCGAAACTGGACGTGTGTTGATGTCCCGAAAGGAAGCAACCCATACCATTGGAAGAGACAAACAAAGCTGCATGATCCTGTGCATTGGCTTCTCCTGCATATGCACAAACGAGACCATACGCTGCGGGCTGGAACTCTCTTGCTGTCAAATTATATTGCCAGAGACGGAAAATAGGCATCTCCAATTTTTTCGCTTCCCTTTCTTCGTAACTCAAATCGTTGTAGTACTCATAGACTGCTTCATTGACCTGTGAAGCGCAATCATAGTTATTGGAAGGAGTATAGTATGCTACGAACTCTAATTTCCAAGGACCAAGGGCAATATTTCCATTTCTGTATCCTTTATATCCTTCGTATGGATCTTTGAATCCGGAAAGAGAGCATGCACTATTTACTTTAGGGAAAGCCGGATTACGCTGACAGTCGTAGTTATAAACAAATCTTGCTGCCGTCACCGAAGGAGTCGGAGCCGGAGCCGGTTCAATTGTGCAGGTAATTGTTATATTATCCATACCGGCAACCTCACAACTGATTTTAACTGTTTCGGACTTACCTGTCCAAACTGCTGATGTTCCTATGTTCTGACCTATAGGCCAACCGGCACTGGTATTTTCGCCTTCATAAATTTGCATAATATTAGCGTCTGTTTCGATGGTAATACCGGTAAATTTCCCAAGCGATGTTGAGAATTCGAAAGAACCAACCATTGCCAGTGGGTCGCTAGAAGTCATACTTCCGTTCGACGGAGCCAAAGTCACTCCCTCCTTCGTAACTCCGGAAGATGTGAATTCACTTTTGTAGAGCTTAACCTCTACCGTCTCCGCCCACATCATCCCTATGCTGGCTGTGAGGGCGAGAAGAAATGTAAATAATTTTTTTCTCATACATTTAGATTTTTAGTTAAACATATTAGTTAGTTTGAATATTTCCATAAAAATATAAGCAGCACTCACAATTAGTGAGCACCGCTTATGCGTTGCGAATTATGATTTACTCCCATTAAACCGCCATTCGCATGGGGGGGGGTAAAATTCAATATCGATTTACACCTTTGCATGGTTCGTAAAAAATTCGCACAAAATTATAAATAATAATGCACGTACGCAATACGCACGTGCAGAAATTTACGAATTGTCCCTAAAAAGGGGGATTTTTTTTACGCAAAGTCAAATAATAGTGTCAATTTTTACACATAAATAAAAAAAACGCACAAAAATCATCCCCATCACTCGGTGTGACAGGGATGAGATCAACTACAACCAATCCGTTACATCGGTTTGCAGAAAGTCCTCAAAACTTATACCGCCGGTACCAATGATATAGGAGTGCACGGGTTTAAAAGCCTTAACGAATTCTTTCATTCCGCTGCTCATCTTGCGTCTGCCGCTCTTCACTTCAAACGCCACACACCCATCGTCCGTGGCTACGATGAAATCCACCTCATCATCCCGCTCACGCCAGTAGAACACTTGGTAATCCTCTTCTTCCGCCGCACTCAGCAAGTGTGCGCCAATAGCCGATTCCACCCATCTGCCCCATAGATCGGCATCCGTCCGGATGGTCTCGATCTTCCCGCGATGGTTAGCCGTCAAGAGCGCATTGTTGAATACCTGATATTTGGGCGACGAGTTATATTTGCGTGCATCATCGTTAGCATATTTCTGCAAACCGCATACCAACTGGCATTGTCCCAACACATCCAGATAGTTTGCCAAGGTCGTCACATTACCGGCATCTTGCAACTGCCCAAGCATCTTGTTCAGTGACAGTTCCATGGCCGAATAGGAGCAGCTCAAGTGGAACAAACGCTTCATTAGGATTGGCTTGTAGATGTTAGCAGCTAGTTTGATATCTTTCTCCATCGCCGGAGTGATAATACTGTCTTTGATATACCGCTTCCAACGGGTCTCGTCGTGAATGAACTGCGCAGAACCGGGGTAACCGCCGAAATAGATATACTGATCCAACGAGAACCCGAATGCCTCATGCATTTCCGCTAATGTCCAATGTCCCATTCGTATCAGTTCGAAACGACCAGCAAGTGATTCGTTCAAACCTGTCTGAATCATCAGACGTGACGAGCCCAATAGCACCACTTTGAGTTGCACTTTGTTCGTGCAATCCCAATCCCATTCCTCCTTGACCGCATCGCTCCAATGAAGGATCTTTTGTATCTCGTCAATGACTAACAAGTGCTCGGCCTGTTTCTTAACCACCATCGTCCCACGCGCGGACTCCCATACACGCTTGATCCAATTAAGGTCATTTGGATCCACATTGTCCGCCTTAGCCAATGTGTAAGGTATCGGGCATTGCTCCAATACCTGATCCATAAGTGTTGACTTACCTACCTGCCGCGGACCGATGACCACTTGTATCTTCCCGCGTGGCTCCTTAATGCGCCCAAGCACGATGTCAAATTGTTTTCTTTGGAATGCCATAATGCTCAAAACCGTATTACAAATTTCTTATCTCATTTCACTCGAACGATTATTGTGAACGATTTGTTCAAATCTTTATTACAATTTTCTCAAATCTCAATAACAAATTTCTCAAATCCGCTGCAAAGGTACAGTTTTTTTTCCATATATGCAAGGATTTGGCACAAAAAAAGCGCCGAAGCGCTCTTTTTCTATTGTTCATGAATCAATACTGCCCTTACGAAGTTGCCGAACTGACAGATACGTTTCTTGCCGAGGACGGGATCGGGTGTAGCGCGGATGGTTCGGATCTTTCGCGATGCGCGATACCTCCTGACAAACGGCTTTCCAGCGTTCGTACTGAGCCTGTTCGGCAGGCGTTCGCGGATCACGCTTATAGTTGCGTTTTCGGAGTTCGTACACTTCCTTCGGACCGCATCCGAAGACACGTCCATCCGGATAATGCCATTCTTTCTGTCGCATCACCAGACGCGAGTGTTTTGAAAACTTGCCGGTCAATCCATCGATACCGGCTTCTGTAGTAAATTGTGCCATAATGTTTCTTAGGGTTTAATAAGGGTAATAATTAACTAATATTTAACTTATGATTAACTTATCTCTAACGATTTAAAGGTATTTGGCTGTTGTATCTGTGCAACAGAAATGCAAAATGATAGAGATGTCCGGATAATATCCGGACGTAACTGACAACGTAAAATTTGCATGAGATTCTTGAGACAGTTGAGACACTTAGCCCAAAGAATCTCAAGAATCTCAACTGTCTCATGCAATTTTTTTATACACTCCATACTTAATTTTTTGTATAAAGCCGTGATTTTGCCATTCGTCATTCCAACGAAGAACTGTAGCACGGGATATTCCTTGAGACTGCGCTTCAGCGACGAGGGTTTTGGATTCAAACACATCGGGAAGGAGGGAGAGGAGGATGGCTTTCTGGTCGAGGGGTTTGACTTTCGGTGCCTCTATCTTCTCTGTTCCTTTTACCAACTGATACGCCTGCGCCATATGGAGGATGAGTTTGTTGCCGATGAGTTCGGCGGTGGCGTAGTCGAGGTCGGAACAAACCAGAGACTCGGAGCTGACGCTCCTCAAAGGGGACGTACTAGACGAACCCGAATGCGATTCGGGGCTAATAGACGAAGAGCGCAAAGCGGAGAGGATCATGGCCATCCTCTCGATATGGACCGCCATTCTTAGTACAACGGAATGGAAGTCTTCTCCTAACATTCGGATGAGTGTCGGATAGGCGGTCTCGAGGTGATGGCCGAGACGGGTGCGCTGGTCGGGCGTGAGGCAGAACTCTCCGGGTTTGGAGAAGAGCAGTTTCTCGTAAAGGTGATAGAGTTGTTCGGCTGCGGCTTTGATGACATCGCCGGAGTTCTCGGAGGGTTGTACATACTGGCTGTTGAAGGCTTGGTGTTCATCGACGATGAGGGTGAGCAAGCGCGAGAAGTAACCGTTTTCGATACTCGGCACGAGGGCGTGGTACTGGCTGAAGGTACCGGTTAGAACCATGGAGAGTTGGGGGTTCTCGATGACGGACGCTTCTTTGCAGCGGGCACGGGAGATAGTCTCGTGTTCGGCAGCTTTACGAAGTGCGGTGTTGTAGTTAGCGGTGGACGAGCGCCAGATGTCGGTGATGACCGAACCTTCGGACTCATGGATATAGCCGCGGCCTTTCTGTTTGGCGAGCGTCTGGTAGAAAGCCGGGTACGTCGCATCGCCAGGGATGATGAGCGACATCTTCTCATGAATAGGTTTGACGAGTTCGAGGGCCAGGTTGGCGATACCTTTTCCGCAAGCGGCCGAGCCGACGATAAAGAGTTGCAGGTTCGGGTAGTAGCGTTTGGCACCGATACCGTACTTGAAATAAAGGTTCGGGAGCACGCCCGAGCACGCGGTAAGTGCGGACATTAATAACATGTCTTTCTCGGCAGGTGTGTGAGCCAAAGATAAGACGGATTGCATTAGTTCAGGCAGGTTGTTTACATCCATGTTTTGGACGATGTGGAGGTTCGCCTGCTCCTCTTGGGGTTGAATGGAATTGATCATAAAATAATATAATTAAAGGGTTTAACTAGGTAGTACTAGGTCGGACTAGGTATGACTAGGTCGGACTAGGAAACTAGGGGACTAGGGGACTAGGGGACTAGTACAAAAACAGCGGACTTTTTTTTGAAAATCCGCTGCAAAGATACTATGAAAAACGTCCTTTTGAAAGGACACATAAAAAAAAGGACGTCACGTGACGTCACTTTTTAGGTTTGCTATTCATTCGTTTGCCGAGGGCGTTAGGATCTACATACCAGCCGAATAAGAGCGTTAATTGATCGCAAAAATCTGTCCTTTTATGCGCTTTGAAATATTTTTCAAATTCTTTGTCATATTTGCATCGCTCGAGAATATATTCGCGCACTTTGACATAATTATTTTCTGGCGGAACCGGCATCACGTTGTCGAGAAGGATCTCTTGCCGGATATCCTTCTTGCGGATTGAGACAGGCGGTTCGATCTGTTGCTGAACGAATGCGGTCCACTGGTTCATCCATTTGCGGAAGAGGTTGATCTGCTCTTGCGGGAAGTTTTTCATTTCGGGTTTGATGAACTCATAGTCGGTTTCTTCTTTGCGGATGCTTTTCTTATATTCCGCCATGACGACTTTCGAGTCCGGGAAGGTGGCCGCATCTATCTGCGCAAAGTTCCATAGCCAATCCCAATACCGATTCATGATATCGGCAGCTTTTTCACCTTCGAAGATAAAGACCGGTTCTTCGGGTTCGTTTTTCTCCATATCGCATGCCAAATCATGGACCAGTGCCGGGTCGGTCCAGTCGACGGTAAGGAATCGTTGGCGTCGCGGTTCGGCATGCGCGGCAGTAAAGAGCCACTGGGCGAAGGGCGTCGTCCAACTCACAAGGTCATATATATGCGCTCCGTACCGCTCGATCGTGATACGGCGCATGTAGGTGGCTACCACATCCAACGCTATACTTAGCTGCCGTCTATTCGGGCAGATGGTCTCGATGGTTGTGTTTTCGTTGGCATACAGTTCCAGATAGGCGAGGTCGAGTTGTTCCAGTTCGGACTCTATATACCCCCAATCATCGGCGATCACTTCGCTTTCGTACTGCTTGTAGAAGGAATCATAGCGCAGATCTTCGTTCAACACGAAGCCGCGCTCATTCTGTTCGTCGGTGTTCAGCAGTCGCACGCAGAGAAGTGCTGCACCGAGGATACCACCTAAGACTATCGGTTCACCGTCTTGAGGCGTATAGACCAACTTATGTCCCTCATAGCGGAGGGAGGGAGAGAAGATATGATCAGCTAGCAGTTGTTTCATTCGATCTGTTAAAATTCCTTTATCTACGCAAATTTATGTGGGATTTTTTGTAATTTACCAGCCCATGCCTCCGCCGGAAGAATAGTTGGAGAGCGTGACGTTCGTACCGCCGGTACTACGCCTAAGGACTTCCGTTCCTGTTAGTTCTGAAGATGAGTGATTCCAACGTATGCCAGCAGGATGAGGTTCATCATGAGCGCATAGATGATAGCCGGGATAGCGATGATCTCGTTGTTGAAGATGATCGGGCTGCAGGCGATTGTGATGGCTTGTGCAGCATTCTGCATTCCGATCTCGATGACGAGTGTGCGCCGCTCTTTGGTGGTCAGCTTAAGGAGCCAACTAAGCAACGCACCGCAGCTCGTGGTCGCCAAGATCAGCACGCTCATGGTCAGTCCTAAGGACGCAAACTCGGTGACAATGGTTTGTTTGTGCTGAACGAAAAAGACCGTTACCAGCAGGATGAGCGCCGGCATGGCTATACGACGGAGCACATTGTGAATCTTAGTTGCCGCTTGTGCGCGGAAGATATTGACAATGAATCCGATAGCAATGGGCACGACCATCAGCACGATGTTCTGTATCAGCAGGTTGCCGATAGGCAGGTGGATATCCACGGCATTCTGTACCCCGTACCCCATACTCGGTAACCCATAACCCATCACCCAGGCCATGATAAGCGGTAGGGTGAAGAGCGTGATCAGACTGCTGCAGGCTGTGAGCGTCACCGAGAGCGCCACATCGCCTTTGGCCAACATCGAGAACACATTGCTTGAGCTCCCGCCGGGGCTGCAAGCGACGAGCATTATTCCGATGATGAATAATGTTGAATGTTGAATGTTGAATGTTGAAAGGATATTTATAATCGCCCATGCTATCAAAGGTAGTAGGATGATTTGCCCGACGAGTCCTACGATGACGGGCTTCGGGCGTTGCGCGATGAGTTTGAAATCCTGCGGCTTGAGCGTCAAGCCCAAGTCGAACATCAGCAATGTCAGGATCGGTAGTACAATAAATATTGCGTTCATTTTATATTATAGACCTTATTTCATTCTATATTGTACAAAGGCCTCGATCGCTTCGTAGTTGGCCAAGCCGAGTTGAGCATACAGTTCAGCCGTGGCATGGTTGCGGTCTTCGGCGCGTTGCCAGAACAGGCGTTCGTCGTTGCCCATAAACGGTGCCGACTCCATCTGTGACTGGTGTTTGAGGATGGTGTTACGTTTGAACCGCAGCTCCTCGGGCGACATCGGCACAGCCATCTCGATCAGGTCTACCTCCCACTCCATCCATGCGCCGCGGTACATCCATATACGGCAGTCTTTGAGCCAACGCTCCCAGGCGTCGGTATGACGTAGTTGGTCGAGTGCCGCCAGGACAGCATCGAGACAGACGCGATGGGTGCCATGCGGGTCAGCCAGGTCACCGGCCACGAACATCTCATGGGGTTGGATCTGCTCGAGCAGCTGGCGCACGATTGTACAATCGGCCTCGGTGAGCGGCCCTTTCTTGATAGAGCCGGTCTCGTAGAACGGCAGATTGAGGAAGTGGATATGCTCGGTCGGCAGTCCCATGTGTCGGCAGGCTGCTGTCGCCTCGCCGCGGCGGATGAGGGCTTTGAGGTCGAGCACCTCGCGGGTGTCCTGATCGCCCACCTTGACATCGCGGAAGAAGTGCATATATTCGTCATACTTAGCCGGCACATCCGAGTCGGAGAGCAGCCCGAGTTGGTGGTAGCCCTTGAGAAAATCGAGGAACCGTATCACCTCGTCATCACACACGGCGATACATCCGCTGGTCTCGTAAGCCACATGCACATTATGTCCCTGTTTGATCAATCGTGCAAAGGTGCCTCCCATCGATATTACATCGTCGTCGGGATGCGGTGAGAAGATCAGTACATCCTTCGGATACGGCTTAGCGCGTTCCGGCCGGTTCGAGTCATCGGCATTAGGCTTTCCGCCGGGCCATCCGGTGATCGTATGTTGGAGGTCGTTGAAGACCTTGATATTACAGTTGTAGGCCGACTCAAAGCGGGTGATCAGTTCGGACAGACCGTGGTCGTTATAGTCCTTGTTGGTGAGTTTGAGTATTGGTTTGCCGGTCTGTCGGCAGAGCCATACTACTGCCCTTCTGACGAGCTGGTCGTCCCACTCGCACGAGGTGACCACCCACGGCGTAGCGATACGTGTCAGTCGTGCCGCAGCGCCCAGATCGAGCATGCAGCGCACGTTCTTATGCAGTTGTAGCACCGAGGCCGGACAAGCCACATCATAGTGTTGCTCCATAGCCTGTCGCACGATAGCCGACTTGTGTTCGCCCCATGCCACCAGCATCACCTCTTTGGCCTGCATGATCGTGTCTATACCCATCGTGATAGCGCTGACCGGCACTTGGTCCACCGAACCGAACATGACTTTGGCGTCCTCTTTGGAGTTGTTGTCCAGCAAGACAAGGCGCGTGAGTGAGTTGAGCGACGAGCCCGGCTCGTTGAAGGCGATATTACCGCAGCGTCCTATACCCAGCAGTTGGAAGTCGATGCCGCCGGCTTCGGCTATGAGGCGCTCGTAGTCGTAGCAGAAGGACATGATGTCCTCTTTGCGCAAGTTCCACGGTATGGTATGGATATTCTCAGGCGGTATGTCCACATGGTCCAGCAGCTGGGTCTTGAGTTGCGCATGGTTGCCCAATCGATTGTCGGTGAGCGGATAATACTCATAGAGATCAAAGAAGACCACATTGCGGAAACTGAGTCCTTCCTCGCGATGTTTGCGTACCAGTTCGGCATAGATATCTCCTGTCGAACGGCCGGGTGCCAACGAGACTACGTAGGGCTTGAACTGTTGCTGACGCAGCCTGATCTGGGAGGCTATATACTCCGCCACGGCCAGCGCGCCAAGACGCGAGGATTCATAGATAGTGACAGGTAGTTGCTCCAGGCGGGTGACACGACTCTGCTCGAATACATCGTCCGGACAATAGAGGCGCTTAGAAACGCGACTCAACGAAATCTGCGAACTAAGATTTGCTTTCATGGGTGTAGGTATTTTTCCTTTTCGAGTGCAAAATTACACAAAAATTTGCATATATGCAAAAAAAAGTGTAATTTTGCACAGAAATAATGCATTGATATGAAAACAAAATTTTTGGTTATAGCACTTATTTTGTGCAGTCGCTTGTTCGCGGGCGAGTATCACACGGTAGCGCTGAAGAGTCAAGTGACGCATGTGCAGCCCATGACGGGTATGGTCTTGTGGAACGAGCAGGCCGCTAACCTGCAAGCTACCCACGGCGCATCGATCGCCTTGGAGTTCTCCTATGTGCCGCCCTGCCTGTTGGTTAAGGGCAAGCGTGACGGCAAGATCGAATACGACTGGAGTTATCTGGACGACAAGCTCTCCGCCGCAGCGAGCCGCGGGCATCAGATGGTCATTCGTTTTCCGCTCTGCTACCCTTCGAACCGCAACAATTGTATCGACCAGATCGGCGCCACCTATGTGCCGGCGTATATACGTGCCATGAAGGGCTATAAGGAACGCTATACGGCCAACCCGGGCGGGGACGGTCCGACCTGGTACCCCGATTGGAGTCACAGCGAGTTGCAGTGGTTTGTCAAGCAGTTCTATGCTGACCTGGGTGCCCGCTATGCCAACGATCCCCGTCTAGCCTTTGTAGAGGTAGGGTTTGGTCACTGGGGCGAGTACCACACCTATGGTACACCGGTGGCTTTTGGCAAGAACTTTCCATCGAAGGCTTATCAGCGGGAGTTTTTTGCCCACCTGGACAAGGTATTGGGTATGCCATGGATGGTGAGTATCGATGCCGGTGACGCCACCTACTCGGACGTGTGCAGCCATGTCGGTACCAAAGATCTGGCCTTCGGCCTGTTTGACGACACGTTTATGCACGCACAGCACGACAAGTCGCAAGGTGACGGCTGGAACGAGCAGTGCTGGATATGGAGTGGCATGGACCACTGGCAGACCGGTGTCTGTGGCGGTGAGGTGAGCTATTACACGGCCGATGACCAGCACAACTTCCTCAATCCCAGGGGAATGTACGGCGTGACTTGGGAGCAGGCAGCCAAGAAGTACCATATGTCGTGGGTGATCTGTAACAACGCCCCCGAAGGAGCCTATTTCACCCCGGAGCGCGTGACTGAGGCAGGTATCGCATCGGGATACCGATTCCGGATACTGAGTTGCGAGACCGACGACACCGACAGCCGGGTGACGATCACCAATACCGGTGTGGCACCTATCTACTACGATGCCTATGTGAGCATCGACGGTGTGCGTGCGAGTGAGTCGCTGCGTGGCTTGCTGCCGGGCGAGACACGCACATGCATCATACAACAAGCGATCGCCACGTCTGAGAACGTGACGATCACCAGTGATCATATCTTGCCGTCGCAACAGATCGAGTACGACGCCGAGTAGGCAATTGGTGTTTATTGTCGGCTGCTAAGCATGACCTTGAGCGTCTGAGAGGGTTTGCCCTCGGGCGTATAAGCACCCATGTCGTAGCCGTTCCATCCCAGCGGTATATATTCGGCCGGTCGCCATTGGCCGTAGCATTCGGGTTCCCAGTAGAAGATCCCGGCACAGGAGTCGATGGCTGTGATGCGGTCGATGAAATCCTGCATGACTACAGGTGACAGAGTGTCGTTGGCGAACATACCCACCTCGGCTATCATGACCGGACAATGCCAGTCGTGGATGAGGCGTCGGATATTCTCTTCGGCCAATTGGTTCATCTCCTGCCAGCTCTTGCCGCCGTTCCACGCGCTCATCATCGGATAGTGGCTCAGGCCTATCATGTCCCACATGCCGCCGTGCGCTTTCATCTGCTGCCAGAACCAGTCACGACGCTCGTAGGCGTTGTCCAGATGCACGATGACCGTTATGTCGGGGAAGACCTCTTTGGCCGCCTTGTACCCCATCGCCGTCAAACCGGCATACTGTTCCCAGTTACCGTTCTCACGTTCCACTTTACCCATCGGCCAAAGCATGCCGTTGGGTGTCTCGTTTCCTATCTGCACCCACTCGGGGCGGATACCCTCTTCCTTGAGGGTGTTGAGTACCTGGAGTGTATGTTCGCGCACCGCTTCCAGCATGGTAGGATAGTCGTAGTTTTGCCATGCCTCGGGGATGGTCTGATGAGCGGGGTCGGCAAAGAAATCCGAATAGTGGATGTCGATCATGATGCGTTGTCCGTGGTCGGCTGCGCGACGTGCCAAAGACAGCATGTCGGTCAGATTGCTCCAACCGGTCTTGTGGTTGACCCACACACGCAGACGAATAGCATTCATCCCGTCACTACGCAAGACGGCTATCTGGTCGTCGGCAAACATCGAGTCGTGCTCCATCTCGCTGAGCCAACTCAGGTCGCAGCCTCGTGCCCACGAACCGCGGGGACTATCGGTGCGGTGATAACAAGCGGTCAGCAGTACACTGACTAGGGCAAAGAGTAAAATCTTTTTCATTTCATCTATTATTTACTTAGAACAGATATCCCATCTTGACGTAGAAGTTCGCCAGTTTGTTGTTGTCCTGGCGATCGATCGGCATACCCCAGTCGGCCGAGAGAACAAAGTTCTCATTCATACCAATCTTGAGTCCCACACCGGCTGTCATATGCGGGCGGTAGATATCCTTAGGATTGGTAGAGAAATAGTTGTCATACTGATCACCATCGCCAGCGGCCGTCATACTCTCTTGAAGGGTGTGGTATTGGCCGTTAGAATGGTTCTCCACCAGTTGGTCTAAGTTATACGGCTGAGTCACCATACCGAGGTCGAAGAACGGGTTGAGACCGACAAAGAAGTGCTGGCGGCCGATATCGAAATTAGCCACTCGGAACCGGAACTCCACATTGGCATACGCAAAGCCGTTGGCCAGGATACGGTTAGCCATCATACCACGGATCGAGTTACCACCTCCCAGTCCTTCATAATAGACGCGCTGTAAGAAGAGTGTGTTGAGGTAGTTGTTCATATAGAACGGCGAGTTGCCGGCGATCAGGTTCTGCAATCCCAGTCGGTAGGCAAAGGTGATACGGTTGACACCGTTCTTATCGGTATAGCAAGGGATATAATGGCGGAAATTGAAATTGAACTGCAGGTGGTTATAGCCTGCACTTGCCTGTTGTCCGTAGGCGGCATTAAAGGCTGCCGAGTAGGTGAAGAACAGGTCAGTATAGATACCGCGGTTCGGTCCCTGACGTTTGTCGCGGCTATCGTATGTCAGACCCACATGGGCATAGGGATGCCAGCCGCCTTTCTGCTCGTCTTCGCCTATCAGTTTCCAGTCTTTGTACTTGTCGTAGAGCAGTTCCTCGTCGGGATTGAGTGCCTTCTGGTCCCAGTTGGGTTTGTCGGGGTCAAACTCGCGTTTGCCGTTGAGCATGTCGATGTCACAGTCGTCGATAATATAACCCAACACGCCCACGCCGGCGTTCCATTTGAGGTCCTTATAGATCGTACCCTCAATGTCTCCGGCCACGCGGATCAGGTCACGTTTGTACTTATAGAAGACGCGCGAACGATAGTCCTCATAGCCCGGCATCTTGGCGGTGTCTTTTTTCCAGTTGTGCCACGTAGAGTTGTACTTAGACTGATAGCCGTTGAAACCGTAGAAGTCGCACATAGCGTCCGGCAGATAGGTCGCATCGAGCGTGAGACGATAGCCGGGGATGAGGTACTTGGAGTCATAGTTGAAACGGAATATACCGTGGTGTTTGGTCGTGTACGCACCCTCAAAATAGAGCGAGTGGATATACTCGGGGTACTGCTTGCCATCACCATAGTAATAGACATTGGTCAGCACACCTCCCTGAAAACCGTAGTCGGCATCGTACGCTATCGAGGGCAGGATACCGAAGTTCCAACCGGTCTTGATCTTACGCCCCAACGAGTCCACTTCCTGTGGCTTGGGTTCTTTCTTCTTGGCCGCCATCGGCAAGGCTATTACGGCCGCTAGTAAAAGAATAAAATATTTTTTCATTGTTGTGATAATTTTTCTAGGATTTTAGGGGTCTAGGGTTCTAAGGTCCTAGGGTAATAGCATCGCTATCGCGACGCCCAGATAGGTACCTACGGCGTAGCCTACCAGTCCGATTACGATACCCGAGATCAGCACTTTCTTGTTTTTCATTGCGCCCACTACAGGTGGTACAAAAGGTGGTGAACACAACAGCGCTATCTGGCTGACGCAGAACAGGTCGCCGCTGACCTTCATCACGCGGCACAGCAGAAGGTGCAGACTCGCTGCGCAGATCATCACCCATGCCACAAAACCGCCGATCATCATCGAGCCGCCATTGACGCTATGGATGTCAAACAGCGAAGCCACGATGACCGAGAAGATCAGGATGAAGAACATACCCAACTCAAAGGTCTTGGGCAACTCGCGTACCCACTTGAAGAATGACGCAATGATCGACAGCGTCGTGATGGTGAGGATGACCACCAACTCGTTTAGCGTACCCGTCAGCAACAATGCCAAGCCGGCACCAATGGCCAGGAAGAGAAGGCTCAGTCCGAGTCCTGCGAACATGCCGCCGACGTTCTTACGATCAAACATACCGCGGTAGTTCTCAATGTCTTTGGTCTCGACTGCTTCGTCCTTACGCCCCTTGCGGGTGATGTCCTCGTAGGGCAGAATCTTGCGGAACACTTTGTAGCCGCCACCGATGATAAAGAATATATACGGCGTGGTCAATACCATCTCAAACGCCAGCACTATAGCCATGACGGTCTTATCGACGCCGAGCGATGCGCCCAGGGCGTTGAAGTTCATGGTGCCACCGGTGTAGATACCGGTCATCATGGCTGCCACCTTGTTAAACTCCGGCACGTCAGGGGTGCGGAAGATATAGTAGCCGCTCACTACTGCCACCAGCACCGCGCCTATGCCGCCTACCAGCGACCAGATGGTCTTGGGCAGCGCCTTGGTCCACAACCGAAAATCGCAGTTGAACAACATCAGCGGTATCGCCAATGGCACCGTCACTGACATGATCAACGACTGGATCTTACCAAACGACAACGCCGCAGCCGTGTCGGGCTCAAAATGCACAAAGCCCGTCAACGCAAACACGATGCCCACCGCATACGCAGCTACCACCGTGCCTATCTTTTGCATCCATGTCCAGCGCTTGAAGCACTCGATGATCAACACCGGCACCAGCACATACAATGCAATAACAATGTAAACTCGTATCATTTAAATTCTTAATTCTTAATTTTTAATTCTTAATTGATAGATGTACTCCTGAAAGAACATCCAGAATGGTAGCGGTATAAGCAGTGTGATGGTCAAAAACACCAGCTGCCACACATACATCACCGAGTTGTGGAACGCCCGATCTTTGACTTTGTGTTGTATCCACAGCCACCCCCCCCACAGCGGTATCGTCATCAGTGCGCTGACCACAAACGCCGGGCTGAGCAGTATAGTCAACGGTATCGCTACCCATCGAGGCAAGCGCTCATCCACTAATCCACTCATCCGTTCATCCACTAATCCCTTCATCCGCTCGGTCAGCTCCTCTCTGAGCGCCAAGATCTGTTGCGGATAACTTTCGACTTTCAACTCTCGACTCGCGACTCTCGCTGTGACATTGATTGGTTCCCCGATCGTCACCCTCACGCTGTTCCACAGATGAAAATAGTCTCCGTACTCGA
This sequence comes from uncultured Bacteroidales bacterium, assembly GCA_902779705.1. Classification (GTDB taxonomy): domain Bacteria; phylum Bacteroidota; class Bacteroidia; order Bacteroidales; family Paludibacteraceae; genus Colicola. The sequence continues at coordinate 24,223 of CACZCR010000015.1, read as the reverse complement.
TTCCCACCGGCACGATATAGACCGGTTTCTGTTTACCAAACGTATCATTGGCCTGCAGCGCGATGCGGAAGATACCCTTGCTTAGTGGCAAGATCGTCCGGTCGGGGTGATGGGTGCCTTCGGCAAAGATACAGAACGGCACACCGTCCCGCAAGGTGTCCACTGCCTTGTTGATCGTCTCATCGTTATGCCGCACCTCGTCCAATCCATCACGCACACGGCTGATAGGCATGATCTTGAGCCAGTTGAGGATCTTGGCCTTCTTGGGGTCCTTGAAAATATCCGCGCGGGCCACAAACACTTTCTGCCGATGGTCTATACCCAGTATGGCCATGGCATCACAGAGCGCGTTGGTATGGTTGGGTGCAAAGATGACAGCGCCGTCGGTAGGTATATGCTCCTTGCCGACGTACTCAAATCGCCGATACGAGCGACGGAACATCCAATCGACGTACGGACGCAGAAAAGCGTATAGTCTATCGCGGTCTTGTATCTTGCTCATGCCAAGTAGCGAAGACGATCTTAGAAGTTATACTTGGTCATCAGCTGCACGCGATGGTTGGTCACCCAGTGCAGACCGTTCTGCGACAAGCCGTGTGTATCCAGTTTGCCGTCGCTATAGTGGACGGACGTGATGTCATACTCGAGACCAAGTTGGAACTTACCTACGGTATAGAGGAGTGTAGGTGTGACACGCCACATGCGGTTCATGTTTTTCACACGCGGGTAGTAGTAACCCAGCAGGCTGCCGTCCTCTTTGGTGAGCATCTCGTCTTTAGTACCGAGGTTCTCGCTATAGCCGGCAAAGAGTATGCCTTGCAGTTTCTGCGGATGTTTGTCTTCCTGTGCGCCCACTTTACCACCATAGACGAGGCTGAGCCAGGTAGAGGAAGTGCGGGTCGGGGTATAGGAATATGAGCCGTCGGGATTGATCTTGCTGATACCATAGCCGCCGTTCATGTTCATGTGCTCTCCTGCTTCGGCAAAGATGGTCTTGGCCTTGATGGAGAAATCGCCATTCTTGTATTGTAGGTAGAGGAAAGGCGATGCCGTTGTGATACGATCTTTGACCTTGATCTGCAGGTTCTTGCCGTCGGTACCCTGGATGGCGTTTCCGTTGTCATCGAGTGCGTATCCAATGTGTCGAGGGCGGATACTCAGTACGTCCGCACCGGCACGCATGAGGAAGCCGTTGTGGTGGAACGAGAGTCCGAGATAGGCTTCGGGCGTTTTGCTATAAAGCATATACTCCGCCGATTGTCCGTCGGGTCCGGTGGAGTTGTACTGCATCTGCCAAAGGCCGGCAGCGGTGAGGGTGAACATCTTACCCAATCGGGCGTCCATACGTACTTGCGGACTGCGGTTGAACGGTCCGAAGGGCGCGCCGGAGTTGAGTGCGATGACGTCGCAGAGATCGGCTGCCATAGGATGCCATGTCTGACCGAGTGTGAGATCGACCCGCGCAAAGTCCTTACCCATCTTGAGGCTGTCCCATCCGAGGGAGACGTATGCCTGACGCAGACGGAACTGCGCCGTACCGGACACGGCATGGTTGCCGGTGCCGACCTTGCTGATGCCGGCGAAGAAATCCGCCTCGATCTTACCGCTGAACTCGGTATTGCGCCATTTATAATCGACGATATTGAGTCCCACACGGGTGGTGAGCGACAGGAAGCGGAAGTTGTCGACTGCATTCAGATCCTCGCGTAAGGCAGGGTCGTCGGTTTTGTTCCAGAACTCATCTTTGGGCATGTAGAAATACATATCACCCGTACCGGCGATACATTCGCGGCTGTCGTAGGTGAAGTAGTTACGGATGAACCCATAGGGTTTGAAATGCTGCTTGAGGTGTGATTTGACGGCGGCTTTCTTAGCCACTTGGACCGAATCTTGCGCTTGTGCCGACATCAGGCACAACGAGCAAAGCAGAAAGATAGATATACTCTTTTTCATAACGTACTAAATTTGGGTGCAAATTTACAACAAAAATTGCACATACGCAAATTAAAGTGCTGTTTTTCGCCAATATTGAATAATATTCAATACGTATAGGATAATATTTAGGCGCATATGCTCGCATAATGGACCTAAATAGCAGATATACAGTTAGCGCTAGCGGAAAACGGTACTTAAGCAAGCTTAGACGATTTTTTTGCTAAAAAACTTGCACATTCAATTTTTTTGTAGTACCTTTGCAGCCAAAATGGAAAAGAGAACGATCATATTAGGCATCGAGTCGAGTTGTGACGACACCTCGGCTGCCGTGATAGTGGACGGCCTGCTGTGCAGCAATGTGATAGCGAGCCAGAAAGTACATGAGGAGTACGGCGGCGTGGTACCGGAGTTGGCAAGCCGCGCACACCAGTTGAACATCGTGCCGGTAGTGGATGCCGCGCTGAAGCGTGCCGGCGTAGCGAAAGAGGAACTCTCGGCTATCGCTTTCACCCGTGGACCGGGGCTATTGGGTTCGCTGTTGGTAGGTACGTCGTTTGCCAAGGGTCTGGCTCTGTCGCTGGGTATCCCGCTGGTAGATGTTAACCACCTGCAAGGACATGTGATGGCGCATTTTGTAAAACCGGATGAACGGTTAGCGGTTAGTGGGTTAGCGGGAAACAGTTGCCCTCAGTTGCCGTTTTTGTGTCTGTTGGTGAGTGGTGGAAACAGTCAGATCATAAAGGTTACGGGTGACGGGTTACAGGGTACGGGAAAGCATATGCCGAGGTTTGAGATCATTGGTCAGACGATAGACGACGCGGCGGGCGAGGCGTTTGACAAGTGCGCGAAGGTGCTTGGACTACCCTACCCGGGCGGTCCATGGGTGGACAAGTTGGCCCAACAAGGTGACCCAACCAAGTACCCGCTGGCCAAACCCAATATAGCAGGCTATGACTACTCGTTCTCGGGATTAAAGACCTCATTCTTGTACACGTTGCGCGACATGCTTCGCGAGCATGGGGTGGAGACAATAGACGAGTTGGCAGAACGCGTGCCGAACTTGCGCGAAGATCTATGTGCCTCGCTACAGACGACGGTGATAGACATACTGATGCGCAAACTAAAGAAAGCAGCCAAAGACCTGGGTATCAGCCATGTGGCGGTAGCCGGCGGTGTGAGTGCCAATAGTGGCCTAAGGCAAGCGATGGTTGAATATGGCAAGCGCTACAGATGGCAGGTGTATATACCGCCCTTCAGTTTCACGACTGACAACGCGGCTATGATCGCCCAAGCGGGCTATATGAAGTATCTGGACGGCGAGTTCTGTAAACTGGAGGAGGTGCCGTTTGCAAAGACGGGGGTGTAACACCCCCCGCCCCCCTCTCAAAGGGGGAGCATAGCGACAATGAATAGAAAAAAGATCATAGAGACATTAAGGCCGTACGGGAATATCATCCTCTTTTTTGCGACGATGTTGGCAGCTAACTGGTTTTGGAAGCTGACGGTGCACGGAGACGAAGATACGGTGGACGCCATGGTAACATGGCTGGGGATTGATGTGTCGGCGCTGTTTGACTGGATGACGTACCATGCGGCCAACTGGGCCTATTGGGTAGTAGGTTTGTTCCGCGATACGGTGTCGATGCCGTCGAAGAATGTGATTGCTTTTATGTCGGGCACCAGCGTAACGGTCATATGGGGTTGCTCGGGCATCAAGCAAGCGTTTATCTGGACCTGTGTGATGTTGACCGCTCGCGGTAGCTGGAAGCACAAGACATGGTTCATCCCGATGGGTTGGATCCTGTGTGATCTACTCAATATCGTACGTATAGCCGCGATAGCGATGATCACAGAGTTTCACCCGGAGCTGTTCGAACTATTCCATACCTGGATCTTCAAGTATGGATTCTATACCATCATGTTCCTGATATGGGCAGTGTTTGTGATATGCTTCAGCAAGCGTCAGCGTGTTTGAATCTTATAAAGGATCTTCTGAATCCAACGTTTGAATTGGCCGATAGCATGCCACACACGTGAGTGGGGCACATGTTCGGTGAGCAGTTGGTTGGTACCAGCCTCGCCGGTCAGCTGTTCGGGATAGATGAGTAGGTAACTATTGTCCTGGAAGAAACGCGTCAGCATATCCGGTATCTGTTCGAAAAGCGGGTTGTAGCTCGGCGTTGCCTTGCGTGCCGAGAGCATGACGACCATATCATCCGTTTTGACTTCTTTAGCAATCATGAGTACCTCTTCCCAGTCTCCCATCTCGCGATAGGAGGCGCGCAGGTATTTGCCTTTGCGTCGGCATAGTGCTTGGATGGCCGCACGTGTGTCTTCTTCGCAAAAGAATACCACCTTGGCGCCAATCTGGCTGCTGAGACGACGTATCTGTCCGAAGCAGGACACGAAGTCATGCTCTTTCTCCGCATATCGCGGCACAGCCACCAGCAGTCGTGCAACCGTGCTGAGTGTCTGGGTAGGATGGTAGATAATGACCGAGCGTGGTGTACGTTCGATGAGTTCTTGTGTAGTCTGCCAATCGGGTTCCACCGCCACCTCGGTGCGATAGAGTTCGCTCAGTTGGCCCAGTTCCTGAAGTTGGGGCATGATCTCCTCACCCACCGACAGCAGCAGCCAGCTGTTATCTTGGCGTTCGTACTCCATATGCGACTCCTCTTGCAGGGCCAGTTCTTTGGCTGCATGCTCGGTGACGAAGCTGGCTGTTGTACAGAGAAGCAGGATCATCAGCACCGCGCCGTTGAGTATATAGGCATCGAACATACCGATCTGGAATCCGATTGTGACGATAGCCAATGTACCGGCAGCTGTAGCATGGGTAAGACCAAAGATGAGTTGGCGCTCCATAGCGGAGAGGTGGAAGACGAGTTGGGTGATCCACGAGGAGAGCCATTTGGAAGAGAGCTTGGTAGTGATCATGACACCGGCTATGGCCACCGTCATCCAGCTATCCCACAGCAGGTGGATATTGATCAGCATACCCACTCCGATCAGGAACAGCGGCACAAAAAGGCTGTTACCTATAAAGTTGATACGCTGCATCAACGGGCTACGGTTAGGCACATACTTATTGAGCGCCACGCCACATACGAATGCTCCTAAAATACCTTCCAGTCCAGCCCATTCGGCAAGCCATGCCGCGCTGACCAACATAGCCATGACAAGCATGTAGCAGAACATAGGATCATGGTCTTTGAGGAACGCTCTGCGGGTGATGAAGGGAAAGAGTTGTAGCACCACGGCGGCAAACACGGCCGTCCGGAGCGCAAAGGTCCACCAGAAAGAGGTGTCTGTTGTGCTGAGCAGTTTGCCCTTGAGCGCCGCGAGGACCAGCAGCGAGAGAGTGATCGTAAGCATGGTGCCGCCAACGACGATATTGACCGATCGCTGCTGTTGTACACCATAGCGGCTAACGATAGGATAGGTCATCAGGGTGTGGCTTCCATACATGGCGCCGAGCAGCATGGAGGTGTTCCACTCAAAGCCGAGTATCCACCGGCTGGTGGCCAAACCTAACAGGAAAGGCAGCAGAAAACTGAGCACACCTTGGAAGAGCGCTTGGCGGCGGTATTGCGAGAAATTGTTGAGGTCAATCTCTATGCCCGCTTGAAGCATGATATAGAGCATACCCAGTTTGCCGAGTGCCTGAACGGTCTGGGTGGCGGCCAGTACACCAAAGCCATAATCGCCAATAGCTATACCGGCCAAGATAAAGCCCACGATAGAGGGGACATGCAGCTTGCGGCAGACGGGTGGCACCAGCCAGATGATACCGATGATCAGCGCCAAGATGGTCAGCGGGTCTCGGATGGGCAATGTAAGTAGATCGATGCTCATAAGAATCGGGCAGTTATGCTATTAGGGGATTGTTTGACTTGTTCGATGGTACCTTCGGCCACTATCTCGCCTCCTGCGCGTCCTCCTTCGGGTCCCATATCGATGATCCAGTCACAGGCACGGATGACGTCGAGGTTGTGTTCGATGATAACGACCGTGTTGCCTTTGTCCACCAGTCGGCGCAGAACGCCCAAGAGCACACGTATGTCCTCAAAATGCAGACCAGTGGTGGGTTCGTCGAGTATATAAAGGGTTCGCCCTGTAGAGGGTCGTGCCAGTTCGGTAGCCAGTTTGATACGTTGGCTCTCTCCACCGGACAACGTAGTGGATGACTGGCCAAGTTTGATATAGCCCAGTCCTACATCCTGGATGGTCTTGATCTTGCGCAGGATATAAGGCTGGTGTTCGAAGAACTCGACTGCCTGGTTGACGGTCATATCGAGTATCTCGCCGATAGACTTGCCTTTGAACCGGACCTCGAGTGTCTCTTTGTTGTAGCGCTTGCCGCCACACGCCTCGCAGGGCACAAAGACATCGGGCATGAAATGCATCTGGATGGTCTTGTAGCCATTACCGAGACACTCTTCGCAGCGCCCGCCCTTCATATTGAACGAGAACCGTCCCGCTTTCCATCCACGGATCTTAGACTCCGGCATGCTGGCAAAGAGATCGCGTATGTCGCTGAACACATTGGTGTAGGTGGCGGGGTTCGAACGCGGTGTACGCCCAATAGGCGACTGGTCCACATTGATGACCTTGTCTATATGTTCCATGCCTTCGATAGCCGCATACGGGAGCGGTTTCTTGAGACTGCGATAGAACTGCTGGGAGAGCAGCGGATAGAGCGTCTGGTTGATCAGGCTCGACTTGCCGCTACCACTCACGCCCGTGACGCATACCATCCGGCCTAAAGGAAGTCGTAGGGTGACGTTCTTAAGGTTGTGCCCTGTGCAGCCGGTTAGGGTGAGGTAAGCGGGTGAGGGGGTTAGTGGGTGAGTGGAAGAGGGGTTACCGGTTACGGGTGAAGGGTCCACCACCTTTTTCTCGCCCTTGAGGTATTGGGCTGTGAGGGTAGATGTCTGGAGCATCTGGTTGGGAGTACCAACAAACACCACCTTGCCACCCAAACGACCTGCATTAGGACCTATATCCACTATCCAATCCGCCTCGCGCATCATTTGTTCGTCGTGTTCGACCACGATGACCGAGTTGCCCATGTCGCGCAGCTCCTTGAGCGAAGAGATCAGACGCTCGTTGTCGCGCTGATGGAGGCCGATGGAGGGTTCGTCGAGTATATAGAGCACGTTGACCAGCCGTGAGCCTATCTGGGTGGCCAGACGTATACGTTGGCTCTCACCGCCGGACAGACTCTCAGAGGAGCGTCCGAGACTGAGGTAGCTCAGCCCGACGGACTGCATAAACCGCAGTCGTGCGCAGATCTCTTTGAGTATCGGCTCGGCTATTGCCCGCTGGGTGGTGGTAAGCGACGAGGAGGGTTCTAATAGCGCTTCGAGGGTGCGTAAGAGCACATTGATATCCATGTCCGACATGTCGGCTATCGAGTAGTCTGTTATGCGGTAGCTGAGTGCCTCTTTGCTCAGACGTTTGCCGTGGCACTCAGGACATACTACCCACTGATCTTTCTCTTCGGTCTCTTCGTCATCGGTGGGTTCATGGGTGTTCCACGGGTCGGTAGTCAGCAGGTCATCACCGGCGGCTTCGCCATTGGCTTTGACTTTACCCAATCCCTTGCAACAGTCACACCAGCCGCTCGGGCTATTGAAGGAGAACGTGTGCGGGGCAGGCTCTTTGTATGCCAAACCGGTGGTCGGACACATGAGATGACGACTCAGGTAGCGTATAGGACTCTGCTCATCCGCCGAGACGATAGCAATGACTCCTTGGCCCTGTTCCATAGCTTGTTCAATGGACTGGCGCATACGACGAAAATCCTCGTCATCAGGATTAGTGACCGGGCGGATCTTGAGTTTGTCCACCACGGCCTCGATGGTATGGTTCTTATAGCGATCGACCTTCATTCCCTCGGTGAGGTATTGTACTTCGCCATCCACCCGCACTTGGGCATAACCTTTCTTACGGATGAGGTCGAACAGCTCCTTGTAGTGTCCCTTGCGATTATTCACCAGGGGTGCCAGAAGGATGATACGCTGTCCGGCATAGTCGTTAAGAATGAGATCGATGATCTGTTCGGTCGTATAATGTACCATTTTCTCGCCCGTGAGATACGAGTACGCCTCGCCGGCGCGTGCGTAGAGCAAACGCAGGAAGTCATAGACTTCGGTCACGGTCCCCACGGTAGAGCGAGGATTGCGAGAAGTGGTTTTTTGGTCAATGGAGATAACGGGACTCAGGCCGCTGATCTTGTCCACGTCAGGACGTTGCATCGTACCTATGTACCCGCGCGCATAACTGGAGAAGGTGTCCAGATAGCGTCGTTGCCCTTCGGCAAAGATCGTATCAAACGCAAGCGAAGACTTGCCACTACCGCTAAGACCGGTAATAACAGTGAGTTTTTTGCGAGGGATGGAGACGTCTATGTTCTTTAAGTTGTGTACTCGCGCTCCGATCACCTGTATGTAGCCTTCGTCTGCCATGGTGTTTGAACGTGGGCTTTGGGTGTTTGTTTAGAACAAACAGAGCAAAACAATACTGGCTATCGTCATAATAGCGGCAGCTATCAACCAATAGCGCGTATATTTGGTGGCCGTTGGAGACGGTGCATCCTGCGGGTCCTTTTGTTGGTGTTTATCCTCTTTGTGCGCCTGCGGTTGCATCTCGGGGCATCCGGCTGTCACCATTGCCATGAGGATGGTGGGAGTCGGTTCGCCCAGTTGGTTGAATAGTTGGTCAAAGGCGGCATATATAGCCTTGAGGTCGGTTGAGTTGGCAGCCAATACTTCCGTTATCTGTTGGGCTGTGAGTGCCTTGTAGAAAGCGGTAGGTGCCAAGAGGACGATGTCTTGGTTATAGATGCCTTGTTGCAGAGTATGTACCCCACCCTGCGGGTTGTAACACATCACCTTGCCATTGCCTGCTGCATTGACCTTGTCCTTGTTGATCCAGACAATGGATGCGTGCACGTTGGTAGTGGCCAGATTGATCTGTTGGTCAGCAGCGGCGAACTGCTGTTCGATAGTGGCAAGGGCTGTTTGGGCTGCCTGAGCCGCTTGCGGCATGCGTCCTTTGCCTTCGCATAGGACAAGCACGACGCCTCGACCTTTGCCAAGTTGTAAGGTCTTGCCGGCAGCGCGTGAAGCGCCACCGGCAGACTCTTGACGATATAACAGTTTGAGACTAGCCATTAGTCATCAAAGCTGTTGTTGAGTGCATTCTCTGCAGCCTCGCGTGCAGCCTGGAGGGCAGCATACTCTTCTGCGTTGTGCACCGATACACGTGCGAACTCACGGAAGCCTGTTCCTGCAGGAATGAGGTTACCGCAGATCACATTCTCCTTCATACCCTCGAGGTTATCAACGCGACCCTGCACAGCGGACTCGTTGAGCACCTTGGTAGTCTCCTGGAAGGAGGCTGCGGACATAAAGGACTTGGTTCCCAATGCGGCACGAGTGATACCTTGCAGCACTTGGCATGCGGTAGCACAGGTAGCCTCACGAGCGGTCACCAGTTGTTTATCGCGACGTCGGAGCGACGAGTTCTCGTCATGCAGACGACGTGCGGTAGTGATCTGTCCTGCGTGCAGCGACTCGCTGTCACCGGCATCAACCACCACTTTCTTACCCCAGATACGGTCATTCTCTTCCATAAAGTCGAGTTTGTCTACGATCTGGTGCTCCAAAAAGCGGGTATCACCGGCGTCCAGAATCTCTACCTTGCGCATCATTTGGCGAACGATGACTTCGAAGTGCTTGTCGTTGATCTCCACACCCTGCATACGATAGACAGACTGTGCCTCGTTGACGATATAGTCCTGAACAGCTGTCGGACCCTGGATAGCAAGGATGTCGTCCGGAGTAATAGCACCATCCGAGAGGGCTACACCAGCGCGTACGTAGTCACCTTCCTGTACCAGAATCTGCTTAGACAGCGGAATGAGGTAGGTCTTCTTCTCGCCGAACTTAGGCGTGATGAACAGCTCGCGGTTACCGCGTTTGATCTTACCGTAGGATACCTCACCGTCGACCTCAGCTACGATAGCAGGGTTGGACGGGTTGCGTGCCTCGAACAGCTCGGTCACACGTGGCAGACCACCGGTGATATCACCGGCCGAACCAAAGGCACGAGCAACGGTGAACAGTTGGCTACCCACTTTGACCTCAGCGCCGTCGGCGTTAACCAGGCTGGCCTTAACAGGCAAGTTGTAGGTACGGAGGATGTTACCATCCTTGTCCTCAATATGCGCTGTCGGCAGTTTGGTCTTATCTTTGGTATCGATGATCGTGACTTCACGTTTACCGGTCTGGTCGTCGATCTCGGTCATACAAGTCACACCTTCGATTACGTCCTCATAACGCAAGATACCATCCTGTTCGATGATTAACGAAGCCTTATACGGATCCCATTCGCAGACTACTGTACCCTTGTCATATTTCTGACCCGGTGTGATGAACAGTTTGGATGCGTACGGGATATTGAAGGTCGTGAGTACCACACCGGTCTTCTCGTCCTTGAGTTGGAGCTCATTGAGACGGCTGACTACGATCACATCGCCTTCGGCGGTAGTGATAGTACGCAGGTCCTCGATATCAATGATACCCTCGCGCGGGATAGAATAGGTATTCTGTGTAGCGGCGTTACCTGCCAAACCTCCGGAGTGGAAGGTACGCAGGGTCAGCTGAGTACCCGGCTCACCGATAGCCTGTGCAGCGATGACGCCGACAGCCTCACCCTTCTGGACCATCTTACGCGATGCGAGGTTGCGGCCGTAGCACTTAGCACAAACGCCGTGCTTGGACTCACAGGTGAGCACCGAACGAATCTCCACCTCTTCGATACCTGCAGCTTCGATAGCCTCGCAAGCAGCCTCGCGGATCTCTTCGCCGGCAGCCACGATCAGGTTGCCATCCATATCATGGATATCGTGCACGGATACACGTCCGAGGATACGTTGGGTGAGTGTAGCTACGACTACGTCGTTCTGTTTGATAGCACGAGCAGTCAGACCACGGAGTGTACCACAGTCCTCCTCGTTGATGATCACATCATGCGATACATCGACCAGACGACGGGTCAGGTAACCTGCGTCAGCTGTCTTGAGGGCGGTATCGGCAAGACCCTTACGGGCACCGTGCGTAGAGATAAAGTACTCGAGCACAGACATACCCTCTTTGAAGTTAGCGAGGACAGGGTTCTCAATGGTGGTACGGGTATCGGTAGAACCAGCTTTCTGCGGCTTAGCCATCATACCACGGACACCTGCCAGCTGTTTGATCTGCTGTTTATTACCACGGGCACCGGAGTCCATCATCATGTATACAGAGTTGAAGCCTTGGTCAGCCTCGGTCATATGCTTCATCAGCACCTCGGTCACCTCTTGGTCAACTTTGTTCCATGCGTCGATGACAGACTTATAACGCTCGTCGTCGGACATCTCACCGAAGTTATAACGCTCGGTAATGTTCTCTACCTCTTGGTTACCCTTAGCGATGATTGCGTTCTTCTCCTCAGGGATAAGGATATCGTTGAGGTTGAACGACAGACCACCACGGAAGGCCATATAGTATCCGAGGTTCTTGATATCATCCAGGAACTTAGCTGTGCGAGCCACACCGCAGGTCTTGATCACCTGGGAGATAATGCCCTTGACAGCGCCCTTCTTGAGGGTGACGTTCTGGAATCCTACCTCTGCCGGTACGAAACGGTTGACCATCACACGGCCCGGAGTGGTCTCGATAAGACGAGACACCTTCTTGCCGTCTACGACCTCCTCGATACGGACATTAACGAGTGCGTGGATATCCACTTTACCCTCGTTGAGCGCGATCTCGCTCTCCTCCATAGAGTAGAAGGTGAGGCCTTCGCCCTTCATGCCCTTACGCGGTTTGGTGATATAGTACAATCCGAGGATCATATCCTGTGAAGGTACGGTGATAGGGTTACCGTTAGCTGGGTCAAGGATGTTATGCGAACCGAGCATGAGCAACTGTGCCTCGAGGATAGCCTCGTTGGACAGCGGCAAGTGTACAGCCATCTGGTCACCGTCGAAGTCGGCGTTGAATCCGGCACAAGCCAGCGGGTGGAGCTGGATAGCTTTACCCTCGATCATACGCGGCTGGAAAGCCAGAATACCGTGACGGTGCAGTGTCGGTGCACGGTTGAGCAGAACAGGGTGTCCTTCCATCACGTGCTCCAGGATCTCATAGATGACCGGCTCACGGCGATCGATGATCTTCTTGGCCGACTTGACAGTCTTAACGGTACCGCGCTCGATGAGCTTGCGGATGATAAACGGCTTATAGAGCTCGGCAGCCATCTCTTTAGGCAGACCGCACTCGTGCATGTTCAACTCAGGACCTACGACGATAACGGAACGAGCGGAATAGTCCACACGTTTACCGAGCAGGTTCTGACGGAAGCGTCCTTGTTTACCCTTGAGCGAGTCAGAGAGAGACTTGAGCGGGCGGTTAGCATCCGACTTGATAGCCGTTGTCTTGCGGCTGTTGTCGAAGAGGCTGTCCACTGCCTCTTGAAGCATACGCTTCTCGTTGCGCAGGATGACATCCGGTGCTTTGATCTCCAACAGACGTTTGAGTCGGTTGTTACGGATGATGACACGACGATAGAGGTCGTTGAGGTCAGAGGTCGCAAAACGACCACCATCCAGCGGAACCAGCGGACGCAACTCCGGCGGAGTGACAGGCAGTGCCTGCAGGATCATCCACTCGGGGCGGTTGCGATTCTTCGAAGCGCGGAAAGCCTCTACTATCTGCAGACGCTTGAGTGCCTCGTTACGACGTTGAGCCGAAGTGGTCTTAGCCTTGTCGGCCATATCACGCAGCTCATAGCTGAGGGCATCCAGATCGAGTTTGCAAAGCATCTCATAGAGTGCCTCAGCACCCATCTTAGCTACGAACTTATCCGGATCACCATCCTCCAGGAGTTGGTTCTCTGCCGGCAGACGGCTGAGGAGCTCTGCATATTCGTCCTCGTCCAAGAGCAGGTTGTTCTCAACGATCTCGTCGCCCAGTTCCTGGCCTGCCAATACACCGGCATTGATAATCACATATTTCTCATAATAAACGATCGCATCGAGCTTCTTGGTAGGTATACCAAGCAGAGCCGACATCTTAGACGGCAGCGAACGGAGATACCAGATGTGTGCTACCGGAACGACGAGTTTGATATGACCCATACGCTCACGACGCACTTTCTTCTCGGTAACCTCAACACCGCAGCGTTCGCACACGATACCTTTGTAACGGATACGTTTGTATTTACCGCAATGACACTCGTAGTCCTTGGTAGGACCGAAGATGCGCTCGCAGAACAAACCATCTCGCTCAGGCTTATAGGTACGATAGTTGATCGTCTCGGGTTTCAACACCTCACCGCTGGAGATCTGCATGATCTCGTCTGGTGATGCCAGACCAATAGAGATCTTGGTGAAACCGGTTTTCTTATTTTCTTGTTTAAAAGCCATAATTGTCCTCCAAAATTATTCCATATTAATACTGAGTGCCAAGCCTTGCAACTCATGCAAGAGCACATTCAACGACTCTGGCAGACCCGGTGTCGGGAACGGTTCGCCCTTAACGATAGCCTCGTAGGTACGTGCACGACCTGTGACATCGTCTGACTTGACAGTCAGGATCTCTTGCAGGGTATGTGCGGCACCGTGTGCCTCGAGGGCCCAAACCTCCATCTCACCGAAACGCTGACCACCGAACTGTGCTTTACCACCGAGCGGTTGTTGTGTGATCAAGCTGTACGGACCGATCGAACGGGCGTGCATCTTGTCATCCACCATGTGGCCGAGCTTCATGAAGTAGGTCACACCGACGGTAGCCATCTGGTCGAACGGTTCGCCCGTCTCGCCATCGTAGAGCTGGGTCTTACCAGCGCGTGGCAGACCGGCTTTGTCGGTCCACTCGTCGAGTTGCTCGAGTGTACAACCATCGAAGATCGGAGTCGAGAACTTAACGCCCAGTTCGGCACCAGCCCAACCGAGGACAGCCTCGAAGATCTGCCCGATGTTCATACGAGAAGGCACACCCATCGGGTTGAGGACGATATCGACCGGTGTACCGTCAGCCAAGAACGGCATGTCCTCTACGCGGACGATCTTGGATACGATACCCTTGTTACCGTGACGACCGGCCATCTTATCACCTACGCGGATCTTACGACGCTTAGCGATATAGACCTTAGCCATCTGGATGATACCGTTAGGCAGTTCATCACCAATAGTGAGGTTGAACTTCTCACGTTTGAGTTGTGCATCCAGCTCTTTGAGTTTCTCCAGGTAGTTCATCACACACTGACGGATCAGGCCGTTCTTGTGCTGGTCAGCTGTCCAGCCTTCGAGCATAACGGTCTTGTAGTCAATGCTATTAAGACGCTCTTTGGAGAAGTGTTGACCTTTCTCAATGAGGACAGTACCTACCAGGTCTTCCACTTTCTGAGCCTGGTTGTTCTTGAGCAGCGACGAGAGTTTGTCGATCAGACGTGCATGCAGTTCCTCAACTTTCTTATCGTAAGCGAGGTCCATATCGTGCATCTGTGCTTTGTCCTCTTGTTTCTGCTTGCGGTCCTTGATGGCACGTGCATAGAGTTTCTTGTCGATGACCACACCGCTCAGCGACGGGCTGGCTTTGAGCGAAGCATCCTTCACGTCACCGGCCTTGTCACCGAAGATGGCCTTCAACAGTTTCTCCTCCGGCGACGGATCGGTCTCACCCTTAGGAGTGGTCTTACCGATCATGATATCGCCCGGCTCGATGTATGCACCAATACGGATGATACCGTTCTCGTCGAGGTCTTTGGTAGCCTCCTCAGAAACATTCGGGATGTCGGCGGTGAACTCCTCCATACCACGCTTGGTGTCGCGCACCTCGAGCAGTTGCTCTACTACGTGTACGGAAGTGAACAGGTCCTCGCGAACGATTCGCTCGGAGAGCACGATAGCATCCTCATAGTTATAACCTTTCCAAGGGATGTAAGCCACCTTGAGGTTCTTACCGAGTGCCAACTCACCAGCTTGTGTTGCGTAACCTTCGGTCAGCAACTGACCTTTGGTCACCATGTCGCCCTTGCGAACGATCGGGTGCAGGTCAATCGTGGTGTTCTGGTTGGTCTTCTCGAACTTAGGCATCTTGTATTCTTTCTCCGCCGGGTCGAAGGATACGAACTCCTCGTCCTCGTTGCGGTTGTAGCGGATACGGATGACATCTGCGTCTACGTAGGTCACCTCGCCATCGCCTTCTGCCTCTATCTGGGTGCGGCTGTCTTTAACCAGCTGCTCCTCGATACCGGTTCCTACGATCGGTGCCTCGGAGGTGATCAGTGGCACAGCCTGGCGCATCATGTTCGATCCCATCAATGCACGGTGGGCATCGTCATGCTCCAAGAACGGAATAAGCGCAGCTGCTACCGAAGCGATCTGGCACGGAGCCACGTCCATGAGGTTCACCTGATCCGGTGCTACCACAGGGAAGTCGGCGCCATAACGCGATTTAACTTTCGAACGGATGAACGAACCATCCTCACGCAGCGGGGCGTTACCTTGTGCTACGGTCATGTTCTCCTCGTCCTCGGCGGTGAGGAATACCACGTGGTCGTTATCCAGATCTACGACGCCGTTCTCTGCCTTTCGATACGGGGTCTCAATGAATCCGAGATCGTTGATCTTGGCATAGATACAGAGCGAGGAGATCAGACCGATGTTCGGTCCTTCAGGAGTCTCGATAGGACAGAGACGACCGTAGTGGGTATAGTGTACGTCACGTACCTCGAATCCGGCACGGTCACGACTCAGACCGCCAGGACCCAGAGCCGACATACGACGCTTGTGGGTGATCTCGGCCAACGGGTTCTGCTGGTCCATGAACTGGCTCAGGGCGTTGGTACCGAAGTATGAGCTGATGATCGACGATACAGCCTTGGCGTTGATCAGGTCGGTCGGTGTGAAGACCTCGTTGTCGCGAACGTTCATTCGCTCACGGATAGTACGAGCCATACGGTTCAGACCGATACCGAACTGGTTGTAGAGTTGCTCGCCGACGGTACGAACACGACGATTAGAGAGGTGGTCGATATCATCCACGTCAGCGTTGGAGTTGATCAACTCAACCAGGTACTTGATGATCTCGATCATGTCCTCTTTGGTGAGCACATGTACCTCGTCCGGAATAGACATGTTGAGTTTGCGGTTGATACGATAACGTCCCACCTCACCCAGGTCATAACGCTTCTGGGAGAAGAAGAGGTTTTGGATCATCTCGCGAGCTGTTGCATCGTCTGCCGGCTCAGCGTTACGCAGCTGACGGTAGATATAGAGCACAGCCTCTTTTTCGGAGTGCGACGGGTCTTTCTGCAAGGTGTTGAAGATAATGGAGAAATCGTTCTCACGTGCCTCTTCTTTGTGCAGAAGGATTGTCTTGGTGTTCGACTCGAGGATACGCTCGATAGCCTCGGGTGTGAGTTCTTGCTCACGCTCCAGGATCACCTCGTTACGCTCGATAGTTACCACCTCGCCGGTGTCCTCGTCTACGAAGTCCTCAGACCATGCTTTGAGCACGTTACCGGCCAAGATACGACCTGCGTATTTCTCCAACTCGCCACGGGTACACTTAACCTCTTCAGCCAGGCCGAAGCAGTCGAGTATCTCCTTGTCGGACTCAAATCCGATAGCGCGGAGCAGGGTTGTAACAGGCAGTTTTTTCTTACGGTCGATGTAAGCGTACATCACTTTGTTGATATCCGTAGCGAACTCAATCCACGAGCCGCGGAACGGAATGATACGTGCCGAATAGAGCTTGGTACCGTTGCTGTGTACCGATGTGCCGAAGAACACGCCCGGCGAACGGTGCAGCTGGCTTACGACTACGCGCTCAGCACCGTTGATGACGAATGTACCTTTCGGTGTCATATAAGGCACCGGACCGAGGAACACGTCTTGGATGACGGTGTCGAAATCCTCATGATCAGGATCGGAGCACGACAGTTTGAGTTTAGCCTTCAGAGGCACGGAGTAGGTCAGGCCACGCTTGATACACTCCTCAATGGTGTAACGAGGATGGTCGACATAATAGTCCAGAAACTCAAGGTTGAAGCTGTTGCGTGTGTCGGTGATAGGGAAGTTCTCCATAAACACCTTGTACAGGCCTTCATGACGGCGCTCTTCCGGAGTCGACTCGATCTGGAAGAAATCATGAAATGACTTCAACTGAATCTCCAAAAAGTCACGATAAGGCATCTGCTTCTGTATAGAAGAGAAGTTGACTCTTTGTGTTTGTTTGTTAGTTGCCATAAATTTTATGTATGGTGTTGTGAATAATAGACCTTAACTGCTGGTAATATGAGATTTACAGCTAAATCAATGGTTTTGTTATTTAATCTTTGTTAACATAAACTGAGTAATTATTACCAGTCTTTCAGTTAATTTTAACTATGTCCTTATTTCAGCGAAAAAGGTTTAGACCCCCCGTAAGGGATCTAAACCTATTACCACAAAGTGGTTGGTTATTACTTGAGCTCAACCTCAGCGCCTGCCTCTTCGAGAGCTTTCTTGAGAGCCTCAGCAGTAGCTTTGTCAACGCCTTCCTTAACAGTTGCAGGAGCAGCGTCTACGATGTCCTTAGCCTCTTTGAGACCAAGACCGGTTTGCTCTTTAACAGCCTTAACGACTTGGAGCTTCTGAGCACCTGCGCTCTTCAATACAACGTCGAACGAGGTCTTCTCCTCAGCTGCCTCAGCAGCAGCGCCAGCTGCAGGACCAGCAGCAACTGCAACAGCTGCAGCTGCAGGCTCAATGCCGTACTCCTCTTTGAGGACGGTTGCGAGTTCGTTTACTTCCTTAACGGTAAGGTTTACCAAAGTTTCAGCAATAGCTTTAATGTCTGCCATTTTCGTATAATTTTTAATGGTTATTATTTTACTTAATTGTTTAGTTTGGTCGCAATGACCGGGTTGTTTAGTTGGGTTGTGATTGCGTCACCGATTACTCAGCGCGCTCGCCCAGGGTTTTCAGCACGCCGTGGATAGTGTTACCACCCGATTGGAGAGCCGATACAACGTTCTTAGCAGGCGACTGCAGCAGAGCAACGATTTCTGCGATGAGCTCGTTCTTGGACTTGATAGTCGAGAGGAACTCCAGATTTTGTTTGCCGACATAGACAGTCTCTTCAACGTAAGCAGCTTTGAGTTGCGGTTTTGCCTCTCCGGTCTTGTCACCCTTGGTCAACTCTTTGATGAGTTTAGCAGGTGCGTTACCGGTGTTGCAAAGCATCAGGGCTGTATTACCTTTGAGAGCCTGGAATATCTCTGCGTCGATGCCTTTATTCTCAAGAGCCTTCTGCAGGAGCGTATTTTTTGCTACTACGAGCTTGATGTCTTTCTTGAAGCATGCGCGGCGCAGGTCACTTGTTTTCTGTGCATCGAGACCCTCGATGTTAGTCAGATAGAAGTGCTGATACTCGTTGAGTTGCGCGCCCAGAGCTTCAATGATAAGGTTTTTATCTTCCTTCTTCATAATGTCTCTTGGTTTTTAATTAAATCGTTTTGGTATCGATCTTGATACCTTGACTCATTGTACTGGAAAGATAAACGCTCTTGATATACTCACCTTTCGATACAGCGGGCTTGAGGTGCTTGATCGTGTCGATGAATGCGTTAGCATTCTCAGCGATCTTGTCAGCGCTGAAGCTTACTTTACCGATAGAGGTGTGTACGATACCGAACTTGTCAACCTTGAAGTCGATCTTACCGCCCTTAACCTCTTTAACAGCTTTAGCTACGTCCATGGTAACGGTACCGCTCTTGGGGTTCGGCATGAGGCCACGAGGACCAAGTACACGACCGAGAGCTCCGATTTTACCCATGATCTGAGGTTGTGTGATGATAACGTCGATATCCGTCCAACCGCCTTTGATCTTCTCAATATACTCATCCAGACCTACATAGTCAGCGCCGGCCTCTTTGGCAGCAGCTTCCTGGTCGGGAGTACAAAGTGCGAGAACACGTACTGTTTTACCTGTTCCGTTCGGCAGAGCAACCACGCCACGAACCATTTGGTTAGCCTTACGCGGGTCAACACCCAGACGAACGTCGATATCTACACTAGCGTCGAATTTGGTGGTAGTGATCTCTTTAACGAGAGCAGCTGCCTCATCGATAGTGTAGAGCTTGCCAGCTTCAATCTTCTCAGCAGCAAGCTTCTGTTTTTTTGTCAGTTTTGCCATAATTGTTGATGTGATTGAAGTTAGTTTTACTTAACAGTGATACCCATGCTACGCGCGGTACCTTTAACCATTTTAACGGCCGACTCAACGGTAAAGCAGTTGAGGTCCGGCATTTTGTCCTGTGCGATCTGCATAGCCTGCTCCTCAGTGATCGTAGCCACTTTCTTACGGTTAGGCTCAGCAGAACCGGATTTGGTCTTGGCAGCCTCGAGGAGCTGAACAGCTACAGGAGGAGTCTTAACGATAAAGTCAAAGGACTTGTCTGCGTAAACAGTGATAACTACAGGCAGCACTTTGCCTGCTTTGTCTTGTGTTCTGGCATTGAATTGTTTACAAAACTCCATGATGTTCACACCCTTCGAACCCAGAGCAGGTCCTACCGGAGGTGCAGGGTTGGCTGCGCCACCCTTGATTTGGAGCTTAATAAAACCAGCAATTTCTTTAGCCATAGTTTTACTTTTGTTAATAGTTTTTGGCCTGCAATCGAACTACTTGATTTCGTTCTCGGCCGGTTAATAAATGTTTGAAACTACCGAGTAGTGACTAACGGTCCGTAACAAGACCTCCTACTCTTTTTCTACTTGGTTGTAACCCAACTCGAGCGGTACTTGGCGATCAAAGATCGTCACATCCACGCGGAGTTTATGTTTGTCTTGCAGTACTTCTTGTACAGTACCGTTAAAGCCGCTGAACGGTCCGTCCGTAACCTTAACGCTCTCGCCTACCAAGAAGGTTTCCATAGTCTGCAGTTCGTTCTCAGACGACTCAACAGAACCAATGATTCTATTGATCTCAGCCTGTGGAACAGGAGCAGCCTTAGCGGACCCCTTGACGTCGCTCAGGAATCCGAGCACGTTGGGGATGTTACGCAGCAGAGGATAGCTCTCTTCGGTGAGGTTGCACTCTACAAACACGTAGCCACCGGGGAACAGGTTACGCTCCTTAATGGTGCGTTTGCCGTTCTTGACGGTCACTACTTTCTCAACAGGAACCAACACTTGAGACACATACTCGCGGAACAGCGAACTGGTCACCAAAGCACTCTCGATATACTCCTTTACTTTGTTTTCCTTACCGCTGATAGCGCGCAGCACATACCATTTGTAATTGTTCTCAGCCATCTTAATCCGGGATTAAAAATTAGAAATTAGAAATTACGAATTAGAACAGGCCGTAAATAAACTTCATGATGCTCTCAAAGCAGCTGTCCATAAGCCATACGATCAGTGCGAGGATAATGGAAGCTATTAACACGATCACTGCCGATTGGGCTAACTCGTTGCGAGAAGGCCAGCTTACTTTGTGTACCAACTCATTGTACGATTCCTTGATGTTTTCTACAAAACTCATATTAGTAGATTTTTTTAGTATTCCTTATATATACTTTATTCCGCGCCAACAATCCGGCTCTAACCTGGGTTAAAGTCGAATTGGAAGCTATGTTTGTAACATTTTGTCGAGGTCGTAACACCTCTTTGCACGGAAGGCAGGAATCGAACCCACATTGACGGTTTTGGAGACCGCTCTCCTACCATTGGAGGACTTCCGTAAAAATGCAGAGGCTCAATGCCTCGTGCATTTTTCCGTGAATCTTGGCGTCGGCGAGTTGCGAATGCAAGCATTCACTCGCTTTGCACAAGATTTCCGTTCGATTGAGTATTAGTCAATCAGTTTGGTGATCTGACCAGAACCTACGGTACGGCCACCCTCACGGATTGCGAAACGCAGACCCTCAGAGCAAGCTACCGGGTAGATCAACTTAACTTGGATCTCGAGGTTGTCACCAGGCATTACCATCTCAGTTCCCTCCGGCAGAGTGATCTCACCGGTAACGTCCATTGTACGGATGTAGAACTGCGGACGATAGTGGTTGTGGAACGGAGTGTGACGGCCACCCTCCTCTTTCTTGAGGATATAAACGGAAGCCTTGAACTCGCTGTACGGTTTAACAACACCCGGGTGAGTGATAACCATACCACGCTTAACCTCGTCTTTGTCGATACCACGGAGGAGCAGACCTACGTTATCACCTGCCTCACCTTGATCCAACAGTTTGCGGAACATCTCAACGCCGGTAACAACAGATTTCTTACCCTCTGCGCCAAGACCGATCAGCTGAACCTCGTCACCTACCTTAACAACACCAGTCTCGATACGACCAGTTGCTACGGTACCACGACCTGTGATAGAGAATACGTCCTCAACAGGCATCAAGAAAGGTTTATCAACGGCACGTGTCGGCAGCTCGATCCAATTGTCAACAGCGTCCATCAACTCCATAACTTTATCCTCCCACTCAGGTACACCATTCAATGCACCAAGAGCAGAACCGCGGATGATAGGAGTATTGTCACCGTCGAACTCATAGAACGACAGAAGCTCACCTCACGCATCTCCATCTCAACGAGGTCGAGCATCTCAGGATCGTCAACCATATCGCACTTGTTCATAAATACAACCAGGCGCGGTACGTTTACTTGGCGTGCCAAAAGGATGTGCTCACGAGTCTGAGGCATAGGACCATCAGTTGCAGCAACCACGATGATAGCACCGTCCATCTGAGCGGCACCGGTAACCATGTTCTTAACGTAGTCAGCGTGACCCGGGCAGTCTACGTGAGCGTAGTGACGGGTAGCGGTCTGATACTCTACGTGTGCGGTGTTGATAGTAATACCACGCTCTTTCTCTTCCGGAGCGTTGTCGATAGAGTCGAACGAACGGAGCTCAGACAGACCTTTCTTTGCCAAAACGGTAGTGATGGCTGCGGTCAGAGTCGTTTTTCCGTGGTCAACGTGACCGATAGTACCGATGTTTACGTGCGGTTTCGAACGGTCAAATTTTTCTTTTGCCATAGTAATTCTTTAATTTTAATAACGTTATTAAACAATAAATTGTTTTTGTTTATTTTCCCTTAAAAAAGGCCGGTCAGATTTGACCCTAACCAGCCTTGTGTTTTTCGCATTTCCTATCCGGGGTCCCCGGAAATCTGCCGATTTTTGGGGAGAGCGGAGGCATAAGTCGCCTGTTTATTTAGCGGAGTGGTATAAACCCTTGCGAGCTTATTGCCGAACGCGAGTGAGCTGCTTCCGAGAGTTGAACTCGGGACCTCATCCTTACCAAGGATGCGCTCTACCACTGAGCTAAAGCAGCATTTCCTTTTATTAAGGAGAGGTAGGTCTCTCTTGAGCGAAAGACGGGACTCAAACCCGCGACCCCCAGCTTGGAAGGCTAGTGCTCTATCGACTGAGCTACTTTCGCGCGCTTGAATCAACACTCGCGTGACTCGCGACGATGTCGCTCAATGACGCTACGTATTGTTCTACGCTTTTCGGTCGGACTCACGAAGTCCTCCCGAGTGAGAAGTACTCTCGAAGCGTTCGCTGTGTGGGTGCGGATGGATTCGAACCACCGAAGTCGAAGACAGCAGATTTACAGTCTGCCCCATTTGGCCACTCTGGAACACACCCTCATTTCAAAGTTCACTCGCGAATCTCAATTTTCAATTTTCAATTTTCAATTCGCTTTGAGCCTCTAGTCGGACTCGAACCAACGACCGCTGGATTACAAATCTAGTGCTCTACCAACTGAGCTATAGAGGCGGCGTCGCGCTAGCGACGGCTCAATACGATTCGCGACCTCGTCGCTCATATGAATTTTTGCCGTGCTCTCGCTCTTCGGTCCGAGTGCACTTCGTTAGCGCTCGTCCCGATTTTTCCTATCGAGCAAAGGGCCTCATCGAGACACTTCCGACGAAAAAGCGTGCAAAAGTACTGCTTTTTTTTTAATTGACCAAATATTTTTGCAAAAAAATCAAAAAAAAGTGCATTTTGTGCTTTTTACATGTCACCTTTCAACTTTCAACTTTCAACTTTCACCTTTTTTCGCACGGGGATGAGTAGCCATATAAACGCGCTTTATCTGCTCAAACGTCGTATGGGTATAAACCTGGGTGGTACTCAGCGAAGCATGACCTAACAGTTCCTGGATCGTACGGATATCGGCGCCATTATCCAGCATCGCGGTAGCAAAGGTATGGCGCAGCACGTGCGGAGAGTGTTTCTTTAGTGTGGACACTTCGCCCATACGCGTGCGCACGATATTATATAAGGTGTTTTTGGTGAGCGGTTTAACCTCACCTGCACGTCCTTTCTGCACAAAGAAAGTCGGCATGGGTCCCGATCCGATCTCTTCGGCTCGCGCCTCCAGATAATGCTTGATGAGTTGTATCAACGAATTGCCGATGGGTACCATTCGTTCCTTACGCCGCTTACCGAAGATACGCACTTGCCCTTGCTGCAAGTCCAGATTGGCGTCTTGCAGACCTAACATCTCCGCCTGACGCATACCGGTTTGGTACAGCATCTCGATGATCAGGCAGTCGCGAATCGATTCAAAATCTTCCGCCCATTGGTCTTGTTGCGTGACGGCCTCCATCTCGGTCGGCCGGAAGAAAACGGGTAAGGGTTTGTCTGCTTTAGGAGGAACGATACGAGCCGTGATATCACGTTTCACTTTCTTCTGGCGCAGGAGAAACTTATAGAAACTGCGCAGAGCCGATAGCTTGCGTTTCACCGAACGGGGGGACTGATGTTGCTCTTCTATCATATCCAGCATCCACGCCTTCACATCGTCCTCACCCACATTCTCCGGGTTGAAGTCCCCTATCTCCCACCCCATAAAACGACAGAAGTCCCGCAGATCATCCCTGTAGGCCTCCACCGTCCGAGGCGAGTATTTGCGCTCAATGGCAATATAATCCAAGAAATGCTGAATCACGGTGCAAAGGTACAAAAATTTTCAGATATACGCAAGGATTTGCATAAAAAAACGCACCCGAAGATGCGTTTCTTCTTACTTGTGTATCAGTACTGCCCGCACGAAGTTGCCGAACTGACAAATACGATTAATCATATTAGTTGTTTGTTTGTCAACTTTATCATTTCGTCGTAAATAACCGCTGCTTGTTTGCCATCTAAACCGACCTTTTCTGCTAATAACAGGACGTCTGCGCGTTCCGGTAATGGGTTGTCATTAACGGAAGTCGTGTGGAAATCTCC
>CACZCR010000014.1 GCA_902779705.1 uncultured Bacteroidales bacterium | reverse complement strand
CGGCCATGATCGTGGCGCCAAAGTGGTAGCCACCGGTTATGCCGATTGCGGCTTTGATGTCGATATGGGACCGTTGTTCCAGACTCCGGCAGAGGCAGCCAAACAGGCGGTGGAGAACGATGTCCATGTACTGGGTGTCTCCTCTCTCGCGGCAGGTCACAAGACCCTCATCCCGCAGGTCATCGAGGAGCTCAAAAAACTCGGTCGTCCGGATATCATGGTCACCGCCGGTGGTGTCATCCCCGCGCAGGACTATGACTTCCTGTACAAGGCAGGCGTTGCAGCTATCTTTGGTCCAGGTACGCCGGTGGCGTATAGCGCAAAAGTAGTGATGCAACTGCTGATGCAAGAATAAATCTGTGGAAATGGCATGCGCATTCTGTGCGTGTGCCATTTTCCTTTTTGTGATATAGAAGAAAACATATACGAATGAAAAGACTTTTTGGATTAATGGCTGCGGTGATGCTTGTGTCATTGACCGCAAAGGCGCAACAGACCGATCCGATAGCTATAGGTTTGGGCGGTGTGGCAACAGTAGTAGGTGAGACCAAGACCATGGAGGATAGTGTAGCCGAAGTGGAGGTGCCCAAAGAAGTGCCACTGTGGAAGCAGAAACTGTACTACGGCTATAACTTTGACATCTATTTTCATCATGATTCAAAGACCAACAAGAAGGAGAACGGCTGGTCGATAGCTGTGACGCCGGAGATAGGATGGCGCCTCAAAGAGCGTATCTATCTAGGAATGCGTTTCGGCGGGTCGTTCCAAGATTCGTATACCACCTATAACTATATGCGCCTGGACAGCACCACCTATTCGGAGGATATCCGTGTGATGAAAGGTTCGTGGGAAGTGGCTCCGTATATGCGTTATCGTTTGAAGACCTTGTTCAACGACAAAGTGGGTATATGGATGGAAGCACACCTGTATGCCGGTATGGAGTTTCCGCGTGTCAAAGAAGGTAATACCATGGGTTCCGACTACGACGGACTCAGACACAGTGTGACGTACGGTTGCCAACTCTCGCCGGTGATTACATACCAGTTTAACCGCAAGAGTACTTTTCAGATTTTCTTCTCTATCATGAGCTTCGGGTACAGCGGTACCACCCGTTTCTACGAAGACAAAGAAACCGGTGCTCGTCACCAGGAGTATAGCAATGATCTTATTATCTTCTCCGGCAAACTCAAGAACCTGCTTGCCAGCCAGTTCACACCCGGTATGTATGGCTTGAAGTTTGGTGTTCAGAAGAGTTTCTAAGCCTCTGAGATAGAAACGTAAGGGTGGGTAAGCGCAGCTTGATATGGAAGATTCCTACGGCCATCATAGGTGTTGTGTTGGTCTTGGTGATGCTACTGCTGGGAACAGTAGCCTGCGTGCTGTATGTGCCCTCTGTGCGCAAAGCGGTATTGGACAAAGGTATCGCTTTGGCCAATCAATATACCGACTATGACATCGATTTAGGCGAACTATACTTATCGCCTTTCCACCATTCGCCCATGCTGCTCTACCAAGCCTACAAAGGCGAGAACGATCTGCCATTGGAGGTCAAGATAGATAGCCTGTTTGTGGGCCATCGTGGCCAAGACACCCTTATCTACACCCATGCGCTGCGGCTGAATGCCACAGTGCTCACCTCTCACAGTGAGAACGGCCTTGCCGATCCCACTATAATCACTTCTCTGCCCATCATTGTCAAACAACTGCTTCTGGAGCAAACAACTTTTCACTCCGACAGCATGATTGAGGCGGTGGGCATAGATGCCATCGTGGGACACCTGTCGACAACCAGTCCTCAGTTGCTCATTGCCGAAGGCAAGTACCCGCTGCATAAGCTCCGTATCGCTGACGCGGATATAACTATCGACCTTAGGGACACTCCTCCGGATACGACGGCACAAGACACCACGCCTCTGCTGATGGCATTCGATGTGCCGGATGGCGAGTTGCATCGTGTGCGGTTCAGGCTTACGCCTCTGGGACTGGATGTCCAAACCCATTATCTGGCAACCAATGTCTTGGCGGACGTAGGAGCCAACCTCTACGATGCTCGAAGAGTAGACATAGGCGGCCTGATGTTTGCGCTGGGCGATCTGTCTATACCGGCAGACACTATCTATGGTAATGCCTGTGTCAACTTGGACAAGAACCTAATCACCAGTAGCGACTTGCATGTGCGTTCGGAAGCGTTTAGTGCAACAGCCGACATAGACACGGCGGCAATGAATCTGGAGACCATGCGCGCAGATGTCAAAGCCGACGTAGCTTACCAGCGCATCAGAGCCGGTGTGCGAGGCTACTATGACATAGACGACGAGGCATATGATATGGCGGTGAACCTGCAACCCTCTGATCTGGGCGCGCTGTTACAAGGGCACCCACGTTTGACATTGGCGGGTCGTCTGCATGCCCAAGGACAAGGTATCAACCCCTCTTCTCCGGCTATGCGCTCCAAGGTGAAGATGCACTTGACGCAGGCAGTCTATGAGCAGATCAACGTATCAGGCCTGTCGCTTGACGCCAGTTTGGCTAAACAAACAGTGGATGGCAAGTTACACCTGCCTGTTCAGATGCAGGACAACAACCTTCAACTTCGTGCTCAGTCAGACCACCGTTTTCGTGTGGCACGCTTCATGACGCCTGAGCGTATGGCCGTCGACTATCATGGCTCGATCAACGATCTCCATGCACGGGTAGGGGAGCAGCAGTATGATATCAATAGTCTGCTGATGGATTTTGCGACTGACCAAACTACCTCACTCGACCTGACCACAGAAGGCTTGCGCCTCAAGGCTGCCAGCCCGATGCATGTGCTCAAATTGGTGGACCGGATACCCCCGCTACTGAGCGCAGTAAGCGATTCGACCATCATACAGCCTATCGTCTCGCTGACCGATCTTTCCCAACTGGATCAGATACGGCGTTTGATACCTGATATGGATGCCGATATTGTGCTCACCCAGGGTAGTCCGATACAATATGTAATAGACGGCATGGGTCTGGCTATCAATGAGATAGACCTGTCTCTTCACTCCGATGCTACACAGACCGATCTGGCAGTGGATGCATCGATCCCTGATATCGACCATCCCGAAGACAGCACAGCTTTGCGCCTGCCGGCAGCCAAAGCGTCGCTTAAGGTGGCCATGACCGAAGGGCGAACCGATGCCTCTTTGTCGGCACAGACCAAGTTGACAGACGGCGTGATGACACTGCATGACCTGCGTACCGATGCCGATCTCCAACTCACTCTGGAGCGTACCGGCCGCGACCTGAACGGTACAGGCCAACTGGTTCTGGACAGCCTGAGCTACGGAGACATGCACCTGGGTCGTCGAACAGCGGATCTGACTATCAGCCCCTCCACACAATATGCCCATTCGATAGCCGCGGATGTACGATTGGACGAGATACCTATGGAGTTGGTTGATAGTATCATACACCTCAAGGACGTAGCACTCCAAGGCGCCATCTTGGCCCAAGCGCGCGTGGACGGACTACCCGGTACAACGGATATATCTGCTGAGGTGAAGCCACTGGGCGTGAGTGCCGAATATACCCCTTACAAAGTAGGACTCAGCTTGGGCGAGACACCGATCATCATGCAGCATAACAAGGTGGATCTCAACGGTCTGCCCATCTATGGTGTGGATAGCACCTATATAGCCCTAACCGGTGGATTGGACCTAAATACCATGAAGGTGGATGTGGCATTGCAGGCCGACAGTTTTGCGCCTACCAAGTTGCCCAAGGATGGTCCTATACCGGTCTATGGTGAGTTGGCTACTGATATCAAAGGACGCGTAGCCGGCCCGCTGGACAAGATCGTAGCCGACGTAGATGTGACGCTGCTTCCCTCGACAGATATCACCTATCCGATAGACAAGAAGAACCTGGCGCAAGTCAAACCCTACGGTACGGTCAACGTACGTTATGGCGTAGCAGACGGCAAAATGGATCTGGGCGGACGTGTTCATGTGGATGACGGAACGGTGAAGTATTCGCCCAAGCTGTATCCAATCATGCCTTTCCATGTTGATTCGGGCAGCCATGTCACCTTCGACGGACCTCTTGGTAACACGCGGCTTAATGTGTCGGCATCGCAGCAGGTCAAAGCGGATGTCGAATCCCAGGACGAGGAGACTCGCCGTGTGGATTTCCGCACCGGTGTGCGGGTCAATGGTGTGCTGGATTCGATAGGTATCAAGAGCATCGGGTTCTTCCTCGAAGCACCCGATGACGACGTGATCACCCACGAGTTGGCTTCGCTGGATGAAGATACACGCGAAGGCTTGGCGGCTACTTTGTTGGCCACCGGTATGTACGTAGGGGAGAGCAACGTAGCCGCACAGCGCGGAGGATACGCCCTCTCGTCGATCATCAACAGTCGTATCAATGCCGCTATGTCCAACTCCAAGCTGGGCAAGGTAGTGGATATCGATATCAGTAGTGCGCAGACCACACATGCTGCCGGCAAGACCAATGATATGAATATATCCATCAGCAAGTCCTTCTTTAAGGATCGGCTCCGTATAACCATTGGTTCTACTCTGACCGACAACCCGGAAGTGAACACCAGCAGCGGTCTGTTTGCCAACCTGAGTGCTGATTATAAGTTGACCAAAGAGGGCAATGTCCTGCTGCGTCTGTTTGCGCAACGAGACTATAACAACATCCTCGAGGGCGAGCTCTATAAATATGGTTTAGGCGTGCGCGCAACCAACGAGTGGCGTCGCCATGAGACCTACCGCGGTGATAGCCTGTGGCGGGTGTATGGTCTGACAGCGGATGCCGGTGTGGCTTACCGTTCCAACAACAGTCTTGGTCCGGACCTGACACTCAAATCGACTATCAAGAACCTGCTCGGCCACGGTGAGACGTTCACGCTTAAGGGTAACGGCGCCTACTACTGGGCGCTGAGAGACCGCCATCCGGGTGATCCGAAGAAAACCGACACCTACAAGCTGGGGCTCAATGCCTCGCTGGTGTTCCCGTACCTTCATTGGGTGGGGGATAACAACCCCAAAGGCGATACACGCTATATGATGGGCTATCAGTATGAGAACATAGCCGGCGGATATGGCGTGCACAAAGTGTCGGCTTCGTTGACCTATTTTATCCATTCGGCCCACTCGCCTTATATAACGCATGCTTTCACGCCGTTCTCGCTCTCTCTGGTGAGGATGAAAGCTGAGTCGGACAGCCTGTTGGACAAGGCGGCTGAGTTCCCACAGCTGATCAAAGTGATTGCCGGAGACGAGTTTGTACCTTCGATAGGCTATAACTTCATCTACGATGACTATCGTGCCAAACGGGCGGTGAACAGCTACCTCAACATAGGTGTCAAAGAGTCCGGCAACCTGATTAACGCTATCTACTGTGCCTTTGGGCATAAGTGGGACGAGACGGACAAACCGCTGGGCAAGATCACGTTCAACCAGTTTGTCAAACTCTCTGCCGAACTGCGTAACCGGTTCAATATCACCGACCGGGTATCGATCGCCACGCGCCTGTTTGCCGGGGCTAATATACCGCTTGGCAACTCGGTGGAATCGCCACTTTCTGAGGCTTTCTATGCCGGTGGACCAAACAGCATGCGTGCCGCTTCGCCCTATGCCTACGGACCGGGTAATTTCTATTCGGATAAATACAACCAGAACTTCTTCCATGCCGGTGATCTCAAACTGGAAGCCAATTTCGAGCTGCGCTTCCCGATCGTGTGGAAACTCTTCGGAGCCGCTTTTGTGGATGCCGGCAATGTGTGGAATTGGTATAGTGCGGGGGAACTGTTCAAACAAGCTGGCATAACAGACTACGTGGAGCGTCTGCAGTTACGTAGCGAGTTGTATGACGGAGTGATCGACAATCCCGATTTTGCCCGCCAGATAGCGTTGGGCACGGGTGCCGGTCTGAGGCTCGATATAGACGGACTGGTCGTTCGCCTTGATGTCGGTGTCGGCATCCATGCACCGTACCAGACCTTCCGGTATGACAAAGAGGGTAACCCCGATCCAAACCAGCCGATTACCAACTACTTTAATATACCTTCTGCCTTGGATGCTATCCGCCTCAACTTCGGCATAGGTTATCCGTTCTAATCAAGCAAAAAGCACACCCTCTTACCATCTGTAGCAACGGCAGTCGTGGCGTTTGGGGTGGGGGATGCGAAAACGTATACCAATCTCCGCTCCGATAGCCAGCGGCTTGGGTTTGCCTACAGCCATGTCGGTGTTGAAGAGCGGTGTGTAGTCGTTCATGAAATAGTGTGCTTGCAGCAACGACTGGTCTTGGGTATCGTTCTTCCAGCCGATAGCAGTACCTGCATTAGCGGTATCGAATGCCGGCATAAAATGGTAGGTGCCGTAGATAGCGCCAAACAGCCATACACGGCGTTCCTCGTCCACCGGTCCTTCTATACCGATCTTGGCAAACGCAGCCATCGTCATCTTGGTTTTCATTGTGTAGTCAGCCTCCATGGTGCTGGTGTAGAAACCATGTCCCGGCACGTTGTCTATGGTCATCATCCAGGGCTCGTAGAAACCGGTGTGGCTGATCTGGCCGCTATATTTGCCGCCACTCATCACGGGTAGACACGCTTTGACGCCCAGTTGACCGAACAATGCCGCACGCTCGGAGATAGGCAGATGTAAATACAGAGACAACGGTACCTCTACCATATACAGCGACTGGTAGTCGGTCCAGCGGTTCACTTGCACACGATGGTCGTACAACTCGCCATCGGTATCGATCACACCCTGCCATACGGCTTGTCCGCTCATAGCGGCGGTGGCACCGTAGCGCGCAAAGTCAACACCTATGCCGACGCCCACGTAGCGGTTGAACAACAGGCCGTAACCTATATGTGCATCCAGTCCGTACGAACCTTTCTGACCCACCGACAATCCCGGTTGAGACTGGTTGGTCAGTCCGTACCCCAGCGAACTCCATCCGCCACCCAGCGACAGCTCGACATAGGATGCCAAAGCGAACATTGAGGTGGCTGACAGCAACAATACGCCTGCTATGAGTAGTCTAAGCTTTTTCATCAGTATAATGCACGTTCTGACCAAGTGTTACCATTCTCATCTGTCAGTATCCATATATAGCATCCTGACGATACATTCGGATGCTCGGGGCGCTCGGTCCATTCGGCTATCTTGTCACCGCTGAAGGTGTATAGCGCCGCACGACGTATATTGCTCTTACCGGGATTGAGCGGAGCACTCGGCGAGAAGTCCTCAAACCGTCCTTCACACGAGATGACCTGGCTGCCGTCCTTGCGCGAAGCTACCACATGATAGATATTGCCGTCGCCTTGCAGTACCACGCCTTGGGTGTATAGATACTGGCGTGTGGCACCGTCGATGGCGGTGTGGTTCTTATACCATTGATAGGACACAAACTCCTCGTTGCCGTTGTCCACAAACAACAGGTCGTTCCATTTGCGATACACTATATCCTTGCACTCGGGTTTTGGGGGAGGGGGTGCCACTTCGGCTTTTACTCCTGCCGACATCGCCCAAAGGGCGGTTACCAACAATGCGGTGAATAGATGCTTGTTCATATGCATAGTGTTTTAGATGATTTACTCTACGGGTGTTATCTCTACGCGGCGGTCCAGACTGATGTCGTGGCTGCCTTCTATATAGTCTCGGTCTACGCCTTCGCCTCGGCTCTCCATCTGATCGGCATTAACGCCCAGCTCCAGCAACCTATCCACTATCGACTTGGCGCGTGCCTCTGACAGACGCTGGTTGCGCTCTTTGTCACCGTCTCGGCTGGCGTGACCGGTGATCAGGATCTTCTGCGTCGGGTTCTCCTTCAATATGTCAGCCACCTGAACCAGTATATCGGCCGGTTTGAGTTTAGGCTCTGCTGAGTTGAAATCAAACCAGATAACCGACTTAGCCAATACGCGTTTGATCTTCTGTACCACTACTGCCTTGACGGTGGTCTCTACGCGTTCCTGCAGATCTATCGTGGTGTCGCATACATTGACGCGCTCGTAGATCATCTCCGGCTCTTTGACCTGTTTCTTGGTGCG
Source organism: uncultured Bacteroidales bacterium (assembly GCA_902779705.1). GTDB lineage: Bacteria > Bacteroidota > Bacteroidia > Bacteroidales > Paludibacteraceae > Colicola. The sequence continues at coordinate 31,979 of CACZCR010000014.1, read as the reverse complement.
GGTGTTGAAGTTCAGTCCTACACGCAGACCTGCCTGCCACGGATGCACCGAAGCGGCATACTGCGTGCCGATGATACCGGCGTACGGGTTCATAAAACTATGAGCGTGGTAGTCCTCCGATACATAAGTATCCTCATGCTTCCAACCTATGTCTCGACGCTCGGAGCATACATTGTTCACTGTATAGTTAGCATACAGACCTACCAGCAGATCCAGATTGCTCATCAGCGGAATCGCCACACCCAGATCAGCCATTAGTCCTACGGCCGGCATACGCAGCTTGAGCGCCTGTTTGTCGGTACCGAAAGCCTCTGCCTGCTCGGTGTAGAAATCGTGCCCGTCTATGTGGTCCAACTCCAGTTTCCAAGGCTTGTACCAACCCATATGGTCGATACTACCGCCCAGCAGACGACGGTTGGCTACTAGCGGCAGACCTATGTTAACACCCAGGTCGGCATAGAGCTTAAGCGGACCGTTCTTCATCATGGCTTGCGGGATGGGGTAGGTGCACTGTGCCATCACCGGCACATCGATCATATACGCACGTTGACGCTCCTGCCAATCGTTGGTGCGAACGCGGTGCTCGTAGTCCTCGTTCTCGCTGTCCGGGACATTGGGGGTGAAAGCGGTCACGGTGTTGAGCGTACCGATACTACCGTAGTTAGAGACACCAACACCCAGTCCTACGCCCCAGTTGGGGGTGAAGTAGTACAGATAACGGAACTGGAAGTTGGCACCAATCTCGCCTCTCACGCTTCCGTCCTTGCCCGGATTATAGCCCATACTGCTGTATCCGCCGCCTAATAGTATCTGGATGTTGTGCCCCAGTCTATTCACACCGGTGGTATCTTCTTTTTGTTGGCGCTCCGGTTTCTTGGCTACGGGCGATTCCGGCAGTTTCTCCACCGTCTTCATCGCACAGTTGACGGTATAGACAGTGTCCATATAGATCGTCCGTGTTACGGAGTCTTCGTCTATTATCTGCGACGGCGCTGTCGCTTTCGCAGTGTAGGTCTGGGGTGGAGCAGGGCGGCGCGAGATGGTCACCACACCTTTCTTGATCGACGACTGATAGTCCTTGTCCAGCACTTTGCGCAATACGGCATTCGGCTTGGCGTTCTTAAACTCCGCCGTGATACGTTTGTCCTTGTCCATCTCGTCCAGGATGTTCAGGGTGTAACCGTTACGGTGGCATAGGTCGTTCAATACAACGATCAGTTTTTCGTTCTTATACCGTTTGGTAAATGGCTTAGCCTTAGCCTTGGCAGCGAAGACACTCGCATTGCCGATCGACAATGACAAGAGCAGTATCAGACAAACGATCTTTTTCATGGATTTGGACGATTTTTTTGATTTCCGGCTGCAAAGTTACGAATATTATTTCTAATATGCAAATATTTTTTTGTTTCGTTGATATTTCGAAACGTTTCAAAATGTTAAAACATACACTTTGCGAAAGATTATACTCGCACAATATCAGTTTGTTACGCATGCAACCGCATGAAAAACATGTTTTACAACATATATCGATATTTCGGTGTCTAAGAAAAAAGTAGTACTTTTGTGGCGAGAATTAAAATCTGTGTACCTATGAAAAAGAGCCTTCTTACATCCCTCCTGATCTGCATGACCGCTTTTGGTACGGTTGGTTTTGCGCAGTGTCCGTTCTTTTCTACGCCTTTGTATCCGAGTTTGAGTTATAACCTGGATGCCACTCCATGGAACTTTGAGTTGGAGGTGTTTGGCGACACGACCAACTGCCAGATCAGCTGGTATCGCTATCCGTTTGGTGGCAGTCGTTCGGATGCAGTGCTCTATACCGGTCCGGGCAGCAACACCGTGTCACAGTGTTATCCGGCTACGGATGCATCGGTACGCAACACCCACTATAACTACTACTGCGTGCTCACCACCCCCACTTGTCCGGAGGGGATCGCGTCGGCAGATTTTGATGTACAAGCTTCGTACGGCTCCGATTGTATGACCATGGACGGTATGACCTTCACTATACAAACCGCGCCGGCCGGCTATCATGAGGGTGACCAGATCAAACTCACGGCTTACTACAGCGGCTACGGAGGCTTCCACTATTTCACCTGGTTCTTCAATGGTGATACCCTCAAGGAGGATGCCAACCATATTGTCTATAACGATCCCGACAACTTCAACTATTCGGTATTGACTATCCCCGCTTGCGAGGTGGCCGATGCCGGATCGTACAGCGTACGGATCAAGGACGGTCCTAATTGTGAGATGCGAACCAGTGCCAAAAAAATCACCGTCACGCCAAACGAATACCTCGTCTTTGACGATAACAACAACACCCATATATGGTCCGATCCTCTGAACTGGTGGCCTAACTACAACCGCATCCCTGTTCTGACCGATAGTGCCGTCATCCGCAAGCCTTGTCAGGTGGACATCAAGGAAGCCAAGGTGCGCAACCTGCTCATCGACCTAAGCGGTCAGACCGCCCTTACTATCCGTCCTACCGCGGCGCTGATCATTGCAGGACGTCTCTATGGATGCAAGATGGGTGACCTGCTGATCGAGGCCGATGCTAATGGCAACGGTGCCCTTGTTCTCGCAACCTCCAACACCTCTATACCGGCTACGGTGCAGTTCTATGCCCGTTCCGAGCAGAAGGGGGCTGCCGAACCCGTTTGGCAGTATATGGGTTCGCCGATGGCCAACAAACCGTTGCTGTCCGAGCTCTATGCCGACGCCGCACTATACGAGTGGACCAATACGCCTAATGTGCAACTGGGCGGTAACTGGCAAGCCATCGATATGGCCTCCCGACAAGCTGAACCATTCAACGGCTACTGTATGACCCAAACAGCCAAGCAGACCTATTCGTTCTCCGGTAACCTCAACAATCCGATCACCAAGACGATCACCGTTCCCTATAACGACCAAGGCACTTATCCGGGCTTTGCGCTCTTGGCCAACTCATGGGTGGCACCCATCGACATCGCCAGCCTCACGCCGGCGGACTTTGGTGCAGCCGATGCGACGGTTTATATCATGAACACCGGCACCTATGCGCAGGCCATCGACCAACAGCCCAATATGGCAACCGGTCTTGGAACCGATCCGGGACAGTACAACGCCATACCTATTCATGCGGCGGCGTATATGCCTAATGCGCTCAAGGTCATCCCGCCGATGCAGGGTTTCTTTGTTCACACCACGGCGGCCACCAGCCTTAGACTCAACTATGCCAACGCGGTCTATCAACCGGCTTTGACAAGTGTCAACACCACGCCTCTACGCGCCCCTCAACCCCTAACCCATAACCCCTCACCCGTAACCCATAACCCCTCACCCGTAACCCATAACCCCTCAGTCTTACGACTGCGCGTCTCCGGTTTCGGTCATGCGGACGAGCTCTATGTGTTGGTAGGTGAGGACTTCACCAATGCCTTCGACAACGGATGGGACGGACGCAAAGCCTATGGCCGTTCGCCGTTGACTATAGCTGCACGCACCGAGGACGATGCACTGGGTGTGGCAGCGGTGCCCGATCCGGAAGGCATCCAACTGCTGATGACCGGAGGACTCGACAAGTACTACACGATCTCAGTAGAAATCCCCGGTAACCCCCTAACCGGTAACCCCTCACCCGTAACCGATAACCCCTCACCCGTAACCCATAACCTCTATCTCTATGATAGATCAACCGGCATCTATACCCCGCTTGTTGACGGAGCGGACTACACCTATACATTCACCGGATCGGTAGACGACCTGTCTATCGTTCGCAAGTCGGCATCCCACGACCTACAACGTCCTTCGGCTACCAAATGGATAGAGAACGGACGCCTCTACATCCGTGTGGACAACCACCTGTATGACGCTTGCGGCAGAAAAATCGAATAAGGCTATGAAAAAACTGTTGGTCATTATAAGTACGCTGTGTCTGGCACTCTATACCGAGGCGCAGCAGAGTGAGGCACCTTGGATGGTGCAGTCCCGTCGTGTAGAAGCACAGACCGAAGCCGGCTGTCCGTCTTTCCCGTCTGTGTTGTATGGTTCGCTGACCTATAATATGGGCTGTGTACCTTGGGACCTGGAGTTCACCAGCTCCACTATGTCCGGTGATGTCACCGGTGCCACCTACCAGTGGTATCGTTACAAGGAGAGTGACGGTGAATCGACCGCGCAGCCTTGTAGTTGGCAAACCGACCACAGCACGTTCGAAGGCTTCAAACCTGCCACCGACGAGAACAACAGCCGCTATATCTACTACTGCGTAGTGACCACCCCAAGCTGTCCCGGAGGCACCAAGTCGGGCAAGTTTACCGTAGTGGTTGGTTCGTCTACCGACCCGTGTCCCACTTTCTCCGGCACCTCTTTCACCATCACTTCCGGCGGTTCGTACAGCTCTGGCCAGACAGTGACCATCACCGCCACTACCACGGCCTATGGTGGGGACCATATCTACACTTGGTACCACAACGGCGTAGCGCTCGACACTACCGACACCCGATACACCTTCGTTTGGGGATTCAATCAACCCCAACTGATCATCACCAATGTGCAGCCATCCGACGGTGGTACCTATTCGGTCATGATGCAGGATGGCACCGAGTGTTTCATGTATACCGACCCGGTACGTATATTGGTTGACAGCCCTACTTGCGGTTCGGTACCGACCTTAGGCGTGCAGAAGAACGCTATCTGCGAAGGCGAGACCACCCAGACCGGCGTATCCGGCGGCACACTGGCTGACGGCGAAGTGGGTAAGATTGTCTATATGGTGCAACCGGATGGTTCACATCCGTCCACCACTGTCGGCACTTGGACCACCGACTTGCCGGGATTGTATCAGTTCAAGTATGTGATTGACAACCCCTCCAACCCGTCCTGCTACCGCGAGTCGAAAGTGATGACCATTCGTGTCTATGCCAACGGCGGCGATATATCCATCACTCCGGATGCAGACGTGATCAAGTACGGTGAGAAAGTGACCTTCACCTGTTCCCCGGCACCCGGTACAGACGAGACCGCAAAGGTCACTTTCACCAGTGATGGCGGCGCATCAGGCTCTGTCTATCCGAACACCTATCCTAATTTTGCGCATACATGTTATACTCAAGGCACCTATACCTACACCTATACCATCACCAATACCAAGGCAGGCTGTACGCGTACGGCCACTTGCCAGGTGCTCTGGTACCACTGCGGGTGGGGTACGGCTAAGTTCAACAAATGGTTTGCCGACAAGGTCAAAGTGGGGACAGCCATCGACTTAGGTCCTTCTACACCCGAGGCAGGACTGGTGGGCACCTATACCGTCTCCAAGGACGGCGGCGATCCGGTAGTGATCGATCCTACGCAGCCTTATACACCTACCGAACCGGGTACGTATGTGTTCAAGTGGGCTATCAAACACGGCGACCCACGTGTGACCGAATGTCAGTCCGAAGCCACCAAGACCGTCGTAGTAGAGCCTTGCGGCACGGCAGCCCAACTGTCCACCGACAAGACCGTGCTCAAACTCGGCGAGTCCGCCAAACTAACCTATAACAACCCCGCTTCGGGTGAGACCAAGTCGATGACCTACAGCCTCAACGGCGGAACCCCTCAAACCCTAACCACTAAACCCTCACCCATGACATTTACGCCGACGCAAGTAGGCGAATATGTCATCACTTATACCATCACGCCTTCCGGTTGTCAGGCTACCAGCCAGTCGGTGACTATCCAAGTTTATGACTGCGGACCGGACATCGACATCACGGCCAACCTGACCAAGGTGCAACCCAACACACCCGTCACCCTCACGCTCTCCGCTACGGGAGCTGACGAGACGGCTACACTGACTGTCTCCAAAGACGGCGGCACCCCTCAACCCCTAACCGCTAACCCCTCACCCGTAACCTTTACCCCAACCGACGAAGGCACCTATGTCTTCACCTACACGATCACGCACGCGTATATCGATTGTTCGCGTACAGCGCAGGTAACCGTGCGCGCGTCTAACTGTGGCGACCCGGCAGGCCTGACCACTGACAAGACTACTCTCAAACTCGGCGAATCGGCCAGTCTCACCCTCTCACGTCTGCCCAATGCTACCGATGGCGAGACCGCTACACTGACCGTCAGCAAGGATGGTGGCACCCCGTCACCCGTAACCCATAACCCCTCACCCGTAACCTTCACGCCCGACGCAGTCGGCACGTATGTCATTACCTACACGATCTCCAATACCGCACTCGGTTGTGAGACCTCGTCGCAGGTCACTATCCACGTCTATGACTGCGGTCCGGAGGCGACGATCAGTCTTAGCAAAACCGAAATCAAACTCGGAGAGACCGTCTCGATGACCCTCTCCACACCGGGTGCTGACGAGACTTGTACGGTCACTTATAGCCTGAACGGCGGAACCCCTCAACCCGTATCGACCACGTTCTCCAATCCGACCTTCACGCCCACTGCAGCCGGCACCTATACGCTGACCTATACCATCACCCATGCGTACATCGAGTGTACCCGTTCGGCGAATGTGACGCTCGAGGTCTATGACTGCGGTACGCCCGCGGATATATCGGCCGACAAGACCACGCTCAAGCTGGGCGAATCGGCCAACCTGACCCTGTCTGCTGTACTGCCGGTAGAGACCGCTACACTGACCGTCAGCAAAGATGGCGGCACCCCGTCACCCGTAACCCATAACCCCTCATCCGTAACCTTCACGCCCGACGCAGTCGGCACGTATGTCCTCACCTATACCGTTTCGCACACCAAGATCAGCTGCGAGACATCCGATCAAGTCACTATCCACGTCTATGACTGCGGTCCGGAGCCGGTGATCACTATACCGGTGACCGAGATCAAGATCACGCGTCCTGTCACCATCTCCCTCTCTGCACCGGGAACCGACGAGACCGGCACACTGACGGTGAGCATCAACGGTGGCCCACAGTCTCCGCTCGGTCAATCACCCATCACCTATACTCCATCGGAGTTAGGTACCTACGTCTTCACCTATACGATCACGCACGAGTTCATCGACTGCGAACGTACGGTGACGGCTACGCTCAATGTGATTGAGGCCGAATTGGTGTTTGACGACAACAACGGCACGCAGCGCTGGTCCGATCCAAAGAACTGGTGGCCGTCCTACAGCCGTATACCTAACATCGCCGACAGTGCAGTCATTCGCCGTTCCTGCCGGGTGGATATACCTACCGCGCAGACCTACGACCTGACCATCGAGTCGGCCGGCAATCCTTCGTTGACCGTGCTGCCTACCGGTGCTCTGCTGGTAGCACATCACTGGATAGCACCCGATCAGGCTAATGCCGTCATCATCCAATCGGATGCCACGGGCAACGGTGCGCTCATTCTCGGACAAGACAATAGCAATATACCGGCTACCGTCGATTTCTACTCCCGTGCTACTGACATGAGTCAACTCTTCCCCGTTTGGCAGTACATGGGTTATCCGCTGCAGGGCGAGGCGCTCATCAGCCAGGCGTACCCAAAGGCTACGTTCTATCAGTGGACCAACACGCCTAACTACAAGACCGGCGGCAATTGGCAACGCGTCGATTCGTTGGCGGGCAAACTGTCGCCCTTCACCGGATACTGTATGACACAGAACGCCGAGCAGCGCTATCTGTTGTCCGGTACGCTCCATAACCCCGCAACGCAGTCGATACCCGTTCCCTATAACGACCAAGGCGCTTATCCGGGCTTCGCGTTTGTGGCCAACTCATGGGTGGCACCAATCGATATCGCCAGCCTCACTCCGGCGGACTTTGGTGCAGCCGATGCAACGGTCTATATCATGAATGCCGGCACCTATGAGGATGCTATGCAGTATCAGGGCAATTATGGTGCTGGCGATGCGACAGCACGTGGACAGTATAACACTTTGCCGATCAATGCGGCGCCGTATATAGCCGGTGGACTCAGTGTCATCCCTCCGATGCAGGGCTTCTTTGTTCACACACGCCAGGCGACCACGCTCACTATCGACTATCTGCGTTCGATCTATACGCCGGCCTTGGCAGGTGTCAATACCACGCCTCTCCGCGCCCCTCAAACCGTAACCCATAACCCGTCACCCGTAACCCATAACCCCTCAATCTTACGACTGCGCGTCAGCGGCTACGGTTCGGAGGACGAACTCTACATCCTATCGGGTGAGCAGTTCACACCGCGTTTTGACAACGGTTGGGATGGCTATAAGGCACGTTCGGAGAACAGCGACATCACCATGTCTGTTCTAACTGCCGACGGACCGATGGCGGTTGCGGCATTGCCTCAGATCGACGGAGCCGAGATCACTTTCGACGGCGGCAACCACAAGACCTACACGATCTCGGCAGAGATCTCCGGTAACCCCGTAACCGATAACCTCTACCTGCTCGATACCGAGACCGGTCTCTATACCGAACTCAAGGATGGAGTAGAGTATAGCTTCAAGTGCGGAGCGGCTACGCGTCGGTTTGTCATCACCCGTCGTGCCGATCAGTTGATTCCGGACAATCAAGATCCGGATAGTGACCAGCCGATCAAGTTCATCGACAACGGCCTATTCTACATCCAAATCGGCACCCGCCTCTACAACGGCACCGGCAACCTCCTCCTTGTGGAGTGATTGATTGGCGTATATGTTCGCGCAATGTGAAACTCCGCCGTCTATAACCCGACAGCCCGCATAAACAACGGGCTGCAACCTACTGCCATTGGGTGATTATAGGGTGATTATTGCGTGGTTATTGTGTGATTCGATCAACCTTGCGTACTATGCAATTTAATAAAAATACTATTTTTATTTGCATATATGAAAAATTTTTCGTACCTTTGCATCGAGAAGGAGTGTTACTATGGAAGACAATTTTGCCATACAACTTTTTGAAGGAAAGAAAGTCCGCATCGTCTGGGACGAAGAGCAGGAAAAGTACTATTTCTCAGTCGTAGATATAGTACAAGTATTAACAGAGAGTGACAACCCCCAAGTCTATTGGAGAGTTCTAAAAAAGCGTTTGCATGATGAGGGGAATGAAACCGTTACAAATTGTAACGCTTTGAAATTACCTGCTGCGGATGGTAAGAGACGCCTTACGGATGTTGCTGATTTCAGGGGAAGATATAGAAAGTCGTTTAGGGCATCCGGTAATTTCCTCTGAACGTGCCTCGGACTATATCCGCCCTATAGAAGAAGCTCCGGCACAAGAATTGCCGTTAAATGAGGACAAAAACGACTAAATACCGCTAATTGGAAAAAAAGTGCACAAAAATTTGCATATATGAATTTTTTTTCGTACCTTTGCACCCGATAGTGGAGTATTGCGCGCATGACAACGTTATCACGTAGTGATTTGTGGGCCAGTGGGCGAAGGACATTGAGGATGAGTTGACGGCTTTATTGGAGCGCTATTTTGCTCTGCCGTACTTTGAGTTCCGCTACGACGAGCATTGGGATCTCGGCCACGGCTGGTCCGGAGATTTATAAGCCTGTAGGCCGGAATCCTACGAATCTATACCATCTGCATCAAGAGTGCAGAATATAACCAAAGCAAAAACATTAACTCAAAAACTATACTATCATGAAAACAAAACTTACTTCCTTAACCCATTGGGCGGCGAATACCCCCCCCACAATTCTATGTATTATCTTCGCACTGTTTTTATCACTTAATGCTTGGGCAGATCCGATTGCTATTGGTGGAACTGGAACAGTAACATTAAATTACGAGAACACGAGTAATCCTGTATCTCCAACCCTCCAAAAAATACAACGCTCTGATATATTCAATAATGAGCGTAGTATAGCGTTTAGTAATCCTGATGGTGGCTACGCATCAAGGGACTATGACTACGTAGAATGGGCTACTACTATTGAGCCAGGCATATACGAAGTAGAGATTAAATACGGATCATTTGCTTGGAATGTTACGCCATTATTTGCCGTATATCAAAATAATTCAAAAATTAAGGACATTTATGTGACAACAGCAAAAAATAGCGGTGGATGGAAAACATGGGCTGATTTCAGTCCGGAAAGTTTTGTAGTAGATCTAACAGATGGTATAGACCCCAATACGAATTATACAATCCGTGCAACAGAAACATTTAGCGGTGCATGGGGATTAATTATCGGTCATATTAGTTTTACTCCTTTTACGTCACATTTTGCTACTTGGGGATACAAAACTGGAGAAAATGGCTTTGATGATGGTGCGTTCCCTAGTAACTCTGGTGTATCTAGTAAGCAGGGTGTCTCTGTGACTTCTGATATGAGTTTTGTATCAGTTTCTCAAGGAACTTATGCTTATAAATTCGGATCAGAAAGTTATGTAGAGATATATGTAGGAGCAGGTAGAGTTATTACCGACATAGCGACATCTGTTCTTTGCGATGGTAATCTTGGAGGAGAAGAACTTCAGATTAGTTTCTCTTCTTCTACGCCATTTAATCAAGCAGACGCATCAAAACCGGTTACTTTTGCAAGTAATAGTTGGAGTGATTATTGCTGCACTAGTAATCCTTCATTAATAAGTCTTTCTGCTTCTATTCCCGAAGGTACTAAATCAGCCAAAATAACAAAAAGCGCGTCCGCGACGCATGATAATTATTTATATAGATTAAAAGTTGTAGCAGAAGATGCTGGTGGAGATAGTGGAGATGAGCATACCGTTTATTTTGAGTCGAGCAATAATAATTATGGCACGGTGGACGTGGCAAGTATATCTTCTGTTCCAGATGCGTCAACGGTTTCTATTGATAATAATGTATTGACCCTAAATGGAACAGATGTGACAGCCACTCCGGTTTCTGCTACCGCTGAATACACGTATGCTTTTAGCAATTGGAGTGTAAGCAATGGAGATGAGATCACCGAAAATCAAACAATCACTGCTACATTCACTCGCACCGCAAATAGTTATACTCTTACATGGGACTTGAATGGTGGTACAGTGACAACGGCCGGTACTGGTGCAGCGGTCAATGCAACAGGAACACCAAATTCTTCCGTGGCATATGGAACGGCCATTACTGCTCCTGTGGTTTCTAAAGCCGGTTATTCGTTTGTCGGTTGGAATGCAACTCCGTCATCCACCATGCCTGCCGCTAACACTACTTATACAGCACAGTGGCAGGGTGTTCCTGCTGTAACCAATCTCAATGCCGCAGTAGACGATGATGATGTAACTATCTCTTGGACTAATTACAACAAGTTGGACCTTACGTCGGACAATGCAAAAGAAGAGGGTTGGAATGACTATGGTACCATAAATTCCCGTTCTGTGGCTAATGGAGTATTGACGGTTAGTTATACTACAGACGCCGAATGGGCATGGAAATCAATAGAAATACCACTTTCACGTGAGATGAATCATGTTACAAGTATTGATATGCAATATACTTATAACAATGCGCAAGCGAAAGATGGTAATAATGAAGGAGGTATTGCGCCATATATGATGTACAATGAGGATGGCGGTTGGACTTGCTTCTGGAAACGTAGTGACCCAACTAGTCTTGGTTTCTGGGCAAGCAATGTAACAGAATATACTAATTATAATTTAACACCAGATCAAATATTAGGAAATACAGGATCTGGTTCATATGACAATCAACGGTTGATTCACAAAGTGGGATTACTTATTGATCCCGCGGTGGCCTCATCGGGTACATTTACCGTCAAGGATATATGTATTAACACTACTGATGGACAAACTACTTTAGATGAAATAAAAGTTATCCGCAAACTTAATAGTGCTCCTACTTCCATTAGCGATGGTGATGAAGTATATTCCGGAGTTTTAAATACCTTTACGGATAATAACTTGGAGAATGGAACTTATTACTATGCTGTATATGCGCGCAAAGGATCCAATTATTCTGAAGCGGTAACTACAGGTCCTGTTCAGATAGGCCCGGAAACATACGGCTTATCGCTCCATGAACCGGGCAAGTATGAGGATGATGGAGAAGGTGGTTATGGCCGCACCTTGAAGACTGTTGGTGACTACCAGTATGAGGTCTACAGGTTTGCATATGTGAATGATAAAGGTGCCCTTTATGCAGGTTCGGAATCGACAGTGACGAATGGATATGCACTAATCACCAATGCAACATCTTCCGAAAGCGTAGGTGATGGCTGGGTGGCAGTTAAACCTTATAGTTATGTAAATTCTGCCTACACCATAGATGCTGAGTTTGCTGGTTCTTGCATATTTCCTCGGTTTGGAAATTCTGACTACCTACGCCTCTACGTACAAGGATATGATCAGTTCTCTTTTGCAGGAAGGGATGATAGTGATAAAAGTACAGGCTATTTTAAGATAAAAATAGATGGTGTTGAACAAGATTATACGATTAATAGAGCTAATCATATAACCCGCTATTCTTTAACAGCGAATGAACCACATATAATCGAAATTACAGGTGCTAATAGTGATTACCATAACAGATTATTCGGATTCTCACTTCGCTTGCCGGTAGATGATACGCCGCGTAGCGTGACGTACGCTAAGGGTAATGTAGCTGTGACGGGTGATCTGCCATCCAATACCAGTTATGCGCCAGAAACTGAAGTAACCCTTCCCGAAAAAGGAAACCTCACGTGGACGGGACATGTATTCATTGGTTGGGATGATGGAACAAAACGGTACGCTGCCGGTGAGACATACACCATGCCGGCGCATGATGTTACCCTAACTGCTCAATGGGCTGAAATCCACCAGCCGGGTAAGTATGAGACTCCTGAAGGAGAAGATGGTTACGGACGTAGCCTGACATCAGTCAACAACCGTGAATATGAAGTTTATCGGTTTGCAAAGGTGGATAGTAAGGGCGCACTCTATGCAGGATCGGTTACAACAGCTACAGATGGCCATATGATATTCAACAATGCCGCAGAAAAGACCGAAATCATTGGCGACAATTGGATATTTGTTAAACCTTATGACTACTCAAGTACAATCTATACTTTAAATGCTGAGTTTACGTGTTCAAGTGGTTATGCACGTATTCGCAACAACAGTTATGTCCGCCTCTACGTGCAAGGTTACGACCAATTTGCTTTTGCAGGAAGAGATGACGATGACGGTGACCTAACAGGCAATTTTGTGGTTAAAATTGATGGTGTCACACAAGATTATACTATTAATAGAGAGAATCATATCAGTGATCGTTATAGCCTTACATCCAACGACCTTCATGTGATCGAAATAACAGCGGTAGACGATGACTACCATAACAGATTATTCGGATTCTCGCTTCGTCTGCCGGTCGATGATACGCCGCGTAGTCTTACATATGCTAAGGGTGATGAGGAGGTAACAGGTGATCTGCCAACAAATACCAGTTATGCGCCATTAGCAGAATTTACCCTTCCGAATAAAGGTAATCTTGCTTGGGCAGGCCACGCCTTCATTGGATGGAGTGATGGATCCAATAGATATGCCGCAGGTGAGACATATACCATGCCTGCCCATGATGTTACCTTTACTGCTCAATGGGCTGAAATTCACCAACCGGGTAAGTATGAGACCGCAACTGCTTCTGGTGGCTACGGCCGTACATTGCAGACTTACAATAACCGCGAATATGAGGTTTATGAAGTGGCGGTAGCAGAAAGTAAAGGAGCACTATATGCAGGACCTTCTACAGAGGTTACAAATGGCTACCAAATTTTCACTAATGCCACCAATGCAACAGAAATCATCGGTGATAATTGGGTATATGTCAAAGCAAGAGATTATAACGCAGACATCCGTGCTTTTGGAAATGAATTTGGTCAACTAAACTCCGAAGGTACCTTATCCCCTCAGTCAGCACGTTTGGATAACGTAAGTTATGTTCGTCTCTATGTGCAGGGCTATGACCAGTTCACATTCATTGGTATTGATTCCTACGAAAACATACCTAATAACTATTTTGTGATAAAGATAGATGGCGTCACGCAGTCTTATACTCCGGATGCAGATCATTACAATTACACGCGCTATGACTTGGACGAAAGCATTGCGCACGTGATTGAGGTTACTGCTAACTCCAGTGATTATCACAATAGATTCTTCGGTTTCTCGCTACGTCTACCGGCTGACGATACACAACGTAGCGTGACGTACGCTAAGGGCAATGAGGCAGTGACCGGTGACCTGCCGGCAAGTGGCAGTTATGTATGGGGAGAGACCTTTGATCTTCCTGCACAAGGTACGCTCTCTTGGACCGAACATTATTTCATCGGTTGGAATGATGGCACCGCCACCTACGCTCCGGGATATACATACACCATGCCAAGAGAGGCAGTTACATTCACTGCACAGTGGCTTGCTCCAGAATATATACCTACTACGACAAGTTTGAATAGTACCAATGTATATGTATCTCCGGGAACAGTTGAGTTCAACGTGGACGGCGAAGGTGATGATGAAGAGTGTATCAATATTGCCGGAAAGCAAACAGCGGAATGGAAAGTGTATTTCACCCGCGGTATATACAAACTTAACATGCTCTACGGAACAACCAGCGGAGGAGTCAATGTTACGTTTAAGATATTCGACGGAGATACCGAGTTAACAGCATATACCAGAAATGATAATCATAATGACGGTTCCGGTGTACACTTGTATAACGCGAAATGGGATTTGGATTTGAGAACCATAGACGAAAATAAACTGTACACCGTCAAAGTAATAGATACATGGGGCGATACATCGTCGAAACCAAGAGTCGGTTCTCTGAACTTCAGTATTGTATCACCAATCGTACTTTCAGATACCCCTGTTCAGTTAACGCATGAGAATGTGACTTTCTCGCCGGGCACATACAATATGGATGTAGACGGTATCGATGGTGATGAGACCTGTGTTGACATTAGGGATCAGCAGAAAGCGGATTGGCTCGTTCAGATTACTCCGGGATATTATCAGATTTCGATGCTGTATGGAACACCGGGTGGAACTGTGAAGGTCCAAGTGATGATCATTGATGCAGAGACAGGAGAACCTGTTGAAGGCAAAGTCACCACCGAGGATATCCATTACAGCGGCTCTTCATTCTTGGCGAAATGGGGAATGGACCTGAGAACAGGTATTGATGAGAATAAGACCTATTTCGTAAGAGTGAAAGATGTATTTGGTGGTGATGGTTCTAAACCCGAAGTGGCTTATATCAATATGGTCAGTGCGGATCCGATAACCGTATCCAGCTCGGTTAAGACCAAATTGGATCATAATAATGTAACCACTCCTTATACCATCGAGCCTTTCGATATTGAAGACAATGGAAGTAATGAAACCTGTCTGTTTATTGGCGACAACAATCAGGCGGATTGGTTAGTTAAGATTGCTCCTATTACTTATAACATTCGTGTTCGTTATGGAAGAACAACCGGTACACGACTCACATTGTATATCATAGACGGAAGCAATCATGTTGTTTGGAACTCAGACACAAGACCCACTCCTTCCGGTCGTTATGAGGTATGGGAGATCAATGGCATTGACCTAAGCGATAAGGTAAATGCTACAGACGAATATATCATTCGCATTAAAGATGATTATGATGGAGCGGGTTCAAAACCGTATATCGAGTACATTGAGTTTATTCCGAAAGTCACCCACACCCGTACCAACTTGCGTGCAGGAGATTACGGTACGATCTGTTTGCCATATGCAGTGGCTGCGGCCGATAGAAACGGTGCAGAGCTGTTCGAACTCGAGCAGTGGGCTGATAACGGCGCAAGCCTCACGATCTCTCAGTTGGACGCAGACGAGGACATGGAGGCCGGTAAGCCTTATATCTTCCAAGCTACAGCCAATACTGCCACCTTCAGCTACTATCCCGAAGGCGATGCCGCTGAGGCACAGACTTACAATGGCCTGATTGGTAAGTACGAAGAGATGGAGATCCCGATGAACGATGACAACTACATCATTTACAACAACAAGCTCTATCTGGTCAACAGTGCCAATATATGGGTGGGCGCTAACCGTGCATACATCCACAAGGGTGGGGCACCGATGAATCAGGCTCCGGCTAACCGTCGCCGCGTAACACTCGGCGTATATGGTACACAAACAGCTACCGGATTCGATCCCGTAACCGGTAACCCGTCATCCGTAACCCTTAAGTACATCGAGAACGGACACCTGTTCATCATCCGTGATGGTAAGACCTATAACGCTCAAGGACAAGTAGTCAAATAAGAATGCGAAATAAATATTATGAAAAAGATGTATAAAAAACCAATTATCAACAAGGTCCACATCAATACAGAACAGATGATGGACAGCCTGACAGTCTCGTCCGGTGGCTCAGAGCAACTGAACGGCGAAAACAGCGGTAACACCGGCGGCAGGATCGTCGGCAATGCCCCCAGACGAGTATTCTGAATCTCTTCAAAACGCAGCCTCACACCCAAGAGGCTGCGTTTTTTTTATGCAAAATTCAAAATTATTTGCATATATGCAAATTTTTTACTAATTTTGCAGCCGATATTGAGATAATATGCCTTATGAAAAAAGTATTCTCTTTGCTGGTAGCCGTTTGCATGACTGCGGCTCTGTCAGCCTCGACGGTTAACTACACCGCAGACAACACCTCGATCTTCACCAACCCCGAACGTGGCTTCATCACCATGATTGGCGGCGTCCTCTCCGAAAAGAACCCCTATGGCGTCAAAGGAAACGAGAGCTCGCTCAACAAGCATGCCAGCAACGACAAGGGCTCGATCGTGCTGGTGCACTACTACCTGACTAACTACCGCAAGACGACCACCATCCCATCTAAGATCCTCAACGCCTTTGACGAGGATATGGAGGTGCTGCGCTCCAAAGGTATGAAGGCTATCATCCGCTTCTCCTACACCGAATCATCCAACGGCGATGATGCGGCATGGAGCTACGTCAAAGAGCATATCAGACAGTATAAGAGCCACTGGCAGGCCAACGCCGACGTGATCTTCTGCTTCCAAGCCGGTATAGTAGGAGCATGGGGCGAGTGGTACTACACCAAGAACTACGGAGACCAGCAGTCGACCATGAACTCGTCTCGCCGTCTCGTAGTGGATTCGCTATTGGCAGCCGTACCGGCTGACCGCTGCATCCAACTGCGTACACCGCTCTTCAAGACCGGCTATGTAGGCAACACCAAAGCCCTCACGGCCGAAGAAGCCTATACCGGCACACCCAAAGCGCGGCTCGGACACCACAACGATGCGTTCCTCTATGACTACGACAACATGGGCACCTATTCCGATACCGCCAAGCAGAAACCCTATCTGGCACAAGAGACACTCTATGTGCCGATCGGAGGCGAGACCGATATCACCGAGGCTGACAAAGCTCAACAATGGGCTACCTATGAGAAGACAACGGCCGAGATGAGCCGCCTACACTGGACATTCATCCAGAGCGGCTATGCCGAGACAACAACCAACATGTGGCGCAACAACGGCACCTTCGACGAACTGAACCGCAAACTCGGCTACCGCTACCAACTGGTCAACGGTACCTATAGCGACCAAGTGGCTGCCGGAGGCAAACTGGCGGTCAAGATGCAGATACGCAATGCCGGCTATGCACCGCTCTACAACGAGCGCCCGGCGTACATCGTGCTCAAGAACGGCACCAAGACCTATCAACTCAAACTCGCTGCCGACCCGCGTCGATGGTTGCCTAACGGCCAGATAGCTACCATAGACGAGCAACTCACCGTGCCGTCCAACGTACCGGCAGGCACCTATCAGCTCTATCTCTATCTGCCCGATGCCTACGCTTCGATAGCATCCAACCCCAAGTATGCCGTACGGTTTGCTAATAACGACATATGGGATGCGAACACCGGTATGAACAAACTCAACGCCTCTGTCACCGTCACTAGTGGTAGTGGACCGGTCAATCCTCCACAGCCGCAAGGAGACGCTATCCTGCTGCCTGCTACGCTCAACAAAGCCAATGTCACCAGCTACTCTTCCGACATGACCTGGTATAACACCGACTATTTTGACTTTGGTCCGGACGATGGAGCTAACCTCGACCGATGGGCAGAATGGAACGTCGAACTGCGCTATCCGGGCGAATATATCATGTCTGCCGAAGGCTATTACCCCAACGGACACGAATGGCAAGTGGCGCTGCTCAACAACAATGACAGCATTGCGGGGTTTCACTTCGACCGCACTTGGGACAAAGAGAGCCTCATCGAGAATGGCTCCACCAACTGGGTGCTGACCAATATTCCCAAAGGTGTCTATACCATCCGCGTGACCAATGTGTTTGAGTGGTCACAACCCAAGCTCAAAAGCCTGACTCTGCAATACGACGGCGAGCTGCCTATGGCTATCGAACAGCTGACCGAAGACCAAACCGACAACACTGCCTATGATCTGCTCGGCCGTCCGGTGGACGATAACTACCGCGGCATCGTGATCATGCGCGGACGCAAAATACTGAGATAATGAAACGACTTCTTTTCTTTGCTGTCACCCTGCTCGCTATATCGTGTAGCAAGCAGCAGGTGCTTTCACCCGATGGGCACACCCATATAGCTTTTCGGCTCACTCAAGCCGGCGCACCCGAGTATAGCGTCATCCAAGACGGTGACACACTCATCCAATGGTCTGCACTGGGGCTTAGCTGCATGGAGCAGGATCTGACTACCGGCTTCAGGCTGATGGACATTGACCGTGAGTCCCGATCTGAACGATGGGAGACCGTATGGGGCGAGGAACACTGGATAGACGACCGGCATCACGAGATGACCGTCGAACTGGAGCACCAATCGGGTATCCGCATGAATATCGTCTTTCGCGCTTTTGACGACGGCATAGCCTTCCGCTACGAGCTGGTGCCTGCCCAGTCGGAGGCGGAAGCCGACGACCGCCTCATCATACTGGACGAGGCTACCGAATATCGCTTCACAGCCGACCATCAGGCATGGTCCATCCCTTGGCGCACCGAGTACTACGAAGGTCTATGGACCAAGTCCCCGCTATCTGAGATCACCGACACACTCTGCTCGCCCGTCACACTCGAGATGACAAACGACCACTACGCTTTTGTGCACGAGGCGGCCCTAACCGACTATCCGGCACAGAACCTCTATATGGCGGATGGTGCACTCAAGACCTATCTCACCCCTTGGCTGGACAGCACCGCCCATGTCACACCTGTCAAAGCCTACGAGCAGATGCCGTTCGTCACCCCGTGGCGTATGGTCATTCTGGCGCGCAGCCTGCCTGAGATGGTGGCGTCGCGTATCATGCTCAACCTCAACGAGCCATGTGCCATCGAAGACCCATCGTGGATCAAGCCGATGAAGTTCATCGGTATATGGTGGGGCATGCACATGAAATCCATGACCTGGGAACAAGGACCTATCCACGGTGCTACAACCACCAACATGGAGCGCTATCTGCGCTTTGCCAAAGAGCACGGCATAGAAGCCGTTCTGGCCGAAGGATGGAACCTGGGCTGGGAGGACTGGAAGCACTTTAGCTTCACCGAACCGTACTCCGACTGGGATATGGACTACCTCTCACAACTGGCTGATAGTCTGGGCGTAGCCATCATTGGCCACAACGAGACAGGCGGCAATGCGGCCGACTATGAGGATGTACTGGACGAAGCCTACGCCTACCACCAGAAACATAACATCCGTGCTATCAAAACCGGCTATGTATCACCTATCATCCGCACCAAAGACGGGCTGCAACTGAACAAAGGACAGTCAGGTGTGCGCCACTACCGCAAGGTGATAGAGACCGCTGCCAAATACCATATCTGCATCGACAACCACGAACCCGTCATGCCTACCGGATTACAACGTACATGGCCCAACCTGATGACCCAAGAGGGCGTACGCGGACAGGAATGGAACGCGTGGAGTCAGGACGGAGGTAGCCCCTGTAACCACGTTACTATACTGCCCTTCACCCGTATCATGGCCGGACCGGTGGATTACACACCGGGTGTGTTTGCCTTTGAGAACCCCGTTATGCCGCAGACCCGCGTCCACTCGACGCTCACCGGACAACTGGGACTGTTCGTGTGCTTCTATAGCCCGCTGCAGATGGCTTGTGACCTGCCGGAGAACTATATGCGCCACCCGGAGGCTTTCCGATTCATCGAATCCGTTCCTTGCGACTGGGAACGCTCGATGCTCATCGATGGTCGCATAGGCGAATACTGCATCTTTGCCCGTCAACGCAGGGGTGGGGAAGACTGGTATATAGGCGGTATCACCAATGAGAACGCACGCAACATAACCATCCCGCTCTCGATGCTCACCGAAGGCAAAACCTATAGCGCACGCGTCTATCATGACGATGATGACGCCGACTGGCAAACCAAACCCTACGCCTATGTCATCGACCAGGCGACCTTCACCTCAACCGACACCATCCGTCTGAGAATGGCATCCGGAGGCGGTTTGGCTATCGAACTCAAACCGGAGAACTAAACGATCAACGGCGTTTGCCGTCCGGCGCATAGAGAACGCCGTTACGCTCGATAATGAGCTGACCATCACGCAGGTACTTAGTGGCCTGCGTTTGGTTTTGTATAGTGCTGATATCCTGCGTAGGCACAAAGCCCACGAACTTACCCAATAAATACGGTGCACACACATCCTGAGCCGTCTTGCCGTCCGTGACCTGCCCGGTACGATTGATGCTATGTCCGGAAGTGGAGGCATTCTCGCTCCAGAAACCACGGTTGGACCAGTTCTCCTCTACCACCCCCTCTTTAGTCGTCCAGTTGACATAGTCACCATTCCCTAAATCCTCAGGGAACCAATAGTTGATACCATCCAAGTTGTCCAGTGGCAACATTGCATCCACCAGGTCACGCACAAAATCATATTGTCCTGCCTTAGTGGCCGGCCAAACAGGACGAGTATCGTAGTTGACGCCCGTGGTAGGCCAGTTCTGGAAATTGGTGGCCGTCTCCACCAGATGCACCCGCTTGTCGGGGAAAGTGGTCTTCAACGCATTAATCGCATTCACCAGCGGTTGCAGTACCTGTGCGCCCGTATTGGCCGACGTAGGCGTGAAGTCTGCATGCCAGAACGGATAATAGCTCAGACCAATGATATCATAGTCCACGTCGCCGTCTATCAGTTTCTGGTAATAATAGCTGTTATAGCCGCTATTACACGGACGATCGGAATGGATAATAATCTGCGCCTGAGGACATTTCTCACGCACCGCATTACAGCCTGCGCGCAGCAGTCCCAGATAGCCGTCCCAGTTGGTGCCTGACTTGTCATACGGCGCCACTTTGATGCCGCATAAGCCGTACATGATCTCGTTGCCCACCTGCACCAAGTCCGGTGTCGCTCCGGCTGCATTCAGCGCATCCAACACACGGCGGGTATAGTTGCCCAGACTGTCTGCCATATCCGCATCGCTCAGGCCTTTCCATGCCTTAGGAGCCTGGATATGGACGGCATCTACCCAACTGTCCGAATAATGGAAATCCAACATAAAATTAGCTCCCGCATCCTTGATGCGTTTGCCCAATGCTGTCACATAAGCCAAGTCTTGGCAGATAGCATAGTCCACCGAGCTGTAGTCCGGTGCCTGCTGTTGCGGATTGACGAATATACGGACACGGAAAGTGTTCCAACCGCAGTTGTTCACCGCCCAAGTGATCAGGTCACTGATCTTCTTGCCGTTCACATCCTTATAGCCGGAGCTATTCTGTTCGAACTGGGGCAACATCGATATGTCGCCGCCTACATAACGGGTAGCATGCAACGAAACACATGCCATCAGCAGAACGAGGGTAAATGTCTTTTTCATTGTCTGGTAGATTAATTTGACGACAAAGGTAGCGCTTTTTTTGAACATGTGCAAATTTATTTGCAAAATTACGTTCGATTAAGCCAAAAAAACAAGACCGTCCCTATCGAGACGGCCTTGCCAACATGACTTAATACCTGTTTTTTAGTTAACGCAACTCAATTCTACGAGCTACGGTCTCGCCATTCACTTTGGCGAAGAGGCGGTAGGTGCCACGCTCCAATTCGAACTCTACGAAAGAACCCTGTTTCTTCTCTAACAACTTGCCGTTGATAGAGTAGAGGCGAGCCTCTTCCATTTGAGTCGATGCTACTACGAGTGTGTTCTCGCGTAAGCGGACAGTAAAGTTATCTTTGCTTGTGGACGCTTGCGCGAATACGATGCTTGTCAAAAGTGTGACTACAGTCACGATGCTAACTAATACCTTTTTCATTGTTTTACCCTTTCTTAAAATTAAAAGTTAAACAATCTAAAAAAACAACAATCTTTTTTGTGCCTTATTTTTCTAAGACGCTGCAAAGGTATAGCTTTTTCACCAAATCGCCAAATGTTTTTGCAAAAAAGATATCAAAAATGGCTTATTTTTCGTTAAAAAGATACAAAGTAAGTGAAATAAGACATTTCGTATTCACTTTTTGAATAAAAATTCAGTCCAAAATTTGCGTATTCCAAATATTTGTTGTATCTTTGCACCGTATTATGTGTGCGCGTGAAAATGCGCCCGCGAATGTGCGTATAAATAAAGAAATTAATATAGAATGAAAACAGCATTAATTACCGGTATCACCGGACAGGATGGTAGCTATTTGGCGGAGTTTCTGTTGGCCAAAGACTATGACGTGCACGGCATCATCCGCCGCAGTTCGGTAGACTACCGCGAGCGTATAGCTCATCTGGAGGGTAAACCTCATTTCCATTTGCACTATGCCGACATGAGCGACTCGATGTCGCTGGTTAAGTTGGTGGGCAAAGTACAGCCGGACGAGATCTACAACCTGGCAGCGCAAAGCCACGTACAGGTGTCGTTCGACGCGCCGGAGTTTACCGCCGACGTAGACGCAGTAGGTGTACTGCGTATACTGGAGGCAGTACGAACCAACCACCTGGAGGCGACCTGCAAGATCTATCAGGCTTCCACTTCCGAACTCTACGGCAAGGTAGAAGAGGTGCCGCAGTCAGAGACCACACCCTTCCATCCCTACAGCCCGTACGCCGTAGCTAAACTTTACGGTTATTGGATTGTCAAAGAGTATCGCGAGGCATACAACATGTTCTGCTGCTCGGGTATATTGTTCAACCACGAGTCAGAGCGTCGCGGTGAGACTTTTGTGACACGTAAGATCACATTGGCTGCCGCCCGCATAGCGCAAGGCAAACAGGATTGTCTGTACCTGGGCAACCTCGACTCGTTGCGCGACTGGGGGTACGCCAAGGACTACGTAGAGTGTATGTGGCTGATACTGCAGCACGATACACCGGAGGACTTTGTCATCGCAACGGGCGTACAACATACAGTGCGTGAGTTTGCGACCTTAGCGTTCCAACATGCAGGTATTGAACTGCGTTGGGAAGGCAAAGGTATTGACGAGAAGGGCATCGACATCAAGACCGGCAAGGTGGTTGTAGCCGTTAGTCCGGATTTCTATCGTCCTACCGATGTGGTCAACCTGCTCGGTGACCCGTCCAAAGCAAAGCGTGAGTTGGGATGGAACCCTCAGACCACCAGCTTTGAGCAACTGGTAGAGATCATGGTTAAGCACGATATGCAGAAAGTGACACGCGAGCACTTTAATCTCGCCGAGTACCTGGAGAAAGGAATCGTAAAGTAATGGAAAAAAATAGTAAAATATATGTAGCAGGACACCGGGGAATGGTGGGCAGTGCTATAGTTAGAGAGCTGCAGCGACAGGGATATACCAACATCATCACCCGCACCCACAAAGAGCTCGACCTGTGTCGTCAAGAGGCGGTAGAGGCATTCTTTGCGGCAGAGAAACCGGAGTATGTGTTCCTGGCAGCCGCCAAAGTGGGCGGTATCATTGCCAATGACCGCCATCTGGCAGACTTTATGTACGACAACATGATTCTGGAGATGAATGTTATCCATGCGGCTTGGCAGAACGGCTGTAAGAAGCTGGAGTTCTTGGGTTCGTCGTGTATCTACCCGCGTTTGGCTCCGCAGCCGATGAAAGAAAGCTGCCTACTGACGGGCGAGTTGGAGAAGACCAACGAGGCCTATGCTTTGGCTAAGATATCGGGGCTGAAATACTGCGAGTTTCTCAATCGTCAGTATGGCACCGACTATATATCCGTCATGCCGACCAACCTATACGGTCCGAATGATAACTACCACCCTGAGCATAGTCATGTGTTGCCGGCTTTGATCCGCCGCTTCCACGAAGCCAAAGAGAGTGGCGCCGCGTCTGTGACCTGTTGGGGTGACGGTTCACCGCTACGCGAGTTCCTCTATGTGGACGACCTGGCCAACTTGTGTGTATTCCTGATGAACCACTACTCGGGCAACGAGACCGTCAATGCCGGTACAGGCAAGGAGCTGACCATCAAACAACTGACCGAACTGGTAGCTAAGGTGGTAGGCTACGAAGGACGCATCGAGTGGGACACCACCCGTCCGAATGGTACGCCGCGCAAACTGCTGGATGTAAGCAAGGCTACGGCGCTTGGTTGGACCTACAAGACCGAACTGGAAGACGGTATTCGTTTGGCATACAAAGATTTTTTGGAGAACCCTATGCGCGCTGAGAGATGAGAAAGATAGTAACATATATCGTGCTGGCCGCTTTGTGTCTGACCGCTTGCGGCAAGCATTCAGAGAATACAATCGACTATATGCCCTGCCAAACCGAATTGGGACAAGGTTGGGGACTGATAGATAACAAGGGTCAAGTGATCCTGGCCGGTAAGTTTGACAACGAGCCTTCGCCGGTATCAGAGGGTATGATGACGGTCAAGAACGGTTCGTATTACCGGCTATACAAGATCAGTGACGGTGAGGCCGTATTGGTGGCTGACAGCCTGGCATCCGCCGGTATTCCCGCTTATGGTCGTGTACCTGTTTGCCGCGCTAACGGCTCGCTGGAGGTGTTGGACAAGAACGGTGAGACGGTGTTTGTGTTCGAGCCGATCGAGAGCCAGCATGTAGTCAGCACCGCACCGCAGTACGAGCGTGGACTGCTGCAAGTGGAGACTGTCAACTCTTTAGGCATGCACCATCTGGCATTGGTGGACCGAAACGGTAAGACCGTCTTGCCGCCCCACTACTCAGACATACTGGTGCTGGAGGATGATCTGGCATGGGTGATGCAAGAAACAGTCGACAATAGCGACAACGACTCAACCTCTACCGTGCGCCGCACCAGCTATTTCGTAGATATGAAAGGTCATCTGCAAGCCGACAAGCCCCGTTCGCTGGACAGCCGCGAGAAAGTGCTGGCGCAGTATGCTCCCAAACAAACACAAACCTCGCAGAACGGCTGGATGGTGGACTATATAGAAGGGTTCGGATACATCGGCAGCAAGGACCTGACGATGGCCGTACTGGACAGCGAGACATGGACTCCGCTCGGTCAGACCGTGAGCCGTATTGGCGGTTTGACTCCCATGACGGATCATATAGCCAATGACACCTATACCTATGACAAGTTGGCCGATATGGTGCTCGCTCAACTGCAAGAAGGACTGCAAGGTCGCGGATTGACTATTCCGCTGACTGCACCCTATATCACCTCTATCCTCGACAAGCCGGCTAACGACTACAACTCCTATCTGACCATCATGACCTATGCATGGCAAGAGGGTGATGTTCGTTGCGAAGCCAAAGCTGTGTTTGATACTACTATCGTTCGCAAACGAATGGTCATCCAAAGCCAAGGAATAGAGAACCAATATGGTGAGGCGGTTCAGATGAACAAGCTGGTGGAGGACGGGTATGAATACAACCCTGATGCCGACCTGATGAGCATCGACCTGGACTGTATGATAGACAGCACACGCACACAGATAGTCTATGAGCGGGTGCTGGAGCAGATGGCTAAAGCCTATAAGCAACGCGACCAACACTATCTGGATCGCGAGCAGCTGATCAGCGTAGAGAAAACGAAAGGACGAATCCATTTCCACATCGTACGCGACCCGCAAGTGATAGCCGCTGAGGAAGAAGCACGTAAGAAAGCGATGCAGGCCGCCATCGACAGCGCAATCAATGCGCAGACAGACACCACCGTTCAGGCGGTAGTGAAAAACGATACAATCATTGCACAATAACATCAAAAAAAATAGAATATTATGAAGAAAAATTGGTATTGGGTATTGGCTATGTTGATGGTCATTCCCGCTTGTGGAGGTAAACAAACGCAAGAAGAGAATATAGAGCCGGGTATGGAGGAAGAAGCTCCTATCGTTCCGGAAGGAGAGAATGACAACATGCTGGACTTTGAGGAGTCGGTAACCGAATACAACGAGGCTAAGCAGACCCTGGAGAAGGCACAGCCTAAGATTGATGCAGCCATCAAGGACCAAGAGCTGCAAAAAGAGTTGGACGAAGCCAAGGAGAACCTATGACATTTCGCGACCTATGTGCCCAACGGCGCTCTATACGCCGCTATACCAACCAGCCTGTAGAGCAGGACAAGATCGACTATATGCTGCAGTGTGCGCTGATGTCGCCTTCGTCCAAACGCACCAACGGATGGGAGTTTGTGGTCATTCGCGATGAGCAGACCCTGCGCCAACTATCCGCTATTCGCACCTACGGCAGCGGTATGTTTGACACTGCTACGGCGGGTATAGTCATTGCCATGAATCCGTCGTTGACCGACACCTGGCAAGCCGATGGCGGTATAGCAGCCGAGCATATCCTGTTGGCAGCCGAAGAGCAAGGACTGGGTGCGTGCTGGTGCCAAGTCTATAAGCGCGAAGGCGCCGAGCAGATGGTGCGCAGCCTGTGCGGTATACCTGAGACACTCAATGTGCTCTGTGTCATCTCGCTGGGCTACAAAGACGAAGAACGTCGCAACTATGATTTAGATAAACTAAAATACGAGAAAATACATCATGAAACCTATACTAGCAATCACAGCCGGTGATATCAACGGAGTAGGGTATGAAGTGATCATCAAGAGTCTGCATGACTCGCATATAACGGAGATCTGTACCCCTATCGTCTATGGTAACCTGGCTGTCGCCAAAAAGCACGCCAAGACCCTGGACGAGGAACTGCATGGACTCAACTGGCGTCTGATCGATTCGCCGGCACAAGCCAAAGAGGGCACCGTGTCACTGATCACCTGCTATCCGGATGATACACCCGTGACTATCGGTACGCCGTCCAAGGAGGCCGGCCGTGCCGCTTTCTTAAGTCTGCAGCGCGCAGCAGCCGATCTGCAGCAGTCTGCCGTCGATGCATTGGTTACTGCACCTATCAACAAGGATACTATCCAGTCTGATAAGTTCCGGTTCTCGGGTCATACCGAGTATCTGGCCCATCTGTTCGGCAAAGACGATGCACTGATGATGATGGTCAGCGACGTGATGCGCGTGGCACTGGTGTGCAACCATACCCCGATAGCCGAAGTGCCGAGTAAGATCACCGAGGAGCGTATCATACACAAGGTACGTATCTTGTCCGACTCGCTCAAAAACGATTTCCGCATCGAGAGTCCCCGTATAGCCGTGCTGGCACTCAATCCGCATGGCGGCGACAACGGCCTGCTGGGCAAAGAGGAGCAAGAGATCATCAATCCCGCTATCCGCAAGTGTGTGGATGACAACATGTGGGTGTTTGGTGCCTATGCGGCTGACGGATTCTTCGGCAGCGGACGATATACCCACTACGATGCGGTACTGGCTATGTATCATGATCAAGGTTTGGCACCGTTCAAGACACTGGATATGAACGGCGTCAACTATACCGCCGGTTTGTGTATCGTACGTACATCGCCCGATCATGGTACAGCCTATGACTTGGCAGGAAAGAACCAAGCCAACGCACAGTCTATGATGCACGCCATCTATACGGCTATCGATGTGCTTAAGGTGCGCCAAGAAACAGCCGAGCTGAAGAAGAACCCGCTGCCCTTTATCGAGCGCGAAGACAAAGAAGGCGGACGTCCTCGTCCTGAGTTCCGTACGTTTGGCGGCCCGAAGAAGGACAAAGATATAGTTAAGGAAGAGAATAAAGAAGAAAACTAGATATGACAAGTAAAGAAATTCGTCAATCCTTTTTGGATTTTATGGCATCGAAGGGACACCAAGTAGTGCCTTCGGCTCCGATGGTCATCAAAGATGATCCTACTCTGATGTTTACCAATGCCGGTATGAACCCTTGGAAGGGTATCATCCTTGGCAACGACCCTATCAAATATCCGCGCGTGGCAGATTCTCAGAAATGTCTGCGCGTCAGCGGCAAGCATAACGACCTCGAGGAAGTAGGCCACGACACCTACCACCACACGATGTTTGAGATGCTGGGTAACTGGTCGTTTGGCGACTATTTTAAGAAAGAAGCCATCGATTTTGCATGGGAATACATCGTCGATGTGCTCAAGATCGATCCGGCAAATCTGTATGCTACGGTCTTTGAGGGTTCGCCTGAAGAAGGCCTGGAGCGCGATAACGAAGCTGCTTCTATCTGGGCCAAGCACCTGCCTGCTGACCATATCCTGAACGGTAACAAACACGACAACTTCTGGGAAATGGGTGATACCGGTCCTTGCGGTCCGTGTTCGGAGATACACGTGGACAGCCGCTCGGCTGAAGAGCGTGCTAAAGTGCCGGGACGCGAGTTGGTTAACAAAGATCATCCGCAGGTGATCGAGATATGGAACATCGTCTTCATGCAGTTCAACCGCAAAGCAGACGGCAGTCTTGAGCCGTTGGCCAAGAAAGTGATTGACACAGGTATGGGCTTTGAGCGTCTGGTGCGTACCATCCAAGGCAAGACCTCTAACTACGATACCGACGTCTTCCAGCCGATGTTAAACAAGATAGGCGCTATCTGCGGTTGCACCTACGGCAAAGACGAGAAGATCGATATAGCGATGCGTGTTATCGCTGATCATATCCGCACAATCGCCTTTGCTATCACGGACGGACAACTGCCGTCGAACGAGAAAGCCGGTTACGTCATCCGTCGTATCTTGCGCCGTGCGGTACGTTATGGCTATACGTTCCTCAATATGCGTTCGGCTTTCCTCTATCAACTGGTACCGCAACTGATAGCTGACATGGGCGAGGCATATCCCGAACTCAAGGCACAGGAGGCACAGATCACTCCGGTGATCAAGTCAGAGGAAGAGGCCTTCCTGCGTACTTTGGACAAGGGTATCGGCCTGCTAGACAAACTGATGGCTGAGGCTAAGAAGGCCGGTAAGACCGAGATATCAGGTGTGGATGTGTTCACCTTGAAAGATACTTACGGCTTCCCGCTAGACTTGACGGAGCTGATCCTGCGTGAGAACGGCTTCACCACCAACGAGGAGGAGTATAACCGTGCCCTCGAGCACCAGAAAGAGATGGGCCGTTCGGCCAATAAGCAAGATCTGGGCGACTGGACCGTACTTCGCGAAGGTGAGACGGAGTTCGTGGGCTATGATGAGTTGGCGACCGAGTGCCATATTTTGCGTTACCGCGAGGTGAGCCAAAAGAACAAACGCTTCTATCAAGTGGTGTTGGACAAGACCCCGTTCTACGCAGAGATGGGTGGTGAGGTAGGAGATACCGGTACGCTCGGTAACGTACGTGTGATCGATACCAAACGTGAGAACAACTTGCCGGTACATGTTTTGACTGAACTGCCGGCAAGTATCGAAGGTACTTTGACTGCGACTGTGGATGCGGAGCGTCGTCAGGCAATTAGTTGCAACCACTCGGCTACCCATATCATCCACTATGCATTGCGCGAGGTATTGGGCAAGCATGTGGAGCAGAAGGGTTCGTTGGTGACAGCCGAGAGTCTGCGTTTTGACTTCAGCCACTTCCAGAAAGTGACACCTGAAGAACTGCGTGAGGTGGAGAAAGTGGCCAACGCCTTGATCCGCCAAGATATGCCTCTGGAGGAGAGCCGCCATACCCCGATTGAGCAAGCTAAATCGATGGGAGCAGTAGCACTCTTTGGAGAGAAATACGGTGACGACGTACGTGTGATCAAGTACGGTCCGTCGATAGAGCTCTGTGGCGGATGCCATGTGTCGGCAACCGGACGTATCGGTTCGGTGCGTATCATCATGGAGACATCGGTGGCTGCCGGTGTACGTCGTATAGAGGCTGTCACAGCGGCCAAAGCGGACGAACTGTACTACTTGGCACAGGATACACTCAACAACTTGAAGTTGCTCTTTAACAATGCACCCGATGTGGTGAATGCCATTCATAAGTTCATAGACGAGAACGCAGCGCTCAAGAAGCAAATCGAGCAGTTCACGGCAGAGAAGATTGAGCGGTACCGCGACCATATCATCGGCCGTGCAGAGAGTTTCGGCGATATCAAGTTGGTGCGTATCGAAGGTGAAGAGGACCCGGATATGATCCGTGGCGTGATGCCGCTGCTGCGTGGTAAATTCACCGATATGAAGTTTGCTGTGGTGGCTGCTACGGAGTGGAATGGCAAGCCGATGATAGCCGTATTCCTCTCCCAACCGCTGGTGGACGAGGGGAAGAATGCCGGTCAGATGATCAAGTCCGCTGCCAAAAATATACAAGGTGGTGGAGGCGGTCAAGCGTGGTTCGCTACTGCCGGAGGACGAGACGTCAACGGACTGAGTGCCGCTATCAATGAACTATTAGATGCACTGAAATGAAATTACTGACTTCCTATCTGCCGGAGAAGATCCGTAGTGCCGTTCGGTTTATCATCATCGGTAATACGGGTATGTTTGTGCAGACTTGGTGTTTTATGGCAGCCCTGTTGCTGTTTGAACACCCTGAGAAAGGTGCAGCGCTCTATTATGTGGCCTTTGGAATAGGGTACGTACTGGAGATGATACCCAATTATCTGTTTACCAGTTGGTACACGTTTGGCATCAAGCCCGACATCAAGAATGCCGGTGGTTTTCTCTTAGCGCGTGCCATCAACCTGGTTATTCAGTTGGGACTCTTACCGCTGATGATCGAACTGCTGCCTACTTGGCGAGACGATTATATCAGTTTCCTGGTCATCTTCATCGGAGGCTGCATCAACTACCTCGTTTGTTTACTCTTCTTTCAAAAACCAAAATCATGAAAAAGTTTATCCTTTTTGTCGTAGCACTTGTTTGTTCCTTAGTGCTTCATGCCGAAGTCGTTTTAATCAACGGCTTGTATTACTCGTTGGGTACTACCACGGCCACATTGGTCAAAGACCAAACGTCCAATCTTTCGGTGTACGGAGAATATACGGAGGTGACTATTCCGGCATCGGTGTACTATAACAACTACACCTATCCGGTAGTGACCATCGGTACATCGGCCTTCGAGAATTGCTCAAACCTGCAGTCCGTGACGCTGCCGAACAGCATTACTGCTATCAACCAGGATGCATTTTATCATTGTACCAAATTAGGCAGCGTGAACTTACCGGAAGGCCTGACATCTATAGGTCTGCGGGCGTTCATTAAATGTAACCTTACGTCGGTGACCATTCCGAGTACGGTAACGTCTATGGGTAATTACGCCTTTTATGACAACCCGTTAACCGAGGTAGTGTGGAAACCTGTGACGTGCGCCATCGGTACAGGCGAATATGCGCCTTTCTATAGCACGAATTCTAAAATTACAAAGTTTACGTTTGGCGATCAGGTACAGACCATTCCTTCTTATTTATGTAAGAACATGAGTTTGTTGGATACGATCGTGCTGCCGCCTTCCGTGAAGTCGCTTGGACAATATGCATTTGCGTATTGTACAAAACTGAAATCGATCAACTTGCCGGTGACGCAAAAGACCTTGCCGGTTAGTTTCTTCGAAGGCTGTACGGCATTGGAGTCTATTGAATTGCCGGCGACCTTGACGACCATCAGTACAGACGCTTTTTACGGCTGTACATCGTTGAAGGAAATCAACCTGCACGAAGGTATCGAGACCATTTATCAGCGGGCGTTCTTTAACTGCAAACTGACGGAAGTCACGATCCCGAGTACAGTGAGCTCTTTAGGTGCTAAAGCATTCCAAAGCAACCCGTTGACTTCGGTCACTTGGCTGCCGGCGA
>CACZCR010000013.1 GCA_902779705.1 uncultured Bacteroidales bacterium | reverse complement strand
TTCCATTGAGGGTCGTTGTAGACTACGACGTTGATAGGCTGCAGGTGTACAATGGTGACATAAAGCCGAGCAGTACTAATTGCCCGAAATCTTTTTCTAAAAAAGGATTTTTGCATTTCGCGGCTCCGCCGCTGAATTGCAACCTTCTTTCAAGAAGGTTTTTACTAGCACCCTAGGGCCCTAGGCTCCTAGGTACCTAGTTGCCGAACTTGATTGTTCAAGCTCGCGAATGCTTTACATTCTCAATTCGTCAACCCCATAGGGTTGGAGGTTAGAAATTGTTTGACATAGTTTGAGATCGTTTGACATCGTGAGGTCCCACCCCTTCCCATTCCGAACAGGGTCGTTAAGCTCAGCATCGCCGATGGTACTGCAGATTTGTGGGAGAGTAGGTAGCCGCCACTTTCGGAGCCACTGAGATTTGTCTCGGTGGCTCTTTGTTTTTTAGATAACACGCTGAATACCAATAACTAACATGTACCCACAGCAAGTCATAGATGCCCTACGCCACGTGCGATATCCCGGAACAGGCAAAGACCTCATTGAGAGCGGTATGCTCGAAGACGACATCCGCATATCCGGTCTGGAAGTTAGCTTCTCGCTCATCTTCCAAAAAGACAACGACCCATTCCTCAAGTCGGTCATCAAAGCTGCCGAAGTGGCCATCCAAACCTATATTGATCCCAATATAGCCGTACATATCCACACCAAGTTCGTCAAACAGAACATGGCACCGACAGCTGATAGCCATCCTGCCCTTAAAGCAAAACATGTGATCGCTATCCACAGTGGCAAAGGTGGCGTAGGCAAATCGACCGTTACAGCCAATCTGGCAGTCGCTCTAGCGCAAGCAGGATACAGCGTAGGACTCTTGGATGCAGACATTCACGGCCCATCCATGCCTAAGATGTTCCACACCGAAGATTGTCGCCCTGTATCGGTAGAAGAAAACGGACGCACACTCATCGAACCCATCGAACAGTATGGCGTTAAAATGCTATCTATCGGCTTTTTTGTGGATCCTGAACAAGCAGTCATCTGGCGTGGCGGAATGGCTTCCAATGCTATCAAACAGCTCATAGACGATGCCCATTGGGGCGAACTGGACTATTTCCTCATAGATCTGCCTCCCGGCACATCAGATATCCATCTGACACTTATCTCCGCGCTCCAGCTGACCGGCGTGATCGTCGTGACCACTCCCCAACCGGTTGCATTGGTCGATGCTCGCAAAGGTGTGGAGATGTTCCGCAATGAGAAAGTCAACGTGCCTATCCTCGGACTCATAGAGAATATGGCATGGTTCACTCCTGCCGAACTACCTGAGAACAAGTACTATATCTTCGGCAAAGAAGGCGGCGTACGCCTGGCAACCGAACTGAACGTGCCCCTATTGGGACAGATACCACTCGTACAGTCCATCCGCGAAGGAGGTGACGAAGGAATGCCTATTGCCCTGCAAAACGGACATCCTGCTGCCGAAGCATTTAACAAAATAGCTAGAACCCTAGTTCCCTAGTCTCCTAGTCCCCTAGTATCCTAAAAATGAGTAGAACAGCCGAACTCGGCACAGCGCCGATACATAAACTACTTTTGAAGTATGCGATGCCCGCCATCATTGCGATGACGGCTACTTCGCTATACAACATAGTAGACTCGATCTATATCGGTCACGGCTGTGGTGCCTTGGCATTGGGTGCATTGACGGTCGCTAAACCGTTTATGGATATCTGTGCGGCATTTGGCAGCCTGGTGGGCGTAGGCGCCTCTTCCCTGCTGGCTATCTACTTGGGAGAGAAAGATTTTGACAAAGCCAATCGAGTATTAGGCAATGTGATCGTGCTCAATGTCATCCTGTCCGCTGTCGTGATGTTGGTCGGACTGATATGGCTCGACCCTATTCTGATGGCTTTTGGTGCCAGCGTGGATACACTCACCTATGCGCACGAATACATGGAGATCATCCTCTATGGCAATATACTGACGCATATCTATTTTGGCCTCAATGCATTGTTGCGTTCTGCCGGACATCCTCGATTCTCGATGACAGCCACAATCGTAGCAGTGGTGGTCAATATCATGCTTGACCCCTTATTCATTTTCGGTATGGGCATGGGCGTCCGCGGAGCAGCGCTGGCTACAGTTATTAGCCAGGCAGTGGCTGTAGTATGGCAGATAACCAAGTTCTTCAACAAGGATGAACTGGTACATTTCCACCGCGGCATATGGCGTCTCAACCGTGAGATAACTGGGCGTGCGCTGGCAATAGGTATGTCACCCTTCTTATACAACATGGCCCATTGTTTTGTAGTCATTATCATCAACAACCAGTTGAAACGTTTTGGCGGAGACATGGCGATTGCATCCTACGGTGTGATCAACCGTCTGACGTTTGTGTTTGCCATGATGGTAATGGGCTTTAATCAGGGTATGCAACCGATAGCCGGCTATAACTACGGTGCAAAGAAATACGACCGTGTACTAAAGTCATTCTATATCACCTGCCTCTATGCGACAGGAGTGATGGGTATTGTGTTCTTCTTGGGAGAGTTGTGCCCGGAGATTGTGACGCGCATGTTTACACACGACGAGACACTGATATCGCTTACTATCCGCCCGATGCGCATCATTTGCTCAACGATGTTAATCATTGGATTCCAAATGGTCACAGGCAACTTGTTCACCTCTATCGGCAAAGCCGGCAAGTCTATCTTCCTCAGCCTAACCCGTCAAGTATTGTATCTGATTCCGCTGACGCTTTTGATGCCTATGTGGTTTGCTGATCCTTTGGACGGGGTGTGGTGGTCTATACCTGTAAGTGATACCATGGCGGCTATCACTGCGGCGATAGTATTGTTGACCAATCTACCCAAACTGGGCAAGAACGTTTCTACAACTGCCCGGCCATCACAAGATTGATCACGCGTTCCGTGATCTTGTCTTTGTCATCGGCGTCGTATTCCTCCTTAAGATCATTCTTAAACATCTTGGCGATAAACTGCCAGAAGTTGGCTACAAACTTACCCTTATAATGCTCTATCAACTCATAACTGGTATGGTCGCATTCGCGATCCAGTAGTAGCATCAACATGCGCCCTTGTGAGGGATACATGCCTTTAAAATCTTTCTCGTACTTCTTGAATAACTCTTTTTCGTACTTTCTCCACCATTTCTTTTGCTCTTTGCGTGTCTCCAGTTTGGCCAACTCACGATCGGCATATATAATATCTTGACGAATACTGCGTGCGTAGGGCAGGGTCTTTTTAACATCGCGTACGGTCTTCCAATAGAAGCGTTCCTGTGCTTTGTTTTTGAATTTGAGCGGCGGATATACGAATACATCATGCAAATAAACGTGCATGATACTATCGCCGTTAGGCAGATGGTCATAGCGCAAATAGGTGTGGTAGAGCACTCTGTCCAAAAAATCGCCAGCGAACACAGGGGTGCTCACTGACGAAATCAACACTATGAATAGTAGCAGCCTTAGACGCATAAGTGTATTCGTTTGGTATGACTGCACACGCAAAATCTGTGCCAATCCTTAATAGGAAAGAGCAAAAACTACTCTTCCTGCAGATGGCTTACCGGTGACCATGCATTGGCCAGGCTCGCTGTGGTGTCCCGGTAGATCTGCCAACGGAATACAGCGGATAGTGGCTTTGGTCTCTGCCTTGATGAGTTCTTCGGTCTCAGGTGTGCCGTCCCAGTGTGCCAAAATAAAGCCACCTTTCTGCACTTCCTCTTTGAACTCCTCGTAGCTGTTCACTTCACGTGTGTTGGCAATGCGGAAATCAAGTGCCTTCTGGTAGATGTTCTGCTGTATATCTTCGAGCATTTGAGCAACACGCTCCACAATACCATCCAATGATACGGTCTCTTTGGTCAATGTATCACGACGAGCAATCTCAATAGTGCCGTTCTCTAGGTCGCGTCCTCCCATAGCCATGCGAACAGGAACACCCTTCAGCTCATAATCGGCGAACTTATATCCCGGTGTATACTTGTTGTCAGCGTCCAGTTTGACACGGATACCAAGTGCCTTGAGTTGATCGGCTATCGGGTTGAGTTTCTCCATAATAGCAGCCAACTGGTCATCTTTCTTATAAATCGGTACGATCACTACTTGTGTCGGTGCCAGGTTCGGCGGTAACACCAGTCCGTTGTCATCCGAGTGGGTCATAATCAATGCACCCATCAAACGGGTACTTACACCCCACGAAGTAGCCCAAACGTATTCCAGTTTATTCTCCTTGCTCAGGAACTTAACATCAAACGACTTGGCGAAGTTCTCACCCAGGAAGTGACTCGTGCCGGCCTGCAAAGCCTTGCCGTCTTGCATCATAGCTTCGATACAGTAGGTGTTCAATGCTCCTGCAAAACGCTCGTTGGGCGATTTGACACCCTTAACAACCGGAATAGCCATGATCTTCTCTGCAAAGTCGGCATATACATCCAGCATTTGGCGTGCGTAGTCCTCTGCCTCCTCTTTGGTGGCATGTGCTGTGTGACCTTCTTGCCAAAGGAACTCTGCCGTACGCAGGAACAAACGCGTACGCATCTCCCAGCGCATCACGTTACACCACTGGTTGCACAATATAGGCAGGTCGCGATAAGATGAAATCCAGTTCTTATAAGTGGACCAAATAATAGTCTCTGAGGTCGGACGAATGATCAACTCTTCCTCCAGTTTGGCATCCTCGTCTACTACCACACCCTTGCCGTTAGGATCGTTTTTAAGGCGGTGATGGGTGACTACGGCGCACTCCTTGGCGAAGCCGTCTACGTGCTCTGCCTCACGGCTCAAGAACGATTTGGGAATGAGCAGAGGGAAGTATGCATTACGCACACCGCGCTCTTTGAAACGTTTGTCTAATTCAGCCTGGATAGTCTCCCAGATAGCATAGCCGTAGGGCTTGATCACCATACAGCCGCGCACTGCACTCTGTTCTGCCAAGTCGGCCTTGACTACCAGCTCGTTGTACCATTTAGAATAGTCCTCTCCACGAGGAGTCAGTTTTTGAAAATTTGCCATTTATCGTAGTTTATATTGTTTGCGTAGTTGTTCAAAATCGTGTGGGTGTTGCTTGAGTGTATCAGACACCCTTTTGAGCCATCCGGGGCTGTTGTCTCCCGATTCGGCCTGCAAAGATACAACTTTTTTGTCAATTGACAAAATCGGAAGCCCAAAATGTTGCGAAATTTTGCATAAACAGTGCTCTGTGGCGTTTTTTTTGCCCTCCACAGAGTATCCGGCGATGTGCATAGATGCCAATTGGGCCTGTTGAAGAACCTGCTCGTTCAACTTGGGCTCGCCTTCCCATGTGTCCAGGATATAGGGCCTATGGCTAGCTAGCAGTGCCTGTTCATCGACTACCCCTCCACGTGCCGCATTGATGAT
Source organism: uncultured Bacteroidales bacterium (assembly GCA_902779705.1). Classification (GTDB taxonomy): domain Bacteria; phylum Bacteroidota; class Bacteroidia; order Bacteroidales; family Paludibacteraceae; genus Colicola. The sequence continues at coordinate 47,633 of CACZCR010000013.1, read as the reverse complement.
AAGCGCTTGCGGTTTAGTGCTAGCCAGAAAGGCTTCGTTACATAAATGATAGGTGGTCTCATCCAATGGTGTGTGGAAGGTGATGATATCAGCTTGCCGTGCAATCTGCGCAAGTGGTACGCCGATATGTTTGGGTGGGTCATTCAGCAGCACATGCATGCCTCGACGCTCTGCCATCTTTGCCACCAGACTGCCTACATGTCCGACACCTATTACACCCATTACAAGACCGCTTGGCTGACCCTCAATAGCCTCTTCTATATAGTCGCACACGGCTTGGGCGTTGCATCCCGGACAATTAGTCCAGTCTATATGGTGTGTATCACACCATGCTGTGTCTATATGATCGTACCCGATCGTGGCAGTGCAGACCACTTGAACCTGCGAACCGGCCAGCAGTTTCTCGTCAACTTGGGTACGGGTACGAATGACCAACGCATCAGCGTAGCGCACAACTGTAGGAGTGATCTCCTCCGGCTCCAATGCTACGATTTCTACCTCCGGCCATCCTTGTGTTACGGTCTCGGCCAGAAACGGTATATGTCGGTCGTAGACGATGCGCATGAATCAGTTATACTTGATATTGTCGATTAGTCGTACCGGCCCGCAATAGACTGTCACACAGCCGATTGCGTGTGTGAACGTACCCGTTGGTTGCAAGGTCGATTGATCTACTATCTCATAGTACTCCACTTCCAGTCCTTCGATGGCGTTGATAGTGTCTACTACACGCTGGCGCACTTGTTCCACACTCATGTTCTTTGCCCACTCAAGCGATGCTATTAAGGTACGCGATATACCCAATGCGGTCTGTTTCTCGTCGGCTGAAAGACGCTCATTACGGCTACTCAGTGCCAGTCCGGACGCTTCACGTACAATAGGGCAGTCTACTATCTGCAATCGGCCAAATGTGTCTTTGAGCTCAGAGCGTTCCACCATATAGTGAATAATAGCCAACTGTTGGAAGTCTTTTTCTCCGAAGTAGGCACGGTCAGGCTGAGTGAGGTAGAATAAACGGCTGACCACTTGCACTACACCGTTGAAGTGCCCCGGACGCATTTTACCTTCCATCATTTGGTCCAAACCGCCAAAGTCAAACTCAAAGGTCTGCTCCATCTCCTCTTCAGAATACATTTCTTCCGGTGTGGGAGCAAAGACATAGCTAACGCCCAGTGTCCCCAACAGCTCGGCATCGCGCTCAATATCACGAGGGTATTTAGCCAGATCCTCTTTGTTGTTAAATTGGGTAGGATTGACAAACACGCTCACGATACATACGTCGTTCTCTTCCGTAGCACGGCGGACCAATGAGGCATGCCCTGCATGCAACGCGCCCATAGTCGGTACAAGACCGATAGACTGGTTCTGTTTTTTACATTCGCTGACTGCTTGTTGCAGTGCTGTTTTAGTAGTGATAATTTTCATATTGTGTGTTTTTTTTATTCAAATTGGGGTGCAAAGTTACATAAAATTATCGTAAAATGAAAATTTTTTGCATGAAATCGTAAAAAAAATGAGAAATATTTTATTTTATCAAATATTTTTTGTACCTTTGCAGTGCTTTATTGTATCATTATATCAAATGCAACGCCTATGAAAGAGCCTACACGAGTATTATTCTGCTCTCAAGAGATTTATCCGTATTTGCCCGGAGAGACGCCGATACGTATGTTGAATAGGCAGTTGCCGGAGTACTTCCAACAGAAGGGATTTGAGACCCGCAACTTCATGCCTAAGTTCGGCGAGATCAATGAGCGCCGCAATCAGTTGCATGAGGTGATTCGTCTTTCGGGAATGAATCTGGTGATTGAGGATACAGACCTGCCGTTGCTGATCAAGGTGGCGTCTATCCCTACCGCACGCATGCAAGTCTATTTCACCGATAATGACGATCTGTTCCATCGCCGTAAAGGAATAGCTGACGAGAAAGGTGTGGAGTACGCCGATAATGATAATCGTACTATCTTCTTCGCTCGCGGTGTGATCGAAACTGTCAAGAAACAACACTGGACACCGGACATTATCCATTGTTCGGGCTGGATGGCAGCTTTGGCACCGCTGTTCCTCAAGAAGGCATATAGCGACGAACCTTTCTTCCGTAACTCGAAGATTGTGTTGGTAATAGATGACAATGAGTACAAGACTCCTTTCGGTACTAAGTATGCAGACAAACTCTGCGCTTTGCCTGGAATAGCACCTATTGATGTGCGCTCTATAGCCGGTTTCCCTGTGGGATACGAGGAGTTGATGCGCTTGGCAATCGATTACGCTGATGCTATTGTCTTTGCAACGCCGAAGATTAATACGCGCGTACAGAACTACGCCATCACTAAAAACAAGCCTATCCTGGAATATGCCGAGGAAGAATCGTACGAGCGTTACTTGGAGTTCTATAGTGGTTTATTAGCAAAAGAATGACCAAAAAACTATTTCTGATATTGAGTATTGCTGCGTTAGTGTTGTCTGGTTGCAAAGATGACATTACGCATGTAGGTAGTGGATTGTTGACACCCGGTGATAGTATAGTAGTGGTGGCTGACACATTCCCATTGACATCTGATATTGTTAATAGCGAAGCTATTGTGTCCAATCCAGATTCGATGCTTTTGGGTGAGTTGGAGACCGATTTTGGCACATTTAAGGCCGATATCCTTACTCAACTGGCTTGCCCGGAAGGCTATGCTTACCCGGATAATGCCAAGGTGGACTCGATAGCGTTGTTCTTCCAATATAACTCATGGGTAGGTGATGGATCTTCGCCTCTAGCAATCAGTGTGTATGAATTGGACGACGAAGTGCTCAACTACAACAGATCATATACCACTGATATAGATCTCTCTCGCTATTGTAGCAAAACCAAACCGGTGTTGCGCAACAAGCGCCTTGTGGTGGCTTCGGAGAAAATGGACTCTGTGCAGAATGCCTCCGGTGACTATGTACCGATGGTTCGCATGATGAGTGACTCAACTTCTGATTTCTTCCGCCGTTTTGCAGCTATCCGTAGCTTCACGACGCAAGAGGAATTCAATCAGCAGTTCAAGGGCTTGTTTATAGAGACTGATTTTGGTAGTTCGACGGTGATCAATGTTGCAGACATAGCAATGGCAGTATATTACCATTTCTCCTATGACAAGGCGGGACGAGATACTACGGTCAATGATATGAAGGTGTTCTATGCCAATTCCGAAGTGAGAATGGTCAACCGTGTGCAGTATATTGATAAAGAGGATTTGGAGAACCAATTGCGTGCACAGCAGGCAGAGCATAATTTCATCATTTCGCCGGCAGGTATCCACACTACTATAGACTTGCCTATCAAGCAGATGGAGCAGACTATCTACAGCCATATGGTGGAGACTGAATTGGAGGATGGCACGATCCTCTACAAGCGTCCCTATGTCAATCTGGCGCAACTGCGGATAGACGTAGAGAATGTGTTCTCCGGTTCGTCGTCAGATATGAAACGCAACGATTGGCTTCAGCCGGCACCGGTAATGATGCTAGTTAAAGACGCTTCGTTCGAGCGGTTCTTTGCTAAGAATGAGTTGCCTGACGATACGTGTGCCATCGTCGGTTCGCTTACCCAAGGCACGGATTCACTAGGTAATCCGGTTTACTACTACTCGTACGACTTGGCTACTTTGTTGACCAAGGAGCTGCGTAAGGACGATGTACCTGAGACATTGAAGATGCGCCTCGTGCCGGTATCAGTGACTACGGCTACCACCTCGTCGACAACGGTTATCTCTTCAGTCAAGCAGTCGCAGTCTGTCTCTGCTACTGTCATCCGCTCGGCACAGAGTGGTATGTCGCTCCAACTGGTCTATAGCGGATTCTGATTTGTTGTGCTGTGAAACAGATTGAACCAGCGGAGATATTGCGACGTAGGGATATGAGAGAGGTGTTTACCTTTACCATCGACCCTACAGATGCCAAGGATTTTGACGATGCAATCAGCTTCGTCCGCTTGGAAAACGACTGCTATCAGATAGGTGTGCATATAGCAGATGTGACACACTATGTCAAACCCGGTTCGCCGGTTGACGACGAAGCCTATCGTCGCGGAACGAGTGTCTATCTGGTAGACCGCGTATTGCCCATGCTTCCCGAAGAACTATGCAATGACCTATGTTCCCTTCGTCCCAATGAAGACAAACTGACTATGTCGGTCGTCTTTGTTATGGATACCCAGGCACATGTAATCAAGCATAAGATATGCCGTACAGTCATCTGCTCGAATGCACGACTTGACTATGAGCAAGCGCAGCGGATAATTATAAGCGAAGATGAGTGTGATGAGAAGCTGAAAGATGCTATTCGTACTTTAAATGCCCTCGCTACCATACTGCGCGACGCCCGTATAGACAAGGGGGCACTGACCATGGAACAAGAAGAGATGAAATTTAGGCTGGATGAGCATGGTCACCCGGTAGATATATACTTTGAGCAGCCTAACGAGGCGCACCACTTAATTGAGGAGTTTATGCTCTTGGCAAACAGAACAGTGGCCCAGGATGTGGCCTCTATTCATCTACGTGGTGCGAAGACACCACCCTTTGTATATCGAGTACATGACAAACCCAATGAGGATAAACTCAGTGATCTGGCGTTATTAGAGCAGCGCTTAGGCGATAAACTACTGCCGGAGGTCAAGGAGATACTGACTATCCGTGCCCAAGCCAAAGCGGTGTACGCTACGAAGAACATCGGCCATTATGGATTGCGATTTGAACACTACACCCATTTCACCTCACCTATCCGCCGCTATCCGGATATGATTGTTCACCGATTAGTGAGCAAATATATACTGACCGGAAAAGGTGACTCGTGGCCACTAGAGGTGTTGGATGAGATGTGTACCCACCTGTCTGAGCAAGAGCAAGCAGCTCAGCAGGCTGAGCGCGATTCGGTAAAGTTGTTCCAGACCCTATGGATGCAAGATCACATAGGCGAAGAACTGAACGGACATATATCGTCCGTGACGGACTTTGGTTTCTTTGTCAGACTAGACGAGTCGCGGTGTGAAGGACTGGTGCATATACGCAAACTATGCAAAGGGGACTATATGGTCTATGACGAGAAGAACTATTGCCTCTATGCTGCAGAAGCAGGTACTACCTATTCGCTGGGAGATGCAGTGCGCGTCAAGGTGGTCAAGGCTGATGTAGATAAGGCACAGATAGATTTTGATTTGATAGAAGAACAAAACAATAGCATATGAAACGACTGACAATCATAGTAGTGATGGTATTGGCTTGGGTGTCTATTCAAGCTGACGTAGTGACACTTAAGAACGGTGCACAGGTGCGTGGCACCATCGTGCTACAGAACGACGAAGTGGTGATACTGCGCAATGCTTCGGGCGTGCGTATGCAATATCCGCGTGCTGAAGTGGTGTCAATAACCCAGGACGAGGAGCAAGAACAACAGCAGGCTGAAGTACAGACCGTGGGTGAGGGGCACAAGAAGAAAGCATCCATCCTGCTTGAGGTGGGCATGGGATTTAGCATACTACCTAATGACCACATGGGCGGAATCCACTATAATGCAGACTTGCTGGTAGGTACACATAACTTGGCAGATCGTAAGATTTTTGTGGGTGGAGGTCTGGGTTATCACGGTGAGGTGATTGACCGAACATATCATTTCTTGCCTATTCAGGCAGCGTTACGCGCACCTCTGATGTTGACTAAGCATGCACCGACAGTAGGTGTGTCACTCGGCTATGGCGTGGCGCTCGACAAAAACTATACCGGTGGTATGTATGCCGACTTGATGTTAGGTTATCGTTACGAAATCAACTCCAAATCCTCACTCGCTCTGTCGGCCGACGTGCAGTTTCAACAGGCTACGATACAAGTGGTGGAAGAAGTGGGTGGTGACCCTAATGTGAATCCTGACGCAGGATTCATAAACAAAGCCGGCCGTAGCATTGTACGAACCGGCTTGAAGTTGTCGCTTTTCTTCTAAGCTTATCCCAGATATGTCTGGAGAATATGGCTGCGCTGTCCCGACTTGAGACGGTGCACTGCTTTCTCTTTGATCTGACGCACACGCTCACGGGTGAGATTGAGATCTTCACCAATCTCCTCGAGAGTGCGCTCTGGGCAACCTAATCCAAAGAACTGGCGTAAGATATTAGCCTCACGCTCGGTCAGTGTATCCAAAGCACGGTCTATCTCCTTGCGGAGGGACTCGTTGATCAGGCCACGGTCTGCATTAGGAGAGTCTTCATTGACCATAACGTCAATTAGACTATTGTCTTCTCCTTCCACAAACGGGGCGTCCACACTAATGTGGCGGCCCGACATCTTGAGTGTGTCGGCAATCTTATCTACCGGAATGTCTAAGATCTCAGCCAACTCCTCTGCGGATGGCTTGCGCTCAAACTCTTGCTCAAAACGCTGGAAAGCCTTGTTGATCTTGTTCAACGAACCAACCTGATTAAGCGGTAAACGCACAATACGACTCTGCTCTGCCAATGCTTGTAGAATAGACTGGCGAATCCACCATACGGCGTACGAGATAAACTTGAATCCGCGGGTTTCGTCAAACTTCTCGGCTGCCTTGATCAGACCAAGGTTACCCTCGTTGATCAAGTCAGGTAGGCTTAGTCCCTGATTCTGGTACTGCTTAGCTACAGACACCACGAAACGTAAGTTGGAACGAGTCAACTTCTCCAAGGCTGCACGGTCTCCGTTACGGATACGTCCGGCCAATTCCACTTCTTCTTCCACCGTGATCAAATCTTCGCGACCTATCTCTTGCAGATACTTGTCCAACGAAGCTGACTCGCGGTTAGTGATTGATTTTGTAATCTTTAATTGACGCATCTTCTACTATCTATAGAATTTGGTTTCTCTTTTTGGGTCCCCGCAGATTTCTAATCTGTGGGGAGAGGAGGAAGTGCGGCGACCTTTTGTCGCATCGCGACAAACTTTGTCGTAAGTGATCCGGTCGGGATTCGAACCCGAGACCCACAGCTTAGAAGGCTGTTGCTCTATCCAGCTGAGCTACCGGACCGCACGCAAAAAGCGTGCAAAGGTACAGCTTTTTTTTGACTTATGCAAATAAAAAGCGATTTTTTTTACAAAATGGCATCAATTAGCGGCTCTAACTCAGTTTTTCGGCACAATCCGACGTGACGATTAACTAACTCTCCGTTCTTGAACAACAGCAGTGTAGGGATGTTCATGATACCAAACTGTTCACATGTCTCAGGATTCTCATCCACGTTGAGTTTGCCGACCAGGGCACGTCCCTCATAATCAGCCGCTACTTCGTCAATGATAGGCGACATCATTTTGCACGGACCACACCATGGTGCCCAAAAATCTACTACCATTGGTTTGCCTTCTGCCAGCAAATCTTTGATGTTTTGATCAGTTACTTCAATTGTCATAATGCTTTATTTTTTAATTGTTTGATTGTTATGCGTTTTTGTTGCGGGCGCTGCAATAATAGGTCCACTACCGTATCTTCCAGATAGGTCTGAATGGCGCGTTTGACGGGGCGTGCACCGTTTAGAGGATCATATGCACGATCAATTAACTGTAGTTGGGCATCATTGCTGAGTACCAACTGGTGCCCTGCCTTACGCATGCGTTCTTTGAGTTGCTGCACCTCTATATTAATTATGCGCGCGAGCGCGTCGCGCGAAAGCGCTTGGAAGAATACTACATTGTCCAAACGGTTGACAAACTCAGGCGGGAAAGTTTTTTGCAGAGCTTTCATTAGTGTGTGACGCGATGCCTTCTCGTCCATTTCTTCTTGTCCGAATCCTATTCCGCCGCCAAACTCTTTGAGTTGGCGTGTGCCGACATTGCTAGTGAGGATAATGATTGTGTTTCGGAAATCAACTTGATGTCCCTGACGGTCTGTCAGGCGTCCTTCGTCCAGCACTTGAAGCAATACATTGAAGATGTCAGGATGAGCTTTCTCTATCTCATCAAACAGTACCACTGAGTATGGACGGCGTCGTACCGCTTCTGTTAGTTTGCCTCCATCCTCATGGGCTACATATCCCGGAGGAGCTCCTACCAATAGCGAGGCCGTATGTTTCTCTGCGAACTCCGACATGTCAAATCGAATCAGTGCATCTCTCTGCCCGAACATGTCCTCTGCCAAGCATTGCGCCAGATGTGTCTTTCCTACACCGGTTTGTCCTAGGAAAAAGAAGGTACCTATAGGTCGGCGCGGATCGCGTAGCCCTAAACGGCTACGTTGGATGGCACGGACTACTACTTGTACTGCCTCGTCTTGCCCTATTACGCGCTCCAATAGGCGTTTATCCATAGTACGCAAGCGCTCCTGCTCATTGCTTTCTACGCGCTGAACAGGTACACCGGACATCATACTCACCACTTGTGCTACATCTCGGTCGGTTATTGCGTATGGCTGAGCATCCTGTTCGTTGAGTGCCTCTTGACGTGCGTGGGCTCGCGCACCCACTTCGTCCATTACATCGATAGCCTTGTCGGGAAAAGCGCGGTCGGTCAGATAGCGCTCACTCATATCCACACACTGTAGCAACACGGCATCCGAATAGACTACATGGTGGTAGTTGCCATAGTGCTCACGTAGTTGCTGAAGAATATGTACGGTCTCGTCATGTGTAGTCGGACGAACGCTTACTTTCTGGAAACGACGTTCCAACGCACCGTCTTTCTCTATTGACTTGGCGTATTCGGCCGTAGTGGTAGCACCTATACATTGCACTTCACCGCGCGCGAGCGCCGGCTTGAGTATGTTGGCGGCATCCAACGAACCGGAGGCATTGCCTGCCCCTATGATGGTATGTATTTCGTCAATAAAAAGGATGATCTCCGGATGACTGCTCAACTCTTGGATAATGGCTTTCATACGCTCTTCGAATTGTCCGCGGTAAGTTGTACCTGCTACCATGGATGCAATATCGAGTGTGACGATACGTTTGCCTTGCAGCGCAGATGCTTCGCCAGACTCTATACGCAGTGCCAATCCTTCGACAATAGCTGATTTGCCAACACCAGGTTCACCAATAAGAATAGGATTGTTCTTCTTACGACGACTTAGTATCTGTACCACGCGTTCTATCTCTACGTCGCGCCCTACTACAGGATCCAATTTCCCTTCGCGTGCTTGAAGACTTAAGTCGTGACCGTATTTGTCCAGTGCCTTGGTGTTGCTCTGCTTGTCATTAGGCTTGGCACCTGCTTGACGACGTTGCTTACCATGGTTGTCTTCTTTACTGGCGGGACGGCTACTGCCTGCCGTAGCATGACGCGGCTGATTGTACATTTCGGACAGTGAACTATATGTAATGTTCCATATTTGCTCCAGATAAGCGGCGCAGCGATTGATGTGATCTCTGAGAATAGCCAATAGTAAATGGGCTGAACAAACGGTCTCGTCACGATACTCGCGTGAGATACCTTCGCTTACACGCAAGATACGATCCACCTGTGTGCTACGTTGTACAGCCGTCACATTGGTTTGTCGCATCTTGAATAATGCATTGTCCAACTGCTGTTTGGCTTCGTTCATATCCATGCCCGAAGCTTCTAGTAGATCGTATGCGCTTCCTTCACCCAAACGAATGATAGCCAGTAACAGGTGCTCTGGCCATACCTCAGCATTCTGCAGTCGCTCTGCTTCGTCGCGTGCATAGATCAATATTTTGTTTAGTCTTGTAGTTAGAGGCATACTATTGTTTTAATAATTTACCGGTTTTTCTATTATTTATAGAATTGCCATACAATACCTGCTCTGAACACGTCTGGGTTCATGGCATATCCCGGCATTGTTAGACGATTCGTATATTTGGTCATAAACAAGTGGTTGAAGTGTTGGTACTGGGCAAAGAAACGCAATCGCAACAAACGTACCCAGAAATTGGCATACACATTCAACACAGGGTAGTTACCTACCAAAGTTTCGCTTTGCGAACTGAACTGCCCCGTTGCAGGGTCGTACACCGGTGCATGATAGGAAGTGAAGTAGCGGAAGTCCACTCCTATCTGCGCATCCATTGCGCGGCGAAACCAGGAGCCGTGATAATATAGGTTATGGTAGAGTGTGACGGCTGGCACACTGACTACCATCTGGTTGGTACTATGTTGATAGACAACATGGTTCTCCAGGTTGATCCATGGAGTGGTGAGGTCTATCTGTGCACGGGCAGCTATGAGTTGGGTGTGCCCGTTTTGTTGAGTTGGGGCTCCATTCACAAAATAGATGCCGTTGCTCAGGTTCTCAAAATCAAACTGTAACTTAGGCTTGACCCATTGGGTGGGGTATGCTATCTTACCTTGTGCATGGATGCGATAGGTTTTGCGAAAGTCATTGTCCCACCATTGGTGATTGCTGTAATAATGTTGCAAGTAATAACTCGGTGTCTCGTTCTTCACCTCTGCCATGGCAGATATGTACATCGTATCTTTGCCGAGACGGAAATCTGAGTTTAGATGACCTCCTACGCGGAACTCGCCTATCTTGTATCCTAGTACGCACACATCGCCATCGAAGCCATACTTGACCCACTTACCCATGTTCTTATATAGTGCACCTCCTACAAAAGTGTTATTGGTCCACTTATATCGGAAGATAGAGTCTTGCTGCGGGAATGTATCCAAATCGAGTAGCATGTGTCGCTGACACTCATTGTATGCATAGACTGTAGCACCGAACTTCAGCTTCTTGTTGAACGCCTCCTCAAAGGTAACGGCAAACGTATTTTTGATCGTCAGTACATCGGACGAGTCGCGGGTGGCCGTGTTATTGATATAACAGGTATCGTAGAACCCTTGATTAGCTGTCTTCTCAATATAGCGGCGGTTGCTGTTGTTGGTTTCAAACGTATAGTTGAACGTGATGACAGGAATATATTCTATCTTCACGGTATCACGTTTAATCCAATGTCCATCTTCTTCAACCTCGACCGAGTCATGATACTCTCGATCAACTGTAATGCTATAGGCATGGTTCATATAACCTGCCATGTAGCGATAACCCGCCATACTGTTCAGCTGTACAGGAATATCCTCTGAATTGAGTTTGCCTGCCAACTCTTCTATATCTTTCAATCCTCCATTGTCAAAGACCGACAATCGGTTCCACATAAACGCCACGTGGGTCGAATAGTGGTTGCCGTTATAACTGCCCCATACCGAACCATTGTACGTCTTACCGGCCTGATTGGCAAAATGTCCCGCGGAAGTGAGATAGTTCATCTCAAAACCTAGGTTAGTCCGCTTGTTGAGATTGCCTGTGAGCAGCACGCCTAGATCGTTATCCTCGTGATAGGTGGTAAAACCTTTCTTGTATCCTATGCGCGAGAAAGGAACAGTCGTGTTGTAAAAACGCATGGTCTGTGGCGTGATTGTATAAGCGTCAAAAACCATGCCAAAAGGGTCATCTACCTTTTTTGTCCTGTCAAAATAGACACGAGATTGCGCGGCTGACACCAATTGATCATTTGTGGCAGACGAAATAGAATAGTCTGCCAGCGGTTCGCGCATAGGCAGATTGAAGAAAGCTGAGTCTAGTGTGGTCGTGTCTGCCACCGCAGTAGGATTTGGCATTTGCCACGCTTTAATACGACTCTCTATAACATGTTTCTTGGCAGCGGTCGAAACGACCACTGCCAACAAACAGACTACTATGAACCCTCTTTTGTTCAAATACGCTTATTTCTTCTTAGCTATCTTTTGCTTTAGACTCTGGATCTCCTCCTCTTGGTTACGGATAGTCTTGAGCAACTCATTCAACTCCTCATTCTCAATAGTGGTAGGATATTGCTCCTCTACCAGCTGCAAGAAGTCGGATAGGATATTCATATAATTGATGAACGCATCATATGCTGACTCATATTGGGTGTGCCCTTGATCAATGTGGTTCATGTAATGCAGATAGTTGATGTCCTGCAAACGCAACCAAGCCATCTTCAAGTGCTTACCTTGGCACATATGTACACGCTCGGCTACAGCATAGAGCTTATTGAGTGCCTCTTGCTGCAAGTCATTGCCATAATATACGGACAAATCTTTGGCCTCACCAGCCCATGTCAGCGGAGTAGGAGAAGAGAGTACATCGCTGGCAGTCATCTTCTTGGCTGCCTCTGCCGGGGTAACAAAGCCCATCTCACGCTCCAATATAAAGTACGGCAGTGCTTTGAGGAAATCAAAGATACCAGTGCCTGCATTTTGTAATACACCAAAAGTCTCAGCACCACACCATATGTTTATCAGATCTTCGCCTTCTGGCAGGTTCTTAAGTTGATCTGCATACTTCTCTGCGTCAATAGGGAAATTAGCCCATCCCGGATCGGAGAAGTGGAAACTGAGTTCATCGCTTAGGGCGGTATTACGCAACAACACCTTGACCTTGCTGGAGCCGGCTGACTGATATACATAGTTAGGTGATTTCCAACTTAGTATGTGCTTGGCTCCTTCGCTCAACACAGTCTTATAACCCATTTTCTGCAGGTTGTATGCCATCTCATCGGTATAGAGCAACTCGGTGTTCCATACGGTGGAGGTTTTGAGACCGAACACGTTCTTGATCAAGTCTGACTGCAGTGCCAGTTGCTGTTTGAACTCTTGTTCGTTATACTCCGATGCTATCGAATAACTATACGGTGTGGCCAAAAATTCTACACATTTGGTGCTCGCCAATTCTTTGAGGATGTCAATCATCTCCGGTGCAAACTGCTCAAACATCTCCAACGTTACACCCGATATGGCTATAGCGCAATGGAACTTTCCCTTAGACAATTTGATCATGTCGCGAAGGGTAGCACAAAGTGGCATATAGGAGGTGTTGACCAACCACTGAATATGCTCCTCGGTCTGCATATCGTCATAATAATAGTGGTCCTGACCAATATCAAAGAAACGATAGCGTTTCAGACGATACGGAGCATGCATTTGAAAGCAAAAACATATATTTTTCATAATACTAAAGTTTTTCAATTATCCATTAATCAATTATATCAATTACAATGTGTGATTTATCACACCGTCATATATCCGACGTACTTTTAAGCCGGCATCATACCAACGGATATGATTGACTTCGTCTTGTCCCAATTCGTGTAGACTCTTATACATAGCCGGATACTTGACGATTGCGTATATAGCATCCGCCATTGCGTCGATATCCCAGTAGTCAGTCTTGATGGCATGTTGCAGAATTTCTGCACAACCCGACTGATGGCTGATAATAGACGGACATCCTACCTGCATAGCTTCCAAAGGACTGATACCGAAAGGCTCGCTTACAGAAGGCATGATATATACGTCACTCATAGCCAACATTTCTTGCACTTGCTTTCCGCGCATGAAACCCGGGAAATGGAACTTGTCGGCAATACCCCGTTTGGCTACCAAGTCAATCATCTCGGCCATCTTGTCACCGCTACCGGCCATCACAAACCGCACGCCATCTGTTTTATCCAAAACACGTGCTGCGGCTTCGACAAAGTACTCCGGTCCTTTCTGCATGGTAATACGACCGAGGAAGGTAACGAGTTTGTCTTTGCGTTCAGGCTTGGTAAACTCCTCCGGGTGCTCCAGTGGTTCTACGGCATTGTGCACCGTGCTTACTTTGCGCGGGTCTTGACCGTATTTCTCAATCACAGTCTGGCGTGTAAGGTTGCTCACGCACATGATATGATCCGCCTCGTCCATGCCACGTTTCTCAATCGCATATACAGTCGGGTTGACGTTGCCGCGACTGCGGTCAAAATCAGTCGCATGAACATGAATCACCAGTGGCTTACCACTGATATGCTTTGCAAATACCCCTGCCGGATAGGTCAGCCAGTCATGACTGTGGATGATATCAAAGTCCAAACTATGTGCTAATACCGATGCAACAGCCTCGTAGTTGCCTATCTCCTCTATCAGATTGTCCGGATAGCGGCCGGAGAATCCTACGCAGCCTAAATCGTCTGTTCCAATACGGCGGTAGTCGTAACGGATGCCATCACGCAGGTGATAGTACTCCTCGGGGCTCATCTTACCCTCCATACGCTGTTTGACATAGTCGTAGTTGTTGTCTTTCCAGACAATAGGTACACTGTTAGCACCTATAATGCGCAAGAAGGACTGGTCCTCGTCACCCCATGGCTTAGGAATGACGAAAGTGATATGCATATCTTCTTGCTGCGCCATGCCACGGGTCAAACCGTAACTGGCAGTTCCGAGACCTCCCAAGATATGAGGAGGAAACTCCCAACCGAACATTAATGCTTTCATTGTTGTGCCTCCTTTCCTTCTGATTGCTGACTTTCGATTTCCTCACGCTGATACTTTTTGAGGGTATCCAATAGGCTGATGACTGCAGCTACACTCGGTGCACTACTCATACCTCCACGTCCCTTGTAAGGCGGGTTTGGCTCGTAGAATTCACTTAGTGTACCAATCGTCAATTGATCCATCTCAGCCTCGAAACCTACCAATAGACGCTCCATGAAACTGGTGCCACTGAACTTATATACATTCATATAAGCACGTGAATAAGCGGTGATAGTCGACGGCCATACAATGCCGTTGAACAATGCGCGTTCACGCTCAGCCGCGTCGCTGCCGTAATATGGATGATACATGCCACTCTTTGGACTCAGACTGCGCAAACCCTTTGGCGTCAGTAGTTCTTTTGTGCAAATGTCCACTACGGCTTTTTGCTGCTTACGATCCAGCGGACTGTATGGCAAACCTACTGCCCAAATCATGTTCGGACGTACCTCCTTGTTTTGGTAACCATCCACCACATAGTCATTCAGATAGACGCCGTTCCAGAATACATTGACAAACGCGTCCTTGCATATATCTGCTTGGTATTCCATCAGGTCCGCACTCGTCTCTTTACCCATGTGCCGCAATAACTCAGCTGTGAAACACATGGCATTGTACCACAAGGCGTTGGTCTCCACTACATAACCCGTACGAGGAGTAATTGGGAAGCCGTTCTCGGTGGCATTCATCCATGTTGCCGGACGATTGGTACCATCCACCCAGAGTAGACCGTTTTGGTGCAACCAACAACGCGGATGTTGTTGCTTGCGGTAGTAGGTGATAATGTCCAGACACAACTGACCGTATTTGTCAGCCGCCTCTTGAACCGTATATTTGTGTGCAAACTTTTGGATGGCACGTATGAACCATAACAGGGCATCCGGCTCGTCCATCTTACTCATCTTGCAAAGCTCCGGATGACCGTCCATAAAGGCTTTGACTTCGCCTACTGCCGTGTCATCCATGATGGCCTTCCAGTACTCCGGACGATCAATGTCCAGTGTACAACTGGCTACGCTGAAGAATGTAGCGCGTGCATCAGCATGGAACCATGGGAAGCCCGCTAAGAGATAACACTTATCGCCTTCGCGTTTATAGAACTGACTGGCGCTATTCTTCAGTGTTGAGAACATGTCCTCGCGGCGATTGCGACGCTCCAGTTCTTTTTTCCATGTGGCTTTCAACGAAGACGTATTGCATTCGGTGATACCGGCTGCGAAGATAACCGACTCGCCTTTCTTCATAGGCAACTCGAAGTAGCCGGGAACCAGTAGATCCTCTTTGAAATCATAGCCACGCTCTTTCTCTTTTCGGTACGAAATACCCTTGTACCAATTGGGCTCATGACAATAGGTCACTGCCTTGGAGAACTGCATGTACAAATTAGGGAAACGTTCGTACATCCGGTTGAAACGACCATTCTCGCATTCGTCCATATTTGCATTGGCTTGCGGGTTCTCGTGCGTTAGATCGTTTACGCTGCGGAATGCCAAGAACGGACGGAAACGCAGGATGGTAGGACTACCGGACTCAAGCAGCGTGTAGCGAATGAGTACACGCGGCTCAAAACTAACCAACATACGCTCTTTGGATAGCACCATAGCGCCTACGCGGTAAACCGTGCGCGAAATGACCTCGCAGTCAAACTCACGGATGTACTTGTGCCCATTGGGAGCAAATGTGTTTTCACCGTACTCGTGCAACCCGAGATTGAACTCCGCACCATGCTGAATGACCGTCTCGTCCAACGAACTCAACAACACGAAGTTGTCGGGTCCCAATTCGGGCAAGGGCATCACCAACTGACCATGGTACTTGCGCGTGTTGCAATCCACCAGAGTCGTGGAGTTGTATACTCCCGCTCTGTTTGTACGGATCATCTCTTTCTGAAGCGAACGCTCCAGATTAACAAGCACTTTCTTGTCAAAATTCAGATAACTCATGTTTAGATATTAGTATTAAGTAATGAAAAATCAGCCACAAAATCCTTGATGCGTTGCTCTTCGGCTTTCTTACATATCAACAACACCCCTTCATGCTCCGCCACAATCATATCTTCCAAGCCTTGTATCACTGCCAATTTGCCGGACTCCAAGGTAACAATATTGCCGGTACTTTCGTAGAACAAGGATCGGCTATGCAGACTCACATTCTGTTGTGCGTCTTTTTCGCTCAATTCGTACAGACTGCCCCATGTGCCCAAATCGCTCCATCCGAAACTGGAAGGCATTACGTATACATTGTCCGCCTTCTCCATGATGCCGTAGTCCACCGATATATTCGGACACTGCGGGAAGTATTCTTCGATAAAAGCCTTCTCTTTGTTAGTGCCAATAAGCCCCTCCCCTTTCTTGAAAATCTCCGCCACTTCCGGCATATAGGTGTTGATAGCCTTGTTTATGGTCTTTAGACTCCATACGAAAATACCACTGTTCCACAGATAGTCACCACTTCTCAGATAGGCCTTGGCCGTCTCCAAATCGGGCTTTTCTTTAAACTCTATTACTGGATAAATCCCTTGAGCATCGTCTGCGGGCAACTCATGATTAAACTGGATATAGCCGTATCCTATCTCGGGGCGCGTAGGCTGCATGCCCAAAGTGCAGATGGCATCGCGTCCTGCTACAAAATCAAACGCGCTGCTGATCACTTGTCGGAATTTCTCTTCCCCCAGTATCAAATGATCACTGGCTGCCACAACAATATTGGCATCTGCTATCCCTCGTGCGCGGATGGCTGCTGTCGCATATGCAATACAAGGTGCCGTATTGCGCCGAGCCGGCTCGCAGAGTATCTGTGACTCCTGCATGTCAGGTATCTGCGAGAGGATAATGTCCTTGTAGATGACATTGGTTACTATCAGTACATTCTCTATCGGCACTAATGGACGAAACCGATCCACGGTCATCTGTAACAGACTGCGACCTGTACCAAAAAAATCCAAAAATTGTTTCGGTTTTTCTGCACGGCTGTAAGGCCAAAAACGGCTGCCTATGCCACCGGCCATAATGACGCAATAGTTATTTTCCTTATTCTGCATAGATACCAAATTGCTTATGATTCATAAATTCGGCTGCAAAGTTACGATTTTTTTTCCACATACGCAAGCGCGCACGAAAAAAAATATAGATTTATTTGCAGAATTCGGGAAAAAGTTGTACCTTTGCACCCGAATTAGACAACTCTTACTGATATGAAAAAGTTTTTGGTTATCTTATTTTGCGGATGTGCCGTGGCATTGAGCGCGCAGCAGTACATAGGTGACATGACGTATGGTAAAAACGAGTATAAATTGAGTGATGTACATGTCAAGTTGACGTCGAAAGGTGAATTGACTATGTACAGTGTGAAATTTTCTCCATTGATGCCAGTGCGAGTGAATATGATTATCAGAGGCGTTAGGCTGGAGCGTAAGCCTTTAGGTGTTCATTTGAGTGGTAATAACCTGGTACCAAGCGTCAAAGGTAAACCTAAACCGGAACGTATCATTACGCAGCTCAAAGGCACACAAACACCTCACCTGCTGCAGTTTGAAGCGCTTATGGGAGGTCAACCTATTTCCTTCAAGGGGCATATCATTGCCCGTTAATGGCTATTTTCGTGGTAAAGATATAAAAAAATTTGCATATATCAAATATATTCACTAATTTTGCGGCGAAATTGGCATAGTGTGTTCAGATTGTTTTTGAAATGAGACAGCGATATTGGATAATGATAATGCTGGCAGTATGGTCGGTTATGACTATGGCGGCTCGGCAGCCGGATATACAGAAGCATGTGCTGTATTACCGTTCTGTGGATCAACACGGCGACTCGCTCACGCTCTCCGGACTGGTGAGTTTGCCCGCTAACAATGCGCCTAAGGGTGTTGTCTTTGTCCCACACTACACCATTAGCGCTAAAAGCGAAGCTCCTTCTGTCAAACCGACATCGGAAGCTAAGTATCTGGGAGAGGAATATGTGCTTATCATGCCCGATTATATTGGCTATGGTGTGACGGAAGATCGGATACACCCATACTTGCATGGCGAACTGACTGCACGCAACTGTGTGGATATGATCATAGCAGCACAACCTATGCTTGATAGCATGCAACTCAATATCCCGATCGATAGCATCTATATAGTCGGCTATTCGCAGGGTGGCGCATCGGCTATATGGACTCTAAAACTCCTGGAAGAACAATACAGTGACCGTATCCATGTGAAGCGTTGTTTTATAGGCGCGGGCCCTTATGACGTGGCAGCAACCTATGACGAGGCTATTCGAACCAATCGTGTGGGCTCTCCCCTTGTCATCCCTATGCTCGTGATAGGTACTGGCGAGGCATATGATGTTCCCATTGACCGCTCACGTTTCTTCACTCCGGCCATGGAGAAGAAGTATGTCAAATATATTCGTGACAAAGAGTACGGTATAGTGACAATATTCTTTAAAACCCTAAATCATAAGGTGTCCCATTGGCTTACGCCTGCTGCTTTGGATAAAAATAATCCCGATACACAACGCTTCTATCGTTTGCTAGAACGTTCGAGCCTGGTGGGAGACACGTTTTGTTCCGATTGGACTCCCCAAGCACCGCTCTATGTGTTCCATTCGACTACGGATGATATAGTCACCTTCCGGTGCGCACAGAACTTGCAACGGTGCTATCCCAATCAGCCGAATATAACCTACGATTTTGATGACTATGGCTCACACCTCAGGTCATCCTATACGTTCTATGACAAGGTGGCGAATATGCTAAACAAACAGGAATATAAATGAGATACCTAATCCGATATATATATCTTGTCTTGGTGGCTGTACTGATCTGTGCTTGCGGCTCACACAGTGTTCCCAAGCCATTTGGATTTTTCTATATCGCTATTCCGGATACCGCGTATCAGCCTTTGTCATCCTACTATACAGCGGATGGCAACCGCCCTTGTGCAGACTTTCCCTACGATTTTGCGTTGTCCAAGAATGCACAAGTCATTTTGCGTACCGACTCCGGTGAGCACTATTGGATGAACATCCATTATCCCACCCTCAATGCTGATATCCATTGCTCGTACAAACCTGTGCAAGGCAACCTGCGCCAGCTAACCGACGATGCCATGGGGTTCGTTTATAAGCATGCGTCGCAGGCTTCGGCTATCCCTGAACGTGCTTACGAAAACCCGGAGAAACATGTCTATGGTGTGCTGTTTGACTTGCAAGGTAATACTGCTTCGTCAGCACAATTCTTTGTCACCGACTCCACGCACCATTTCTTCCGTGCATCCATATACTGTAACTGCAAACCGAATGCTGACTCGTTGGCACCTATATACGAATATCTGCAACAGGATGTTATTCGCATCGTGGAGACTTTGGAATGGAAATAACTGACCTACATAGACGCTTGGCACTCCTTCTTGATCCGGAGAAATGCACGACCATTGATTCAGTCCAACGGCTGGTGGATGGTCTGTTAGATCAACGCCTCTATGTGGACGGCATATACCGTGGACCGGCAATGATTCTGGTGGGTGGCTCTACAGGAACCGACAGCGAATGGCTCGTCGGGCAATTGAAACAAAACCTTTCTTTGCCCATTATCCTTTTTCCGGGTAACTGCAATCAGTTTACACCTAAGGCAGATGGCATACTTTACCTGTCTCTGCTGTCCGGTACCAACCCCGAATACCTCGTCGGACAGCAGATTCGCTCGGCTAGAGCTATACATGATTCGGGCATACAGGTCATTCCTACAGGCTATATCCTCATAGATGGCGGCGTAGAGACATCCACTATGCGCGTTACGCATACCCAACCGCTTGATCCCAATAACGTAGATGCTATCGTTAATACGGCTATCGCAGCCCAATTGATGGGGAAGCAGATTGTGTACTTAGAAGCAGGGTCAGGTGCTGATAATCCGGTGCCGGAGTCTGTAATAACAGCCGTTAAAGAGCACGTGACCATCCCGCTTATCGTAGGGGGAGGTATCCGTACACCTGAAGCGATGCGTAAGGCATATGACGCAGGAGCTGATATTGTGGTGATAGGCAACCATCTGGAGGCTCATCCGGACCAACTAATGCAGTTTTGTATCCTATGACAGAGGACGAGAAATATATGACTTTGGCGCTCGCTGAAGCGCACAAAGCATACGATGCCGGAGAAGTGCCAGTAGGGTGTGTTATCGTCTGTCAAAACCAGGTGGTTGGACGCGGACATAATCTCACAGAGATGTTACATGACGTAACGGCCCACGCAGAGATGCAAGCCATTACTGCCGCTACGCAGACATTAGGCGCTAAGTATCTGACAAACTGCACATTGTACGTAACGGTCGAACCCTGCATAATGTGTGCCGGCGCTATAGGATGGTCTCAAATCAGTAGAGTGGTGTATGGATGCGAAGACGAAAAACGTGGTTTTGAGAAACATACTATTCGCGCCTTGCACCCCAAGTGTATTGTCACGGCCGGTGTGCTCCAACAAGAGTGCCGTATATTGATGCAACAATTTTTTCAATCTAAACGAGTATGAAACCTATTATCAAATATATTCTACAATCCTTAAGTTTTGTAGCCGTGGTAGCTGTCACGGTGCTTTCATTTCCACGTTATAACACATCCTTCCGCTATCATGTGGAACAAGGCAAACCGTGGGGATATGAGTCGGTGACAGCCGAGTTCGACTTCCCTATCTACAAAACCGACCAGCAGTTGGAAGCAGAACGTAAACAACTGATGGCAGATTTTGCGCCATATTTTGTGCGGGATACAACCCAAGGACTGCCCGACACCGTGCTCATCGTTTCGCTTACCGATATGGATTATCTGGAGCAGAATGCGTTTGAAAGCATATCTGTGCTGAGCGGACGTACTTCGGTGAGATATCCTGTATGGAAAGTACTCACGCCTAAGCGTGCATACGAACGCTACAAGACGGAACTCACTCCTACTGTAGTACTTGATACTGCCACTACGGCGTTTATGCAGGAGCAGTTGATGAGCTCCTTGTCTTTAACCCAAGGCGTGGTGCAACAAGGACAGAAAATTATAGATCGTGGCGAGTTGGTTACGGAAGAGAAAGCGCAGATTCTCAACTCTTTGGAGAAAGCATGCCTAGCCAATGATGAGATCACTCAACACCAGCGGACCCTCTCTACAACCGGACGTACTATCATGGTCGGACTCTATCTGGCTTTGTTTGTGTTGTATCTGTTTATCTTCCGACGCAAGTACTTTGAGTCTTTATCTACTGTGTTGTTTTTCAGTATCTTGTCCACACTCGTTATCGTACTATCATGTGTCTTGCTCCAATACTCGTCCTTTAGCATATATCTCATCCCCTTTGCCTGGGTGCCGATCATTACTCGCGTGTTCTACGATGCTCGAACAGCTTTGTTCTTGCATATAGTGACAGTACTTGTCGTTTCACTTATAGTGCCGGCACCGGTCGAGTTCTTCTTCCTTCAAGTGGCTGCAGGAATGGTAGCTGTCAGTAGTTTGAGCGATATGACACGGCGCTCCCAGCTGGCACAGACGGCCGGATGGATATTGCTCACCTACGCTATTGCATACACGGCGTATACTTTTGCTTCTACCGGCGAGTATAGTGCCATATCACCGCGTATGTACCTCTATTTCCTTATTAATGCTGCACTGATCATTGCTTCCTATGGACTGATATACCTGTTTGAGAAGACATTTCGTTTGCTTAGCTCGATGACCCTGGTCGAACTGACGGATATCAACTCCGAGCTGTTGCACCAGTTGGCAGAAGAAGCCCCTGAGACGTTCCAACACTCCATGCAGGTGTCTAACCTGGCTTCCGAAGCTGCCAAGGCTATTGGTGCCAATGCACTTTTGGTTCGAACGGGTGCTCTATACCATGACATAGGCAAACTGGTACATCCTGAGTACTACATAGAGAACCAACATGGTGGACATAACCCCCTCAACGATATGGAACCCAAAGAGGCGGTCAAGACAATCATCTCTCATGTCACGGAAGGTGAACGAATAGCACGTCAGCACCATTTGCCTGAGATGATTATCCATTTCATCACTACGCACCATGGCAACTCACTAGTGCGCTATTTCTACAACAGTTACGTGAATGCCCATCCGGGGGAGGAGGTTAATAAGCGCGAGTTCCGTTATCCCGGCCCGAAACCTTCTACCAAAGAGGCGGCCATCCTCATGATGGCAGACGCTGTCGAAGCACGAAGCAGAAGCCTCAAAGAGTATTCGGAGGAAGAGATATACGAAATGGTGGACTCAATGATTGATGCTCAAATCAGTGATAATCAGTTCTCTGAGACTCCACTCAGTTTCAAAGACGTAGAAGATATCCGCGAGGTGTTCAAACTGCGCCTCCTCTCTATCAATCACCACCGCATAGCATACCCGACTTTGAACAAATAGTACAATGCTCAATCGTCCGATCTATTTGGCTCCTATGGAGGATGTTACCGATCCTGCCTTTCGCATGCTCTGCAAGCGCTATGGCGCCGATCGTGTCTATACCGAGTTCGTCAATGCCGATGCACTCGTTCGAGACGTGTCGTCCACTACTCGCAAACTGACCATTCACGAGGCTGAACGCCCCGTTGCCATCCAGATCTATGGCAAGGATGCCGCTTCTATGGCTGACGCTGCACGCATAGTGGAAACCGCCAAACCCGACTTCATAGATATCAACTTTGGTTGCCCGGTTAAGAAAGTGGCAGGCAAAGGAGCCGGAGCCGGACTGCTACGCGATGTGCCCAGGATGTTAGAGATCGCCGGTGCGATCGTCAATGCTGTGCATACGCCCGTGACAGCTAAAACGCGTCTAGGATGGGACACTCCTTCGCTCTATCTGCCGGACGGAACACCTTTTATCGTAGACTTGGCTGAGCGCCTCCAAGACGTTGGAATACAAGAATTGGCTATTCATGGCCGCACACGCTCCCAGATGTATACCGGAGATGCCGACTGGACACTGATCGGAGCAGTCAAGAACAACCCACGCATGCATATACCAATCATTGGTAATGGCGACGTCGCCACGCCCGAACGCGCCCGCGAGTGCTTCGACCGGTATGGTGTGGACGCTATCATGATAGGTCGTGCCACCTTTGGCTGCCCGTGGCTATTTGCGGAAATCAAAGGTCTACCGGCCCCATGCTCAATGGCCGACAAAGTGGCAGTTCTCAAAGAGCATGTTTTGGCTTCTATCCAGTGGTGCGACGACGAGCGCAAAGGTATTATTCACTCGCGTCGTCATTTTGCTAACTCGCCTGTTTTCAAGGGATTATATGATTTCAAACAAACCCGTATAGCCCTCCTTCGGGCAGAGACAAAAGAGGAGGTGTTTGCGATAATGGACTATATCGTGGACCACTGGGGAGAAAGCGGAAAATGAAAACTAAACAGTGAAAAAAATAAAAAAGTGACGCGCGCGCTTGCGTATGTCACTTTTTTTTTGTAACTTTGCAGCCGATTTTGAAAAATGGTAAAAAGATGAAACGTAATATAGCCATTATTGCCGGAGGAGACAGTAGCGAACATGAGGTGTCGTTGCGCTCAGCGGCAGGTCTGAAAAGTTTTATTCCCGAGTCTCGTTACAACACCACTATTGTGGTGCTTAAGGGCAATGACTGGCATACGGAAGACGGATGCCCTATTGATAAGAACGATTTTTCTTTTACGCGCGAGGGTGTGAAGCATACCTTTGATTTTGCGTATATCACTATCCATGGTACTCCGGGGGAGAATGGTATTCTGCAGGGGTATTTGGACATGATAGGTCTGCCTTATTCCTGCTGTGGTGTGCTGGCAGCTGCTTTGACGTTTAACAAGTATGCCTGCAACCATTATCTGGCAGGCTTTGGAATTAAGATATCTCCGAGTATCCTGCTCAAGAAAGAGTTGTATGGACTCCCTGTGGAGAAACGTCTGCATAAGTTCGGTGGCATAGAAGGACTGGTCGAGCAGATCGGACTACCGTGTTTCATCAAGTCTAACGTGGGCGGCTCGTCCTTTGGTTGTACCAAGGTGAAGAAGGTAGAAGAGGTGATGCCTGCTATCGAACGCGCGTTTGAAGAAGGTGACGAAGTGATATGTGAGACCTTTATGAAGGGTACGGAGGTTACCTGCGGAGCCTATAAAACAAAAGACAAAGCCGTGGCATTCCCTGTGACCGAAGTAGTGACACACAATGAGTTCTTTGACTATGACGCCAAGTACAAAGGTGAAGTGGATGAGATTACTCCGGCACGTATCCCGGATGAGGTGCGTGATGCCATACAGGCTACGACGCTCAAGATCTATGATATTATCGGTGCACAAGGTATCATTCGCGTCGATTATATCCTTACCCCTGATATCCATCTGCTGGAAGTGAATACCACACCGGGTATGACGCCCACCAGTTTTATCCCGCAGCAAGTACGTGCAGCCGGATTGGATATCCGTGACGTGATGACCGATATTATCGAAAACAAGTTCGTATGATCGATATCAATGCTGTCATAGAATCACTGGACTGGTCGCGTGAACCGAAAGGCCTGTACGAACCTATCGGCTACGCATTGTCATCTGGAGGCAAACGGCTGCGTCCGCAGTTGGCGCTTTTGGCATGTCGGTTGTTTGGGGGCGATGAGACAAAAGCGCTACCTGTAGCTTTGGCACTGGAGGTGTTCCATAATTTTACACTCCTGCATGACGACGTGATGGACCGTGCTGCCGTACGTCGAGGAAGGCCAACAGTACACGTTCAATGGAATTACAATACCGCTATCCTGTCGGGGGACCAAATGCTGATAGAAGCCTACCGACTGCTCTCTGAGGTAGAGGCAAACCAACTGCCGAACTTGTTATGTTGGTTCAATGAGATGGCTACCGGTATTTGCGAAGGACAACAATATGACGTGGACTTTGAACAACGGGATGACGTGACCATAGAGGAATATATCCAAATGATTCGTCTCAAGACCTCTGTCCTTCTAGCTAACGCATTGCGTAGTGGTGCATACATAGCCGGGGCAGACCCGCAACAGCAGCAATGCCTATACGACTGGGGAATTCATGTTGGACTGGCTTTCCAGATCCAAGATGATATGCTGGATGTGTATGGCGATCCGAACACTTTCGGTAAAGCCATCGGAGGAGATATTTGCTGCAACAAAAAAACATACCTTCTCCTTACCGCACTCCAACGTGCTCAGGGCGAGGATAAAAAAGCCCTTATGAAATGGCTTGGGCAACTTGCTTCGCAGGATAAGATACAGGCAGTCACTGCTCTGTACGACAAACTGGGTGTGCGAGCAGTTGCCGAACAAGCTATACGTAGCCACTCCGAGCAGGCAATGGCACTAATGGCCAACCTGCCACACAACGAGGCCGCTGACCAACTAAACCAATTGGTTAAGAAACTACAAAATCGTAAATCGTAAATTGTTAAATCGTAAATAATATGCCTTATCGTCGACTACCGAATACCGATCAAGCGCGTTTGTACGCTATCCAAACAGCAGTGAAGCGTGCTGCCGAGGCAGACTACAATCATCAGGCATTGTCCTACAAGACATTGACCAACGCACAGCGTTTTCTGATGCAGTTTGAGACCATGTTGACCCAATACCGAGACAACTATAAGTCCAAGGTTTCGGCCAACAAAGAGTATCGTCACATAGTGTCCAACGCGCGCATGTATATCTCCCACTTCATTCAGGTGCTTAACCTCGCTATCATCCGTGGCGAGATCAAACCCGAACAAGTGGAACTGTATGAGTTGGACAAAGATGCACGCATCGTGCCCGACTTGAGTTCAGAGCAGGATATCCTACTCTGGGGACAACGTATCATAGACGGCGAGAAGAAACGTACCTCAATGGGTGGATTTGCTATCTACAACCCGCCGATTGCTAAGGTACAAGTGTACTATGACATATTTAAAGAACACCAGGTGAATCATACGCTCCACAAGCAGACGATCAATCGTGTGCACGGAGACCTGGATGAGTATCGCAAAGAAGCAGACGAACTCATACTCCAGATTTGGAACGAGGTGGAGGGACACTACCAAGACCTCTTGCCATACGAGCGCTTATGCCATTGCAAGGAGTATGGTTTGATCTACTACTACCGCAAGGGGGAAAAAGAACTCACAGAAGCTACTGACGCGGAGATCAAGTATCAACGCGCCAAAGAGCAAACAATCCCTTGGGAGAACTAACCGATGTAACGAGTAGGAGTGACGATGGCATCCACCTTGTGGTCAAACCAGTCGTGCGGAATCTCGTGATGCTTGTATTGGAAATCGTAGCAGACACCTATCTGTCTGGCGTGGTGGTGAGCACGTAAGAACTTGTCATAATAACCTCCACCACGACCCATACGGTTGCGATGCGCATCAAAAACGACTCCGGGAACGAAGATCATATCGATCTTACCGGTATACTCGGCAGTCTGAGGCTCAGGCACTCCATAATGGCCGCGGCGCATCATATCCTCGCCGTCGTACGGACGCACCTCCAGCCAATGGCGATGGGTAACCGGCAGAAGCATGGTCTTCTCATAACGATACTTTTCAAGGAGAGGACGGAGGTCCACCTCGTTGTGAACTGGGTAATAAAGCAGAACGGTCTTGGCTTTTTGAAAAGAAGACATCATTTCGATCTGCTTGATAATGGCAGTAGAAGCTTTGGTTACATCTTGAGCACTCATCACACGGCGACGTTGCTCGATAATGGCACGCATAGCTCGCTTCTCCCTGTGGTGACGATTCCAAGGGAGCCATGCTTTGAAATCATGTATAAAACCTTCAAATAACATGGTAGTGTTGATTTTGGGCTGCAAAATTACAAAAAATAATATATATACGCAAGAAAAATTGAAAAAAATATACTAATATGCATCATATCATACGCAAAAAATACCTTTTTTATGCGTTCGCGCTTTGCTTAACGTACGTTTTAAGTAGTTGCGAGAGCAAAACGACGACTTCCAGTTCGACCTCTTCAGTGGCCAAACTGACGGCCTTCTCGTTCAATGCTCAGGACTCTATGCCCGGACTCGCTCAAGCAGTCTTCACTATAGAAGAACGCATCGATACAGGATTGGTATATAACAAGGATTCGATTCTCTATGGCACCTCGCTCAAAAAAGTGGTGCCTAAGTTCACCTTTCAGGTGGCAGTAGGCTCGGCACGTCTGCAGACACCCGATACCACTATCTTGCTTACAGGATATGACTCTATCGATTTCAGCCGGTTGCCTATCTTCCTCACCCTGCGTTCTACCGACGGTACGACGACCAAAGTCTACGAGATACGTCCTGCCGTCCATCAAGCCGATCCGGATCTCTATCAGTGGACCCGCATCCAGGAGGCTATCTATCCAACTGACGAGAGTGAACAGCGCGTGGTCGAACTCAATGGACTGTTCGTCATGATAGCGAACAATGGCTTCCAAAACAAAATCTATACCTCTGCAGACGGTGCTACGTGGTCTACACTCGGTTCACCTGTCGGGCTGCCGGCATCCTGCCACGTACGCCAGATCATATCGGATGGTACACGGCTCTACTATGCGGATAACGGAACCATTTACACTTCCTCCGACGCCGTGACATGGACCCAGACAACGGCATCTTACCCGGTTAAGACCATGCTTATGTATTGGAACAACCACGTATGGGCACTTGTAGAGAACAACGGGTGGGAACTGGCTACCTATGACAACACAACCGCACAACTTACCCTCTCTGGACTCAAACCGGACAGCCGATTCCCTGTCAGCGACTTTGCAGCAATCGCCTTCCAGAGCGCCAGTCAACGAGCACGTGCTATGATCATTGGAGGATTTGCTGAAGATGGCACCAGCCTCAATACCCGCTGGAATATCGAGTATTCGGCGCATCCGTATCCTAATGGCACCTATCGCATGGAGGAATATTCTATCGATCGTCCCCACTTCACCACCTTGACCGGTGTGTCGGTCATCTGGTATAATGACCAGCTTATGCTTTTCGGAGGTGTGGACAAAGATATGCAGTACTTCGGACGAGACATACTTATCTCTACCGACGAGGGTATGAACTGGACCAAAGCCGACACGGCTAAAAACCAACTGCCCGAAGCCTATCAGGCACGGCAGAAACAAACAGCTATCGTGCGCGGTAGCTATATATACCTCTTTGGAGGACAAGACCGCACCAACACCTATAGCGATGTGTACCGCGGCAAACTCAACTCAATAGATTGGGACAATTAATCCGATCGGATAACTAAATACAAACTAAAAATACGAAACATTATGACAATTAAGGATTACAAATTCGCCGGCAAGAAGGCGATCGTACGTGTGGACTTCAATGTGCCACTGGATGAGAATGGTAAGATCACTGACGACACCCGTATCCGCGGTGCACTGCCTACTCTCAAGCATATCCTCGACGAAGGTGGAGCGCTCATTATCATGAGCCATATGGGCAAACCGAAAGGCAAGGTGCAGGCTAAGTTCAGCCTTAGCCAAATCGTCGACGCCGTTTCTGCTGCACTCGGTCGTCCCGTACAGTTTGCTGAGGACTGCGCCAAAGCACAAGACCAAGCTGCTGCTCTCAAAGCAGGCGAGGTGCTGCTGCTTGAGAACCTGCGTTTCTATCCCGAGGAGGAAGGCAAACCTGTCGGCATAGACAAAGAAGATCCGGCATATGAGGCTGCTAAGAAAGAGATGAAAGCTCGTCAGAAAGAGTTTGCTAAGACGCTCGCTTCGTACGCCGACTGCTACGTAATGGACGCGTTCGGTACTGCTCACCGCAAACATGCATCGACCGCTGTCATTGCTGACTACTTCGACGCAGACAACAAGATGCTCGGCTTCCTCATGGAGAAAGAGGTGGCAGCCGTAGACGCTGTACTCGGTGATATCAAACGTCCGTTCGTGGCTATCATGGGTGGCTCGAAAGTGTCCTCCAAAATCGGTATCATTGAGAATTTGCTTGGAAAGGTAGACAAACTTATCCTCTGCGGTGGTATGACCTATACCTTTGCTAAGGCACACGGCGGCGAGATAGGAAACTCGATCGTAGAGCTCGACAAACTCGACGTGGCTCTCGGTGTAGAGGAATTGGCTAAGAAGAATGGTGTTGAACTCGTACTGGCTCCGGATGCTATCTGCGCAGACAGTTTCAGCAACGACGCTAACCAACAGGTATGCCCTGCTAACGCAATACCCGAAGGCTGGGAAGGTCTCGACGCAGGTCCTGAGGCACAGAAGAAATTTGCTGCGGCTATTCAGGGTGCGAAGACCATCCTATGGAACGGCCCTGCAGGCGTATTCGAATTCGATAACTTCTGCGGCGGTAGTCGTGCTATCGGTAATGCTATTGCTGAGGCAACCGCTAACGGTGCCTTCTCCCTGATCGGTGGTGGTGACTCCGTAGCATGCGTCAACAAGTTCGGCCTCGCTGACAAAGTGTCCTATATCTCTACCGGTGGTGGCGCCCTGCTCGAGGCTATCGAAGGCAAAGTGCTCCCAGGTGTAGCAGCTATCAAGGGCTGATAACTAAATGATAAGAATGATAAAACGATAAAAATACTTTATGGAAATTTCAGGTAAGATAATTCAAGTGCTGCCGCTCCAGACCGGCGTGGCTAAGAACAGCGGTAACCCTTGGCAGTCTCAGTCCTATGTGCTTGAGACACAAGAGCAGTTCCCAAAACGTGTATGCTTTGAGGTCTTCGGTGAGCAACGTATCAAAGATAATCCATGCCAACTGGACGATATTGTGACCGTTTCGTTCGATATCGAGAGCCGTGAGTTCAACGGCCGCTGGTACACCTCCATCCGCGCATGGCGTATCCAACAAGGTATAGTGGATCCGAACGCTCCGGCTGCTGCACCCGTTGCAGCTCCTGCCGGTGAGGCACCAGTTTCACAACCTGAGGCAGCTCCCGTAGAACCGGTTGTGCAACCATTTGACCCGACCACAGATGACAACACGACGGATCTGCCTTTCTAGTCTGACCCTTTTGCTTATCATTGGAGGCGCCATTGTGTGCGCTCTCCGATGGCAAGCATGGTTCGGTATGCCCCAGGAACCTATCTGGAAGGGGCAGAAAACAACCTATACCTTTCATTGTTTTGGCGACGACACAGTGCCCGGATTCGTGCGCGATGAGCAAGGCGTATGGCAGGACACGATCTGCCCCGACACCTTGGACATTCTGCTCCTAGGCGATGTGCATAGCGGCCTCAATCATGCTGACTACGACACACTCTCTCACCGCGTCCCCCATGCTGACTGCTATGCCCAACTGGGCGACTGGCTGGAGCGTGGATACGAGTACTATGCCCAGCATTTGGCTTTCGCCCTTCAGAACACACGCCTCGACTCCATACCCGTACTCACCTGTCCGGGTAACCATGAGTACCACAAGGGGCTCAAACGACAGCTGACACCTCTGTGGCAGCAGATGTTTAACCATCCCAAGAACGGCTTTGCTGGATTTGAGAACACCACCTATTATGTGGATTTTCAGGGGCTGCGGTTCATTGTTATTGATACGCAAGGACTGCGCTGGTTGCACGACTACACACGCCTCAACACCTGGCTCACAGACCTTATCCGCCAGGCCAATGGACGCTATACCGTGGTTATGATGCATCACCCCGTCTATAGTGCCTCCAAAGGACGTGTCAATCCTGCGGTCTATCTGTCCTGTATAACACCGCTTCGACAGGCAGACCTCGTGCTGGCAGGACATGACCACCAGTATGCGCGCCAACTGCCTTTTGTGGAGATCACGTCCACTACCACGTCCCATCAGCCGCGCTTTAAACATTACCACGAGCGCCAAGGCATGACCGATGTCTATTATCAGCGACTCACGCTTGTTAATGATACACTGACCATGCGCACCTACCGACTGGCAGATGCACTACTGTATGACGAGTGTTGTATAACGCACTAGTCGAACACTTGCATCAGTATCTCAAGAGAATTCAACTCTCGCCAGCCATCTACATGGTCGGCATAGTAGTTGCATAGACTACGCAACTGCTCTTGTCGCATACTACGCGACGTCGGATCGGCTACCAGCAACGGATAGCGCTCTTGGTCTATAGCAAACCCCAAACGGGCCGCTAAACCACGCATGGCGCGCAGATGCACATTCTCCGGATCGTCACATTGATCCAGATCGGTGATGACTGTCATCAGATAGTCAAACAATGCCTCGTCTTGCATAGGTTGGTACAGCACACGGCTCAACAACTCTGCCAGAAACAACGCCACACTCTGACGCTTGACATCATACGTCGTACGCTCCGGCACATAAATCAACTGCGTCTGCTCTACCACAGACGGTTTGCCGCCATGACCATCACGTATGGTCAGCTCGACCAATGACAAGGGGGCATATGCTCCCGCGCCCTTTTTCTTGCTGCCTACGCCATATACTATATAGTTTGCGCGCCCATGCACACGTGTGTACGTGTGCAGGACGCGCGCTCTGTCTGTATGAGGCTGCAACTGCAATATGATAGCAGTTGTCGTTCTCACTTTTTACAACCAGCGAACATAGCAGAAATCCATGCGGTGCGGCAGCAACTCGTTCTGCGGATACATACGCAGACCGAACTTCATACCACCGGCATAGTTCAGACTGTACTGAGTCTCGAAGAACAGGTGCGAACCCTCAACCTTCTTCAACTCCAGTGCCTGCGGCAGACCGTAGAGCTTGTCGTTGTTGTGGGTCGAGGTACGGATAGCTACCAACTCAACACCTATGCCCTTGTCATTCAGACCCTTGGTGTCCAACTCAACAGCGATACGAACCTTGTCACCTACGTTCAACTCATTGAAGTCCGGCAGATCAATGTTGCATACCTCTATCTCATCCCAGTGAGCAACCATGTTCTCTTTCCATGCTGCCAACTCGCGAGCTACCTTATAGTCATTCTTAGCTAACAACATATGGCGCTTCTGCAACTTGTTGTAGAAACGATCAAAATAGTCGTCCATCATACGCTTCATAGTGAAACGCGGGGTGATCTTTGTTACCGAGTTCTTGATCGTCTGGATCCACTGTGGCGAATAACCCTTGGCATTCTTAGCATAGTACATCGGGATGATCTCGTTCTCTAACATCTGGTAGATCGTAGCGGCATCCAACTGGTCTTGGTGAGCTTGGTTCTCGTAGGTGCGCTTCTCGGTCAGTGCCCAGCCTGCACCTTCTACATAACCTTCATACCACCAACCGTCTTTGACGGAGAAGTTCAGCACACCGTTCATCTGTGCTTTCTCGCCGGATGTACCCGAAGCCTCCAACGGACGGGTAGGAGTGTTCAGCCAGATATCTACACCCGAGATCAAACGCTTAGCCAACGACATGTCGTAGTTCTCCAGGAAGATGATCTTACCCAAGAACTGAGGCATACGACTGATCTCAATGATACGTTTGATCAAACCTTGACCGCCACCGTCAGCCGGGTGAGCCTTACCGGTGAACAGGAACTGTACCGGATAGTTAGGGTTGTTAACCAGCTTGTCCAAACGCTCCAGATCGGTGAACAGCAGGTGTGCACGTTTGTAGGTAGCAAAACGACGTCCGAAACCGATGATCAGATTGTTAGGATTCATCTCGTTCAGCGCACGGACGATACGAGCAGGATCACCCTGTGTCTTCATCCAGTCCTCACGGAACTTAGCCTTGATATAGTCAATCAGACGTTGCTTCAAGCCCATACGTACTTTCCAGATCTCCTCAGCGGGGATATCGTTGAAGTTCTTCCACATATCCAGGTTCGACTGATCCTTGTCCCAATCCTGCGGGAAGTACTTGTTATATACAGCTTTCCACTCGCTGGCAGCCCATGTCGGCATATGTACACCGTTGGTCACATACGACACATGCAATTCCTCTGGGAAATAGCCCGGCCATACCGGCGAGAACATCTTTTTCGATACCTCTCCGTGTAAGTACGATACACCGTTAGCCTCCTGGCAGGTGTTCAGCGCAAAGACGGACATCGAGAACTTCTCGCTGTTGTCATCCGGGTTGTTGCGACCCATACCGATCAAGTCATGCCACTCGATACCCAGTTTCTCGGCATAGCTGCCCATGTACTTATAAAACAGGCCTTCCTCGAAATAGTCGTGACCTGCAGGCACCGGCGTATGGCAGGTGTATAAACCGCTGGCACGAACGACCTCTTTGGCCTCGTTGAAGTTCAGACCTTCCTCTTGTACCAGGTCTACCAAACGTTGCAATCCCATCAAGGCTGCGTGGCCCTCGTTGCAGTGGTAAATATCTTTCTTGATACCCAGTTTCTTCAGTGCCAACACACCACCAATACCCAACAGGATCTCCTGTTTGATACGGTTCTCCCAGTCGCCACCGTACAACTGGTGCGTGATCTGACGATCCCACTCCGAGTTCAGATCATTGTCTGTATCCAACAGATACAGGTCCATACGACCTACGGCTACACGCCACAGATATGCGTGTACAAAACGATCCGGATAAGGCACGTCCACTACTATCGGAGTACCATCCTCGTTCTTCACCTGCTCAATAGGCAGATTAGAGAAGTTCTGTGCCTCGTAGTTAGCTATCTGCTGACCCTCCGGACTCAGTGTCTGAGTGAAGTAGCCATAGCGATAGAGGAAACCGATAGCGGTCATATCTACGTTGCAGTCGGATGCCTCTTTGAGGTAGTCACCGGCCAAGATACCCAGACCACCCGAATAGATCTTTACTACCTGTGTCAGACCGTATTCCATCGAGAAATAAGCTACTGACGGCTTCTTCGGATCCTTCGGAGTGTCCATGTATGCGCGGAACTCAGCATAGACCTTGTCCAGTTTCTTCATAAATGCCTTGTCCTCACTCAACTCCTGCAACTTCTGATAACCCAGAATGTTGAGCAGTACTACGGGGTTGGACTGAGCGCGATGCCACTCGTCAATGTCAATGTTACGGAACAGATCTTTAGCGTCATGGTTCCATACCCACCACAAGTTGTAGGCAATCTCCTGCAGTTTGTTCAGATTCTCAGGCAACTTGGCATGCACATTGGCTTCTCTCCATTGTGCCTGATTCACATTGCTTACTTTAATTTTCATACCTTAATATATTATTTTTTATTGTTTCTGCTAACGTTCTATGCTTTCCCACACTGCATATCGCGCGAAAAAGCACGCAAAGGTACACATTTTTTTGCATATATGCAAATAAAATGCATATTTGTCAATCCTATTTAACACATGATTAGCGGTTGCGCAGATTGTATTTGTCAATGATTGTGCCGTCTTTGACAACCATCACACCGGGATTGGCTCTGACGATCGTCTTGAGCATCACCGGATCGGCGGTACAAATCACTTGCTCTGCCATCATACGTGTCTCGTCGTTGTAAGCTTTTTCAAGCCATTGGTCGATGTCCTCGCTGCCCGAGCCCGTCAGAAGATATGTATGGGCCGGATCGGCAGCAATCAACGAGAAGACCTTATGCGATAAGCTCTTGTCCGATTTGCGCAGATCATACATCACAATCAGTGTCACCGGTTCGGACGAACCCAGTATGTCCTCCGTCACATCCTCGCCGTCCTCCAGACGCGTCAGTTCAAAATCGTGTATCGGCGCCTCAACACCTTCTTCGACCAAGGTCTCTTTCCGATCCACATACTGCCAACCGTCCTCTTTAGAGGGTACCTCGTCGGCTTTGAACTCTTGCTGTATGCCGTCTTTCTCATAGATGAACAGATAGTCATACACGGCCGCCTTGCCGCCTTCCATCAGTTCGGGGATGTTGTTGCCGATCTTATACGGACGGAAATCAATCAATGGCAAATGGCGTTGCGTCCAGCCCATCAAAACCAATACGGCAATGATCGTTCCGGCTGTTATACTCAGCGCTTGTGTCCATTTCCAGTAAGTATGCAAGCTGTCCTTGGTACACAACAGCAAGATCACCAGCGCCAGCAACACCACGTTCTTAAAGAACGTCTGCCAGTTGGTCAGCACCACCGCGTCACCAAAACATCCGCAGTCCGACACAGGATTGGTCAACGCTATCCATAGCGTCAACGGGGTCATCACCAGATAGAATAGCAGTGCTATCCAGCTCGTCCAGTCGGTGCGGATATCCAAGAGCATCGTTACGCCTAGCACACACTCCACCAGTATCAGACAGGCGGCCGCGGTGCTGGCCATCGGCATGAGGTTCATAAACCCGTCACCGAACATCGTGGCAAAAGCCTTGAGGTAGTCCTCGATCTTATACACCGTTCCCAGCGGGTCAATAGCTTTCACTACCCCCGAGAAGATAAAAGTCAGCGCCAGCAGCGTACGACTGGTGTGTGCTATCACGCGTTTAGTGCTCATAATGGATCAAATCGAATATCGCGTAGTTGATAATGTCAAAATAGTTGCCTTCCACTCCTTCCGAAGCAATCGTCTTGCCGTTGTGCTCCAGGATGGTCTTGATACGAATGATCTTGGCCATGATCATGTCCACAATGCCCTCTTTGCTCATCTCACGCCAAGCCTCGCCGTAGTCATGGTTCTTGCGCAGCATGAGCTCTTTGGCCTCGTTTAGCACCGCGTCATAGTTCATCAGCGCCTCGTCATTGTTCATGTCGATAGCATCCTTATAACCCTTACGACCCTGAATGATCGCAGTGATGCCATAGTTGACAATCGCACGCAGGTTCCCTTCTATATCATCCCCCACCAGACTGACGCCTGTCTCTTGGCGTTGACGGATGTTACACACTTTGATATACAGCTGGTCCGATATCCCGTGCAAACGGAAAATCCGCCACGAAGCACCGTAGTCTTGCATCTTGTCGATGAAAATCTGACGACATTTGGCCGTTACTTCGTCAAATTGCTTGCTTGTATCTGCCATAAATCACCAATTACCAATTTATACATTACCCATCAACTCTGAAAGCGTCACCTGTTTCTGCTCGCCTGTAGCCATGTTCTTGAGCATGACGGTGTTCGATGCCATCTCATCACCGCCTACGATAGCTACGTACGGTATCTGCTTGGCATCTGCATAACCCATCTGCTTCTTCATTTTAGCCGGCTCCGGATAGACCTCTACGGCCACACCTTGTGCACGCAAAGCTTTGACCCACGTCAGCGCATAACGCAACTCCTCTTGACCAAAGGTGGCAAACAGTACCTTTGTGGCCGATTGCAGCTCCTTGGGGAACAGATCCAACTCGGTCAGCACATCGTAGATACGGTCCGCACCAAACGATATACCCACACCCGACACGTTCGGCAAACCGAAGATACCCGTCAGGTTGTCATAGCGACCGCCACCGGTGATACTGCCTATCTGTGCATCCAGCGCTTTGACCTCGAAGATTGCACCGGTATAATAGTTCAGTCCGCGTGCCAAACACAGATCCAACTCAATATTGAGTTGTACACCGGTTGCCTCGACCAGACGGAACACCTCTTCCATTTCAGCGATACCTTTCATACCCGTCTCGCTCTCAGACAATATACCGCGTAGCGCAGTAAGCTTATCTTGTGTGCTACCGCTCAGGTTCAGTATAGGTTGTAGCTTGGCTACCTGCTCGGCATACAGACCACGCTCTTCCAACTCCTTGTTCACTGCCTCTACGCCGATCTTGTCCAACTTGTCGATAGCCACTGTGATATCGATCATCTTGTCCGGAGCACCAATCACCTCGGCTATACCGGCCAGGATCTTGCGGTTGTTGATGTGCAGACACACACGAATACCCAGACGGCGGTACACCTCTTCGACTATCTGTATCAACTCCAACTCGCCTATCAGGCTGTCTGAACCGATCACATCCACGTCACACTGGTAGAACTCGCGATAACGACCTTTCTGTGGGCGGTCAGCACGCCATACGGGCTGAATCTGGAAGCGCTTGAAGGGGAACTGCAACTCCTCGCGGTGTTGTACCACATAGCGCGCAAACGGAACCGTCAGGTCATAACGCAAACCTTTCTCGGGTGCTAATGCAGCTTTCTCACCGCTGTTCTGAATGCGGAACAAGAGTTTGTCGCCCTCCTCGCCATACTTGCCCATCAGGGTGCTCAGGTTCTCCATTGCCGGTGTCTCAATCTGCTGAAAACCGTACAACGAGAACACCGACTTAATGGTGTCGAAGATATAATTGCGGCGCGCCATTTCTATCTGACCGAAGTCACGCGTGCCCTTTGGAATACTTGGTTTTTGTGCCATATAATGTATTGTTTACAATCGATTATTTGCTTTTAGCAAAAAGTTTGTTGAATATCATATCCGTAGCTCCTATGTTGGATGCCACATACTTGGCTGCGGCTAAGCCGGCCTCGTCTCTGTTCTGCTCCAACTCAGCAATGGCTTGCTCCAGCTGCTCGTAGTCGGCTACCGAGCGGCCTGCTCCGGCTGCTAACAACCCGTGTGCCTCGCGGAACGACTCATAATTAGGTCCGAACACCACCGGCAAACCGTATACAGCTGCCTCTATCGTGTTATGGATGCCTTCGCCAAAACCTCCTCCTACGTAAGCTATATGTCCGTATTGGTAGATCGAGCTGAGCAAGCCCATCTTGTCCACTACCATGGTGTTGACATGCTTCACGTTGTTCTTGTCCGCTGTCGAAAGCAGCACATAGCGCCCCTGCCATTGCTCGAAGATAGTATGCATATGGGCGTCGTCTATCTCGTGCGGCACCAGTATCAACTTGGTCTGACCGCCGGCTGCCTGCCTGCTGAAAGCCGTGGGCTGGTTGTCCATATATTCCCGCAACAAGGCCTCGTCCTCCGGCCATGTGCTACCGGCTACTATCACATGCTGTGCGCCTTTGACAAAACGCTCTACCGCCTCTACGCGCTTGGCCTGACCGGCTATCTGTGTCACGCGATCAAAACGCGTGTCGCCCGCTATGCTTACCTGTGTGATACCATGCTTGCGAAGCAAGATAGCCGATTGCTCGTCTTGAACAAACAGGTGGGTGAAACGCCGTAACATCCTCCGTCCCTTGCCGCCATACCAGCGGAAGAAATACTGTTGCGGCTGAAAAATAGACGAGATCGAGTAGAGCGGTATGTCTCGTTTGGACAACTGACGGATATAGGCCGGCCAGAACTCATACTTGATAAAGATGGCCATGCTCGGTTTGACCATGTCAATCAAGCGTTTGGCGTTGCGCTTGGTGGCAAACGGCAGATAGGTCACCAGATCCACTTGATCGTAGTTCTTGCGCATTTCATAGCCCGAGGGCGAGAAGAATGTCAATAGGATAGGACGCCACGACTGCTCCTTGCGCAAACGCTCTATGATAGGACGCGCCTGCTCAAACTCACCCACCGAGGCAGCATGAAACCATATACAGTCTTCCAACCTCCGTTCAGGGTGCGCTTGCTGATAATCAGCTATCGTTTGCCATGCCTGCTTCTGGCCTCTGACCAACTGTCTGGCCTTGCGGTTGCCAAACAGCGCAGCTATACGTATCAGAAAAAAATAAATGCCCATATTTTCCAAAATTTCATGCAAAGATACTCTTTTTTTCGCACATACGCAAATTTTATGCTAAATTGTGGTAGATTATTGCCTAAAAATAGATTAAAATCATTATTTTGTGACAAAATACCATTCTTTGCCAACACATTGGGCAGTGATCATAGGCTAGAATAGGGCATTTTCAGCACTTTGGGGCAAATAGGGTCTCGAAATAGCAGAAATGCCTACAAATACACAGCGAACAATCCTATAGCACAAAATAATTTTGCTATTCGCACACAAACACACTCTCGACAATAGTATGTATAGATTCTATATCTATAATATTGGGTCGGGTAGGAGGCGATAATTTGGGCGCAAAGGTACCAATATCGATAAAAATGACAGAAAAATGTGTGCTTTTCTTGCATATATGCAAAAAAAGTTGTACCTTTGCAGCGATTTTATGCTAACAACCATGAGAAAAGCGAATCTACTCTTTCTAATCATGGCGACAATCATCGCCTTTTCGGTAGAGACTATCTCTGCAGCAGAGCTTCCTGAAGGAGCGCTTCCCGGTGTGTTCAATGTCGGAGGCAAACAAATACATTTTTCGATAGGCAACTTGCAATACTGTGCTGCTACCGACACGTGGCGTTTTGCACCGCGTCAGTATGCGTTGATAGGTGAAGACGGTATTGGTAATGTGGCGCACCCTACGCGTGATGGCGTTAAGAGCGACAACCTTATGGTTAGCTCCACCTATGACGGCTGGATCGATCTCTTTGGTTTTGGCACGAGCGGATGGAGTAGTGGTGCCGAGGCGTATCAACCTTGGCATACAGATGACGATCCGACCCATTATATTCCCTTGACGATTCGCGACTCTACCCCGCGGCCGGAGTTCTACAACTTGGACTATGATCATGCCAACGCCGATTGGGGTGTCTATAATCCGATATCTAACGGTGGCAACCGCCGCGGTATATGGCGTACGATGACCCGCGAGGAATGGACCTATATCGTCGAAGGACGTCCCAATTACTTAGACCTGCGTGGTCAGGCGACGATCAACGGCGTACACGGTATGGTCTTGCTGCCCGACAACTGGGAGCAGCCTTGGGGCGCCAGTTTCGAGCCCGGATATAGCCTGGGTTGGGATGCCAACGAGTACAGCTATTCCGAATGGAAGGTCTTGGAGGATGCCGGTGCTGTGTTCCTGCCTTGCGCAGGATGTCGCACTTTCTCCGCTGGCAATCTGCAGGTGGAGAATGTCAATACGGCCGGACATTATCGAACCGCGTCGTCTATGTTGGACGGAGGTCTGACGTGTGCGTACGACTTGTATTTCAATGTCATAATCCCTGAGATGCATACCTATCATATGCGTTGTTGGGGTGAGTCGGTACGACTGGTAGTGGATGTAAAATAACCTTAAAATATACACATTTTAATTATGGCTAAAGTTTATCAAGCAAATGAGATCAAGAATGTCGCTATGGTTGGCGGCAGCGGATCCGGTAAGACGACTCTGATGGAGTCGATGTTATTTGAGTGCGGGGTGATTAAGCGCCGTGGAACGATTGAGTCACAGTCCACGGTTTGTGACTATTTCCCGGTGGAGAAAGAGTATGGCTACTCGGTGTTCTCTACAGTATGTAATGTAGAGTTCGAGGGCAAGAAGCTCAATATCATTGACTGCGCAGGTAGTGATGACTTCTGCGGTGGTACGGTAGCAGCCCTCAACATGGTGGGTTCGGCTCTTGTCGTACTGAGCGCCAACGGTGGCGTAGAGGTAGGTACGCAGAACAACTTCCGTTTGGTAGAGAAACTCAAAAAGCCTTTGGCTTTTGTTATCAATAAGTGCGACCATGAGTCGGCTGATTTTGAGAACACCTTTGCTCAACTCAAAGAGAACTTCGGTAACAAGTGTACATTGATTCAGTTCCCGGTCAATGCCGGTGCCGGTTTCAATGCTGTGATCGACGTGCTCAAGGGAAAAATGTTGGTTTGGAAACCCGAAGGCGGTGCGCCTGAGATGAAAGATATCCCGGCTGAGTACGCTGACCGTGTGGAGGAGATGCGTGCTGAGTTGTCAGAGGCTGCTGCTGAGGCAGACGAGACACTGCTTGACAAGTTCTTGTCTGAGGGTTTGACCGACGAGGAGATCATGCAGGGACTCAAGTCCGTTTATGCAGACGGTTCGATGTATCCGGTTATCTGCTGCTCGGGTCTGAAAGATATGGGTGTTCGTCGTCTGATGGACTTCCTGAACGGTATGGCTCCTTCGCCTGCTCAGTTCGCTTATCCGACCATCGATGGCGCCAAGGTCAAAGCAGACGCAGCTGCTCCGACCAGCCTCTATGTATTCAAGACCTCTGTTGAACCGCATATTGGTGAGGTATCGTACTTCCGCGTAATGCAAGGTACTGTTCACAATGGTGACGACCTCGTTAACATGGAGCGTGGTACCAAAGAGCGTATCTCACAGCTCTATATGGTAGCCGGTTCTAACCGTATACCGGTTGACGCTGTCGCTGCAGGTGATATCGCTGCTACCGTTAAGCTCAAAGATACCCGTACCGGCAACACCTTGAACGCTAAGGATTGCGAGCTCCAGTATGCTCCTATCGAGTATCCGCAGCCACGCTATCGTCGTGCTATCAAGCCGCTTAACGAGCAAGACAACGAGAAGTTGGCAGCTCTGCTGACCCGTATGCACGAGGAAGACCCGACATGGGTGGTTGAGCAGTCCAAAGAGCTCAAGCAGACCATCGTTTCCGGTCAGGGTGAGTTCCACCTCCGTACCCTCAAGTGGCGTCTGGAGAACAACGACAAAATGATGATCGAGTTTGGTGAGCCGAAGATCCCGTATCGTGAGACTATCACCAAGACCGCTCGTGCTGACTATCGTCATAAGAAACAGTCCGGTGGTTCGGGTCAGTTCGGTGAGGTACACCTGATCATCGAGCCGTACGTAGAGGGAGAACCGGTTAAGGACACCTATAAGTTTGGTAACCAGGAGTATAAGATCTCCGTTAAGGATACCCAAGAGATACCTCTGGAGTGGGGTGGTAAGCTGGTATTGATCAACTCGATCGTCGGCGGTGCTATCGACGCACGCTTTATCCCGGCTATCTTGAAGGGTCTGATGGATCGTATGGAGCAAGGACCGTTGACCGGTTCGTATGCTCGTGACGTACGTGTGATCGTCTATGACGGTAAAATGCACCCGGTTGACTCCAACGAGATCTCGTTCCGCTTGGCAGGACGTAACGCCTTTGCCGAGGCCTTCCGCAATGCTAACCCGAAGGTATTGGAGCCGATCTACAACGTTGAGGTATTTGTACCGTCGGATATCGTCGGTGATGTGATGTCTGACATCAACGGTCGCCGTGGTATGGTGCTTGGTATGGAGACTGAGAAGCAGTTCACCCGCCTCAAAGCCCTCGTGCCTTTGAAAGAGCTCAGCACCTACTCGACCACGCTGTCTTCGCTCACCGGAGGTCGCGCTACCTTCACTATGTCCTTCAAAGACTATGAGTTGGTACCGGCTGACGTACAAGACAAACTGCTCAAAGAATACGCTGCTACGCAGACTGAAGAAGAATAAACTAAAACCGACGTGGCGATGGGATATAACCGCCAACCAAAACAATGAAAAAGATCCTCTTTTTTGCACTTGCATCGGTTGTTGCATTTGCTCTGAGCGCTTGCTCGAGTCAGCCTAATGAGTGTGACCAACTGCTCGATCAGTATGAAGCTGTAGTCGACAGTGTGGTTATGGTCGGTCAACAGGTGGACAAAAGCGACATGAACTCCGTACTGGAGTACTCGGCTGTTGTTCAGCGTGCCGGCCAGAAAGCTCAAGAGATTGGTGAGCATGCAACCGAGATGTCCATGAAACAGGCTAACCGCCTGCAGGAGATCACCCAGAAGCTACAACAGTCGGCTAGTGAGTTTCAAGAGAAAATGAAATAAATGTACATTGCCATAGCCGGAAATATTGGCGCAGGCAAAACGACGCTAACCAAAATGTTAGCGCGCTATTACGGTTGGGAGCCACGCTTTGAGAGCGTGACTTTCAACCCCTATTTAGAGGACTACTACAGCGATATCAAACGA
Organism: uncultured Bacteroidales bacterium; assembly: GCA_902779705.1. GTDB lineage: Bacteria > Bacteroidota > Bacteroidia > Bacteroidales > Paludibacteraceae > Colicola. The sequence goes on along the minus strand of CACZCR010000013.1, from coordinate 4,780 downwards.
TGGGCGTTCTGCCTCGAGACCTATTTTCTCAAGGAGCGCTTCCGCGATATGATGGTTGTGCAGCAGTCTTCCCATACGATCGTACAAGACCGCTCAATCTTTGAAGGAGTCTATGTCTTTGTACGCAACAACTACGAGCGCGGCGACCTGTCTGACCGCGACTATCAAACCTACATGGAGCTGTTTGAGTTGATGAAACTCAAGATGAAAATGCCCGACCTGATGATCTATCTGCGCAAATCGGTGCCCTGCCTCATTGAGCAGATACAGCGCCGCGGCCGAGACTATGAGCAGACCATGCAGATCGACTATCTCAAGGACTTGAACAACAAGTACGAAGATTTTATTTTCAAACAGTATGACGGCAAGGTGCTGGTCATCGAGGCAGACGGACTCGACTTTGAGAACAACCCCGAAGACTTCCGCCAAGTTGTCAACCGCGTAGATGCCGAGTTATTCGGCCTCTTCAGCGCCCAAAATTGGACATCAATACAACAATAATACATTAAAACATTAACCATATGCACATAGCGATTGCAGGAAATATCGGGTGCGGAAAGACGACCCTGACGAAGATGTTAGCCAGACATTATGGCTGGGAACCGCGTTTTGAGAGCGTGGAGTATAACCCCTATCTGTCGGATTTCTATGCCGACATGGCGCGTTGGTCATTCAATCTCCAGATCTATTTCCTCAACAAGCGTTTCAAGGACGTGGTCGAGATAGGTCAGTCGGACAAGTATATCATCCAGGACCGTACGATCTATGAGGATGCGCGTATTTTTGCGCCCAACCTACACGACCAGGGCATGATGTCTGACCGCGATTTTGACAACTATCAGGACCTCTTCGACCTCATGACCTCGCTCGTCAAGATGCCGGACTTGTTGATCTATGTGCGTGCGTCGGTACCTACGCTTGTGGCGCAGATCCAGAAACGTGCCCGTGGCTATGAGCAGCAGATGAAACTCGACTATCTGCAGGGCCTCAACGACAAGTACGAGAACTGGATCAAGGACTATAAGGGCAAACTGCTGATCGTTGAGGGCGATAAGATCAAGTTTGGCGAGAACCCCGAGGACTTCCGATGGGTGACAGACCATATTGATGCCGAGCTGTTCGGCCTCTTCCCCTTTGAGTCCACAGACCAGACAGGTAAAGAGATCTAATCGTCAGTTATGTCGTGCCTTCGTGTACTGTTAGCTATTGTGTTTCCGCCGTTGGCTGTGGCGGATAAGGGCTGTGGCTCATTTCTGATTGTGTTCCTGCTCACATGTTGCGGCTGGGTACCCGGTATTATCGGTGCCCTCGTCATCCTCAACAAGGACGAGTGATTCTTGATTTATTGCCGAACGCGAGTGATCGGACTTTTATTATAATTTGAACTCCGCCGCTTATAACCCCGGAGTATGCATAAATAAAGGCGTGCAACCTACCGCTATTGGGTGATTATAGGGCGATTATTGCGTGATTATTGCGTGATTCAATTAATCCTGCGCACAACAAACATTTGTATTTGACTGTTTAATAAACGATTATGGCAAGAGAAAGACTTACTCCAGGTATAGAAGAAGTGACTGGAGCTACTTCCCCCGGACGTATTCATCGCGTCAAACGCTACAGAGGCGCAAATGGAAAAATCATTGGTTGCGGGGTACAGGAAACCTATGACGTTATGCACCCGCGTGATTGGGAACGCAAACCGGCAAGAAAAGACGAGAAAGCCAACCAGATGCTTTTCAAGCGAGCTTCCCAGATTATGGAGCGCGAACTCAATAATCCGGAGAAATACGATTATTGGCAAAAACGCTTTGAAGCACAACTATCTATCACTCGCGGCTCTAAGGCCGACCCGTTTGCGACATATGATTCGCACCGAAAAGCCAAGAAACGCTATATACGTTTCGATGCTTTTGTACGTACGATGATTATGGAGGAACTCAAATATCAAGCCAAACACAAACAAGAAAATAACCCTACCTAGGCGCATTTTTTATTTTTATTTGTATATATCAAAACTTTTTACTATATTTGCAACCAAAAAGAATTATCTATCAAAAACTATTATTGTTATGAAAAAACTGAGTCTCTTTTTGATGCTTTTGTGTGGCATTGTTGTTGCCGCTGTATTTGCGGGATGCGAAGGCGCCGGATCGAGTGCCCGTGCTATCATTGGCCGTACATACGTGGCCTATGGCGACAATCCGTCTCACTACCTGGCTTACACCTTCCGCTCCAACGGCAAGGCTACCGTCACTATCTCCGATCAGGAGGGCGTGGTGGACTATGATGCGTTCACCTTCTCGGTCACGCAGATGAAAGTGGTGCTCTACTACGACCTGAGTGACTACTGGAGATCAGACTATCGTGGCAAAGAGTTTGCATCGCTGGTCTATGATCCGGAGGAGGATGAACTGGTGCAAACCGACGGCACGGTGTTCGAACGCAAGAAAGGTTCGTCTGACCCGGGCGATACGGGCGACCCGACCGGCGATATCGACAAGTCGAAAGGTGTACTGCCGGGATGGTTCTCGGTGAGCCCTACCAAGAAAGTGCGCTTCTCAAAAGGAAACCTGCAGTATATCGCCACTACCCAGACATGGCGTTTCGCGGACGAGCAGTATGAGTACCTCGGCGAGGCTAACAACGGCTCTCTCAAGCGAGACCTGTTCGGTTGGGGAACCGGCGACGAACCTATGAAGAACAGCCAAGACGTTAGCGACTATGCTGTCTTCCACGAATGGGGCAACAACACAATCTCTAACGGGCAGGGAGTAGGCGGATGGCATACATTGAGCCAAGAGGAGTGGTGGTACTTGGCCAGCCACTACGAATGGTACTTGGCTTGTGTGGCCGGAACCAACGGAATCATTATCCTGCCGGATGATTGGAATAGCGATTGGATACCTAATGAATGGTGGAACAGCATAGCCCTCCTGTATTCGGAATGTCCCATCACGGCTGAACATTGGAAGCAATTTGAGAACCACGGCGCCGTATTCTTCCCCGCGTCGGGAATATATGACAATAGCGATACTCCGGGCATAATAGCCTTAGGTAAACAAGGTGAATACTGGTCTACTACCACTCGTGACGATCTCGCTCAGAGTGTGTTTGGATTTCTGGTCTCTGAGTCCGGTTTCTATGCCAAGTCTATCACTCATCGCTGCACACGTTGTAGCGTCCGTCTGGTAACGGAGCGCCAATAATTCATGATTCAGCGGTTTCTGGACTATATAGCCATTGAGCGGAAGTACTCGCCTAAGACGGTAGAGGCCTACCGAGATGACCTACGGGAGTTTTGCGACTATCTGGGGGTTAGTCCGGAGACCTTCGACCCGCGTCTGCCCGACGAAGAGGACGTCAAAGGGTGGGTGCTCCACTTGATGGAAGATAGACACCAGTCTCCCCGCTCGGTCAAACGGCGCATGTCGGCCTTGAGCAGCTTCTACAAGTACCTGCTGCGTGAGAAACAGGTCGCCCGTGACATCACCCGCAAAGTGATCCTGCCTAAGGTCAAACCTGCTCTGCCGGTGTTCTTCAAGCCCCACGAGATGGAGCAAGCCACCGCACAGATGGACTACGCCGACGATTTTGAGTCGATACGCAACAGCCTGATCATCGACATGCTCTACCAGACCGGTATGCGTCAAGCCGAGATGCTCGGGCTACAAGACGACGACGTGGACCTGACACAAGCCCAAGTGCGTATCTTCGGTAAACGACGCAAAGAACGTATCGTCCCCATAGGCGACGAACTCATAGCCCGCATACACCAGTACCTCGAGGCACGAGCCGAATGGATGGGCAGCACTGTGGCGCCGGCGTTCTTGGTTCGCCACAACCGCGACAAAGAGGTCGTACCTATGGACAAAGCTACACTATATAAAATAGTACGCACGCGTATGGGCGAGGTCTCCACGCTTAAGAAACACTCGCCCCACGTGCTCAGACACACTTTTGCTACCACGCTGCTCAACCAGGGAGCGGACATCCGATCCATCCAAGCGCTACTCGGGCACGCATCGCTCCACGCCACGCAGGTCTATACCCATACGACATTCGAACAGATACAACGCGTCTATCGTGATGCACATCCCCGAGCAGGAGGCAAAAATGATAGGTAAATAGCGAAAAATGACGTTTTTTTGCATTTTTTTCAAAAAAAGTTTGCGTATATCAAAAAAAAGCAGTACCTTTGCACCCGCTTTCGATCGAACGAATTACTTGGATGGTACTCAGTGGAGTCAAAATCGTAAATTGTAAATCGTCAAATCGTAAATGCTTTTGCCTCTATAGCTCAGTTGGTAGAGCACTAGATTTGTAATCCAGCGGTCGTTGGTTCGAGTCCGACTAGAGGCTCCAAAAAATGAACATTGAGTTTTTTGAATAAATCGATTAAAGTGCTAGCGTGAGCGATACTTTAATCGAAGAGGAGGAATCGCGGCGACCTCTTTGCCGTATGGCAAACTTTGTCGCAAGCGGATTCCGACGAAGGGTGTGTTCCAGAGTGGCCAAATGGGGCAGACTGTAAATCTGCTGTCTTTCGACTTCGGTGGTTCGAATCCATCCGCACCCACACTTTTAAGCGGAAGTCTTTAGCGAGGAGAGTGAAAGCTCGCTTTCGCAACTCGACGATGCAAAGACTTGCGCAAATTGGAGTGCTTCGAGCACATCCAATTTGCGGAAATAGCTCAGTCGATAGAGCACTAGCCTTCCAAGCTGGGGGTCGCGGGTTTGAGTCCCGTTTTCCGCTCACAAATTGTTGCTAATGTAGCTC
>CACZCR010000012.1 GCA_902779705.1 uncultured Bacteroidales bacterium | reverse complement strand
GGAAGAATCGAAAGCCCTGTATTGGTTCTGCGTGGCAGACATACGCGCCAACACCATGCAATCGCTATCCGAAGACTCCATGATCTGTTGGGCGGCGCAATATTTCCGCGACAGGTGGCTGCAAGACGGAGCGTACGAAGATTATATGATGAAAGCAGGCATGGAGGAGGCTTTCTATTGGTGGTGGAATGACAATAAAGAAAAGGCGCAGCAAGTGTTGCAACGCCAACAGCGATATGCCGAGGAGATAGCAGAAAAGAAAGGTGAACATATCTGGGAAGTAATTTTGCTTCGTATATCTGCCGAACTGGCCATGCGTGATTATGATTATGAGCACGTGCGCGATTACACGGAAGCCCTCATCCGTCTCGGTGACGAGAAAGCAATCCATCTGGACGAGGCAGTGCGTGTCTATAACGGCATGGCGATTACGTATTTCTATTTGGGCGAATACGACAAAATGGAGGAGAGCTTTGAGAAAGCGATTGCACATACTTCGGATTCCGCGTTTGTTGTTAATGTGGTACGTCGTAATTATGCCGATCTGTTAGGTGAAATCGGGCAAACCGACCGCGCTATCCGAATGCACGAGGAACTGGCTGCTATCTATAGAGAAGGGGAGAGTTGGCTATTGGTGGAAAGCCTTTATTCATTGTCGCGTTTGTGGCTTAATAAGGGCGACAAACAGCGTGCAGACTGCTATATGCGTGAGGCGGAAGAACTATTTGAAAACTACCGTGCAACTATTTCTTCGCCATCCGCAGAAGCGGGTTTGTTGGCGCATCGGCAAGTGTTGAACTATGCGCTGCACGGCAACTATCAGATGATGCCCTTAGCCACGTACAACACGCAATGGCAGGATAAAGATTATATCCGTTACCGTGTGGCAGAAGCCAAAGAACGCTCCATGAGTGACCTGCGCGAACAAGTGCTACGGCAGAAGTTAGCAAAGCAGCGGCAAACGATACTCATTATTGGACTTGTTTGCATGGTCTTGGGCTTATGTCTGTTGTTGGTCTATTTGTACCGCCGCCGTCAACGGTTGCTTTTGGAGAAAGAAGAGGAGATTGAAACCCTGAAAGGACTGCTTAAAGTACCAAGTGACAAAGTACCAAGTGACCAAGTACCAAGTGACAAAGTACCAAGTGACAAAGTGGGCAGTACGAAGGAGGCGGATGTGCGCAAACTGATGTTGCAGCAGTTGGGTGTCATCAAAACGATTGCTGGAACACCCACCGAAGCCAACCAACAACTGCTTGCACGCCTCATGGCATTGAACGAGGAAACCGCCAATGCCCTCATCGACTGGCCAAGCATTTACCAAACCATCGATTTGGTCTATGACGGCTTCTATACACGTCTCGTGCAGAAATACGGAGCAAAGGGACCAAGTGACAAGGGACCAAGTGACAAGGGACCAAGTGACCAAGTACCAAGTGACAAAGTACCAAGTACAAGTGACCAAGAAACTAAGTACCAAGGACCGGTATTAAACGAAAAAGAAATTCAGTTGTGTTGTTTGCTCAAAGCTGATTTCTCCACCAAGGAGATCAATATGCTCACTCGTCAAAGTCTCCAAACCATCTATCAGCGCAAGACCCAAGTCCGTCAGAAACTTTCCCTTGCCGAAGCCGAAGACATCACAACAGCGATAATATAATTAGATTTCTTTATAGGATGGGGGTCGGCTTACCGCTTGCATCGCCGGGCTCTCTTGTTTTATGCCCTCTTTCTATTTTTCTTTTAGTAGGAAGTTAGCCAAGCACTCGCGCCAGATGCGCCACGTGTGTCCGCCACTCAACTCTACATAGTTGTGGTTACAGCCGCGCTTGTCCAGACGTCTGTGAAAACGGCGTCCGTTCTTATAGAACATATCCCGCTTGCCCACATAAATAGCAAAATAGGTATGATTGCCCTCTTTGGGCAGTTGAGCTGCATTAATCACCGGCGAGAACAATCCTACCGTACTAACGCGATCGGGCCGCAGATTGGCTATATTGGCCGCTATACGCGCTCCGTCGCTGAAGCCTGCTATCGAACACAAAGGCTGTACGTTGTATGTCGAGTCGATCATATCAATCAGGTTGCTGATAGCGTGATCAAGCTTATGCTCGCACCGTAAACGGGGATAATGAAGGATATTGTTGCCAATGCTATAGTGGCTGGGTTGGTCAGCACGAGTGCGGAGATTGCAGTCCGGCATCACCAGTATAGCCGGCTTACATTCTCCTCTGGCGATCATATTCTCCATGATATGGATAGCACGTCCACGTTCTGCCCACGAACTTTCATAGCCGTTGATGCCGTGTAAGAGATAAAGCACCGGGCAAGGTACGACACCACCCGGCTCTCTTTGGAAGGATGAGAGAAGCGAATGAGGAATGTAGATATCCACTCGCCGGTATTGTTTCTCTTTGTGGCTATACCACTGTGTATGAACGACTTGTCCCCATTGAGCGGGTGGCAAACAAAGATCTGCCATATAACTGCCGCTTTCGGTGTATATGTTCCATTTATGTAGTTTTTGCCAAGCCGTGTCGTTGTTGTTAGGATCCGGTATACGGTGTCCGTCCACCTTAAAACAGTAGGTATACATTCCCGGTGATACGGGTGGTACCGTTACACGAAAACAGCCATCGCTGTCCCGATGCATCTTGACGGTTCGATTGTGATCGGTATAGCGGGCAGTATCTTCGTCGGCATAGAGCAAGTCGCTCATCAGACTGACGCGACGAGCCTGGCCGCAGTACTCAAACTGTACACTGTCAAGCGATGCGCTTGTGGATGCATTTAGCAGGTTGCAAGACAGCGCTAAAATGCATAATATGGAATATTTTATTAGCTTCATTTTGTTATTTTTATACAAAATTACCACTAATATTCCATATATGCAAATTATTAATACAAATCGTAAATAAAATAATAAAAATAGTCCTTTTTAGTATACCAATCTTCCGTTTAGGTCATAGATTTGCCCGTTACGCTCGATCATCAATTGGCCGTTTTTTAGCACTTTTCGACTGCTGTTAGTAGGCGTTTCAGATTCCACGTTTTCGTTGTCCCAAGTGTTGGGTTTGGTGCCTTCGCCATATTGCGAGAACAGCCAGTTGACACGCCAATCGTAGCGTTGGAGAAAATCGTTGGTTTTGCCGGCCATATTGCTGTTGTCGCAGTAGTTTTGTGTGTTGCGCCAAACTGTAGCGTCGTTCTTGGCAGCCTGAGTGATCAGGGCAGCAAACTCGCTTATCTGAGCTCGTACGGCATCTTTGTGATCGTGGTAGAAGATCCACCATTGTTGCTTGACTGCGTCTTGGAATTCAGCCCACGAAGCCAGTTGACCGATCCAGTATTGTGGCCAGATAGGGCCATCGTAGATCCAGCGCTCTTGCATTCTGTTGTAGGCGTTGCCAAAGTCCCATACAGGCCCGAAGAACCATGGTGATACTTGTCCGTTACGGTCGCGGTCTTTGTACAGGTAACAGCTGCCGTGGTAGGACTCGCAGTCTTCCAATATCTCTTGTACCAAGTAGTACTTGGCTGCTTCGTCCACGTCCAACATGCCAAAGAGGGTAGAGGCTAAGTTGCCGTAGAGGGCATTGTTGAGTGCGTGGATTTGGTCGGTTAGATATTGGCGTTGTGCGTCAGAGAGCACTTCCGGCACTTTGGGCGTGATCATCACGTGTTGTCCGTTGCCTTCGTCAAACTCGATGTTACCGGCTTCCTGGTAGTTGTCTATCTCTATCAACCATCCTCCGCTGACTGAGTCGGTGGCTTGGTCTTCTTGTTCGGTGATATTGACGCGCTTAGAGTCTACGCGTACATGTTCGGTCAGAAAGTACAATCCTTGGTATTTGCCGTTCATCACCAGTTCGACGGGTACCATTCGCGGTGTCCAGCGCATACCGAAATGTTCGCTCAGCATAAATCCGGTTGCATCCTTTAGGAATCCAAGATTGTCGTCCGCATGGGCAATCAGACACCAGTGTTTGTTCTTCGGCATGCCCAGGACTTCTTGCTTGCTGTCGAACTTGATGCGATAGGGCTTTTTGTCAAATCCGTTCCACGTCCAGTTGCCGCGTCCTTTGAACAGTCCGGTAATTGGTGCTTCGGCCGAGCCGAGCGCTTTGTATCCGGTGGATAGCGGGTCGATGTATAGCGAGCCGGTAATGTAGTTCTCTTTGTCCACAATGGGTGCTTCGGTTGTCAGATAAACGATCGGCAGGGTACCTGTCAGTTGTGCTTGTCCGGGCTGACTGTTGTCTTGCTCGGCTTGCCATGTGGCGAGGTTCATCCAGCTACCTTGAGCCCAGTTGTCGGCTGTCTGCGGCACGAAGATATCACCAGCGCTCATCTGTGCTTCGGAGGTAGCGGTACGGTTCAATCCTGCCTGGTGGCTGATACTGTCCTTGAACGTACTGAAGGTTGTGGTGTGCAGTCCTTGGCGTACAGTACCTCCGACAAAGGTGAAACGGTACATATCGTTGACCTGCTGTGGTATATCCACACGCCATTTGTTGCCTTCCAAGCTCATGGCCAGTGCATAGGTCTCGGCACGTTGGTCGCTGCCGTAGACCAAGGTCACTTGGCTGTATTGGGTCTTGGAGTTATCAAAATACAGGCTGCCCTGCGGAATAGTCAGGGCGTTGGCTGCAACTGTCAGACAGAGCAGCATAGTGGTGATCATTGAACGCATAGTATTGATATGTTTGAGTGTTACTGTTGTTTGGATCTATTGAGTATATCGCTTGCGCGGTCGAGTGCGACAGTGATATGCGGGCAGATGTTCTTGGGGTTCATCATCTGCTCGATACCGCCGTTCTGCAACTGCTTGTGAACGTGCTCGTTGACGCCGGAGAGGATGATGGTAATACCCTCTTTGTGTGAGCGTCGGATGAGCATAGACAGGTTGTGCATAGCGGTTGAGTCGACGAACGGCACTTTACGCATTCTGATGATACGTATCGGGTATTTGTCGCCCGAGACGTGGGTCATGATATCGTCAAACTTGTTGGCTATACCGAAGAAGTACGGGCCGTCGATCTCGTACACTTCCACGCCTTCGGGTATGGTCAGGTGTTCGAGGTTGGACTGGATGTCGGTATCTTCGTTGGGGTCTATCTCGTTGTGGAAGGTGCGAATATGTGTCTCTTCGCTGGTGCGCATCAAGAAGAGTACCAGCGCCAGCAGTATGCCCACTTCGATAGCTACTGTCAGGTCGAAGATAACGGTCAGGAAGAATGTGATTAGCAGTACAGCCAGATCGCGGCTGGGGTGTTTGATTAGTCCGTAGATTGTTTTCCAGCCGGACATCGAGTAGGCTACCATGATTAGCACGGCCGCCAGACAAGCCATCGGAATCATGCCAACCAGTGTGCCGAGCAGCAGTAGAACGAGTAGCAGCACGATGGCATGCACGATGCCGGCTATAGGTGATCGTCCGCCGTTGTTGATGTTGGTCATCGTACGGGCGATAGCGCCTGTGGCGGGTATACCGCCGAAGAACGGTACGACCAAGTTAGCAACGCCTTGTGCGATCAGTTCGGTATTGGAGTTGTGCTTGTCGCCTATCACACCGTCAGCCACCATGGCTGAGAGCAGACTCTCGATAGCGCCAAGCATGGCGATTGTGAAGGCGGATGGGAAGAGCTTCTGTATCAGGGTGAACATCGATTCGCCTTCGGCCAGCTGTAGTGATGGCAAGTGTGGCGCAGGTATGCCGTGTGGCAGCTCGTATAGATCGCTGATGGTCTGCAGCGAGGCGATGCCCCATGACTCAGGTGCCCAGCGTTTGAGTGCCCAAACCAGCAGAGTGGCCAGTACGATTGCGGCTAATGAACCCGGTATACGTTTGGTCAGACGCGGCATGAAGATGCACACCAGTAGTGAGAACAGTCCTATGCCGATCGCCCAGCCGTTGCAGCTGAAGTGCTGGCCGTAGAAGATCCATTTGTCGATAAAGTTGGCAGGAACATCACTCAATCCCATACCGAAGAAATCGTTCATCTGGGTAGAGAAGATCGTTATGGCGATGCCGGCGGTGAAACCGACTATAACGGGGTAGGGCACAAACTTGATGACGGAGCCCAGGTGTGCTAAACCCATCAAAATGAGAAGGATACCGGCCATGATAGTGGCTATCATCAGTCCGCTTAGGCCGTACTGTTGTATGATGCCGTAGACGATGACGATGAATGCGCCTGTCGGGCCGCCTATCTGCACTTTGCTGCCTCCAAGGAGCGATATCAGAAATCCGGCTATGATAGCAGTGACTAAGCCTTCTGTAGGTCCGACGCCGGACGATATGCCGAACGCTATAGCCAGCGGAATAGCAACGATGCCGACGATAATGCCGGCCAGGCTATCTTGGGCAAATTGTGCCCGTGTATAGTGGCGTAGTGTGTTGAACAGTTTGGGTGCGAAGACTTCGCGAATGGAGTACTTCATATAGGTTGTGTATATATATTATTATATTGTTCGTGCGCGCGTATTGCTAACACGCTGCAAAGGTACAACAAATATTTTGAATGCGCAAATATTTTTTGCACTTTTATGTTCTTATTTACTACCGATATATTGTATAAGCGAACAAAATGCACAAAAACATGCTATAAAACACATTTTTTTTGAAAAATATTTGCACGAATGAAAAAAAAGCAGTACTTTTGCACCGTGTTTTTCATGGTATTAGATTTAAGGTTAAGTAAAAGATTGGGTTGTCGTGAGACAACCTGCTTTTTTTTTATGTAGTTTTTGATGCTCTTTTTTGGTCTTTTTGTATCTTCGGTCCTCCCGCAAGTGAGGTGACCCCAAAAAGTTAGACGCAAAACAAAGCGTAGAGAGTGCCTTTTATGCAAGCATAAGGCATTCTCTGCTCTTTTTTATAATGAGTTTTACTCATTTTTCCCTAAAAAAACACTTTTTATTTGCATATGTGCAATTTTTGTTGTAATTTTGTGCCCAAATTTGCTATGTGCGTACGTGTGCACGTGTATTAGGCGCGATATACACACTATGTATACGCGTATATGTGGGAAGAGAAATTGAAAATGACTAGGAAACTAGGTAGAACTAGGTAGGGCTAGGTAGAACTAGGTAGGACTAGGTAGACCTAGGTAGACCTAGGTTGACCTAGGAAAAAAAGAACAAACAATGAGTAATAGAGAGACACATTATTTTGTGCAGAGCGTGCCGAACTACAAAGACTTGCTGTTTTTTCGCAAGTCGGTAGCGCTGTATGATGTGACTTTTGCTTTTTGTGAGCGCTACCTGAGCAAAGGCGACCGGACAATCGACCAGATGGTACAAGCTGCCCGAAGCGGGAAACAGAATATCATCGAGGGGTCGGAAGCTGCTCCGACATCGAGTGAGACGGAGATCAAGTTGCTCAATGTGGCTCGTGCGAGTTTGAAGGAGTTGCAAGCCGATTATGAAGACTACTTGCGCGCAAGGAGATTGGCGATATGGGATGAGAAGCATGCGCGGTATGAGGGACTGAAGCGATTCTGCGGGCAGACGAATGACAGCGAGGCGTATATGGCTCAGATCGAGAAGATGAACGATGAGGAGATAGCGAACATGGCGATCACGATGTGCCACCAGGTGGATGTGATGATGACAAAGTATATCGGCGTCAAGGAGCGGGAGTTTGTAGAGAACGGCGGTATCCGCGAGGCCATGACGAGAGCCAGAGTCCAGTATAGGAATGAGCACCCGAATGGGTAGAAGGGCTAGAAAGTGCAAAGCAAAAATAAGATAAAAGCACCCAACGGGGACGTACGGGATGCGAATGTGATGCGAACGAGAATGAAAGGTAAATTATAACAAGACTAGGAAACTAGGAAACTAGGAAGATAGGGGCCTAGAAACAGAAAGTGCAAAGAGTGCCACGCAAATTTTAAATAGTATAGCCCAATGCCTCAGGGCTTAAAAACGAGGCAAGCGAAAAAATCGTGCCACCGATAATAGTGGCAAGCGAACATTGACATAGTGGATTTACCGCAAAAATGAGCAACCAAGTAGAAAAAGTTGCTCAAAAACTTGTACATGTCAGATTTTTTTAGTACTTTTGCAGTCGCAAAAGTTAAATGAATTATGGCAAAGGCAATCGCAAAAGCGGAACAGAACACATTGAGTACAGACTTGTTTGCAAGAGTGAGTGCTATAATTGATGAGGGGCGCAAATATGTGTCCACCGCCGTTGATTTAGCAGAAGTGTACACCAAATATCAGATTGGTATGTACATTGTTGAGGAGGAGCAATCGGGAAATAAACGAGCAGGTTATGGTAAGCAGATTCTGATTAATCTATCAGAGAGATTGACGGAGAAGTACGGAGACGGATGGTCGGTAGAGCAACTAACGTTAATACGTAAGTTCTATATGACATATTCCAAAATCGCAAACACTGATTACGAAATCCAAAACAGTGATTTGGAAATTCCGGAACATGCTTCTGCAAAAATCGTAAACACTGTTTACCAAATTCGCAACTTACCCAAGCAGATAGATCCTTCGATGATGCCTCACTTTACGCTCTCGTGGTCGCACTACATTGTCCTGATGCGTATAAAGAACGAGGAGGAACGGCGTTTTTATGAGATAGAGGCACTTCGTGAACATTGGAGTGTTCGCCATCTGCAAAGGCAATATGCGTCCAGTTTGTACGAACGTTTGGCGTTGAGTCGGAACAAAGATGAAGTGATGCGTCTTTCGCGCGAAGGGTTGCAAGTCGCAGAGCCGCAAGATGTTATTAAGAATCCGATCACACTGGAATTTCTGGGACTTAGACCCGAAGCGGCGTTCAGCGAGAGAACATTGGAAAACAAGATTATTGCACGTTTGCAGAAGTTTCTGCTGGAGATGGGTAAGGGATTCTTGTTTGAAGCAAGACAGAAATGTTTTGTGTTTGACGAGGAGTTTTTCTACTTAGACTTGGTGTGTTATAATCGGTTGCTGCAATGCTATGTGCTGATTGATTTGAAGATGGACAAGTTGACGCATAAAGATTTAGGGCAAATGCAGATGTACGTCAATTACTATGATAGATATGTCAAGCAAGACTTTGAGAAGCCGACCATAGGCATACTACTCTGCAAAAGCAAAAAAGACTCTTTGGTTGAGTTGACGCTTCCTAAAGATGCCAACATATACGCAGCAGAGTATTCTCTCTATCTGCCTGACAAGAAAGAGTTGCAAGAGAAACTGCAAGAATGGCTGGAGGAATTCGAAGAATAATTTAATTCCCCCGAATTCGGGGTTTTTGAAACAAAAAGCGGTAATCCACTAAAAACGGTTTACCGCTTTTTTGTGCGTGTAATCCACTATACATTTAATGAACGAGATGGTCGCGAGAATGAAAGGGAAAGGGAAATTATAACAAGACTAGGAAACTAGGAAACTAGGAAACTAGGAAGATAGGGGCCTAGAAATAGAAAGTGCAAAGAGTGCCACGCAAATTTTTAATAGTATAGCCCAATGCCTCAGGGCTTAAAATGAGGCAAAGTGAACATTGACATAGTGATTCCATAAGGAATAATCGAAAAATGCATTTTTCCCGCATTTTATTGCTCAAAAATTTGCATATGTCAGAAATTTTTTGTAACTTTGCAGTGTTTTTAAAACATCTGCAAGAGATATGAAAAGTGAAGACATTTTGGCTTTGTTTGAACGGTTTGAGCAAGCTGCCACACGCGTTAAAGATGTTGAGTGCTGGAGCGCACGTAGTATTTGTCCGTTGTTGGGATATACACAATGGCGCAATTTCGTGAACGCGATTGAGAAAGCAAAAGAGTCCTGTATTAACGCAGGAGAGCAAATTTCAGACCATTTTGTTGACGTCAGCAAAATGGTCGAGATAGGGAGCAGTACTTCTCGTTCGATAGAGGATATCCTCTTAACACGTTATGCTTGCTACTTGATTGCGCAGAACGGAGATCCCCGTAAGCAGGAGATAGCTTTTGCACAAAACTACTTTGCTGTTCAGACGCGTCGTGCAGAACTGGTACAACAGCGAATCCTCGAATCGGAACGCGTGTTGGCTCGCAAGAAGTTGCGCGAGACAGAAAGCCGTTTGTCGAAAGTGGTGTATGAGCATGGGGTGGATGACAAAGGCTTTGCTATTATGCGTTCTAAAGGAGATGCCGCTTTGTTTGGAATGCCGACTAAGGATTTGAAAAACAAGTTCGGGCTGGAGAAACAGAACAAGCCATTAGCAGATGTATTACCGACCATAGGCATCAAAGCAAAAGACTTGGCAGCAGAGATGACGAGTACGAATGTGGAGAACAAGAATATTCACGGCTTGAATCCCATTACGCGTGAGCATGTGGATAATAATATTGCTGTTCGGGAGATGTTACGAAGCAGAGGTATTGAACCGGCACAACTACAACCGGCAGAGGACGTGAACAAAGTAGAAAGGCGCCTAAAGTCAGAAGAGAAGAAAGCCCTTCCGAAAAAGAAGTAATTCTGCAACATAATAAATGAAAGCGATTATTCCGAAGCGAGTAATCGCTTTTTGTTTGGAATCGATTATGTTGCAGAAAGTGCAAAGAGTGCCACGCAAATTTTTAATAACCGGATACTATCCGGGGTAATGGACATCGAAAAATAAGATAAAAAGATAAGAGAGGCACCCTACGGGGACGTACGGGATGATCGCGAGATGGTCGCGAGAATGAAAGGGGAGGGGAAAATAAAACTAGGAAACTAGGAAACTAGGAAGCTAGGAAACTAGGAAGATAGGGGCCTAGAAACAGAAAGTGCAAAGAGTGCCACGCAAAAATAAGATAAAAGCACCCTACGGGGACGTACGGGATGCGAACGAGATGCGAACGAGAATGAAAGGGAAAAATAACAAAACTAGGAAACTAGGAAACTAGGAAACTAGGAAGATAGGGGCCTAGAAACAGAAAGTGCAAAGCAAAAATATAAAAAAAATAAGATAGAGATGGCCGTCAATACAACATATACTTGGCGAGAGGTGGTGGAAGCGATACTTCCATTGCAGGGACAAAAGTTCTTCCTTAAAGAGGAAGAGCGAAAGGCTTTTTATTTAAAAGATGTAAGTCAAGATAAGATTATTGTCTATACTGCTCAGCACCAGGAAAAAGATTTATATAAAAGTTTACGAAGTATTGTTAAGATAATAAACGAGGAGGGTAAGCTTGTAAGAAAAAAACCCAAGAATGATGTTGTTAGAGATTTAGATTATTCAATAGCAATCCTAAGGGGCGTAAATGATCTATTTGGGGTATTAGATAGTCCGAGCGGTGATATTTTAGAGATCATGTATAACCCTCTGCGAGAAAAAGTGTACTTTGATCAAACAAACATTACTACATTGTTTATTATTGGTAATGGTTTTGATAAATTCAACAAACTAAATACCGGTTATTGGGATTTTCATGAATGGTTAAAAGGCCAACCTAACGGAGAAGATTTTATAGAAGCATTAGAGGAAATATTCACTTTGAAAACTCGCAAAGGGCATCATCTTTTATGGACAGATTTTGAGAAAGCGATTAGCAAATGTGATATTGAACGTTGTTTTGCTGAAGCAGAAGCAATATATGAAGAGGAGCAAGATGAATTATATACTTTCATTAGAGATGTAAACGATTATATAATGACTCGTATTGTTAGTCCCTTGACAATTGAAATGCCAAAATTCTTCACAGACTGGATAAAAGACATTAATGCTGAACTATATAAACGAGCATTTATAACAACTGTGTCAGATAAATTAGTTAAATTTAATCGTAATGGATTGTTTCTAACGTTTAATTTTACAGATACATTAGAACATTTATATCACATACCAGAATATAATGTATGTCATATACATAACCGCATAAGCACCAACGAGAAGCCTATTGTAGGCCATAATAGCAGACAAGGTGAAATTAACAAACCGATAGAAATAACTCAAGGAGAAATTAATTTAAAACTAAAAATTGCCACAACAATTGCTAACTTAAATAAGCAACACTCTCAAAATATTAAGAAGCATACCGATTTCTTTGATCGACTAGGTAAACATATTAACAAAGTTGTTGTTTATGGTCATTCGATGAATGATATAGATATTCCTTATTTCAAAAGTGTAAGAAACAGGATTGCAACTGATGCGCAATGGTACGTTTCATATCATAATGATGACGACTACAAAATGATTGAGATCGCTCGCAGAACTCTTAAAATAGAACCACCCTATTTTCATCCGTTTGAATTGAAAAATGATAATTAATAAAAACTAAAAAATATAAAACATCATGAAAAAATTTAAATTATTTAAAATGTTAGCGGTACTGATTGTACTAATAACATGTAGTCCACAATTGAAAGCTGCGACTTATCCATTAACAGTCAATTATCCATATGTATATCTGGATAATACTGATTTGAAATGGAACGGCGCGAATGTGGTAGTTGGTCATGACTCGTACTCATATGGATACTTAATGTCCAACATCGGTCACACAAAGTTATTTTATCGAGAAATTGGTAATAACTGGACTGACGCAAAGGGTATTGTGTTTATCAATGCAACATCAGAATGGGGAGAATGGAAGAACCTATCTTTGAATGATCGTTGCAAAGATCAGACCCGTACACAATTCATTTGGGATAATAACTATGAATCCATGGATTGGCACAAAACATATTATTGTACCTCTACTGGAAGTTCTAATTTGACTATTGATTATAAGTCAGGTGGATGGGGTGATTTGAATAATAATCAGACAGTAAAGAAGTATACTCGAGGAGATGGCGCCGGATCTTATTCGGCGGCAAGTGTCAATTCAGGTACTGTAACTATATCTGCCTATAAAATGACAGGAGATGGTACGGCGTCTAATTCCAGTAATAGTTCAACCATCAATTCTGCAGGCACAACCTCTACATATGTTCCTGCTGCATGCACTGGTGAGGTAACAGTAACGGCTAGTGCGAATACGGGTTATGTGTTTATGGGATGGTATGGATCCGAGAATGGTGATGATAAAAAATCGTCGAACTCATCTTATACATATAACGCACCGAAAACTACAGGCACTATATATGCACGCTTTGCAGAGAAACTGCCTGTTGGTAAAACATTGTATTTAGCAACGAATGCTACATGGAGAGGGAGTAGTGCCAATTTTGAGGCAGTATTCTGCAACGCAACCACCCAAAAATGGGTATCTTGCTCTCCGGTAACGGGGACCTCAGATATGTATTCTGTCACCGTACCATCAGGCGATTGGGGCTGTGTAATCTTCTGCCGTATGAATCCATCTGGAACTGCTCATAGTTGGTCTGGTAAATGGTGTCAAACGGATGACATGTACAAGAGCGGAACTTATAACTGTGTGAAGATTACAGGAGATTGTAGTAATAGTCAAAACTGGTGTCGTTATTCAAAAGATCCGGTAATTATCCGTAGTCATAATGATTGGGATCCGGAGAATGCAGATGTGATGAGCATTTCTGGCAATATATGTACCAAATCGCTGGAATTTAATGCGAAATCCACCTATCAGGTTAAAATCCTCGATGGAACAACGGAATACGGATTGAATGAGCATGTTGTCACCAGTTCGATTTCGAATTATACAATAAAATCAGGAGAATATCAGCTTCGTGTGGCTACAGCCGGAGCAGGCAATTATTCATTCACATATAACAAAAGTAATCATCAACTTTCTATTGCATATCCTACAGTAAATCATCCATCGACGGATTACTGCTATGTTATTGACTATAGTTGGGGAACACCGAAACTTCACATTTGGGGAAGTTCAAGCGGTGCGGCTGCTACATCCTCTGTGACGGCCGGTCCTACATTATACAATAAGGTAAAAATACAAGGTACTAATTATTTCTATATAGCTCCTGGAGATTATGCAAACTTCCTCGTGTCTAATAATGGAGATGCATCCAATAGAACAGGAGACTTAAACTCCTCAGATGGTTATGGAAAGTATCGGCATAATAGTAGTGATTGGAAATGGAGTAATTGGAGTTTCACGGTTACTTTGACAGAGCAAGTAACTACGACCTATGCACCTTCGGATCCGACTGTACAATTTAACGGAACGGCACTGACTTCTATTGCATCTAAGCCAGCTTGTGACTATTATACATTCGGAGGTTATTATACAGCTGCTGGCGGCGGCGGAAGTCAATTGATAGACGCCAATAAAGCATGGAAAGCATCTGTCTCTGGTTATACTGATGGCAGTAAGAAGTGGATCCATGAAGGAGGAACTGCCGAATTATTTGCTAAATGGACTCAATCCGTAACGTTGAACCAGAATGGCGCAACGACTGATGGATCGACGAGTTTGGCAGCTACTTATAATGCCGTATTGGATGCTTCTAGTATATCGAATCCGGAAAGAGATTATTATACTTTTGCAGGTTGGACTAACGGAAGCGGCGGAACGGGTAGTGTTGTGATTGATGAGAACAAAGCCGTTCAAACAGTTGCAAGTTGGACTGATGGCTCTGACAAATGGATTCACAACGGAGCTTCTACTTTGTATGCAAAATGGGACGAAGATACACATATGGTGACTTTGGCAAATGATGGATTCGGACATGTTGAGATTAATAGTTCGACAGTGACATCAGTTAGCGGTATAGGTGTGGAAACAGCATCATCTACTATTACGGCAGTTCCGACTCCCGGTTATCAATTTGTCAATTGGACAGGTGATTTTGGTGATGGCGTAACGATTGCTAGTGGATCAACTACAAGTGCAAGTATCACTATCAATGCAACCGCAGATGGTAAAACTATTACTGCAAACTATACTCCTATAACATATAATGGTACTGTTAACGGTATAGATGTAAGTAACGGTACATATAGCGTAACTTTTGGAGAATCAAGTCTTGAGGTTACATCTGCGCCTGTAAAAACTGGCTATCATGTGCAAGGCTATTATCTTACATATAATACAACGCTTCAAAGTTATAGCGATCCTATTGCCTATCCTTCTGAAACTTCCTTAAAGGCTTTAGTAGAGAGCGCACATGATGCAACCCACACATATACCGATAATAACAGCAAATGGATATATTATAATGGCGATGCTCCGGATATTTACATTAAATGGGAAGCAAATACACATACTCTCACCTTGTATAAAAACGATGGGACAGGAGACAATATACCTACATCTGTGACGTATGGCAGTAATGTATGTACTCCTACCATAACAATACCTACAAGAGCCGGATATGCCTTTGCCGGATATTGGACAGCAGCATCTGGAGGATCTGAAATCATACGTAGCGATCTATCAAAGATAGAATCCTCATACTTTGATGCTTCTACGTCTAACTGGAAATATGACGGTGATGTAGATCTCTATGCTCATTGGACTCCGGTTGCACTCTCTTTTACTAATGGAGGCGGAGATGGAAGTTGGACTAATACCGCTAACTGGTCGCCTGCATGTGTGCCGACAATCGAGCACGATGTGACGATTAGTGTGCCGGTAACAGTTAATACGAATTCGGCTAAAGCCAAGAGTGTGGCATTTAGCGGAACAGGTAAGATAACTATTCCGGCTACAGGAGCTCTTGAAGTAGCAGGTACGGTTGCTAGTGATGATCCTGAAAAACTGGTCATCAATACATCTTCTTCGAGCCAAGGTGCTCTTATCTGCAACAACTCAGCAGGAACGACGCAGGCTACTGTAGAACTATCGCTGAATTCCAGCCGTTGGCAAATGATTGCTATTCCGGTGGGATATGTGAACGTATCGGACGCTTTCGTCGGTTCGAGTGTTTACACATACGTATGGAAATATGGTGAAGGATGGGAACGTCGCGGATACTATGACGGTCTTGCTGCATTTGAATCGGTTCTTATCAAGGGTAGTGCCGGTAAAACATTCACCGGAGCATTGGTAAGTACTGCCGACAAAAGTTTCACAGCATCTTATGATGATAGTAAAGTCAGTGGTGCCGTAACTATGTACGGCAACTCATGGCCTGCTCCGATTGCTATTTCCGGAATGGATCTCACAGCAACTGCAGATGGCGCGGTTCATTTCTTCACCGGTTCAGGTTGGGAAGGAGGCACTATAAGTGATTATATTCCTGCCCTGCAAGGATATGCTGTTATTGCTAAATCTACAGGAGGAACGGTAAAAATTCCCTATTCTGCAGTTCGTGCTGTACCTGCTGCTAATCGTAATACAGCATTACGTGCACCGAAACGTACGACTTCCGATATTTTTGACCATATAACGATATATGTAAGCGGAAATGAGTGGCAAACAAGAATTCGTCTCTATGAGAACGAGCAATTCTCGGATGAGATAGATAAGGGATATGAAGCTTTATACATGGAAGGCGAAGGAATAGCCGGCGAGTTGTATGCGCAAGCAGCGGAGAAGATGAATGTGTTGGCAGTACCGGATCTCGAAGGAACGGTTGTTGGTTTTGTGCCTGGTCAGGCAACGAGTTATACGCTTTCCTTCGAAGGCGACGGTAGAGGCTATTATCTCAACGATGTCGAGACGAAGAAATCTACGCTTATCGCAGAGGGCAATACGTATACCTTCTCGAGGAGTGATAATGACGCATCACGCTTTATCATTAGCCGCACGCCGATTCAGAATCTCCCAACCGGAGTAGGTAATATCAACGATGGTGCACAAGCACGCAAAGTATTGATCGATAACAAGATCTACATTATCCGTGGCGGACGTATGTATGATGCAACAGGTGCGTTGGTTAAGTAAGGAGTGAAGGAATGAAAGAATTAAAGAATGAAAGGTACAAAGATATGAAAAAGAAAAATGTAAAGGTTATAGGTTGTGGGGTGTTGGTCATAGGTATGCTCTTTGCGAGCATGCCGACCATGGCACAGTTTACGGAGCCTGAGCGTCCGCAGGCAACATTCCAGTCGACGAGCACGATGACTCCGACGGGCAGCCAGTATAGCTCCAATCCATCGCTGAATGCAGATGGAACAGCAAGTAGCCCAACTGCAACTACTCCAGGACCGCGTAAAGCGAAGATGGACGGCACAGGACTGCCAAGCGTTACGGAAGAAATGGGGACGGGACAAGGTAACACCCCTGTTGGTGACTCTGTATTGCCGTTTACGTTGCTGTCGATGGTGGCTGCAGGGGTGGTATATCTGCGCCGCAGAAAACAACAAGCGTGAGGTTTAGCCGGACTCTCGCCACATGACGAGAGTCCGACAAGACTCCGTCCAGACTACAACGAAAGTCCGATAATGTGGCAGAAAAATTCAGAAAAATGATGAATAATTTATTTAGTTTAGCAGGAAAGAATGCTTGGGTGACGGGTGGATGCTACGGAATAGGATTCGCCATCGCTAAAGCTTTCGCGCAAGCGGGCGCGAACAATATAATATTCAACGCGCGCAGCCAAGAAGCCATCGACAAAGCGATGGAGCTCTACCGCGCTGAAGGTATCAACAACGCGCACGGCTACGTTTGCGACGTAACCGACGAGAAAGCCGTCAAAGCTCTCGTCGAGCAGATACACCGCGAAGTGGGACAGATAGATATCCTGGTCAACAACGCCGGTATCATCAAACGCATACCGATGCACGAGATGAAACGTGAGGAGTTTCAACAAGTGATCGACATCGACCTGGTGGCACCCTACATCGTCAGCGCAGCTGTGCTGCCCGAGATGATGGAGCGCCGCGAAGGCAAGATCATCAATATCTGCTCGATGATGTCCGAACTGGGACGCGAGACCGTAAGCGCCTACGCTGCGGCCAAAGGCGGACTGAAGATGCTGACGCGTAACATATGCTCGGAGTACGGCGAATATAACATCCAGTGTAACGGTCTCGGCCCGGGTTACATCGCTACGCCGCAGACTGCGCCACTACGCGAACCGCAAGCAGATGGTAGCCGCCATCCGTTTGACGCGTTCATCTGCGCCAAGACACCCGCCGGACGCTGGCTCAACCCCGATGAGCTGGGCGGCACGGCAGTCTTTCTGGCAAGTCACGCGTCAGACGCCGTAAACGGACAAATCATCTACGTTGACGGAGGTATTTTGGCGTATATCGGAAAACAGCCAAAATGATTGAGGATTGATGAGAAAAATCTTTTATATAGCAATCTTTGCTCTGAGTCTGACGGCGTGTCAGAAGGAGTTGGTGGAGACGAAAGTGTTTGGGCGTTATGTGCCGGAGCGTAAGGATGACTTTGCGTGGGAGAACGAGTACGCCGCCTTCCGTATGTACGGCCCGGCTTTACGCCCCGAGAACCCCAGCAACGGTGTGGACCTGTGGCTCAAGACCAGTCCGGAGTTGGTAGTGGACAGTTTTTATTACCGCGAAAACGTGCTTGGACTGCCATACCACATCAACTACGGCAAAGGACTGGACTGCTACAAAGTGGGACACACCTGCGGCGCCGGAGGACTGGTAGTGATGCCGATGTCCAACCGCCAACTATACGTAGGCGGCGCGTACGACCGCTGGCAGATAATAGAGCAGACACCGGAACGGCTGGTGTTTAAGCTGGAATATGACAGCCTGATGGTGGATGATCACATCCTAAAAGAAAGTATCACTATCACCGCCCAGGCAGGTACAGCGTGGAACAAAGCACAAGTGGTGTTGACCGGCGACTATGACGGCGAGCTGATGGCCGGCGGAGGAATCTATATGCATGACACGGTAGATAACATCGAGACCTGCGACCACTGCGGCATGATAGCTTATGCCGAGGATGCACTCAGCGACAAGCATGCTGCCGAACTGAACTATGAGTACAACGGCTCCCGCTCGCAAGGACGCGTCTATATAGCAGTGATGACTCCCGGACCGTCGATGCAAGGACGGCAAGACGGCGTACTCTATACGATGCAGCCATACAACGTAGGCGATACGCTGACCTACTATTTCGCCGCCGGCTGGAGCGAGTGGTCCAACGGCGAGAAGATAGACAAGAGCGACGAAGAGTGGTTTGAGAGTTTCAAACAAATGGATAGAGAACTATGAGAAAAACAATCCTGATACTGAGTGCATGTGTGTGGACGCTGAGCGCCTGGGCATGCAAGCCGCAGAAACCGATAGTGATTCTGCACGACAACGATGTACATTGCGCCATAGAGCGCTATCCGCAACTACGCTCGTTGTACGATGCGATGCGTACAGCGGATACAGCCTATGTGGGTTTGGCCAGCTCGGGTGACTTGGTTCAAGGAGCCGTGGCCGGTACGTTGTCCCGAGGACAGCAGATCATAGACGTGCTGCGCGAGATGCCGTACGATGCAATCACACTGGGAAACCATGAGTTTGACTATGGCGTACCGCGTATGTTGGAGCTGATGGAGCAGTTTGGTACCGAGCGTGTGAGCTGCGTGAACTTCAGCGACCGTGCCGACAACTATCCTTTTGGCCGCTATGTGATCAAACAGTACGGACGCACCAAAGTGGCGTATATAGGTGTGCTGACGCCGACCGCTATGCGCGATGAGCAGCAAGCATTCATCTCCGCCGATGGCGATACATTGTACCGGTTGCAGGACTATGACAAGGTAGTGGAACTGGTGCAACAACAGGTGAACGCTGCCCGCAAAGCCGGCGCTAAGTATGTGGTGGTACTGTCGCACTTGGGCGAGAAGGATGTACCGCTGACCTCGGTCAAGCTGATAGAGAAGACCTATGGCATCGATGCCGTACTGGACGGCCATACCCACTCGAAGATAGCGCAGCAGATGGTGACCAACAGCCGTGGCAAACAGGTGGCTCTGACCCAGACGGGACAGAAACTGGACAACATCGGCAAGCTGTATATAGGTCGTGACGGCAAGATAGAGACCTCGATCGTGTCGCTAAAAGACTATAAGGACCGCGATGCGCGCGTGCAAGCGGTAGTGGACAGTATCAACACAGTGAACGCGCCGGTGATCAACCGCAAGGTGGGATACAGCGAAGTGAGACTGACCAACCTGGGCGCCGATGGCAAACGTGCGGTGCGTAACAGTCCGACCAACACAGGCGATCTGGCAGCTGATGCGACTCGCTGGTACTGCGGCGCTGAGCTGGCGCTGGTGAACGGCGGCGGACTGCGCAAAGATATTGAGCAAGGCGATGTGACGCTAGGCGAGATCATTGACATGCAGCCTTTTAACAACGACCTCAACCTATACGCTATTCCCGCCAAGACACTGGTGAAGATGATCGAGTACGCTTGCTCGGGACTGCTGACAGAAGAGGAGACAGGACTGCTGATCCACCCTTCGGGTTTTGGCTATGTATATAGCAAAGAGGAGAAGAAACTGGTGGATATATTCGAGATAGACGATACCGCCGGCGTTTGCCGAGAGATGAATATGGAGCGCGTGTACAGCGTAGGAATGGCGTCGTATAACTTCCTGCAGTTTGGCGAGATAGTCAAAGACTGCGAAGTGATCCGCGCTAACATAGGTATGGACAACATGGCTACCAAAGAGTATATCGAAACCGCACTGGACGGCCATATAGGACAAGAATATGCTAAACCGCAAGGACGGTTGACAATCAAATAAGGATGGTGAAGTTCGACGAGTTGATGCGACAGGCGCGCCAAGGTGAATATGCGCCGGTGTATATGTTATGCGGCGAGGAACCGTATTACATCGATCAGGTGTGCGACTATCTGGAGACGCATATACTCGACGAGATGGCGCGTGAGTTTGACCAAACGGTGGTCTATGGCAAAGACTTGGCATCAGCGGACATCGCTCCCGCTATAGGCGCAGCCCGCGGGTTTGCGATGATGGGTGGCAACAAAGTGGTGATTGTCAAAGAGGCACAGCACATCAAGAAATGGGAAGCCTTGGCGCAGTATCTGGAGAACCCGCAGCCAACGACTGTGCTGGTGATCTGCTATAAGTACGGCACACCGGACAAACGTGCCGGATGGTGGAAGAAACTGGACAAAGTGGGCGTAGTGATGGTGTCGGACAAGTTGCGCGACTATGAGGTGGAACGCTGGATCAATGATTATATTCGGAAATATAATCTGGCGAATGGCGAAAGGACGAATGGCGAAAGGTTAGAGTTCGATCCCAAAGTGACACGCATTCTGGCGGACAGCTTGGGCACAGATTTGCAAGCCATCGTGGGTGCGCTACAGAAACTGATAGACGGCCGTCCCGAAGGCGTGCACAAGATAGATGCAGCACTAGTGGAACGCAATGTGGGTATATCGAAAGACTACAATGTGTTTGAGCTGCAAGAGGCATTGATCAGCGGTGATGTGGTCAAAGCGAACCGTATCACCCAGTATTTTGCGAGCAGCAAAGATCATCCGATGGTCAAAGAACTGGGCGTGCTGTTCACGTTCTTCCAGACCCTGATGATGTACCACTATCTGCCGGACAAGAGCAACAACACTGCAGTAGGGGCAGCCCTGGGCGTGAACCCGTATTTTGTGAAGAACTACGCGGCTGCTGCCAGACGTTATCCGGCGGGTAAGACATTTAAGATCATAGGCTTTTTCCGTGAGACGGACGCTCGACTGAAAGGTATCAACAACCCCTCGGCGACCGATGCGGACCTATGGAAAGAACTGATATATAAAATAATGCATTGATATGTGGCTTGTGATTTTGGCAGCTTTGCTGCCCGTAGTACTGTTGTTCGGCTATATCTGGTATCAGGATATCAAACAGCCCGAACCCTTGAAATGGTTGCTGAAAGGTCTGCTGTACGGCGCGTTGAGCGTACCTATCGTACTGATGGTCGTATCGCCCCTTGGCGGACTGGAAGTGGTGGACGGCTTGTCGGCATGGATGAACGCGTTTGTGATGGCAGCTATGCCGGAAGAAGGCGCCAAACTGCTGATGCTGTGGTTACTGCTGCGCAAGAACCCTTATTTTGACGAGAAACTGGACGGCATCGTCTATGCCTGCTGCGTAGGATTGGGCTTTGCCGGCGTGGAGAATATCATGTATCTGGTGAATGGTGCCGTCGCAGGCGAATGGGTAGTGACCGGTATATCACGCGCTATATTCGCTGTGCCGGGACATTTCTCGTTTGCTATCCTGATGGGCTTCTTCTACGCGAGAGCCCATTTCGGCGAACCGGTCAAACGGAAAGTGAACATGTTTCTGGCATGGTTGGTGCCGATGATAGCACACGGCATCTATGACGGCCTGATCTTTGCACAAGGCGTGGTAGACGAGTACTGGGCAGGCATACTGATGCTCCTGTTCCTGGGCGGATTTATCTACCTGCGTAAACGAAGCAACAAACTGATAAAACAATATCAAAAAGAAGACGAACAATAAAATGAATTATTATTTTACATCCGAGTCGGTGTCAGAAGGACACCCGGATAAGGTGAGCGATCAGATTAGTGACGCTATTTTGGATAATATCTTGGCACTCGATCCCCGTGCTCACGTGGCGTGTGAGACGATGTGCACAACAGGTCAAGTGGTGATAGCCGGAGAGGTGAGCTGTGAACACTATGTAGATATACAACGCATTGCTCGGCGCGCGATCAGCGATATAGGATACACCAAAGCGGCGTATAAGTTTGACGCAGAGAGTTGCGGCATCCTGACGGCACTACATGCTCAGTCGGCTGACATCAACATGGGCGTGAGCCGCGAGAGCGAAGAGGAACAAGGCGCCGGCGATCAGGGAATGATGTTCGGCTATGCCACCGACGAAACGGACAACTATATGCCGTTGACGCTGGATATGGCACACACGCTCGTTTATACGCTGGCACGTATTCGCAAAGAGGGTGAGCAGATGACCTATCTGCGTCCGGACTCGAAGAGCCAAGTGACCATCGAGTACGACGAACAGAACCGCCCTGTCAGGATCGATACGATCGTGCTGAGTACGCAGCATGATGAAGGTGTGACACCCGAAGATATCAAACGCGATGTGATCACTATCCTACTTCCCCGCGTGGCGAAACGTGACTCGCGCTATACGGAACTGCTGCAGGCTTTTTTGGAGGACAAGAACGCCAAGCTGCTGGTGAACCCGACCGGCAATTTTGTGATCGGCGGTCCTCACGGCGACACAGGTTTGACAGGCCGCAAGATCATCGTTGACACCTATGGAGGTCGCGGTGCTCACGGCGGCGGCGCGTTCTCGGGTAAGGATCCGTCTAAAGTGGACCGTTCGGCCGCTTATGCCGCTCGCTGGATAGCCAAGAACCTGGTGGCAGCGGGTGTGGCACACGAGGCATTGGTACAAGTGAGCTACGCCATCGGCGTGGCAGAGCCGGTGTCGGTCTATGTTCAGACATCCGGTACTGCCCAAGTGGCGATGAAGGATGCGGAGATAGCTAAGAAGGTGCAGGAGCTGTTCGACCTGCGTCCGGCCGCTATCATCCGTGACCTGAAGTTGACTGAGCCGATCTACGAAGAGACGGCGCGTTATGGCCATATGGGACGTACGGCAGAGAAAGTGACGAAGACTTTCTTGGACGAGAACGGCAAGGAGTTTGAGCGTGAGGTGGAGCTGTTCACGTGGGAGAAACTGGATAGAGTAGAGGCTATCCGCAAAGCATTTGGACTATGAAACAACAACAGCGACACGTGCTGCTGGTGAGCCTGATTGTGGTACTGGGCGTACTACTGGATCAGGTGGTTAAGATGCTGGTGGTCAGCCATATGGACTTGTACGAAGATATCGCTCTGACGCCGTGGTTTCATCTGTGCTATATACTGAACGATGGTATGGCGTTTGGCGTGGAGTGGTTCGACAAGTTGGCGCTGACCCTGTTCCGCTTAGCCGCTGTAGGTGCGCTGGGATGGTATCTGCACCGACTGATTTGGCAGCGTCCCGCGCGTACATCTTATATAGCAACTATAGCATTTGTGACTGCCGGTGCGCTGGGCAATATACTGGACTGCGTGTTCTACGGCAAGTTGTTCCAAGGCAGCGAATGGATGTACGGCAAAGTGGTGGATATGCTCTATTTTCCGCTGATACACAACAGCGCCGGCGAAGTGTTGTTCTTTAGGCCTGTGTTTAATGTGGCGGACTCGTATATCACCTGCGCCGTGATCGTGATACTGTTGTTCTTTACCAAAGATCTGAATCAGTCGTTGGATAATGGCGAAAGGGCGAAAGTCGAAGGGCGAAAGTAGAAAGGATAATGGCGAAAGAGAGATTGTGGATAGTATTATTGGCGGCGGTATGTATGGTAGGATGCCGTCCTCGAGGAGTGTTGTCATCGAGTCAGATGCGGGACGTGATCTACGATCTGCATAAGGCGGACGCTGTGCTGAGTGTAGCGGGTTATGCCCAAGGCGGCTATGCCGAAGAATCGAAAGAGTGTTATCGCTCAGTGATGGAGAAGCATGGTATCACTCAGGCGGAGTTTGACTCGTCGCTGGTGTGGTATACCAACCATCCGTCGTTTTTTGACAAGATCTATCCCAAGCTGGAGGCCAGAGTAGAAGCGGAGGCAGCTTATTGGGAGAAGAAAGAGATCCGAGAACGGGAACGAATGATGGTGAGTCATGGCTATTGGCGACGCGAGTTGCCCAATGATATGCAGCTGGCGCTGTTGAACATAGCAGACAGCTGTGTTGTGGCTTTGCCTCCTACGGAGGGCTCTGATTTTGGGGACTTTAGCATGAAAATGCGCATATTTGTGAAAAAAAGTACAAAATAATTTGCGTAATTCAAAAAAAAGTAGTATCTTTGCACGCTTTTTTCGCGGTCGATAGTTTTATCGGTTGTGTAAAAAGTATAAATAATATTTATAAATCGTCGAGTTGGGCAGTGGATAGCGTAGGGGAACAGCACCCCTGTGACCCGTAAAACGAAAGTCATAAAGGATGTCTGTCGGCTCGGCCTAAAAGAAACAAATTAATGGAATTTAACAGTTACAAGACAGTGTCATTGAACAAGGCTACCGTTCAGAAAGAGTGGGTAGTGATTGACGCTGAAGGCCAGATTCTTGGTCGCATGTGTACTAAGGTAGCAAAATTGCTGCGCGGTAAGTACAAACCTTCGTTCACCCCGAATGTAGATTGTGGTGACAACGTGATTATCATCAATGCCGACAAGGTGGAGATGACCGGTAACAAATGGACCGATCGTGAGTATGTACGCTACACCGGTTTCCCGGGTGGTCAGCGCGTAATGAGCCCTGCAGAGCTGAAGGCAAAGGGCGTAGATCGTCTGATCAAGAAAGTGGTTAAGGGCATGCTTCCTAAGAACCGTCTTGGCAACAAGATCATCAATAACCTGTACGTGTTTGGCGGCGCTGAGCACAATATGCAGGCACAACAACCCAAACAAATAGATATCAACACCTTAAAATAAGAATTAGACAATGGAAGTAATTAATGCATTAGGTCGTCGTAAAGCTGCAGTTGCACGCGTTTACGTTAGTGAAGGTGCTGGTAAGATCGTGATCAACGGTCGTGATTTAGACACCTATTTCCCTGCTGCAGCACTGCAGTACATCGTTAAACAACCGCTGCAGAAGTTGGATGTAGTAGAGAAATTCGATATCAAAGCAAACCTGGATGGCGGTGGCTACAAAGGACAGGCTGAGGCTCTTCGTCTGGCTATCGCACGTGCGCTGGTGAAAATCAATCCGGAGGATAAGGCTGCTCTCAAGTCAGAAGGCTTTATGACTCGTGACGCTCGTGAGGTTGAGCGTAAGAAACCGGGTCGTCCAAAGGCACGCAAGCGCTTCCAGTTCAGCAAGCGTTAATCGACAAGAATCATCCAAATCGTGTGGACTCCTTCGGGATTACCACACGATTGTTTTGGTTCGCCCAACGCGTGTGTGCGTGCGCGCATATTTATTTAATGTATTATGCGCGTGAAAAGCGAACTGAAATAAACGGATATTAACAAATCAATAAAACATTACAACATTAAAAAAAATTATGAGAACTAATTTTGATCAACTGTTGGAGGCTGGTGCACACTTTGGCCACCTCAAACGCAAATGGAATCCTGCCATGGCTCCGTACATTTACATGGAGCGTAATGGCATTCACATCATCGACCTGAACAAGACCGCTCTGAAAGTAGAGGAGGCTGCTGAGTCGCTGAAAGGTATCGCTCGCAGCGGTCGCAAGATCCTGTTCGTTGGAACCAAGAAACAAGCTCAAGAAGTAGTAGCAGCACATGCTCAAGAGATCGGCATGCCGTACATCACTGAGCGTTGGGCTGGTGGTATGTTGACCAACTTCCCGACCATCCGTAAGGCTGTGAAGAAAATGAGCCAGATCGACAAGATGATGAGCGACGGTACGTTTGACAACATCTCGAAGCGTGAGAAACTGCAGATCACTCGTCAACGCGAGAAACTGGAGAAGAACCTGGGTTCTATCGCTGACCTGAACCGTCTGCCGAGCGCTGTGTTTGTAGTAGACGTGATCAAAGAGAAGATCGCTGTAGCTGAGGCAAACCGTCTGGGTATTCCGGTATTTGCAATCGTTGATACCAACTCTAATCCTAACGATATCGACTTCGTGATCCCTGCTAACGACGATGCTACCAAGGCTATCGACGTGATCTTGACCGCTGTATGCGAGGCTATCAAGGAAGGTCTTGAGGAGCGCAAGGTAGAGAAGGCTGACGAGGCTGCTGCTGAGGCACAAAACCCAGCAGAGGCTGAGGCTCCGGCTCCCAAAGAGCGCCGTCAACGTATCCGCAAAGCTGCTCCGAAAGCAGAGGCTGAGAAAGTAGCTGAGGTAAAGGCAGAAGAGCCGAAAGCTGAAGAGGCTAAGGCAGAAGAGCCCAAGGCAGAGGCTGCAGAGTAATTTTAGATTTTAGATTTCAAATTTCAAATTTCAAATTTTAGAATTATGGCTGTAACATTAGCAGATATCAAGAAATTGCGTGACATCACCGGTGCCGGTATGATGGACGTGAAGAAGGCTTTGGAAGAGGCTAACGGAGATTTTGAGGTAGCTAAGGACTTGCTCCGCAAGCGTGGTCAGGCAATCGCTGCAAAGCGTAGCGACCGTGAGGCTTCCGAGGGTTGCGTTTTGGCAAAAGCTAAAGACGGCTTCGGCGCTATCGTAGGCGTGAAGTGCGAGACCGACTTCGTGGCTAAGAACGAAGACTTCGTAGGTATGGTTAAGTTGATCCTGGACGCTGCACTGGATAACAAAGTGCAGACCAAGGACGAGTTGGCTGCTTTGAAGATCGGTAACTTCACCGTAGCAGAGATCGTTACTGAGCGCTCCGGCGTAACGGGTGAGAAGATGGAGTTGGCTGACTATGCATGCCTCGAGGCACCGGTAGTAGACGCTTACAACCACCTGGGCAACAAGCTCTCGTCGTTGGTGGCAGCTAACGCAGGTGCTGATTATGAGACCGTTCACGGTATCTCGATGCAGGTAGCCGCTATGTCGCCTATCGCACTGGATGCAGATCACGTAGCAGAAGAGGTTAAGCAGAAAGAGCTCTCTGTAGCTGTTGAGAAGACCAAACAGGACGAGATCAACAAGGCTGTTGAGAACGCTATCCGCAAGGCCGGTATCAACCCCGCTCACGTAGACAGCGAGGATCATATCGAGTCGAACCAGGCTAAGGGCTGGATCACCGCTGAGCAGGCACAGCAGGCTCGCGACATCAAGGCTCAAGTGACTGCAGAGACCGAGGCTAACATGGATAAGTTGGCTAAGAAGATTGAGATGATCGCTCAAGGTCGTCTGGGCAAGTTCTTGAAAGAGAATACTTTGGTTGAGCAGGCATATATCATGTCTGAGTCCAAAGAGCTGGTTAAGGATGTACTCAAACAAAAGGGTGTGGAGATCATCGATTTCCGTCGTATCACTCTCAACGAGGAGTAATCGTTAGCCGATAAGATGATAAAAGGACGCTCAAGGGCGTCCTTTTATTGTATACATATATCACATTTACCGCAAACTGGCGCATCGTGTTCGCCAAAGTAGCCCAAGAGCAGTTGCTCACGGCAGAACTGTGTCTGCTCGGCATATTCGACCATTGCCTTGAGCCGTTCGCTATAGGTCTGGCGTCGCTTGTCATAGACGGTATCCGACAGCCACACTTCGTCTGCCCGTTCGCGCGTCATCGTCAGTGCACAAGCGACGGTGCGCGGTAGATAGGTGATGATACCTCGTTGGGCAAGCGAGACGAGTGTGTCGTGGTCTTGCTCGGGAAGGCGATTGGAGGATGTCTCGATCATCTGCAGGTCAGTGAGTATGCCTGTGTGCTTGCGCATCAGGCGGTCCAGCATCTGGGTTTGGGCAGAAGAGAGTTGGTAGTCGCGCAACATCTCGGGTGATATATTGATGCGTACGCGTGGAGCCGTCTCGCGCTCTTCCTCAAAATGGATCCATCCGGCTGTAGAGAGCAGATGTAGCGCTGCGTAGGTCTGGATAACAGGCAGATGCATGACATGGCATAGCTCGTCCAGATGGAGTGCAAACGTGTGGTTGAGACCCGAACCCAAACCGACTTGCAGAAAATCCATGGTCTTGTGATAGACCTGCTCGACAAACTCTTGTGGCGGGTAGTTGTCCAAGACGCGTTTTTTGGCTTTGGCCTTATCTGTGTCGTTGTATAGCAGCACAGCGAAGGCCGTCAACCCGTCTCGTCCTGCTCGTCCGGCTTCTTGATAGTAAGCTTCCAACGAATCGGGTAGATCAACGTGTATGACGAGTCGTACATCGGGTTTGTCTATACCCATACCGAAAGCATTGGTGGCAACGATGACTCGCGTGTGGTCATCTTTCCACGCTTGTTGTTTGAGACTGCGTTCGGCAGCGCTAAGTCCGGCGTGATAGAAGTCGGCTGTCTGACCATTGGCCACCAGATATTGGCTCAACTCTTGTGCGCGCTTACGATTGCGTACATAGACGATGGCCGATCCGGCAACATGAGTGAGAATGTGTATGAGTTGTTCTTCTTTGGTTTCCGTTCGCCTAACTATATATCGCAGATTATCACGATGATAGGACATCTTGAGCACATTGTGCTCCGGAAAGTCCAATCGGTCTTGGATGTCGGTGACTACTTGTGGTGTAGCGGTCGCAGTAAGTGCCAGAACGGGTATGTGCTTGCCTTGCTGGGCGAGTGTTTGGCGTATAGTTCCTATGCGCAGATAAGATGGCCTGAAATCGTACCCCCACTGGGAAATACAATGTGCTTCATCGACTGCGATCAGGCCTATAGGCAACTCTGTGAGCCGTTGGCGAAACTGTTCGCTTTCGAGGCGTTCGGGTGAACAGTAGAGAAAATGGTAGTTGCCGAACAGGCAGTTGTCGAGTGCCACTCGTTGCTGGTCATAACTCATACCGGTATAGATGGCCACGGCTTGTATGTTGCGTTGGCGTAGGTTCTCTACCTGGTCTTTCATCAGCGCTATCAAGGGTGTGATGACCAGGCACAGACGACGGTTCTCGTCTTGGGAGGCGATAGTGAGTGTAGGTATCTGGAAGCAGATACTCTTGCCTCCTCCGGTCGGCATGAGCGCGAGGGTGTCGCGACCGCTTAAAACAGAATCGATGATTTCCGACTGTAGTGGCCGAAAATCATCGTATCCGAAATAAGTATGTAGTGCTTCGCGGGGAGACATAGGTATAACTAGGTTGACCTAGGTAGTCCTAGGTTATCCTAGGATTTTTAATGCGGTACGCACTCGTGCAAGGGTCTCTTCTTTGCCGAGTACGTCAGTGATTGCCCAGATATGCGGGCCGCGTGCTGCGCCAACGAGGCAGATACGGAATGCGTTCATGACGATGCCTACGCCGTATTCGTGCTCGGCAATCCAAGGCATCACCACTTTGTCAAGATGCCAAAGTGTATTTACCATTTGGTCATTTACCATTTGTTCATTTTTGTGCCAATCCTCTTCGCTGACGGTCTCCAAGAGGGCGAGGAGTTCCTGCATGTGACGCGGAGAGTCTTCTTTCCAACGCTTCTTGAGCGATTTCTCGTCGTACTCGGTAGGAGCGACGAAGAAGAAATTGGTTTGCTCCCACAGCTCCGGAACAAAGTTGACGCGGTCTTTGGTCAAACCGATGACCTTAGCGACCATCGCTTTGTCATTGACGATTTGACGATTGACGATTGACGATTGATTGTCCAATTGAGCAATTTTCTCATTAAGCACCGGCAGGAACATCTCAGTCAGTTCCTCGTTGGAACGTAGTTGGAGGTATTGGTGGTTGAACCATTTGCCTTTCTCATAGTCGAACTTAGCACCTGATTTGGATACGCGGTCGAGCGAGAACTGCTCAATCAGTTGGCCCATAGTGTACATCTCCTGGTCGCCTGTGCCATGCCATCCGAGAAGCGCCAGGAAGTTGATGACTGCTTCCGGCAGATAGCCTGACTCGCGATAACCGGATGAGACAGTGCCATCTTTCTGGTTATGGAACTCGAGCGGGAAGACCGGGAAACCGAGTCGGTCGCCGTCACGCTTGCTGAGTTTGCCATTACCGTCCGGTTTGAGCAGTAGGGGGAGGTGAGCAAACTCGGGCATCGTGTCCGACCAACCGAACGCACGATAGAGCAGCACGTGGAGTGGGGCTGAGGGCAGCCACTCTTCGCCACGTATTACATGGCTGATCTCCATGAGATGGTCATCGACAATGTTGGCAAGGTGGTAGGTAGGCAGATCGTCTGCAGACTTATAAAGCACCTTGTCGTCCAGGATATTGGAGTTGATGACCACTTCGCCACGGATGAGGTCGTGTACGTGTACGTCCTCGTTGGGCTCCACTTGGAAGCGAACGACATATTTCTCGCCGTTATCGATGAGTGCTTTTACTTCCTCAGCCGGCATAGTCAGCGAGTTACGCATCTGCATGCGCGTACGTGCGTCATATTGAAAATTAGGTATCTCTGCTCGTTTGGCTTCCAGTTCAGCAGGTGTGTCAAAGGCTATATAGGCGTGTCCGGAGTCCAACAATTGTTTGACATACTGGTGATAGATCTCGCGGCGCTCCGATTGTCTGTATGGACCATGAGAGCCTACGGCTTCGATCTCTTTGGTTCCCTTCTTCATACGCAGTCCTTCGTCTATCTCGATGCCCAGCCAATCAAGGGCTTCTAAGATATATTCCTCGGCTCCCGGAACAAAGCGGGTAGAGTCGGTATCTTCGATACGAAGCAGCATGACTCCGTGATGTTGGCGTGCAAAAAGATAGTTGTACAAGGCAGTACGAACACCGCCGATATGAAGCGCACCGGTAGGACTGGGCGCAAAACGAACACGAACAGGTCTTTCCATAAATATTGTTTCTTAAATTTGCTGCAAAAGTACAAAAAAAAACGCACATATGCAAGAAATCTTACTAAAATTTGTGTATATCCGAAAAAAATAGTATCTTTGCACCCAAATTGACAATAATATGAGAAAACGTCTGATTGTATCGTTGTTTGTAGTGTTGTTTGGGCTGATGATGTCGGCTAAGATATATGCCGCTAGTCAGGATGATAAGGAGCAGCGTCCCCGCTTGTCTCAGCGCTATATGAACTACTCCGGCAAATCGTCGTTGACGATCTTGGAGTTGGGCTATACCTATGATTTGGTGGACAATATGCATATTGTCGAAGGAGGCATATTGGATTTCAGATATAAGTACTGGGGAATGTCGCTGCTCAATGTGGAGTTGGGTATTGTGAAGGATGCCAGTGACAAGGTTGGTGTGACACCTTGGGTAGGCTATAAACCGAGCATGCATTTCTATATTCCTCTTGCCAAATGTTTGGCACTTAGTCCCTATGGCGGTGCGTCGATCGATTGTACGTATCTGGGTCAGTATCTGGTGAAGAACTATGAGTGGGACAAAGAGAAGAATTTCTACGTCGATGTGTTTGGCGGTTTGGGATTCTACTTGACGGGTGTTCCGGCAGTGCCGTTGGAGATCCGTGCTGAGTATAGATACCCGGTTATCAAGAACACGATGAATGCGATGTCGCAGGGCTTTTATGTGTCAGCGAGATTGCATTTTGCTAAGCCTTTCAAATAAGCAGGTTCAGATTGATTGATCAACATCTATAACGAAAAAAGCCGTCCTCGCGACGGCTTTTTTTCCATAGGTATTAGTCTGTTATATTTAAGGTACAAAAAAGATTGTGTTGTTAGCTCTTTTCTTTTGACAGTGCAAAGATACAGCTTTTTTTTGGATTGACCAAATTTTTTTATATGTTTTATAACATATTTTGGCAAAAAAATGCATTTTTACTGTCAAAGTGTTACTTTTTACCCAATTCTACCACTTCCAAATCCTCTATTTGCTTACCATTTATCGTAAATCGGAGCAATGTTTGCACTGTTTGCCATCCTTGTTTGCCGGCCGCTCCGGGGTTCATGGTGAGGAAATTCCATTGCTTGTCGTAGATCACTTTGAGGATATGGCTGTGTCCGCAAACGAAGAGGTCGGGTGGTTCTTTTTGGAACATAGGTATCAACCACGGGTTGTAGTGCCCGGGGTATCCGCCTATATGGGTCATTAGTACTTGGACATCCTCTACACGGAATCGGTAGAACTCGCTCAGCGAATATCGTACATCGCCGGAGTCCATATTGCCAAAGACAGCTCGTGTGGGTTTGAACTCGCGCAACAGTTGCAGCACTTCGAAGCTACCGATGTCTCCTGCGTGCCATATCTCATCCACATCTTTGAAATGCTCAAAGATGCGTTTGTCCAGTAGACCATGTGTATCCGATAATACGCCTATGCGAGTCATTTGCGTGTCAAGTAGTCGAGGGTTAGTGTGGCAGTTACTAGACTGACTGTTGCAGTCAGTAGAAACCAGAATACGTCTCTTAGATCCAATACGCCGCGCGATATACTTTGATAATGTTCCTGGAGTAGTACCCAGAACAGGATGAAGCATATCAGCGCCCCCAGTATGAAGCACACTATTTGGCTTTTGCTCCAAGTGGCTGCGAGTACACCTATAGCCAGGAAGCATCCACTCATCATCACCAGTCCGAGCATAGAGCCTAAGAACGCACCGCTATCCAGATTGCCGACAGGCTCCGCCATATTGGCCACAATGAAATAGTGGACAAAGCAGGGCAACAGACCTATGAGCACCAGTATCCATGCTGCAGCCCACTTGGAGAGTACGATTCGCCACAACGAGATAGGTTTAGTACGGATCAGATCCCAGATGCCGGACTGCCGTTCTTCGGCAAAAAGACGCATCGTCAGAGCTGGACACAACAGCATCATCAGCCAAGGACTGAGTTGAAAGAGTCCGTCCACTTGGGCATAACCGGAGTCAACGATGTTCCATTGACCCGGTATAACCCAAAGGAAGAGACTGATCGCCAATTGGTACAAGCCTATTACGATGTACGCAATCGGCGTGGAGAAATAATATCTAAGTTCCTTAACAAACATTTACCATTTGATCATTTACCATGTACCATTTATTGGTTCATTTGGTCATTTAACCATTTAGTGCTTGACCTCGATATTTTTGTTGACGGGTGTCTTCGGGAAGAAGATCCAGAACAGAACAGCTACCAGCAGTGCAAATCCGGCGAAGATATACCACGCTTGTTTCCATCCGTCCCAAACAGCCAACGGACCTTGAGCTACTACTTCTTCTGCCATAACGAGACGATTGACGATAACTTGTGCGGAGAGTGTACCGATGGTGGCGCCCAGACCGTTGGTCATCATCATAAACAGACCCTGTGCAGACGAACGCTGGGTGGGTTCGGTTTCCTGATCGACATAGAGTGCTCCGGAGATATTGAAGAAATCGAAGGCAAAACCATAGACGATACAGCTAAGCACAAACAGAATCACACCGGGGAAACCTGGGTTACCAGCACCGAAGAATCCGAAGCGGAATACCCAAGCGAACATCGCCATCAGCATCACATTCTTGATACCGAACTTCTTGAGGAAGAACGGGATGGCAAGGATACAGAGTGCTTCGCAGATCTGGGATACAGAGATCAGGATGTTGGCGTGCTGTACACCAAAGGTGTTGGCAAACTCTTCGATCGCACCAAAGGAGGTGATGAACGGATTGGCATAAGAGTTGGTCACTTGCAGACACATACCCAGCATCATTGAAAAGATAAAGAACAGGGCCATCTTCTTCTGCTTGAAGAGCGTGAACGCTTTCAGTCCCAATGCTTCTACCAGGTCGACATCGCCTTCAGCCGGTTTGATCTCGCAAGCGGGCAAGGTCAGCGAGTAGGCTGCCAACAGGATCGATAGACCACCGCTGACTACAAACTGCCAAGGCGTAGCTTGGAATCCTAGCAGGTCGATACACCACATAGTAGCAATGAATCCGACTGTTCCGAACACACGTATAGGCGGGAAGTCTTTGACCGTATCCATCTTGGCTTTGACCAGCGCATTGAAAGCTACCGAGTTGGTCAGCGCGATAGTAGGCATAAAGAATGCAACGGACAAGGTGTAGAGTGTGAACAACATACCGAATTGTACATCAGCAGCTGTGTAGGCATAGATGCCGGCAGCACACATAAACAGACCTGCCAATGCGTGACACAGACTCAAGGTCTTTTGGGCTTGAATCCAACGGTCAGCTACGATACCCATCAAAGCCGGCATAAAGAGGCTTACCACTCCTTGGATGGAATAGAACCATCCGATGTGTTGTCCCATACCTTGTTTGAACAGGTACGTACCCATCGAGGTCAAGTACGCACCCCATACAGCGAACTCTAAGAAGTTCATGACGATGAGGCGAATTTGAAGAGAACGGTTTTTCATAATGTATATTTTTTAGTGTATCAAAACTCACTCGTAAAGTGGAATGTAATATTTTTATAGTCTTGTTGTGCCATATTGAGTACATAGCCGGAGTCGGCCATAAACACATCGCGTCCGTCTTTGTCGGTAGCCATGTATTGTGCCTTGCGTTTTTTGAACATCTCGAGTTCTGCCTCACCCTCTTTGTCCTTTACCTCGATCCAGCATGCTTTGTACATCTGTAGCGGCTCCCAACGACATTTGGCTTGGTACTCGTGCTCCAAACGATACTGAATGACTTCGAACTGCAGTTGTCCTACTGTACCAATGATCTTGCGTCCGTTGAGTTGACTGACAAACAGCTGTGCCACACCTTCGTCCATGAGTTGTGAGATGCCTTTCTCCAATTGCTTCTGCTTCATGGGGTCGGCATTCTCTATATACTTGAACATCTCGGGCGAGAAGGATGGCAGTCCGCGGAAGTGGAGTTGTTCGCCGCTGGTCAAGGTATCGCCTATCTTGAAGTTACCCGTGTCCGGCAGACCCACTATATCACCAGCGTAGGCCTCGTCGACGGTCTCTTTTTTCTGCGCCATAAAGCACGTAGGCGCGGCAAAACGCATCTGTTGGTCTTTGCGCACGTGTTTATAATAGGTATTGCGCACAAACTTACCAGAGCAGATCTTGAAGAACGCAATACAACTGCGGTGGTTAGGATCCATATTGGCATGGATCTTAAAGCAGAACGCAGTGAACTTATCTTCCATCGGTTCGACTGTTCGCTCTTCGGCATCTACAGGACGCGGGGAGGGTGCGTTGGCCACAAAGAAATCCAACAACTCTTGTACACCCACGGTCTTGTAGGCAGAGCCGAAGAACACCGGTGCCAGTTCGCCGCGCAGATATGCTTCGCGGTCAAACTCAGGATAGACACCGTCTATCATCTCGAGGTCTTCTTGCAGTTTGTCGCTTAGTTCGGCAGGGCGGTTGTTGAGCGCAAAGACCGACTCAAACTTCAGTCCTTGTCCGTTGGCCCAAGTCACTGGCGTACAATGGATACCGAGTTCTTTCTCTGCTTCGTCGATCAGGTCAAACGGATCTTTGCCTTCGCGGTCCATCTTGTTCATAAACACCATGACGGGCGTCTTACGCATTCGACATACCTCCATCAAGCGGCGTGTCTGCGTCTCGACACCCTTGGCCGAATCGATGACCACGATGGCTGAGTCCACGGCAGTTAGCGTACGGAAGGTGTCTTCCGCAAAGTCCTGGTGTCCCGGGGTATCGAGGATGTTGATATGGTAGCCGTCATAGTCAAATCCCATCACGGATGTTGCTACCGATATACCGCGTTGTTTCTCGATCTCCATCCAGTCGGAGGTGGCTGTCTTGCGGATCTTGTTCGACTTGACAGCTCCGGCCACATGGATAGCGCCTCCGTAGAGTAGCAGCTTCTCGGTCAACGTGGTCTTACCTGCATCTGGGTGCGATATGATCGCAAACGTGCGGCGACGTAATATTTCCTGTTGTTCCTGATTAGATAGCATTAGCGTAAAGTGGCATTAAACTTGTCCTCGAATGTCTTCTGTAGGCGACTCATAATAAACTCAATCTGCTTGTCTTTGAGCGTATTCTCTTTGTCTTGCAGGATAAAGGAGAGGGCATAGGATTTCTTGCCTTCTTCGAGGTTCTTACCCTCATAGACATCAAACAGGAATACGTTTTTGAGCAGTTTGCGCTCGGTATCGAAAGCAGCACGTGCCAAGTCAGCAAACTCGATGTTTTTGTCTACCAACAATGCAAAGTCACGTTTTACTTCCGGATATTTGGGCAGGTCTTCGATGACAGCCTTGTATTGCTTGTTCTGCTTGAGCAGTTGTTTCCAATCGAGGTCTGCATAGAACACCGTCTGATCGATATCCATCATCTTGAGCACCTTGCGGGCTACAATACCGATAAGACCGAGTGCTTTTCCGTTAGGCGCTTTGATGACTAAACCGTCGTCATACAGCTCGCTTTCCAGACGCTCTACGTTGACTTTGTCTATTGCTACGCCGAGGCGTACCAGGATGTTGTTGACATAGGCGCGCAGTTGATAGAAGGTGCTCTTCTCGCTCTTGGATATCCATGATTGAGCGGCTTTGTTACCGGTTAGCCACAGACCCAAATGCATCTCTTCGGAGTAGGCTTTCAACGGGTCGTTCTGAATCAACTCGGGGTTCTTGTTCTTCAGCTCTCCATTATAGTGGTAGCAGTTGCCGAACTCATAGAGCTTGAGGTCACTGTTCTTGCGGTTGATATTACGTGCAATGGATTCTAATCCACCAAACAACAGCGTCTGACGCATCACACCAAGGTCTTGGCTCAGCGGGTTCATGATGGTCACACATTGAGCGAGCGGCATCTGCTGTAGTGGCTCATAGTATGCCACTTTGGTCAGCGAGTTGTTCATGATCTCGTAGAACCCTTGTGCTGTCAACTGCTCGGATATACGTGTCTGGAGTTGCACCGGATTGGGTTTGGTGTTATAGCTGAGGCTGGTGTTCAGTTTCTCAGGGAACTCGATGTTGTTGAATCCGTAGATACGTAATATGTCCTCTACTACATCGCACTCGCGTTGTACATCTACACGATAACGTGGTACACCCAGTTGCCATATCGAACCGTCCTTGCTGTATATCTCTATCTCCAGCGCACGAAGGATAGTCTCTATCTGATCTTCGCCAATGGCTTTGCCTATCAGGCTGTTGACGCGCTCGATGTCGATAGTCACGGGCCATGGATCGAATGTTGTCTGTCCATTGTCGCTAATATCCATAGCTATTTGTCCACCGGCTACCTCTTGGATCAAGAGGGCGGCGCGTTTAAGTACATAGAGTGTGTTGTTAGGATCGCAACCGCGCTCATAACGGAACGATGCATCGGTCTGCAATTGGTGACGACGGCTGGTTTTGCGGATCGATACAGGATCGAAGTATGCGCTCTCGAGGAACACATTGGTGGTCTGCTCGGTAACCCCGCTATCCAATCCGCCGAATACACCGGCTATACACATAGGCTCTTGAGCATTGCAGATCATCAGATCTTTGTCTGACATCTCGCGCTCTACACCGTCGAGGGTAACGAATTTTTGTCCTTGTGCAGCGCACTTGACGATGACTTGATGGCCTTTGATCTTGTCTGCGTCAAAAGCGTGCAAGGCTTGTCCGCACTCGTGCAGCACGAAGTTGGTTACATCCACGATATTGTTGATCGGACGCAGACCAATAGTGCTCAATGCCTGCTTGAGCCAATCGGGCGACTCTTGTACAGTCACGTTTTGGATACTGACACCCGTATAGCGCGGGCAAGCTTCTGTATTCTCAATCTGGACCTTGATATCCAGGTTATGATTGTCCACTTTGAAACCATCTATAGCGGGTTTGGTCAAAGCTACTTGCTGTCCGTGTGCACGGTAGTATGCGTACAGATCGCGTGCCACGCCATAATGGCATGCAGCATCGGAACGGTTAGGAGTGATATCTACCTCGATGAGCGTGTCGTTGTCCACGTGATAATAGTCACTGGCTTTCATGCCTACCGGAGTCTCAGCCGGCAGTACGATGATGCCATCGTGGCTGGTACCAACACCAATCTCATCTTCTGCGCACAACATACCGAATGAGTCTTCGCCGCGCAGCTTACCTTTCTTGATCGTGAAACTCTGATCGCCATCATACAAAACCGTACCAATAGTAGCCACTA
Source organism: uncultured Bacteroidales bacterium (assembly GCA_902779705.1). Lineage (GTDB taxonomy): Bacteria > Bacteroidota > Bacteroidia > Bacteroidales > Paludibacteraceae > Colicola. Next base: position 6,761 of record CACZCR010000012.1, on the reverse strand, counting down.
CCACTTTTTGTCCTGCTGCTACGTTGGGTGCTCCACAGACGATGGGCAACACCTCGGTGCCTATATTGACTGTGGTCAGATGCAGATGGTCGCTGTTGGGGTGAGGTTCACAGGTCAATACTTCACCTACCACCAACCCGCGCAGTCCACCGCGGATCGTTTCCACTTGTTCTACTGTTCCAACCTCCAAACCGATAGAGGTCAAGATGTTTGCTACAGCCTGTGCGTCATCTTTGAGATCAATGTAACGCTTCAGCCAATTGTAAGATATATTCATAGGTTATTGTTATTATTTGCTATAAATCTTTTTCTGTCTTGTATGTGCCGCAAATGACACATTTCTCTTTCTGCTTAACACCGAACAGGGCAGTCAGCTTGACGCCTACAAACATGTTGCGCAGTGGCATCCCTGCTATCTCGTTGGTCGAATAGACATGTGATAGCCTATAGGTCGGAAAATCCCATCGGGTCTCATCCGGTGGTACGACCATCGGTAGATTGGTGTTCGGGTTGATACTCAGTATACTCATGTCACAGTATGCTGCCATACGCAATCTTAAGTCGAAGGGTCTATGTCCTCTTGCTCCACGCCACCCCTTCGCAGGTGAGTAGATGCCATATTCGTATCCGATCTCTGCGTGCGCCATAAGGTCAAACTTGATATCCAGTTTCGGACCGTGTCGCTCGATAGGTACATCTTTGCGCAGACCATGATTGTCCATCTCATGGAAGGTGCCTATATAACGGTCATAATGACCGGTAGTGGAGCCTGTGGCTTTGACGTCGGTCGATCCCTGTAGGCCATAACCCAGTTTGACACCGGCCAGATAGTAACCTATGCCGCGATGACCTACGATCTGCTGTCCCAGTAGGATCGGCACTTGTACATAGACCATGCGTGAGTGATCCTGACGATCGTAGAAATCGTACTGCAGGTCATAGTAGAACGTATCCAACATATTGTTCCAATCGCCATAACGATGGTACATGCTGTTGGTCCATGCGTCCGCCGTATGATACTTGGTGAACGTGGTATCCATGACATTGGTCTTCACGTCCTGTAGTTTGATGCCCAGACCCAACTGCAGCAGAAAATCGTTGGCCTGATATTCATAGACCAATCCTCCGCCTACGCCGTATCCTCCGGGTGTGATGGTTGTGTGTGGGCAAGGGGTGACAAAACTCGAGTAACCCGACTCAAAGTATACACCTACCAAGTGGCGTACACCTGTGTATTGTCCTGTACGCAAACCATTTTTGTCCAACAGGTCTTTGCCACGCTTGTTGGAGAAATTGGTGCCACCCGAACCCAATAGATCTTTGGTGTCCTTACGGTCATCCACATTCAGGCTGGTCTGCGCCACACCCATCATTGGGAGCAGGAGCAGCAGGAATAGTAGGCTATATATATGTCGTATCTTTACCATAATCTGTCTCCTGTAACCATTTGAACTTTAATGCAACGGTATGGCTCTTCGGGTGTCTCGTCCGACCAGAGCTGAATGATATAGATGCCCTCCGATGCGGGCAATGTTACCTCGGTCACATTCGGATAGAAGGTGCCGGAAGTGATCAACTGTCCGGATGGCGTGCCAACGTTATACGTACCCTTGTGGCGACTCAGAATACTGATCACCGGATTGCCGGTCGATACGCAGGTCGGTACCACGGACAGATAGCCCATGTATGGAGCGATCGTATCAGTACCAAAGTCGTCGTATATGCGTATCGGACAAGTCTGGTACGACTCGGTCTCACCTTCGCGCACAAGGCGTACGTGGTACTCGGTTGTGTCTCTATCCAGTTCGCGCGGTATATACAGATACGGCAATGTCTCGCCCGGTATTGGCTCGTTGTTGCGATACCACTGATAGTGCGAGAATCGATAGCCGCCGTTGTAATCCTCCGACAAGATAGCTATCACATCGCGGAAGCGTTGCTCCGTTACCCATGACGGATAGTTGAGCACAACCGTGGTGTCTGTGCTACAGAGCTCTGCGTTCTCACATATACCATTGTCCAGTACCAGTTTTATCGGGTAGTGGTCCGGACGCGGATATTGATGCGGGTCATTGTTACGCCACGGCATCGGTATAGTTAGTACGGACAACTCCTCAACGGTGGTAATCGGCATATCGATCACATCCTCAAATCCATACTGGTGTCCGAAGTCGTCATAGTAGACGGAGAAGGCTACCGGATCGCGTCCTGTATAACTATAATATAGTTCGTACGCCTGTGCGTCCGCGCATATGGAGTCAGCCCATGCTGTCGGTACGGTCGGTTCGATCACTGCCAGATGCAGATACGTGAAGTGGTTGCAACCCCACTCATTGATCGTGGTATCCTTATAGTCGCCCGGCTCCATCAGATAAACACCGTGCAGGTTATAACTCTCCGTACGGCAGATGGTGTCGTAGATCACTTGGTAGGTTGTATCCACTACGGTCAGATAGAGGTGGTAAACCGAGTCGCACCCAAAGACCTCTGTGGTCAGACTGTCGGTCAATAGATGCTCTCCTGGCAGTATGTGATCCAGCACTTGTCCGCGCCACGTCATATCTTCGTCAGCACACTTAGTGATTTGCTCCTCGAACAGGTAAGTCGGTGTCACACGTAGACGCAACTCATAGATCGAGTCGCAGTCATAGATCGTCTTGAGCGAGTCGTAGAATACATACTCACCTGCCGGCAAACCATTGCCTAAGACATTACCGATCATGCTACCTTCGTAGTGGTGTGTCCTCCAGTCTGCCTCGCCGTCGTCGCAGATAGTGATCGAGTCGATATGGCGGTAAGCCGGATTGATCGTAGCATAGAGTTCGAAGATCGAGTCGCAACCGTGGATGGTAGAGAACGTGTCTCTAATCAACGTGTCGTATGGCAGCACAAACACTCCCGGCTCGTACTCAAACTCATACCCTGTATACGTGTGGTCGTTGCTGATATAGGTCTCGTTGGAGCATATAGCAGCTGTATCTTGAATCAGATAGGTCTTGTTGATAGTCAGATAGTAGCGGTAAACGATACTATCGCAACCGTCCATCGGGCTGCGGAAGATCACATCAGTATAGGTCTGCGGAATCGTCATGCCCGGTCGCCAAACCATCGTCTCCACGGTCGTATGTGCCCCATTGGTGTACCACAAGGTATCGGTATGCTCATAGGTGATGTTATCACATATTGTGTCGTAGATCGGTACCAACGTGATAGGTTTCTTATACAACTCCAGCACATAAACCGAGTCGCAACCCCAGTAGTCCGTACCGCCGGCTATCGAGTCATAGTAGACGCCGGATGAGAAGTACGAATGACCTCGCCACTCATAGGTATCTTGCCAGCAGATCTTAGCCCGTGTCACAAACTCATAGGTCGGATGAACGGTCAGATGGAAATGGATCGTACTGTCGCATCCACCGTTGATGGCCTGAAGGGTACGCTGTGCCTCAAAGTACATCGTGTCCTTGCGCGTCTCGTCATACATACGTGTGGTCGGCGCAAAGAAGATCGTATCTGTGTGCTGACCGGTTGCATCGTTGGTGTAGAACACATGATATCCGTCCCGGTCGCAAGCCAACTCGTCGCGTATCGTATGTCCGGCCGAGGTGACTACCAGCTTCAGATAGTACGTACTATCGCATCCTGCTGTGGTTGTATAGTGCGCCGTATCATAGTAGATACCTGGAGCCAGGATCGAGTCGCCCAACTCGTAGTGATGATAGATCGAGTCGCGATGCTCGTCATAACGGTTGCCTTTCAGACGCACAAAACCCCATCCGTACTCGTCACCCGAATAGCCCTTACCTTGCCAGTCAACACGGCTGTCTTGGCAAATCGTATACGTCGAGTCGAACCTATAAATCGGATTCACATGCCATGTGATACCATAGACGCTATCGCAACCGTGTATCGTCGTATGAGCTTCGGTGAAGTCAAAGTCGCCGGCTTGCGATACATCCATCTGGAACGTATGTGCATGACCTTCGTCGTCTATCCATTCGCGCTTGGTATCGATTGTGTCTTGACAGAAGACATAATGTTGTCTGTAGTCATATACTGAGTCTACGCGCAGAGTCAGGGTCACGATCGAGTCACAACCTGTCACAACCGAGTGGATCGTATCCACCGAAACATACGTACCTACGCGACGCGTGTCCATATACATACCCTGTCCCCAGTTCCAGTTGGGGTTGAAGAACGGCGAACCCTGACAAACCGAATCCACCGAATCGGTATGTGCCACCTCGTGTACATAGAGCGTCAGGTGGTAGGTCGAGTCACAATCGTATATCGTCGGACGACGTATGTCACGATGATACGTACCATTCGGCAGATCCAAAGCCGTGCTGTCAAACATAGCTGTGCTGCCATAGGTCTTGCCATATGCCTCGTACTGGTTACCGCCAAACAGCATGCCTTGCCAATGAACGGTATCGTTCTCGCATAGGTTAAGGGTGTCATAGTAGTGATACGTTGGCGGTATATACAAGTGTAACGTCCATATACTGTCGCAACCGCTATGTCTGTTCTGATCCGGATGCAACTCCGGCTCGTGCGTCTTGAGACTGTCGATATACGTGAAGTGCCCAGCCACATCCGTCGGCATAGCATCACGATGTATCCAACGCTGATGTTCTACCGAGTAGAACTGCTCCGATTCCGTATGACCGTTCCAGTGGTATGGGCTGTTCTGACATATCGTGTCGTATGCCTCAAAACGGTAGGTCGGGTAGTTATGCAGATTCAGCACATAGATACTGTCAAACCCAAACTCTGCTGTCCGCAGACTGTCGTAGTACAACTTAGGCTCAAGGATTACGATATCAGGTCTTGCTTCATGTAGCGAGTCTCCGGCGTGATACCAATGGTATGGCTCGTTGTCACACGTCCATCCCTCAATCGTATCACGGAATGTAGGACCTACCAACAATCGCAGATGAATCGTACTGTCGCAACCGTGGATGGTCGGATAGATCGTGTCAAACTCATTGACAATCTTGCCTTGCGGGATGCGAACAATCTGTTGTTGCGTCTCGCCTACAAACCATGATGCGTTCAACGTGTCGGCATTCACCTTGCTGCCGATATATACCGTATGTTGCCATTTGCGGCTCTCCTCATCCGACATCGTGATCGTGTCGGCGTGATAATAAACGCTGTCCACACGCAGCTTCAGTACCCATATACTGTCGCATCCGCCGGCGCCGTCTCGACACTCGGGACAAGCTGTCGTATGCAACGAGTCGATATAGGTGTATACCACTCCGCTCTTGATGTTGGTCGGTATCTCGGTCAACTTGATCTGCTTGAGCTGTTGTTGATCCCAGATGTACTCTGAGGTATGACCGGCCCAGGTATATGCACTACCTTGGCAGATGCTATCTTCTTTCTCATACAGATAGGTCTCGCCACTCGGCTTCAATGGTGACTTGGCACCGTAGATCACTTGGTCATAGAAATGCAGCGTATCGTTCTCACACATTTGTCTTGGTGTGATCACTACCGGAGTGGTGTAGATCGTATCAACTCTCAGTCTCAGCGTCCACACACTATCGCATCCGGCAACCGTCTGCATGTGGTCTGTATACTCAAACAATCCGCTATGGTTGGTCGGAATAGTCGTTACATCCTCACCTTGCTCGTTCTTGATGGTATGACCCTCGTGGCGCAACCATACAAACGGCTCAGCCTGACAGATAGCGGTATCGGTCACATTATAGTATACCGAATCCACAATGAGCGTCAACTTCCATACACTGTCGCATCCAAACGAATCGGTCGTCAGTCTATCAAAGTATATAAACTCACCATGATGCGCGGTCGGTATCTCTACCACCGGATTACCATTTGCATCCTCTACGTGATTGGTCGGTCCGTTATGGCGTGGCCATACAAACGGGCTATTCTGACATACATGTGCTGTGGTATCTTTCGCATAAGTTGGTGCACGGTATAGATCGAGCACAAAGATCGAGTCGAAGTCCAGAACCGTCTTTAGCGAGTCGTAGTAGAGTTTATGCTTTCCTACGGCCGGTAGATCACTTCCGGAGATGGTCTTGCGGGTCTCTATCTCGCCGCTTTGGTTAGCGCGCTGCCATACATACGTCGGCTCGTTCTCGCAGACAAATCGATAAACTGTATCGCGGGTTACTTTACCAATCCTCAGGCGCAAATCCCATATACTGTCGCACTCATACGTACCTACCGATTTGGTCTTGTAGTCCACACGAATCAACGTATCTTTGGTGACCACCACATCATGCGGATCGGTAGCTTTGACACCTCCATACGTCACACCTTCCCAGGTATATGTCTCCTCTTCGGACATTGTATGGTAAGCGTGCTTATGATAGGACGGCAGTACTGTCAGTTGCAACTCAAAGATCGAGTCACAGTTACACTCCGAGTGACCCGACTGCAACGAGTCAACATAGTTGCGTGTGCCGGCTACATTCTGATAGATCGTTATGCTCGGGTGGTTGGCCCATGTATATACGGTGTTTACCGAATCCAGACAAACCGTATCGGTCTCCAGATAGTATCGGGTAGGATAGACGGTGAATTGATGTGTTACCGCACTGTCGCATCCGTGTATTGTATGGTCGGTATAGTCTTTGTTAAAGCTGTAGGACATCTCGCCATCCGGCACACTAACGCCCGGTTCGCCACTCGGCTTCAATGGTGACTTGGCACCGTAGATCACTTGGTCATAGAAATGCAGCGTATCGTTCTCACACATTTGTCTTGGTGTGATCACTACC
>CACZCR010000011.1 GCA_902779705.1 uncultured Bacteroidales bacterium | reverse complement strand
TGGTGATCTGCAGCCTTCATGACAGTCTTCGCATCCAAGCCATTGTCAAAGAGTCCGGTCAAGCCGCCATCGCGGAGCGAGTAGAGCTGGATGGTCTGATCAATGCCGGTCTTGTAGCGCATTTTCTGCCATTCCTTTTGATACATCTTCGTGGTGATTGCTTCTTTGCCCGGAGCAAATTTAGGTCCGATTAAGAAGTAATCATTAGGATAGCCGGGAGCGAGTGTATCGGCCAGAATCTGTATCAGTTCATTAGAGAGCACGCAGTCACGCGCATAGCCGTTCTTGGTTTGTCCGGCGTCGAGGTGGATCACCTTGTTAGCAAGGTCAACCTGCCCAACCTTGATACGGCTAATCTCAACCGGACGGATGAGAGCATTGAAAACAAGCTCGCACACTATCATGTAGCGCGGGTTCTTCTCCATGAAGTACTCACGTATCTTCTTACGGTCTTCTGCAGAAGCCAGTGTGCGCTTCTTTTCTTCCTTCTTCTTGAGCTTGATATCCACGAAAGGATTCATCGTGCAGTATTCCTTTTGGAGCGCCCAAGAGAAGAATGCGCGGATCTGCTTGAGGATGTTATTATAACGGTTTGCACCGATATGCTTTTCCTCATGTTGGAGCGCCTTGCCATACTTGCGGGCAGAGCCTTCTTTCGGTCCTGTATAGGTATAGTCATTATATACCCAATCCATGAACTGAATAGCAAGCGTTTTGGTGAAGTTCTTCATCTCCAACTCATCGCATTTTTTACTCTTGAGCCATTTGAGGAGCAGCGCGTTTACGCTCTTGTAATTCTTGAGAGAATCGGGAGCGAGTTTATCACGCGTTTTCTCTTTGATGTACTTATCCATCACGTCATGGATAGTCTCATAGTTGCGCACGTTTTGGGTCTCCATGAAGGGTGTCCATCCGGAGAATAATTTGGCATTGATAGCGCAGACCATTTTGTTTGCATACGTGCGAAATTCCGCAGTAGTACGGAAGCGTTTCTTCATGTCATTAAGGCACATACGCACACGTTCTCTTTCACCCGTAGCAGGGTTGTATGCGTAGTAATCAATGCGCCATCCGGCTTGGGGTAAGTGTTTCAAAATTGCGGGGGAATAGGGCAATTCCGTGGGGGAAAAATCATGAATCCGCCGTAACTTATTCAGTTACAACGGATTAAAGTTTTCGTCTTAAGCTCCCCACGACACTCGGAACCACAATCCGATGCTCTGCCAACTGAGCTAAGACCACCATGTCGCGCGAACTACGGCTCAATACGATTCGCGACCTCGTCGCTCATATGAATTTTCGCCGTGTTCTCGCTCTCCCCAAAAATCAGAGATTGTTGGGGACCCCAATTTTCTCTCATTTCTGAAAAGCGGTTTTTAACCGATTTTTTCTCGGCACAAGTGCCTTCGATCAAAAAGCGGGTGCAAAGGTACTGCTTTTTTTTGATATACGCAAATATTTGCGGTATTTTTTTTCAAAAAAGTGCAAAAAAGAGCACTTGTACCCCACTCTACGGCAAAACTCGACCGGCAAACATATAACACGAGCGATAATAACGCTCCTGATAATGCGAGATCGTGATGCCCGAGTGTACGGCTGCATGGATGAACGTGAAGTCATTATCCGTAGCCGAGATCACTATACCTACGTGTCCTACCGTGTGACGGTTACGACGTCCAAAGAAGACCAGGTCACCCTTACGCAGGTTCTTGAATCCGCCCTTCACCCGTTTGGCCTGTTGGCTTTGGCCGATAGATGTACGTGTCAGATGGATGCCTACATGTCTAAAAGCAAAGGAGGTGAAGCCCGAGCAGTCAAAGCTCTTCGGTCCGGATGCTCCATAGACATACGGACGTCCGATAAAGCGCTTGGCGTAGGCGATGATACGGTCAGCTGTCGAAGCGTCCAGCGGGTCGATGTTGGTGGTATCTGACGAGTCACCCAGCAGACTGTCCAGCGCAATCGAATACAGCAGATCGTTCTCAATCTCTGCCAACATGCTATCCAGATCTTCCTCTTTGAGTCCCATGGCGTCGATATCGAACATCAGTTCCTCCAGATCGGGACAATAGATGATCGTATCGTGCACATAGATGGTCTGCGGCACATAGACCGTATCGTGTACCTCTATCGTTTTGACGGGTTGCTTAGCTCTCAGCACACCTATTGATGCGCTGAGAACTAAACCAAGAGCTATGCATCTAAGCCATTTCATCTACGTGTACGGGTTGAGCTGCCGGATGTACCGGTGGTCGATGTTCCTGACTCGCGCGGCGTAGATGCCGGAGCGGTACGCTGGGTAGATGCCGGAGCGGTACGCTGGGTAGAGGTCGACGTGCTGGTACGCGGCGTAGCGGTAGTGGACGTACGTTGAGTAGACGTGGTACGTCCTTTCTCGTCCGTGGTACGGATGGTTGTACGGGTAGCACCGGCGTTGTTAACACGTGTGGTCACCGTGGTAGTCGGAGTCTTAGTCTCTGACTTGATGGTCGTACTCTGCGTACGAGTGGATGTAGCCGGCGTAGTAGTTGTGCTTGTGCTCTGTGTACGCGACGACGTACTAGGTGTAGCGGTCGTAGTCTGCGTACGAGAGGACGTAGCCGGTGTGGCTGTGGTACTTTGTGTACGAGAGGACGTAGCCGGTGTGGCTGTGGTACTTTGTGTACGAGAGGACGTACTTGACGTAGTCGTTGTAGTCTGTGTACGCGATGAGGTAGCCGGTGTAGCGGTTGTAGCCTCGGAGCGTGTCGAAGTAGCGGAGCTCGGTGTACGAGTAGTAGCACCGGAAGCAGCGGCTGCTTCACGCAGCTCGGATGCGTTGCGTACGACAGTACGTTGTGACGAAGCACTACTCTGCGCGCTGGTGGAAGAGGTACGGCTGGTAGTAGCGGTGTAGACTTGTGCGTTACGATGCGAGAACGAGTTCTGCGGATACTGTGTAGCATAGTCCTGACGCGTGTGCGGGCGCGTTACCTCTGTATATTGCGGATAGTAGTACGACGACGGATAGTCGCAGTGGTGGCAGTAGTGATGGTTGTGCATATACGACTCTATATATGCCTGATAGTGGCTCAGGTAGACGCACTTCATATACTCGTAGTACGACGGATGGTGTCCGAAGTAGTAGGGTGAGTGCCAGCAGGTGTAGTTGGGGCGGCGCAAATAGTTCCACATAGGCGGACGTTTAACCCATACCGGACGAACGATATACTGCGAGCCGTAGATATACGGATCACCAATCACCTCTACATAGAGTTGCGTGGTCTGTGCTTCTGCTACGAGAGTAGCTACATCCTGGTAGATGTTAGCTGCCAGACAAGCCTGGATCAGGTACACGTGGCGGTACCCCTGTTGTCCCTCCAGCACGCGCAGATAGTCCACGTAGCCGTCGTTGTTGAGATCGAGGTTGTTGATCATGTACTTGGACGAGTTGAGCAGCCGTTCAAACTCGCTTACAGTACTAGACTGAGCGAAGACAGCAGCTACTGCTTGCAGGTCCAGATAGTACGACAGATCGGATGTCAGCGAGGTCACTTGTACGGTCGTGGTAGTAGTCGGTTGGGACGGAGCTGTGACGACGGTAGTGGTCTTGACAGGTTGGTTGACTACGACGGTAGTAGTTGTCGGAGTCTGCTCACGCACAACGACTGTTTGTGTCGGTTGTGGCGTGGTCTGCTTGATATAGACGGTCTCAGCCGGTGCAGTCGTTACGATGCGTACCGGAAAGCAGGCAGTCAGCCCTGCTGCGAGGACTGACAATGCCAATATTTGCAATTTAGTCTTGTTCATTGTTTTGGGTATTAAAGGTTTATTACTCCAGTTTCTTAGCTACTTCGACTTCCTCAAACGACTCAAGCATATCACCCGGTTTGATGTCGTCGTATGCTTTGAGGCTCAGACCGCATTCGGTGTTGTAGCCGGCCTCTTTGATATCATCTTTGACGTGTTTGAGCGAAGCCAGATCGGCGGTCTTGATCACGATACCGTCACGTATGACGCGCACTTTGTTACCGCGTTTGATCTTACCTTCACGCACTATACAACCGGCTATAGTGCCCACTTTGGAGATGTGGAAGGTCTGCAGCACCTCGAGGGTAGCGGTCACTTCTTCCTTCACCTCCGGAGCAAGCATACCCTGCATTGCATCTTTGACCTCGTTGATAGCGTCGTAGATGATCGAGTAGATACGGATGTCTACCTCCTCGGCCTCGGCCATCTTGCGTGCCGTACCGGTAGGACGTACGTTGAAGCCGACGATGATAGCGTCTGAAGCGGCAGCCAGCATCACATCCGAGTCGGAGACAGCACCCACAGCACCGTGGATGACATTGACTTGGATGTTCTCGGTCGAGAGCTTGATCAACGAGTCTTTGATAGCCTCTACCGAACCGTCCACATCGGCTTTGACGATGATGTTCAGCTCTTTGAAGTCTCCGATAGCCAGACGGCGTCCGATCTCTTCGAGTCCGACGTGCTTTTTGGTACGGATGGACTGCTCTCGTTGCAACTGCTCACGCTTGTTGGCGATGTCACGTGCTTCTTGTTCGGTCGGCAGCACATTGAACTCGTCACCTGCTTGCGGAGCACCGTTTAGACCGAGTATTGAGCAAGGCTCACCCGGACGAACCTCCTGGATGCGTTGTCCACGCTCGTTGAACATCGCCTTGATACGGCCGTGGAAAGTTCCTGCCAGGACGATGTCACCCATGTGGAGTGTACCGTCCTGAACGAGCAAGGTAGCCACATAGCCGCGTCCTTTATCCAATGAGGACTCGATGACCGAACCTTTGGCGCGACGTTTGGGGTTGGCTTTGAGTTCGAGCAGCTCGGCTTCGAGCAGCACTTTCTCCAGCAGCTCATACACGCCGTCACCCTTCTTGGCCGAAATCTCTTGGCATTGGTATTTACCGCCCCAGTCCTCGACCAAGATGTTCATGTTAGACAGTTGCTCGCGGATCTTATCGGGGTTTGCACCCGGTTTGTCCACTTTGTTGATAGCGAACACCATCGGTACACCGGCAGCCTGAGCATGGTTGATAGCCTCGACGGTCTGCGGCATCACAGCATCGTCGGCTGCGATGATGATGATAGCTATATCCGTCACTTTGGCACCACGGGCACGCATTGCGGTAAAGGCCGCGTGACCCGGTGTGTCGAGGAAGGTGATGTGTTGTCCGTTCTTGAGTTTGACGTTGTAGGCTCCGATGTGCTGGGTTATACCACCTGCCTCGCCGGCGATGACGTTGGCGTTACGGATGTGGTCCAAGAGCGAAGTCTTACCGTGGTCTACGTGTCCCATGACGGTGATGATCGGGCAGCGAGGTTCTAGATCCTCTTCGTTGACTACCTCGTCGGCGTTGATCTCTTCTACTACGTGTGCCGATACATACTCGGTGGTGTAGCCAAACTCTTCGGCCACCAGGTTGATGGTCTCAGCATCGAGACGCTGGTTGATTGAGACGAACAGACCCAGAGACATACACGTACCGATGATCTTGGTCACGGGCACATTCATCATGTTAGCCAGGTCGTTAGCGGTCACAAACTCGGTCAGCTTGAGCACTTTGGATTGCTCCTGTGCCTCCATCATCTCGAGCTCATGTTTCTCGCGCTCTAACTCGCGGCGTTCACGTTTGTGCTTAGACGTGTTGGTCTTACCGGTCTTAGCCTGCAGACGGGTGAGTGTCTCTTTGATCTGACGCTGTACTTCTTCCTCCGAAACCTCTTGTTTGCCTTTCTTTTTGTTCTTGGCTTTCTTGGGGTTTTGGTTCTTAGCGTCGTTGATATCCACTTTGTTTTGTTTGATACGCTCGCGTTTACGTTTCTCGGTGGCTTGTTTTTGTGCCTCGAGACGTTCTTCGCGTTCTTTGCGTTTCTCCTCTTTGGATTTCTTGCCCGGATGGGTAGCTTGGTTGATAGACGACAGGTCGATCTTGCCTACCACCTTAGGTTGCTGTGCAGCCTGCGGTTTGCGAAGACTGAATATCTCAGGCTTGGCAGCCTCTTCGGCCGCTTTCTTCTCAGCCAGGGCAGCCGCTTCAGCTTCCTGGCGTGCCTGCTCTTCGGCAGCAGCACGTTCAGCCTCTTCGCGTGCCAGACGAGCAGCTTCGGCTTCAGCGGCAGCGCGTTCAGCCTCCAGGCGTGCTTGTTCAGCAGCTTTGGCAGCCTCTTCGGCCTCCTTACGTGCTTGCTCCTCGGCAGCTTTCTTGGCAGCTTGTGCTTGTGCTTCGGCCTCACGTTGAGCCGCTTCGCGTGCCAGCCGCTCTTTGTCGGTCTCTACCTTGACAGAGCCTGCCGCGGTACGTTCTTGGCGTTCTTGCGCCTGACGGTCTGCTTCCAGCTTGACCGCCATATCACGGTTGAACTCTTTGGCAAGCATCAGATAGAGGTCGTCCTCTATACGTACGTTCGGATCGGCAGAGATCTCTTTGCCCTGCTTCTCAATGAACGATACGGCGGTTGACATGCCTATATTGAGTTCTTTACATGCTTTGATTAGTTTAATTGCCATAAATTAATTGTCCAATTTTTCAATTATTCAATCAATTGTCCAATCGTCACTTGTCCAATTGTCATTTAAATTTACGATTGAGTCCAATCGTCAATCATTGTCAAACTCTGCTGCCAGGATACGGAGTACGTCGTCGATGGTCTCTTCTTCGAGGTCGGTACGTTCTACCAGTTCCTCTTTACTCTTGCCGAGTACAGCCTTAGCGGTGTCGAGTCCGATAGCCTTGAGGGCGTCAATTACCCACTGATCAATCTCGTCGTTAAACTCGTCGAGGTAGATATCTTCTACATCCTCGTCGTCCATCTCACGATATACGTCTATCTGATAGCCGGTCAGCATGCAAGCCAGTTTGATGTTGAATCCTCCCTTACCGATAGCCAGGCTGACCTCATCGGGTTTGAGATAAACCTCTGCGGTCTTGGCTTCCTCGTTGACGCTCATCGATGAGATGTGTGCCGGAGCCAAAGCGCGTTGGATATAGAGGTTGATGTTGGAGGTATAGTTGATGACGTCGATGTTCTCGTTGCGCAGCTCGCGAACGATACCATGAATACGTGCACCCTTCACACCCACACATGCGCCTACCGGGTCGATACGGTCGTCAAAGGTCTCTACAGCCACTTTGGCGCGCTCACCGGGTATACGGGCGATGTTCTTGATAGCGATCAGTCCGTCGTGTATCTCGGGCACCTCTTGCTCGAACAGACGCTGCAGGAACAGCGGGCTTGTACGGCTCAGGATGATCTTGGGGTTTTGGTTCTTGTTGTCCACCTGTACGACTACGGCGCGAACAGTGTCACCTTTGCGGTAGAAGTCAGACGGTATCTGGTTTTGCTTGGGCAGGTAGAGCTCATTGCCATCCTCGTCCAAGAGCAGCATCTCACGTTTCCATACTTGGTACAACTCGCCGGAAACGACTTGGCCAAGCATGTCTGAGTACTTGATATAGAGGTTCTCTTTCTGCAGCTCCAAGATCTTGGATGCGAGTGTCTGACGCAGGTTGAGGATCATACGACGGCTGAAGGTCGAGAAGTCTACTTTGTCGGTCACCTCTTCGCCTATCTCTGCCTCTTCGTCGAGCAGACGAGCGTCGGAGAGAGCGATCTGGGTATCGGGGTTTGCTACATCATCGTCCTCCATCACCAGGCGGTTACGATAAACCTCGAGGTCGCCTTTGTCGGGGTTGATGATCACGTCATAGTTAGCGTCCGTGCCGTACATCTTGGAGATGACGTTGCGGAACGAGTCTTCCAGCACGTTGATGAACGTCTGGCGGTCAATGTTTTTGAGCTCTTTGAACTCAGAGAAAATGTCGATCAGATTGATCGTGGTGTTTGGTTTTGTTGTTGCCATAATATATATTTACGATTTTACGATTTACGATTTACGATTTATTGACGATTTTTATAATTGTTCAATTTTTCAATAATTCAATCAATTGTCCAATCGTCACTTGTCCAATTGTCAATTAAAATTTGAGGTCGTACTTCACGTACTTCGGTTCGTCATAGCGCCAGGTGTAGGTGTTGACTTGCAGCTCTTTGCGTTTCTTGCCTTCTACGGCTACGCGCTCTTCGATATCGACGGAGAAGGTGTCTTCATCTACCGACACCAGCTGGCCTCTGAACTTTCGCCATTCGTCCTTTTCGCCTTTTGCCAGCACTTCGACATCGTGTCCGAGGTTCTTGAGATACTGTATCTTGGTCTTGAACGGATCGGTCAGACATACCGAACCCACCTCCAGCGAGTAATCCTCTAATCCACTAACCCCCTCATCCACTAATCCGTCCAACTTCTCCACCAAAAATCGATTCAGCTTCTCGCAGAACTCCACATCTACGCCTTGCAGACGGTCCACTTCTACCAAGATATCGTTCCCTGCCGAAATATTGAGGGTAGTCAACTCATAGTCCGTATCCTTAAGATACGCCTCGATCCAGTTCTTCAAATCTTCTTTTATCATAGTCTATAATTTATCATTAGTGTCCACTTAACATATAATATTTGTTTTATAATTAACTGACATTAAATTAATTATATAGATATTTTAAGCGAACGGATTTGATTTGAAAATGTTTTTTTTGTTTATTTCTTTGAGTGCTTTTACTCGATAGAGTTTGCTAATTGGTAGTAAAATCTATCTGGAAGCTTGCTTACAAGCAGGTTTTAGTAGCAATTTGTAAAAGAAGCCTCGCTTCTAAAGCACTCAAAGTGTTTTATGGGTTTTTGTTACTTTTTTAGTGGACACTACTGATAATTTATAATCCATAACCCATAACCCGTAACCCGTAACCGGTACCCCGTTATTTTAATACGACGAGGAGACCTTTGTGGGGTCCCCTCGAATCATTCACGGCACAAAAGTACTGCTTTTTTTTGATATACGCAAATTTTTATGTATTTTTTTATAAAAAAATGTCATAATTCGTTTCTTTTGGTTGTTTTAGAGTTCCACTATCTCACCTTTGGCGGGGTTTTCGATGCCACGGAAGCCTGCTTCGTAGAGGTGGTCACGATAGGTCTGTTGTGCTTGTTCTTCGCCGTGTACGACAAACACGCGCCGTACGGCTTCGACGTTGAGGCTCGATGTCAGATAGTCGATCATCTCCCGCCAGTCGCCGTGTCCTGAGAAGCCTTCCAGTTTGGTGATATGGGCTTTGATCTTGCGGTCCATGCCGAAGATCGATATCCACTCCAGTCCGGGTTTCTGAATGCGTGCGCCGAGGGTTGTGGGTGCGCAGTATCCGACGATGAGGATGGTGTTCTGCGGTTCGGATATATGGTTTGCCACGTGATGTTTGATACGTCCTGCCTCGAGCATGCCTGATGCAGAGATGATGATACAGGGTTCGTCGCTGTTGTTTAGTGCTTTGGACTCGCGTATGTCGGTGATGTACTTGAGTGTGTTGAACCCGAACGGGTCGTCGTCAAACCGCATCGTGTCTTGTACCTGCTCGTTGAGATCGGCGGTGTACATGCGGAAGATGTGGGTGGCGTTGACCGACAGTGGTGAATCGACATAGACCTTGATCTTGGGCAGGTGTTGCTCGTTGTATAGTTGGTTGAGCACATAGACGATCTCTTGGGTGCGTCCCACGGAGAAAGACGGGATGATCAGTTTGCCTTTGCGGTAGACGCAGGTGTCGTTGACGATGCCGAGCAGTTCTTCTTCGGTCACCATAGGTTCCTCGTGCAGCCGGTCGCCATAGGTGGACTCGCAGATGAGGTAGTCGCATTGCGGAAAAGGCACGGGTGACGGCAGTATATGGCTTTGTTTGCGTCCTATGTCGCCGGTGTAGGCGATACGTTTCCATTCGCCATCTTCATAGATCTCGAGCGAGCAGATGGCTGAGCCGAGCATGTGTCCGGAGTTGGTGAAGGTCAGATAGACGTCGTCGCACACGCGGAAGCGTCGGTTGTAGCCCACGGTCAGGAAGTGTTGCATCACCCCGTCCACCTGCTGGGTATCAAACAGCGGTTTGACGGCCGGTTTGTGTAGTTTGGCCATCTTCTTGTTGTACCACTTGATATCTTGCGCCAGGATGAAGGCGGTATCGGCCAGCATGATCGCGCACAGGTCACGGGTGGCAGGAGTGGAGATGATGTCTCCGCGGAAGCCCAGCTTGTAGATATAGGGCAGCAGTCCCGAGTGGTCGATGTGGGCGTGGGATAGGATGACATAGTCGATGTCTTTGGGTTCGAATCCCAGGTTTCGGTTGTCGGCATCGGTCTCCATACCTTTGCCTTGAAACATACCGCAGTCCAGCAGTATGCGTTTGCCGGCGTTGGTAGTAATCAGATGTTTGCTGCCGGTCACTTCTCTGGCAGCGCCTAAAAATTGTATTTTCATGGTTTGACTAGCCCTTCGGCATATTTGATTTTTTGTATCGTTTTCTTAGTGCGGGTGTCGATGATCTTGGTCGTACCGTGTCGCAGTCCTTTTTTGATGGTGTGGATAGCCATCATGTTGTTGCCCAGGTCCTCGTTGTAGGTGCCGTTGTAGAGGTAGTCGGTACCCAGTACGTAGTAGAGGATGGGGGTCTCGCTGTTCTTGGTGGTGGTGTAGCTGATGTGTTGGTCATAGTCCGTGTGCAGGACGGTGCCATCGGTCTTACCCTCTTCTATCACGCGCTCTTGGGCATCGTAGCGCTGATATTCGCCTGTTGGTCCCGAGCAGTCTTTGTGGAGCAGGTCTATCCATCCGAACTTGCGTGCGCCATCGTCCAGCGACTCGATAGCCGAGGCAAAAGTGTTGTAGATGCTGTGTTCGGTATGTTTGCCGTCCGGGGTATAGAGGTCCAGCGAGAAATGGTTGCTGTTCACGCGCTTGAGATGCTTGCGCGAGCCGTCCTCCATCAGGTATTCGGACTCCATCCAGTGTCCTTCGGTGTAGTAGGCCTTGAGCTCTTTGCAGAACTTGACGTTGCGGTAGACGGCCCAGCCGTGTATCTGGTCTTGGACGTAGTTCTCCTGCTGGATGATCTGTCCGTCGGCATCGTACATCGTGGCCAAGCCGAAGAGCTGCTCTGTCTTGGGGTCGAAGTGCATCTCCCGCAGCCGTTTGGTGTAGGTGTCGTCGTTGTATTTCTCGCCGAAGGTCGAGTACTCGCGGTACAGACCGTTGTCGCGATCTATCTCCAGGTACAGCTCGCCTGCGTGGGCACCTTTGCGTAGTCCTTGCTCATCGGTGTAGTAGCAGGGGTAGTAGGCGCGTTCGGTGCCGACTTGTTGATCGTGCTCAAACATTCCTTCGTACACCAGCGTCAGCTTGGTCGTGTCGACGCATATATGTGCCGGACGGCGATATTTCATGCCTCCGTCGTGGTAGATGCGTGCCCTACCCTCGGCTTTGTTGTTGTGGTAGCGGCAGAGCACCAGCGAGTCGTCGTTGCTGATGATTTGGAACATTCCTTCGCGTCCGTTGGCTGTGTAGTTCATATACTCCTCCAGCTGCTCTACGCCGTTGACTACCGACTTGCGGGTATATTCGCCTGTGCGTTTTCCGGCTTGGTAGTATGTCTTGACGGTGGTCTTGACGCCGTTTTTGGTGGTTATCTCTATGTCGTCGCCGTCGTAGATGCCGCTGTACACTTCGTCTCCCACTCTGATGAGCTTACTCTGTGCCGAGCCGATGCTGTCCAGCGCGTCGCCATAGTAGCCGAACCGGATAGTGGACTGGCTGATGATCTTTGAGTCAACATCGTATTCGTACTCCTGGTAGTCGCCCACCATATACCCGTCATGGGTGTAGGCGCCGGTCTTGGTGACGCGGCCTTGGTAGTCGGTCTGCTTGAACGTCACTTTCTGGTCGGTAAACTGCTCCACAAGGGTGTAACGGTGCCGTCCGCCCTCTTGGGACACTATCTGTCGTTGCATCAGGTAGCTGGGGTTCTGTGGGTGAGGGTTCATTGTCACCTGTATCGACTCCTCGTCTCCGCTCACTTTGACGTCTATCGGCATCTGTCCGTAGAGGGTGTAGAAATTGTGTATCTGCTTGTCCTCTCCGTCCATCAGCTCGTCGTACTGCCAGTACCCCACTCCTTTGAGCTCGCTGTTGAACGGTGCTTTCAGCTGCTTGCCTTTGGGCATCGTGATGGTCAGCTTGTCGTCCACCTCGTCGGCGGGGTTATAGACCTCGTAGGTGTAGATGCCGTTCTTCTCGGTCAGCGTAAAGTCGTGGTGGTTGTTGTAGAACTCTTTATAGCTCAGTATGACGCCTCCTTTGCCCAGTATATAGTCGTGGGTCTTCTCGTGCCAGTCGGGGTCGTTGTCATTATAGATGGTCACCTGCTTTAGCTCATAGTCTGTCACGTTCAGTCCGCCTACTGACAGTTGCAGTTTCAGACATCCGTCCCAGTAGCCTTCGGAGGTGATGAATACCGGTATTCGTGCAGCTCTGACGATGATTTCTTTCGTCCATTTGTCTTGGAAGGTGCCATCCTGCGGTCCGTCCCACTCCATCGAGTACTCTTCCCAGCTGCTGAATCCGTTGCCGTAGAAGGTATAGTCGCGTTCGTTCTCTATTTTCTCAATCGACATCGCGGGGATGGCCACTTGTGCTTCCAATGTCTTCCCATCGTTGTTGTAGGTCTCGATGAGCCATTTGCCGTTCTGGGGTTTGATCTTAAACTCCACCTTGCCGTTCTGTCGATAGGCCTTGTATTCGCCGCTCAGCATACCATTCTTGAGCGTACACTCGCGAGAGGTGTAGGTGCGGCCATAATAGTCGGTGTCGATACAGGTCTTACGTCCGTTATACAGGTCGTAGCCTGCCCAAGCGGTCATCCATGCTCCAAGGAGCATCATTAGAAAAAGAGTACGTTTAGTCATCATATGGTTGTTGTTTTTGTTATTTCGTTATCTCTATCTCCACCCAGTAGTTCTGTGCATCTACGTGGTAGAAGGATTTGATGCCTGTGTAGCCTCCTTTGCGTATCTCGTCGTTGAGGGTGATGTTCAGCAGCAGAACAATATAGCCAACAGAACTTTCTTCATACGGTATCGATTTTGGCTGCAAATCTACTTTTTCTTAGGCTCGGGGGCGGTAAGGCGGAAGTTGAAGGGAACGGTATATTTGACACGGAGGGTTTTGCCGCGGTGCTTGCCGGGTAGCCATTTAGGCATCGCACGGACAACACGTATAGCCTCTTTGTCCAACGAGGGATCGCCGGCCGTACGAACAACCTCAATATGAGTGATCGAGCCGTCCTTTTCAACCACAAACTGGACGATAGCCTTGCCCTCTATACCATTCTCCCGTGCGACAGTCGGATAGACGACATTGGTACTGATGAAATCAAACAAAGCCTGACGGCCGCCGGGGAACTCCGGCATTTGGTCTACAACGATGTAAACTTCTTCCTCTTCGCCCGGATTCATCACATCTTGCGCCAACGCCATAGGCGCAACTAGCGTAAATGCTATGCAAAGGAAGTAAAAGATAGTTTTTTTCATACTAATATGGTTGTTGTTTTGTTATTTCGTTATCTCTATCTCCACCCAGTAGTCCAATAAAATCCGATGCAAAGATACTACTTTTTTGTGATATATGCAAATTTTAATGAAAAATTCAATAGTGTCCCATTAAAAATAAACAAAAACCCATAAAACACTTTGAGTGCTTTAGAAGCGAGGCTTCTTTTACAAATTGCTACTAAAACCTGCTTGTAAGCAAGCTTCCAGACAGCTTTTACTTTCAATTAGTACAACTCTACGAGTACAAAGCACACAAAGACATAAACAAAAAAAACATTTTCAAATCAAAACAGGCCCCGCATCACTGCGGAACCTGCCCCATTCATTAATTCTACCTAAACTTGAACCCTTTTTAACTATGAATTATCTATGTTTTGTTAAAAATTGTTTTCTTTGGAGGCCTTTGCGGTTGGCGTAGCCGAGGTGGACCCATTCGTGTTTGCCATCCTTCTCGTCGATGCATTGGTCGAAGGGAATATGGCCTTTTTTGAGCAGGAACTTGACAAAGGCTTTGAACTCTTTGATCTTGCCGTTAGCAGGGACTATATCTGCTGCCCAGCCAAGAGGGTGAACTCCGGTGTCTGAGCCTCCGACTGCTTTATTGAGACGGAATCCCCGAAAGCCGGAAGTGACATTTAGTGCGGAGCCCCACGCGTCCCGTATAGGTTGGAGGGTCTTTGTGCAGAGCTGCTTGAGCCGTGCGATGTCCTCCGGTGTGGGCGTATTAGGGATGCCCAGTTTGGCGGCAGTAGTGGAGCGTGTGAACTCCGAGAGGACAAAGTTGCGGGATAGACGGATTTCCATAATGGTCTACTGGTCTACTGGTTAACTGGTCGACTAAGGCCCCCTCAACTCTTTTTTATAATGAGTTTATCTCATTTTCGGCGAAAAAATGCACTTAAATTTGCGTATGTGCAATTTTTGTCGTATATTTGCACGCTAATTTGGCTTATTATGCGCGAGCGTGTAGGTGACATAGGAAATAAGATAGGTAAAATGATAGGTTACATGGCCGGGAAAAAGGCATGGATCATGGCCGGTAAAAAGGCATGGATCCGGATGGTGCTGGTGGCAGCACTGTCGGCCGTATCATTGCTCGTGGATGCACAGCGGGTGACGATGTCGGACAAGGTGATCCATCCCGACCAACTGTCCCCTACCCGTCTGAGCGACATACTGAGCGACACCATCCCCGACGAAGAGGTCGATACCGTGACCGAGATCAGGCACAGCGACGCGTTCCAATCGCCGATACCGTATCAGTCGAACGACTCGATGGTGGTCAACAAGAACGGTACAGCCGTGCTATACGGCCAAAGCGATGTGAAGTTCGAAGGCATGGAGCTGCAGAGCGAGTACATACGTATGAACATGGACAGCAACACCATCTATGCCACCGGACGGTATGACTCGATCAACGAAGAATGGATCGGCCGACCTGTGTTCAAGGACTCGAAGGACAACTACAACGCCAACGAGATGACCTATAACCTCGAGACGCAGAAGGGATTTATCAAGAACGTGGTCACCCAACAAGGCGAAGGATACATCCTGGCCGAGAAAGCCAAGAAAGTGGGCGAAGATGTGATGATGATGGCCGGCGGCAAGTACACCACCTGTAATAACCACGAGCATCCGCACTTCTACCTGAAGATGACCAAAGCCAAGGTCAAGCCGGGTGACTATATCGCCTGCGGACCGGCATATATGGTGGTGGGCGATGTGCCGGTGCCACTGGCGGTGCCGTTCGGATTCTTCCCGTTCACCAACACCTACAACAGCGGTCTGATAATGCCGACCTTTGGTGACGACCAGCAACGCGGACTGTACCTGCGGGGTATAGGTTACTACTTCGCCATCAACGACTATGTGGACCTGGAGCTGAAAGGCGATATCTACTCGCGTGGTACATGGGCGATCAATGCCGCGTCTAAGTACGTGTGGCGGTACCATTTCTCGGGAAACGTGAACATCAGTTATCGTACGGATATAACCAGCGAGAAAGGACTGCCCGACTACTCCAAGGTCACCAACTTCGCGGTGCGGTGGTCCCACAGCCAGGACTCGAAAGCGAACCCGTATTGTAACTTCTCGGCCAATGTCAACTTCTCGACCAGCGGATACAACAGGTCGAACATCAATAGCTACTACAACACCGACGCGTACTCGGAGAACGTCAAGAGTTCGTCGA
This sequence comes from uncultured Bacteroidales bacterium, assembly GCA_902779705.1. Lineage (GTDB taxonomy): Bacteria > Bacteroidota > Bacteroidia > Bacteroidales > Paludibacteraceae > Colicola. The sequence goes on along the minus strand of CACZCR010000011.1, from coordinate 87,727 downwards.
TCAACTACACCCAGCGCTTCCCCGGAGGCAGCCCGTGGAGTCTGTCGATGAACGTGAGCCTGAGCCAACAGACCAAGGACTCGACGATGTCGTTGACCCTGCCACAGTTGTCGGTCAACATGAGCCGTATCTACCCCTTCAAACGCAAGAAGCCGATCGGCAAAGAGAAATGGTACGAGAAGATAGCACTCCAGTACTCGAGCGAAGCCAAGATAGCGGTCAGCAACATCAAAGAGAGCAAGATACTAAACTCTAACTTCTTCCGCGACTGGCAGACCGGTATCAAACACACGGTCCAGACACAGGCGTCGTTTATGCTGTTCAAATACATTAGTATCACCCCCAGCATCACGATGACCGACAGGATGTACTTCCAGCGTGTGGATAAGACCTTCGACGAGCAGGAACAGCAGCTCATAGCCGACACGACGACGGGATTCTACAACGTGTTCGATTTCTCGACCTCGCTGTCGATGTCGACCAAGCTGTACGGATTCTATACGCCGTCGAAGAAGATCTTTAAGAATAGCAAAGTGGAGAAGTTCCGCCACGTGCTGACGCCGAGCTTGTCGTTTAGCTACCACCCCAACTTCGAGAAACAGGGCTGGGGTTACTACGGCAGCTACGAAGAACCGGTCTATACCGGCGAGAAAGATGAACAGGGACGTAAGATACAGAAAGTGGACGAGTTGGGCAACCCCGTCTATTCGCATCAGATCTACTCGCGCTTCCCGACCGGTATCTACGGCAACGCGATGCGCGGCGAGGCCACGATGTTGAACTTCTCGGTGGACAACAACCTGGAGATGAAGATCGTCAACCGCAAGGACACCACCGGCAAACAGCCGTTTAAGGTGGTGAGCCTGATCGACCAGTTTAAGATATCGGGAGGCTATAACTTCATCGCCGACTCGATGAACTGGAGCCTGTTTGACGTGAGCATACGTATCAAGATACCTAAGGTGAACTACACCCTCAACCTGAGCACCAAGCTCGACCCGTATATGTACCAGCTCAACGAGTTTGGCAAGCCCGTTAGAACGAACAAACAATACTGGCACAACGGCAAGTTCCCCCACTGGAGCGGAACGAACTTCAGCCTGAGCTATACGTTCAACAACCAGACCTTCAAGAAGTGGTTTGGCAAGAAAGACAAGAAGAAAGACGGTGCACCGGAGGGCGAAGCCGCCGATGGCGACCAGCCTAATCTCGACCCGATAACCATGAACGAGGACGGTACCAGCCAGAACAGCAAGCTACACGACCACTCGCACGACGACCACGAACATAGTAGCGGGGACAACGACGGCTATATGGCGATGAAGATACCGTGGAGCCTGTCGGTGACCTACTCGTTGCGATACGGCGCAGGTTCGGAGTTTGACTACGACAAGATGTACTATAAGATGGTGTGGACCCAAAACCTGATCCTGAGCGGTAGTATCGGCTTTGGCGAAGGATGGAAAGTGAGCGCCAACACCAGCTTTGACTTTGTGCGCAAACGGTTCAATACCGCCTCGTTTAGCGTGAGCCGTGACCTACACTGCTGGAACATGAGTGCCAGCTTTGTGCCCTTTGGTCCGAACAAGAGCTATACGTTCCACATCGGCGTGAACGCCTCGATGCTCAGCGACCTGAAGTATGATAAGAATAGCAATGAAAGTACCAACAAGAGAGTAAGTTGGTGGTAGAAATTTTCGGGGACCCCGATTTAAGATTTAAAATTTAAGATTTAAAATTTATGATACAGAACGAACAAATGGTAAAGGCGAGCTTTGAGTTGTATATTCAGGGCGAGCAAGAAGGACAGGAAGCGATGATCCATCGTGCCAGTGAAGAGCAGCCGATGGCGTACTGTCAAGGTGTAGGCATGATGTTGCCGGCGTTTGAGAGCCGCGTGGCCGAACTGGCTGCAGGTGAGGCATTCGATTTTGTGGTACCCTGCGCTGAAGCCTATGGCGAATATGATGAGCGGGGCGTGAAAGAGCTGCCCAAGGAGATGTTCTACAACGGTGACGGCGAGTTTGACGACGAGCACGTGTATGTAGGCAACGTCATCCCGATGCGCACCGAAGACGGGTTTAACATCAATGCCGAGGTGATCGAGATAACCGACGACAAGGTGACCATCGACCTCAACCACCCGCTGGCTGGCGAGGACCTGCACTTCGTCGGCAAGATCATCGACGTACGAGATGCAACGCCCGAAGAGCTGGAGGCGATACGGCACCCTAAGCATTGCTGCGGTAAGTGTAAAAGCGAAGGGCAAAAGGCGAAAGGCGAGTGTGACTGCGGTGGAGAGGGGTGCTGCTCATCCAACTCATTAGAGTAACTCGCCCCCTGCTCGACTACTCTCACGGTCCCAATCCGTTCGAGAGGCCTCTAATTGAGTTGATGAGCTCACATAATAAAGAAAAAAATAATATAAAAAATTATGGCGAATATTGTGGCTATAGTGGGTCGTCCCAATGTTGGGAAATCGACCCTGTTTAACCGCCTGACGGGTACACGAAGGGCGATCGTGATGGATACGGCCGGTACGACGCGTGACCGCCAATATGGCAAATGCGAATGGTGCGGCAAGGAGTTTTCGGTGATCGACACCGGCGGATGGGTGGTCAACTCAGACGATACGTTTGAATCGGAGATCAACCGCCAAGTGGATATCGCCATCAAGGAGGCCGATGTGGTGCTGCTGGTGGTGGATGTGAACGAAGGCGTGACACAGTTTGACATGGAGGTGGCACACCTGCTGCGTCAAGCCAAGAAACCAACCGTGCTGGCTGTCAACAAAGTGGATACGTTCGAGAGCCAATATGGTGCGGCTGAGTTCTACAAGCTCGGACTGGGCGAACCCTATATCCTCTCCGCCGAGAACGGACTGGGTAGCGGTGACCTGCTGGACGAGGTGGTGGCACGGTTTAAGAAGACCGACACCGACGAGGAGATAGAAGACCTGCCGCGTTTTGCGATCGTAGGACGTCCTAATGCCGGCAAATCGAGCATACTGAACGCGTTCATCGGCGAGGACCGCTCGATTGTAACCGATATACCGGGCACAACGCGCGATTCGATATACACGCGGTATAACAAGTTTGGCAAAGACTTTTATCTGGTGGACACGGCCGGTATCCGCAAGAAAGCTAAGGTGAACGAAGACCTGGAGTACTACTCGGTTGTTCGCTCGATACGTGCTATCGAGAACTCGGACGTGTGCATTCTGATGATCGACGCCACACGCGGCATCGAGGCACAGGACCTGAATATCTACTCGCTGATCCAAAAGAACAAGAAAGGACTGGTCGTTTGTGTCAACAAGTGGGACCTGGTAGAGAGCAAGACAACCCAGGATATCAAAGCCTATGAGGCCGCTATCCGCGAGCGTATAGCACCGTTTACCGATTTTCCGATCATCTTCACCAGCGCACTCACCAAACAGCGTATCTTCAAGGTGATGGAGACGGCATTGCACGTGTATGAGAACAAGCAGAAGAAAGTGCCTACCGCTCAGCTCAACGAGAAGTTCCTGCCGCTGATAGAGAACTACCCGCCACCTGCTATCAAAGGCAAGTATATCAAGATCAAATACTGTACCCAGTTGCCGAACACCCAGATACCGACCTTTGTGTTCTTTGCCAACCTACCCCAATACGTCAAAGAACCGTATCGCCGCTTTCTGGAGAATAAACTAAGAAGCTGGTGGGACTTTGAGGGGACACCCATACAGCTATTTATACGCGCTAAATAGCTGTTAATTGACGATTTGACGATTGACGATTTACGATTTATTAATTGACAATTGACGATTTGTTAAGAAAAAGTTGCCAATTTGCAATTTTATTTGCATATATGCAAAAAAAATCGTAACTTTGCACGCTGTTATGTGGTGAAATGAAGATCATAGGTCTGACATATTATTTTGGTGAGGAGGAGTTGGTCGTCAAATGCGACTCGTGCTTGCTGAATGGTAACAAGCCTATGTTCATCCCCGACCACACGGCCGACCTGCGCTACGTAGAGGTAGTGATCGCCCGCATCAGCCGTCTGGGCAAGCATATAGAGCCGCGGTTTGCTAACCGCTACTATGACGGCATCGCCTACGGACTGGATTTTGTGGCATACGACCGCCTAACTGAAGCCCGTAAGCAAGGCAAGAACTGGACCGAAGCGACGTGCTTTGACTACTCGCTCGCCATAGGTAAGGTGCTCGATATTGACCGGGTGCTCCCGGCAGAGCAAACAAGCTATGCAGATATCATTGACCGGGCGATCAGCAAGGTATCGGAGCAGATGACGATACGTCAGGGCGACTGGGTGTACGTAGCTTTGGACACGGAGCCCAAGCCGGTACACAAAGAGGAGGTGCTCCGTAAGAAGATAGACGGAGAAGACGTTTTATACTGTAAGATCAAATGAGAAAAATCATTACAATACTATTGGCACTTTGTTGCCTGCCGATGATGGCCATCGAGCACAGCTACACGACCGAGTCGATGCTGGCTAACGGCCACTGGGTGAAGATTCGTGTGAGCGAGTCCGGCGTATGTCGTATGAGTTTTAGCGAGTTGCGCAGCGCAGGACTGGACCCTAATCAGGTGCGCGTGTTCGGTTATGGCGGTGCGCAAAAGACCCAAGATTTCTCGGTGCGTAACATCGACGACCTGCCGCAGGTGCCGGTATACGTGGGCGATAACTATATACTGTTCTACGTACAGGGCCCGATCAGCTGGAGCTACAACAGCACCAACGGCCGTTTTGTGCACACGCGCAACACCTATTCGAACTATGGCTATTATATGCTGACGGACGATCAGGGTGAGCTCTTGGCGCCGACCGAAGCCGAAGCTATCAGCGGCACAGCTACCGAGGTACGTACCTACCCTCACTACCAGGTACACGATCTGGATTCGGTCAACCTCATCGACCGCGGCGGTGTAGCCGGAGGCGGACGTACGTTCTACGGCGAGAAGTTCCTGATCAACAGACCGCAGACATTCACCTTTGCTACGCCTAATGCCGTAGAGGGTGAGAACAACACCGTTTATATCGACCTGGCTGCTGCGGCTGCCGTACAGTCGTATTTCTACGGCCAGTTGAACGGTGGCATACAGAAGAGTGTATATATCCGTAAGCTCCAAGACCACTATGCTTTTGGTGAGACCGGCACGCTGAGTCTGAGTGGCGCGGTACAAGCTGATCGCCAACAGGTACAACTGACGCTACAGAGCACCGCATCCAGCGCCTTGGGATGGTTGAACTACATCGAGATCACCACCCCCAGCACGCTCAAGATGACCGGCGACGTGATGCCGATCCGTACGACCACAAACCGTGGTACAGCTACTCCGGTACAGTTCCACCTGAGCGATGCGGATGCTTCGATACAAGTATGGGACATCACCCGCCTGGATGCTATACGCCGTATGCCGACCACATTGGCTGACGGCGAGTTGACATGGACCGGCACCCAGTCGGACGGCATACACGAGTATGTGGCTGTCCGCACCAACGGTTCGGACTGGGTGAAAGCCGAGGTGATGGGTGAGGTCAAGAACCAGAACCTGCACCGGCTGAACAACATCGACTATATGATCATCTGTCCGGAGGGTTATGAGAGCTACGCTGAGCAATTGGCCAAGGCACACGAAGACAAACAGGCTATCACCTGGGCTGTGGTGACTGACCAGCAGGTGTACAACGAGTTCTCGTCGGGTACACCGGACGCGACTGCCTATAGATGGCTGATGAAGATGCTATATGACCGTGCTAACAAGGGTATCGGTCAGAAACCGAGATGGCTGTTGCTGTTCGGTCACGGTTCGTTTGACAACCGCGAGCTATGTAGAACCATTGGTGGTACGACATCGGGCAAGAAGCTGCTGCTGACCTACCAAGCGCAGAACTCCACCAACGAGGTGAAGGCTTACGCTAGCGACGACTACTTTGGCTGGCTGGATAACAACGAGGGCAACTCGGATATAGCCGCCAGGTTGGATATCGGCGTAGGACGTCTGCCGATCAACGACGAGCAGGAAGCTCAAGAGATGGTGAACAAGCTGATCAAGTATATGGCTAATGGCCAGAAAGGCAAATGGAAGAACCAGCTGGCTTATCTGGCAGACGATGGTGAGAACGGTCAACACACCGAGACGGCTGAGAAGAGTGCCGAGTTGGTACGGGTGAAGAATCCGGACTTTGTGGTGCACAAGATCTTCCTGGATGCTTATCCGCAGGAGGTGAACGCCAGCGGCGAGAGTTATCCGTTGGCCAAGAACAGGGTGTTGAACCTATTGAAAAGCGGCGTACTGTTCTTCGACTACTCGGGTCACGGCGGCTATAACGCCATCACCAACGAATCGATCTTGAACCTCAAGGATATAGAGTCTATGTCCAACGACCATCAAGGATTCTGGCTGTTTGCGACGTGTAACTTTGCCCAGTTTGACGGTGGCAGACGTTGTGCGGCTGAGTCGGCGGTGCTGAACCCCAACGGCGGCGCGATAAGTATATTGGCAGCTACCCGTACGGTATATGCCGGTCCGAACACCGAACTGAACCGCGCAGTATGTGACACCCTGTTTGGCCACAGCAATGTGTATCACTATGAGACGACCTTGGGTGAGGCCATCACAGCCGGCAAGAACAACCTCAATGACGCCCGGGACAGCGGAAACAAGCTGGCATACGTGCTGCTGGGTGATCCGGCACTCAGACTGAACTACCCGACCGACTATCAGGTAGAGACGCTGACCGAGATCGACACGCTCAATGCGCTGGACGTACAGCACGTAGAAGCCCGCATCATAGATGAGGACCACCAGACGGTTGACTTCAACGGCCGCGTGGACATCACCGTCTATGACAAGATGCAGTCTATCCCGACACGCGACAACGACCAAGTGGGCGGCGAGCAACGTGTGGTAGACTATAACGACTATCCGAACATCATCTTCTCGGGTGCTACAGACGTGAAGAACGGACTGTTTGACTACACGTTTATGGTGCCCAAAGATATACGCTATAACTTCGGCAACGGCCGCATCGTTTACTATGCCTACGACAATGTCGATGGCGAAGCCGTAGGCCACCACGAAGCGTTCACGGTAGGTGGTACGGGTTCGATACTGGCGGTGGACACCGTAGGACCTGAGATGACTATCTATCTCAACTCGCCGGCGTTTATGGATGGCGACAAGACCTATGCTACGCCGCGCTTCTATGCCGAGCTGTATGACGAGCACGGTATCAACACCGCCGGAGCGGGTATAGGACACGACCTGATGATGGTCATTGACAATGATCCCAAGCAGACCTACTCGATCAACGAGTACTTCACCGCCGAGGACAACAGCTACACCAAGGGTATGGTGAGCTATCTGCTTTCGCAGCTGGAGGACGGACCTCACCAGCTCAGCTTCAGAGCATGGGATCTGCTGAACAACAGCACGACCAAGACGCTCAATTTTGTGGTAGAGGCAGGACTCGATCCGTCGATCTACTCGGTGAGCACCTACCCCAACCCGGTACAACAGTCGGGAGTAGTGACGATGACCGTGTTATACGACCAGCCGGATGAGCTGCTATCAACCGAAGTATGTCTGTATAACGTCAGCGGACAGATGGTATGGACACACAAGCAGAATAACCCGGAAGGCATCCAACTCAACCTGGGCGAGATAGGCCTGCAGCCGGGCGTATATATTTATAATGTAAGACTGAAAGCTGCTAACAGCAAGTATAGTCATAGTTCCGGGAAAATAATTGTAACCAAATAATAACGAATAGCAACAAAAGCAATATTGCCTATGAAGATTTTTTAATGTGATATTAAAACGAATATACAATAACAAAAAAAATAACAATTTTATCAAATGAAAAAAGTTTTTTTATCTATCACTGCACTATTGTGCGTAGTAAGCATGAGTGCTCAAACGGATGACACGATGAACCCGCTGATCACTTCGATGCCGTCGTTATCGATTGCTCCGGATGCACGTGCAGCAGGTATGGGTGACCTGGGTGTGGCTACACAAGCCGACCTCAACTCTCAGTACTGGAACGCTGCTAAGTATGCGTACATGGACAGCAAAGGTGGTTTGAACGCCAGCTACACGCCGTGGCTGCGTAAGTTGGTGAGCGACATCGACTTGGCGTATATCGCAGGTTACTACAACTTCGGCGACTTGGCCGGTGGTATTGGTGCCAGCTTCACGTATTTCTCGCTGGGTGATGTTCAGTTGACCAACGGCGATCCGGGTGCTACACCTATCAACGTACGTCCTAACGAATGGGCATTGGACCTGAGCTACTATCGTAAGTTACACGAGTATGTGTCGATGGCCGTAGCTGTACGATTCATGTATTCGGATTTGAACAACGGAGCCAACAGCTCGACCATGGGTGCTACAGAGATGTATCCTGCTTGGACGATGGGTGCCGACATCGCGCTGTACTATCGTCAGCCGATTGACATCAAGACCGGTACGAGTCACTTTGCCTTGGGTTTCACCTTGAAGAACCTGGGTGGTAAGATGACCTACGACAAGATCACCAACAACTTCATCCCTGCAAGTATGAACATCGGTGCCAGCTACGAGATCCCGTTCGACAAGTACAACTCGCTGACCATGAACCTGGAGGCCAACAAGCTGATGGTGCCGAGCCGCAAGTCTAAGTATGCAGACGGTGAGGACGGCAAGTACACCCAAGAGGCTTACTCTGAGTTGACCTCTCCTAAGGGTTGGTTCCAGTCCTTCGCTGATGCTCCGGGCGGCTCGAAAGAGGAGTTTAATGAGGTACGTTGGGGAGCAGGTTTGGAGTATAGCTACAACAAGCAGTTCTACGCTCGTGCCGGTTATAGCTACGAGAACTACTACAAAGGTAACCGTAACTACATCACCGTTGGTGCCGGATTCCATCTGTCGATCGTTAGCCTCGATGTAGCATATTGTATCGGTTTGGCAGCACAGAACCCGCTGGATCAGACCATGCGCTTCACCCTCGGATTCGACCTGTACGGTATCAAGGATCTGGTGAATAACCGTAAGTAATAAATGGTAAATGGTAATTGCCAAAATGGTAAATGCCAACCACGTATAGGGTTTGGCTATGATGTACATCAATTCACCCCGGGTCGTCCATTATGGCTCGGGGGGATTGAGGTATCCTATGAGATGGGACTGGAGGGTCATTCGGATGCCGATGTAGCTATCCACGCCTTATGCGACGCGCTGTTAGGCGCTGCCGCCCTGCGCGACATAGGTTACCATTTTCCGGACACCAAAGGCAATGAGTTTGAAGGTATCGACTCTAAGATACTGCTGCGCCGCACGATGACATTGATTCGTGAGCAGGGGTATGAGTTAGGCAACTGTGACCTGACTATCTGCGCACAAGCGCCCAAGCTACTACCCTATATCGAATCGATGCAGGCTTGCCTGGCCGAAGTGATGGAGGTGGATCGTAGCCAAGTGAATGTCAAAGCCACTACAACCGAACGACTCGGCTTTGTAGGACGCAAAGAAGGAATAGCTGCCTATGCCGTGGCACTAATTAACTGAGAGATGAAGAAGATCACGCTGATAATGATGGCTCTGATGGCAAGCATGGGTGTGTTTGCCGAGAAACCGCTGGACCACTTCGCCGAGGTACTCAAGAACCTGGGCGGCAGCCCTAAGCGTATACTGAGCGACACCGAGCACAACCACCTGATCATCCATCTGGCAGACAGTTGTCAGGTAGAGGTGGTGGGGTTTCATCAGACCAACGAGGTGCTGCTGATCTACACCTCTTGCGCCCCGATCTGCTCCTCGCGCGCACGCGTATATTTAATTAAAGGAGAGGACTGGGTCTTAGAAGGCGATCGTGAACCCGACTGCGGAGGTGTCTTCCCGCAAGCTTTCTGGGAGAACGGCCAGCTGATCTGGCGCGACAACACGCCCGAGTGGCTAGACGAAGAAGAGAAGAACCGACCTTAACAATGGAGTTTCCCGTTTATTTGATAGGGTACATGGGAGCCGGCAAGACCACTGCCGGCCGGTTGCTGGCCGATAAGTTGGGCTGGCATTTTGTAGATCTGGACGATGCGTTTGAGCAGATACATGGTCTGACCACCGCGGAGTATATCCGCACCTATGGCTTGGAAGCGTTTCGCAAGAAAGAGAAGTATGTAGTCGAAGACCTGGCCGATACCCCCTATGAGCACGTGATCTATGCCACCGGAGGAGGTTATCCGTGTTGGGAAGACAACATGGACTGCCTCAAGGAACTGGGCACCAGTTTCTATATCCGCTGGGCACCGGAGCATTTGGCTAAGCGGCTCAGTCTGACCGACCTCAGCGAGCGGCCGGTGCTGCAGGGACGAACCGAAGAAGAGCTGTTGGCTTTTATCGCCCCTCAACTGGAGGAGAGAGAGCCCTATTATAGTCAAGCAAACTATATCATCGATGTAGATGAATGTACCGAACTATCGGACGAGCAGATCGCCGAACGCATCTACCAGATGATCAAAAATAAATCGTAAATCGTCAATCGTCAAATCGTCAATATCGTAAATCGTCAATAGAAAGATGAGCATTAACGAAGCACAAGACCAGATAATAGAAGAGTTCAGCGAGTTTGATCAATGGATGGACCGCTATCAGCTGATCATCGACTACGGCAAGGCAATGAAACCGATGCCTGCGGCTGACAAGATAGACCGTAACAAGATAGACGGCTGTCAATCGACGGTGTGGTTCACGGCTAAGATGGTGGATGGCAAGGTCATCTATCAGGGTGACTCGGATGCGATACTGGTCAAAGGCATTGTAGCCATGTTGGTTGAGGTGTTGAGCGGCCATACACCAAAAGAAATCGTCGATGCAGATCTGTACTTCATCGACGATATCCAATTACGTGAGCATCTATCCCCTACCCGCAACAACGGCGTGGTAGCTATGCTTCATCAAATGCGCCTGTTTGCCTTAGCGCTGGGCGCATGATCATTTGATATTTCCCCCATCAAACTCTAATATACGACCGGGATATTTCTCCGGCCAGAGGAGGTTGTGGGTAGAGATGATAACCGCTATGCCGGCTTGACTGATCTCTGCCAACAGGGCCATAATCTCGTTACCTGTATCAGGGTCGAGGTTTCCGGTGGGTTCATCAGCCAGAATCATCTCGGGTGAGTTCAATAGCGCACGTGCAATAACGACACGCTGCTGTTCACCACCGGAAAGCTGGTGCGGTTTCTTATAGGCTTTGTCTGCCATACCCACTTGCTTGAGCACCTCGATGACGTGGCTCTGCATCAGGTGTTTGTCCTTCCAGCCGGTAGCCTTGAGCACAAACAGCAGGTTCTCCTCCACCGAACGGTCGGTCAGCAACTTATAGTCCTGGAACACAATACCCATTCGGCGACGTAGGAAAGGTAGTTTGCGGCGTTTGATCGTACGCATGTTCATGCCCAGTACCTGCGCCTCACCCTCTTCGATAGGCAGGGCACCGTAGATAGTCTTGAGCCAGGACGATTTGCCGGAGCCTACCTTACCCAGCAGATAGACCAGTTCGCCGCTGTGGATAGTGACATTGACATTGCGCAGCACTATCTGCTCTTGTTGGCAGATTTTAACGTCCTTATAGTCAATTAGTGTAGCCATGTTTATTCGTTATCCATTTTATCCTCAATCTCTTCCAGCTGCTTCTTGAGTTGGTCGATCTTCTTTTGCAGGTCCTCTACCAGCTTGTTGGCTGTTTTGGATTTGCCGGTGAAGAAGAGGATGTTGTTCTCAGCCGTCTTGATCTCTTGTTGGAGACGATCACGCATACGACGCAATCCGTCAGCGCCTTGGCTGGCAGCCGCTTTGACAGCTCTGGCAGCACGTTCGCCACGGGCTTTGATGCGCTCATCTTTGATGGCCTCACGTTTGGCGTTGAAGAAGATGTCACAGGTCTCGTTGAACTTCTTCCACAACTCGTCTGAGTACTTACGTGCCACCGGACCGATGGTCTTCCACTCTTTCTGCAGCTCGATCAGTTGGTTGGTGGTCTCGCTCCAATCGGTCGAGTCCTTGAGGGCCTCGGCACGCTCGATGATAGAGCGTTTCTTCTGCAGGTTGGCGCTCAGCTCGTCACGCAGGCCTTTATAGTACGCCGTCTTAGCCTTGAAGAACCCGTCACATAGCGTACGGTACTCGTCATAGACAGCCTGGTTGAATTTCTTAGGCGCAAAACCGATCGCGCGCCATTCGGTCTGCATCGCATTGATCTGCTCGGTCAGTTCTTCCCATCGTTTGGAGGACTGGATATCCGAGTAGTCGATCGCTTTCAGGCGCTCGATGATAGCTTGTTTCTTCTCCAGGTTCTCCTGCTCTTTTTGGTGAATCTCGTCGAAGTATGCCTGATGCTTCTTGTTGATAACGGTCGAAGCGGCTTTGAATCTATTCCACAAGTCCTCACGCAGCTCGCGTGCCACCGGACCTATCTCAGCCCACTCATCGTGCAGCTGTTGGAGCGCACGGCTGGCCTCTACGATAGAAGGCAACTCTTGCAGTTTCTCGGCTGCCTCGCACAGCAAGGTCTTGAGTTCGAGGTTCTTCTTAAAGTCCAGATCACGCAGCTCGATATTGATCTTAACCATGTCATAGAACTGCTCCTGGTACTGCTGGTATTGTTTCCACAGCTCTTGGGTCTTAGGCGCCGGCACAGCACCGATGGTCTTCCAGTCTGCTTGCAGCTCGCGCATACGCTTGAGGTTGGTCATTGCATCGCCACACTCAGCCTCTGCCAGCTTCTTCATTTCGTCCAGGATAGCCTGCTTACGCAGCAGGTTCTGTTCTTGCTCGGCAGCCGTCTTAGCCGCCGCTTCAGCGCGACGTTCTTTGTACTGGGCGAGGAGTTCGCGTAGTTGCACTTCATCCTCATCTACAGGTGGCTGCCACGGAGCGGGCTCTTCGCCCTCTGCCGGTTCAGCTGCCTGCTCAGCCGCTTGACGAAGCTGCTCCAGTTCCTGATGATAGAGACGATAGAATTGGGTTTTCAACTGGTCCACTTGCTCTTTGGTAGTGGTTACATCTTGCTCTAATAGAGCCTTTAACTCTTCAACGAGTTGGTGCTTTTCGTTTGCCATAATAGTAACGCCACAAGGCGGGGTTCAATATATCGGGTACAAAGATACAACAAAAAAAGCATATACGCAAATTTTAATAAAAAATTTATTAAAATATCTTCAATTATCTGCTGTTATAGTGCTTTTGGCATACAATTTGTTTGTGTTTGGAGTGCAAAACCAAATTATTTTTGTTATGAAGAACAATATTATCAGCGCTATTTGTGTAGCCGTCGGCATCGCGTTTGCCGGACTGTTTGTTTTCCTGGGTCTAAAGAAGAATGCGGACAAGGATCGTATCGTCACAGTCAAAGGACTCTCCACCCGCACCGTAGAGGCCGACCATGCTATCTGGCCGTTAAGTTTTTCGATCGTGGGCAACGACCTGCAGAGTCTATATCGAGAGAGCGAACATGTTAGTAATGAGATCATTACGATGCTTCGTGCCCGTGGATTCAAGTCCTCTGATCTGCAGTTGGGCAATATATCGGTCAACGACAACTGGGCCTCGTATATGTCCGACGATCGGCCGGAGTTTCACTACCAATTGAATGCCTCGGTTATCGTCTCTACCGACAGCGTACAGATGGTGGTTCGCAATGCCGGCTGTCAGAGCGAACTACTCAACCGCGGCATCATCGTCAACACCAACGAGTGGCAGCTGGAGTACCAGTACAACGGCCTGCCGGAGTTGAAGCCCGAGATGATCGAAGAGGCCACCAAGAACGCCCGTGCCGTGGCGCAGAAGTTTGCCAATGATGCCGAGTGCAATCTGGGCAGTATAGCCCACGCCAGCCAAGGACAGTTCACCGTGGAGAGTGACCCCTACCAGCCGTGGTTGAAGCATGTGAGAGTAGTGACGACAGTGGACTATAAACTGGACTAATACGTATTAATACGTATACGCGGAGGTTCGTCTCCGCGTTTTTTTGTAAAATTGCAAATTATATTTGCATATATCAATATTTTTTAATATCTTTGCAGGGTTTTTGAATGAAAGGTCAATTTTTGTTATGCGTATAGCGTTTACAACCCCACTCCCTGCTGAGGGATTTGAGCGTCTGAGAGGTTATGACTTGAATGCCCCTCTCGAGGAGGCTGATGTGCTGGTGTCGAGTTTTGACAAGTCCGTAGATGCCGAGCTGATAGCCCGTATGCCTCGTTTGCGACTGATAGCTAACCTCGGGGCGGGATACAACAACATTGACCTGGACGCTTGCCGAGCGCGCGGTATACGCGTGACCAACACCCCGGATACCGTAACCGAGCCGACCGCTGAGTTGGCGTTTGCGCTGATGATAGCGGTAGCCCGCCGAGTGGCGGAGTTTGACCGCCAGTTGCGAAACGGCACCTGCGAATCGATGGCCGTGATGCACAACCTCAGTCACAGCCTGTATGGCAAGACCTTAGGTATCATCGGCATGGGACGTATAGGCCAAGCTTTGGCACGTAGAGCTGTAGCCAGCGGGATGAAGATACTCTATCACAACCGTCATCGTCTGCCCGAAGAGATAGAACAACTCTATGGGGCACGTTATGTGATGCAGGCCGAGCTGTTGCAGCGTTCGGACTTTGTGTCACTCAATCTGCCCTACTCGCACGAAGTACACCACCTGATTGGTATGCGTGAGCTGCAAGCGATGAAGTCTACCGCTTACCTTATCAATACCGCACGCGGCGCGCACGTATGCGAAGAGGACCTGATCCGCGCCCTCAAGTCCGGACAGATAGCCGGTGCGGCACTGGATGTGTATGAGCACGAGCCGCATATATCGGACGAGCTATTGAAGATGGACAATGTCGTACTCTCGCCCCATACAGGCACCGGCACGTGGGAAGGACGTATCGCAATGTGCGAGAATGTGGTGGACAATATACTGGCGTGGATAGACGGGGAGGAAGATAAGATGGACTTAGTGATTTGAGAAATTAAAAATTAAAAATTATAAATTAAAAATTACAATGAAAAAGACAATCTTCTTTTTGGCAGCTGTTATGATGTTGGCAAGCTGCTCGTTTACCAAGAATGCAGGTTCTTCGACCGCAACAACTACTCCTACCACTACCACTCCGGCTACCGGCACAGCTGCCGGCCAAGGAGCAGGTAATGCTTTGCACTCACTCTATACCCAGTACAAAGCTGATGGTACGTTCAACTACAAGAACACCCAGAACATCCTCAACACCGTTTCGCTGCTCGCTAACTGCGGCGATCTGGCTACCAACTACAAGGACAAGAGCTATCTGGCTGAGTTTGGCAAGGGTCTGATTGCAGGTTCGTTTGGCTTGGTTACCAAGGACAATGTATCCTCCGTTACCAACAGCCTGGTAGAGATGGTTAAGAACAGCGAGACCGGACAGAAAGTTAGTTCTACGACTTCGTCAGCTGCTTCGACAATGTCTAACTATGCCGGCACAGCAGCCCAGTACGCAGGTGCTATCAGCTCGCTGCTCGGTTCGTTCAGCGGTAAATAAATCACAGAGATGAATATAGTAGATCGTTTTTTGAAATACGTGTCTTTTCACACTACCAGTGATGAGAACACCAATATGACCCCGAGTACACCAGGTCAGATGGAGTTTGCCCAGTATCTGGCAGACGAACTCAAACAGATCGGTATGACCGAGGTTAGTTTGGACCGTAACGGCTATATCATGGCCACGTTGCCGGCCAATGAAGAAGGACATCCTGTAGTGGGTTTCATTGCTCACATGGATACTGCTCCCGATGCCAGCGGCAAGAATGTTCAGCCACGCATCGTCAAGGCCTATGATGGCAAGGATATCGTGTTGAATGAAGCCGAGAACATCATACTGGAGACGGCCAAGTATCCGGAGATACTGCATTATCAGGGTCAGGATATCATCGTCACCAACGGTAAGACCCTGCTGGGCGCAGACGACAAAGCCGGAATAGCTGAGATCGTGACGGCTATCGAGTACCTGATCGAGCACCCGGAGATCAAGCACGGTAAGATCCGTGTAGGCTTCACGCCGGACGAGGAGATCGGCCAAGGCGCTGACCACTTCGACGTCCAAGCCTTCGGATGCGACTTTGCATACACCATGGATGGTGGCGCAGTAGGTGAGTTGGAGTATGAGAACTTCAATGCTGCCGGCTGTAAGATCCACATCCACGGTACGAACGTCCACCCGGGCAGCGCGTATCACAAGATGGTCAACTCGATGCGCATAGGCTACCAGCTGGCAGTGATGCTGCCTCGTTGGGAGACGCCGGAGCATACACAGGGATACGAGGGATTCTATCACCTGATTGGGATGTCCGGTACGGTAGAAGAGACCACACTCAGCTATATCATCCGCGACCATGATCGTGCTCGTTTTGAGAGCCGCAAGCGTGAGATGGAGCACCTGGTACGTAAGGTCAACCGCGAATATGGTG
Organism: uncultured Bacteroidales bacterium; assembly: GCA_902779705.1. GTDB lineage: Bacteria > Bacteroidota > Bacteroidia > Bacteroidales > Paludibacteraceae > Colicola. Next base: position 71,234 of record CACZCR010000011.1, on the reverse strand, counting down.
AAGGCACGGCAGAGATTGAGATTCGTGACCAGTACTATAATATGCGCGAGAAGATCGAACCGGTGATGCACATCATCGATCTGGCCAAGGAAGCGATGTTGGCTGTAGGCGTAGAGCCCAAAGTCAAACCTATTCGTGGCGGCACGGACGGCGCAAGACTAAGCTTTGAGGGGCTACCCTGTCCGAATATCTTCGCCGGCGGTGAGAACTTCCACAGCCGCTATGAGTACCTTCCTATCCCGTCCTTGGAAGCGGCCATGAAGGTCATCCTCGAGATCGTTAAGAAATAAGAAAAAAACATATAAAACACTGATTATTGATTTTATTTGACAATACGAATCTTCTTTTGCTAAAGTGCTCTCATAAATAAATTTACAGACCACTTTATCAAAACAAGCTTCCAAATTCTTCGAATTCAAAATCAATAATCAGACATAAACACAAAAAACATTTTTCGATTATGCAATATACGCTGAAAAGATTGATCGATAAGCACCCGGAGTTGTGTGAGCAACTGAAGGCTAAATGCTACGCCATCAACGGCGCGTGCGCTGCCGTACACCGCGAGCTTGGACCATTCTTGAATGAGTATATGTATCAGGAGGCGTTGCAGATCCTACTCGACGAGCAACAGATCCCTAACCAGCGTGAGTACTACTTCCAAGTGGTTTTTCACGGCAAGCCCATACAGCACAAGCACTTCGTCGATTTCCTGATCAATGATGAGGTGATCGTAGAGTGCAAAGCGGTTGACAAACTGGTAGCGGAGCATCGTCAGCAACTGTGGAACTACATGCGCCTGACCGGCAAGCAGATCGGTATTTTGTGGAACTTCGCTCCTCCCATGGACCAAGCGGAGCACTACTACTTGGATACTAAGGATGGCGTAATGTATATGTTTTAAGTTTGACGAAAAAGACATACAAAACCCCTTTAGACGTCTGTAGCGCTGGCGCGCCCCCGATGCCTCGCCCCAACAGCCTACTTATAAATTAATTTACGTAGTCCGTCAGGACGATTCCTCACCGCGAAGCGGTAACAGCCATCTAAAGGAAATATACACAAAAAACAATATTAGTATGACACAAATTATTGTAGGCTTTGTTTGTTTAATCATAGCTATCGTCATTCTTATTGGGAAAGGCGATTGGCTTATCGCAGGTTATAACACAGCATCTAAAGAAGAGAAAGAAAAGGTAAACATAAAACGTCTAAGACTAATTGTCGGCATCCTATTTCTTTTAATTGCGCCGGGATGTTTCTTGCCAATTGATGACAGTGATAAGACACATAATCTTCTTTTTGCCGGAGTTGTTGTTGTGTTAACAACTGTTGCTGTGATATTGGCTAATACGTGGGCTAAAAAGAAATAAATTGTTTTTTATGTTTATGTCTTTTGAATGATTGAACTCGATAGAGAATGGATTAGGATGATAGAGCGGCTTGGAAGCTCGCTTACGAAGACGATCTAGCAGACTAAGACATGGAGCGTGAAACGCTTAATCATTCAAAAGTGTCATTTAGGTTTTTTTCTTAAAATAAAGAATAACAAAAATAATCAAAAGCATATGTTAAAAACAACACCGTTTACTGAAACACATATAGCACTCGGCGCCAAGATGGCTGAGTTCGCAGGCTTTAATATGCCTATCCAATACCCAACCGGTATCAACCAAGAGCACATGATCGTACGCCAAGGCGTAGGTGTGTTCGATGTGAGCCACATGGGTGAGTTCTGGGTTAAAGGCGACAAAGCACTGGATTTTCTGCAGTACATCACCACTAACGACGTGAGCAAGCTGGAGTCCGGCAAAGCCCAATACACCTGTATGCCGAACGGCAAAGGCGGTATCGTGGATGACCTGATCATATACAAGTACTCCACTACCAAATACCTGATGGTAGTCAATGCCGGCAATATCGACAAGGACTGGGCATGGGTCAATCAACAGAACACGTTTGGTGTTAACCTCGAGAACGCCTCCGACCGTTATGGTCAGTTGGCTGTTCAGGGTCCTAAGGCGACCGAGTTGCTGCAGTTGTTGACCGATGCTGACCTGAGTGCCATTCCTTACTACTCGTTCCGCGAGTGGAGTTTTGCAGGCGTACAGGGCGTTATCCTGAGCAACACGGGGTATACCGGCGCCGGAGGATTCGAACTCTATTTCCCTGCCGACAAAGGCAAACAGATCTGGGACGCACTATTCGAAGTGGGCCAACAGTTTGGTTTGGCACCTATCGGTCTGGGTGCACGAGACAGCCTGCGTCTGGAGAAGTGGTACTGCCTCTACGGCCACGATATAGACGACACCACCTCGCCGCTGGAAGCAGGACTGGGTTGGATCACCAAACTGGACGCCAAGGACTTTATCGACAAGGAGTTTTTGCAGAAACAGAAAGCCGAAGGCGTACAACGCAAGCTGGTGCACTTTGAGTGTCTGGAGCGCGCTATTCCGCGTAACGGCTACGAGATCTGCGACGCCGAAGGCAACACCATCGGCAATGTCACCTCCGGTATCATGCTGCCTAACACCAAAGTAGGTATCGGCATGGGATACGTCAAAACCGAGTTTGCTAAGAAAGAGACGATCATCTATATCAAGATCCGCGAGAAACTACAACCCGCGAAGATCGTGTAAGGGTTACAGGTTATGGGTTATGGGTTATAGGTTATGGGTAAAAAAGTAGCATTGGTTTTAGGGTCCGGCGGTGCGCGCGGTTTGGCGCACATAGGAGCTATTGAGGAGCTGGAAGCACGTGGTTATCAGATCACCAGCATCGCCGGCTGCTCGATGGGGTCTATCATAGCGGGAATGTATGCTGCAGGACGACTCAAGGAAGCCAAAGAGTGGTTTCTGAATGTCGACAAGCAGTTGATCCTCAAGATGATGGATGTCAACCTGCTCAGCGGTAACTCGATCGTCAAAGGACAACGTATCATCGAGGAACTTAAGACCATCGTGCCGGACCAACCTTTGGAGACCCTGCCTATACCGTGCTCACTGGTGGCAGCTGACATGATTAGTACCGAACAGGTGGTGTTCACCAAAGGTAGCTTGTTCGAAGCCGTACGTGCCTCGATCAGTATACCGCTCTTCTTCGAACCCGTTCAGCGCGGACGCAAGCTTTTGATCGATGGCGGCATACTCAATCCCCTGCCATTGGATGTCGTCAAACGACAGAAAGGTGATATCCTCGTCGCAGCCGATATATCCGGCAAGGACAAGATGACTATCAAAGAGCAGCAACCCGAGATGATCGACGTCACCAAGCCGCTACAGTTCATCCACAGCAAAGGCATCGGTGTGCCCGAAGCCCTGGAGGAGAAACTAAGCGACCTGGCCGACCGCGTGAATGCCATGCGTCGCCAGCGAGCTGCAGACCTGCGTAGGAACGTAGGATTTATCGGCCTGCTGGACCGTATGTCCGATATGCAGATCCAACAGAACACCCTCCTCTCGCTACGTCTTACCCCACCCGATGTCCACTCGGTAATGCCGCAGTATGCCTACAACACCTTCGATTTTGACAAGGCCGAAGAGATCATCGAGCAAGGACGCATCTTGATGCGCTCGGCGCTCAATCGATACGAAGCATGAAAGATAGACGCGAATATATCATCACCAAGGCTATGGAACTGTACTGCCTACAGGGCTATAACGACACCTCCATCACCGACCTGCAGAACGCATTAGACATGGGGCGCGGCACGCTCTACTACTACTTCAAGGACCAGGACGAGTTGCTACAGACTTGTATGGAACGCTATTTTCTGCAACCCAAGCAGGACGCCCTCCAGCTGCCGGACACGCTCAGTATGACCGAGATGATCGATGCTATGGACCGCTATCTGGATTCGCTACAACAGGCCTTGATGACCTTCGACAACTGGCAAAAAATCAACACAAGCAATGTGAACAACATCATGTTCACCGCATATACACGTTTTCCGTCTTTGCGGCGCAAAGCACAACGCCTCGCCCTCAAAGAACTGGACCTCTGGCGTAAGGCTATCCGTTACGACCAACGAATGGGTATCGTACGATACGACATCGACACCGAACTGACAGCTATTATGTTTGCCCACATCAAGAACAGCTATGACAGCGGACTGAGTGGCGCTAAAATGGACTTCAATTTATTAAAAAACACCTACAAAGGACTATATAAACTGATAAAAGTGCCAAAAAATGCAGAATAATCAAAAAAAATGCACTTTTTGAACGACAGTTCGAGTTTTATGTAGTACCTTTGCAGCCGGATTAGAAAGAAACTAATTTATTTATGGCAACAAGACACTATTTAGATTTCCTGCAAGAGTCGGTTAAAAACCAATGGGAGATGCTGGCCCTGGAGGATATCGACAGCGAAAACAAATACACCTTCGGCTCGATGGCAACTAAGATCGAAGAGTTGCACGTTCTGTTCGAAGCATTGGGTATCAAGCCCGGAGACAAGATCGCCCTGGCCGGTCGTAACTGTGCCAACTGGGGTGTACTTTTCCTGGCTATTGAGACCTACAAAGCTGTAGTAGTAAGTATTCTGCCGGATTTCACAGGAGAAGATATACACGGTTTGGTTAACCACTCGGAGGCAACCCTCCTGTTCGTGGGACCGAATGTTAAGAAAAAGATCGACCCCGCTCAAATGCCGGCCTTGAAGGCTACTATCTTCATGGACGAGTTCTCGCTCGTAGCTGCTACCAAAGAGGCAGAGAAAGCATTCGCCAAGGTGCCTGAATTGTTTGCCAAGAAATATCCTAACGGCATTCAGCCTGCTGACATCAACTATCCGACCGACAACCTCGAGGACTTGGCCCTGATCAACTACACCTCCGGTTCGACGGGTAATCCTAAGGGTGTGATGCTGAGCAACCTGAGCCTGAGCGGTAACGTAGAGTTCGCATGCGTGCGTATACCTCATCAGAAAGGTGACCGCGTGCTCAATATGCTGCCTATAGCCCATATGTTTGGTCTGACCTTCGAGTTCTTGTACCAGATCTGCTGCGGTTCGCAGGTGTTCTTCTTGACCAAGGCACCTACCCCAACGGCGCTGATGAAAGCCTTTGCGTACGTCAAGCCGTTCATGATCCTGACTGTACCTCTGGTGATCGAGAAGATCGTCAAGAAGAGCGTGATGCCTAAGATCAGCACCCCGATGATGCGCTTCATGTGGCGTTGCCCGGGTCTGAACAAGGTCGTTCGCGCGAAAGTCAAAGAGGGTCTGGACAAAGCCTTTGGTGGCAAGTTGCGTTACCTCATCATCGGTGGAGCAGCTCTCAACGGCGAGGTAGAGCGCGTATTGAAAGATATCAACTATCAGTACTGTGTAGGTTACGGTATGACTGAGTGCGGTCCGCTGATCTCCTACGAAGACTGGTTCAACTTCCGCTTCCACAGCTGTGGCAAGCAGATACCGCAATGTAACGTACGTATCGACTCTGAGGACCCGTACAGCAAGGACGGCGAGATCCAAGTCAAGGGTATCAATGTCATGATGGGATACTATAAGAACGAAGAGGCAACCAAGGCTGTCTTCACCAAGGACGGCTGGATGCGTACCGGTGACCTCGGCGTACTGGACAAAGAGGGCAATATCTTCATTCACGGCCGCTCTAAGAACATGATCCTTGGCGCTTCGGGACAGAACATCTACCCCGAGGAGATCGAGGACAAACTCAACAACCTACCCTGCGTCGTTGAGTCTATCGTTCTCGAGCGTGAAGGCAAGCTGGTGGCACTCGTTTATCCGGACAACTCGCCCGAAGGCAAGAAACATCTGGGTGACAAGACCATCACCGCTCTGATGGAAGAGAACCGCCAAACGCTCAACAAAGAGCTGCCGCAATATAGCCAAATCAGCGCTATCGAGCTCGTGCTCGAGGAGTTTGCTAAGACACCGAAGCGCTCGATCAAACGCTATCTGTATAAGTAACAACAAACATCATAATACATAAAGAGTTTTTGTTTTCAATAGTTAAAAGTTTTTGTTTTTGGTTTCAGAAGTAGTAATACTTCAACATTTTTTGAGATTTTTTCATACTAGAAAGCACCCTGTCGTGAGACACGGTGCTTTCATCTTTTTTATTTAATATGGTATAACTCTACCCCTTAACCGGTAACCGATAACCCATAACCCTTAGTACTGTGCAGCATCGTATACCTGATCGGCTACTTCGGACGAAGCCAGCTTCTCTATCAGGCAGAACGCAAAGTCTGAAGACAGTCCCGGACCTTTGGCAGTGATCACGTTCTTCGACTCTACCACCAGTCCGCCTATATAACTCTCGCCCAGATACTTCTCAAATCCGGGATAACAGGTTGCCTGTTTGCCTTCCAGTATGCCCAGTTGTCCCAGCACAGCCGGTGCGGCGCAGATAGCGGCTATCAGCTTATCCTGCTTGTTGTGTGCCACCAGCAGCTCGCACAGAGCCGGACGCTGGATCAGTTTGGTTGCTCCACCAGGCAGAATCAACATCTGAGCATCAGTAAAATCAACGTCTGCCATCAGCCCATCAGCCTCTACGGCGATGTTATGAGCACCCAATACCAGGGCTTTGCCCGTTACAGACACAGTGGTTAACGGGATGTTTGCACGACGTAACAAATCAATCGTTGTAATAGCTTCAATCTCTTCGAAGCCGTTGTCAAGAAACAAGTAATTCATACAATTTTATGTAGGGATTATATATGTTATCAGACCTATCTGGTCCTGTTTCTGTTCGCTGGGTGTGAAGCGCGCCTCACGCGCTTTCTGCAACATTGCATCGATGGTAGCTCTGTCGCTGATGTTGCCGCCTTTGGTCTCGCGGGCACTGACTACTTTACCTTCCGGGTTGACACGTATCTCTATGACCACCGTGCCGGCCTCGTAGCGTCCTTTCTCCGGTTGTGGCAGCGTACCGACTATATCTCGTCCTGCCAGGCTCCAACTGCCGTTACCGCTCTTTCCTTTGCCCTTACCGCTGGCAGGGTTCTTACCGGCGCCTGTCGAACCGGTGTTGCTTTGTCCGCCTGTGCCTCCTGCACCGCCGGTACCTTTGCCGAACAGGCTACCCATCTTCTGTGCTTTGGCCGCTTTCTCGGCTTGCACACGCGCTATCGAGTCGGCCTTGGCCTTGGCGGCTGCATCAGCACGTGCTTTGGCTTCGGCGGCTTCCTTGGCAGCTTTGTCCTCTTGCTCTTGGGTCTCCTGTTTGACAGGCGACTCGTGCTGTTGTGCTATTGGTGCTTTGGTCGCTTCTTGCGGCACTAAGGGACGAGTGGCTTCCGACTTGGTCGGCTGTGTAGTAGGTGTCAGCGGAGCCGGTTGAGGTTCACCCTCTGCGGCACTGCTGCCCTCGGCGCCCTGCTCTGCTTTGAACGGCAAAGGCAACTCAGGATCAGGCATATCAGCAAAAGCGATCTCTATACCCGGATCCTCCAGTTCCTTGTCGTCCGACAGATAGATCAGGTAGAACCACAAGAACAGGAACACCAGCACGGCCACTATCACCGTACCTACGGAAGCAATTATATGTGATTTACTCTCCTGTTTCACTATCCTCTGTATGGTGGGTTGCTACCACCAGTTTCATATGATTCTCGTTGGCTATATCGAGCACGCGAACCACTTCCTTATATGCTATATCCATGTCTGCGTGCAGAGCGATTGTCAGGGTGGAATCGCTGCGCTGCATCTCTTGCAGACGTCCTTCGAGCGCTTCGGGGGCTATCATCTCAGGCTGTTGGTCTCCCACTGCCAGATAGTACTGACCCAGATTGTCGATCGACACCTTGGCCATCTGAGGCTTGGTTGTGTCGTTCGAGCGCGCTTGAGGCAGGTTGATCTTGATATCATTGGGCGACGACATCGTGCTGGCCATGATGAAGAACAGCAACAGCAGGAAGATCAAGTCGGTCATCGATGACATCGCAAAGGTTGCCTCTACTTTATTTCGACGTTTTAATGACATAAAGCTATTGACGATTGGACGATTGACAATTTACGATTTTTTAGGAGGGATCGTTCAGCACGTCCATAAACTCCATCGTACGGGACTCGAGACGACGTACCACATGGTCGATACGTGCTACCAGCAGGTTGTAAGCAAACATCGCGATGATACCTACTATCAGACCGCCGATAGTGGTCACCATGGCCTGATACATACCGGTTGACAAGGTGGTCATGTCGATCGAGCCGCCGGCTTTGTTGGCCATTTCAAAGAAGGTCTGCACCATACCCAGCACCGTACCGAGGAAACCCAACATCGGAGCACCACCGGCGATTGTAGCCATCAATACCAGGCCTTTCTCCAGCTTGCTGACCTCCAGGTCACCTACGTTCTCGATAGCTACCTGTACATCCTGCATCGGACGGCCAATACGGGTGATACCCTTCTCTACCATTCGAGCCGAAGGTGTGTTGGTCTGCTGACAGAGCTTGATAGCCGAATCGATCTTGCCCTCGTGGATATAGTCACGAATACGGTTCATAAAAGTCTTGTCCTCTTGCGTAGCAGCCTTGATCACCACCATACGCTCGATGAAGATATACACTGCGCCTAAGAACAGCAGGGCCAGAATGATCATGATCCAGCCGCCGTATTGCGCCATTGTCCACAGGTTGATTGATTTGGTTACGACTGTCTCGGCAGCCGTTGTTGCTTGTAAGAAAATCATATATTTAGAATTCTAATTGTTTACGATACTCATTGATGGTGCGCTCAATGCCCATATACAAGGCGTCGGCTATCAGGGCGTGACCGATGCTCACTTCTGCCGTCCAGGGAAAAGCGGCTACAAATGCACGCAGGTTCAGCAGGTTCAGATCGTGGCCGGCGTTCATGCCCAGTCCCAGTTCGTGGGCTTTCTCTGCAGCCGGACGATACTTATCGATTGCACGCTGCGGGTCCTGTTCATAGATCTCGGCATAAGGGCCGGTATAAAGCTCTATGCGGTCAGCGCCGGTCGTCTTGGCATACTCTACCATCAGCGGATCCGGATCAACAAAGATGCTCACTCTGATACGACTGGCGTGCAGCTGGTTGACGATGCCTTTGAGCTCGTTCAGGTGCTTAGCCACGTCCCATCCGTGGTTACTGGTCAGCTGGTTGGGATCGTCTGGCACCAAGGTCACCTGCGTAGGACGGATGTCCGCCACCAGCGCCAAGAACTCCTCGGTCGGGTTGCCCTCGATGTTAAACTCGGTCTTGACCAGGCGCTTCAACTCATACACATCCTCACGGCGTATATGGCGCTCGTCCGGACGCGGATGAACCGTTATACCCTGCGCACCAAAGCGCTCACAGTCCTGAGCAAACAGTTCTACATCGGGCAACTTGCCTCCGCGTGAGTTACGCAGCGTTGCCACTTTGTTGATATTAACGCTTAACCTTGTCATAGTGCTTTATTCTTTATCGACTGCAACCGGAGAGCCTCCGGTGGCGTTTATTCTTTAACGGGTGCAAAGTTAGTAATAATTTTGCATATATGCAAATTTATTTGCAAAAAAATATTATTTTTGCATTTCTTGCGGATTGGTTTTCCACCATAGTATAGCGTCCGACTCGATCGTCCAGTGGCTTAACACGGACGAAGGCGTGTATCCTGCTGCCAGATAGAGTGCCGAGCTAGCCTCGTTGCGGGTGGCGATGATGGCGTATAGCAACCTTAGTTGCAAGAACCCGAACGCATACTTCTCCAACTCTTCTACGGTCTGTCGTCCCAGTCCTTGACCGCGATACGCAGGCGCTATATACAGCCCGATGGCAGCTTTGCGGTTACGTACATCCAGGTCAAACAGGTCCACACAGCCGATGGTCATCCGCTCGGTCTCGGTCTGCTGTTCGATGACGAGACGCAGTTGACCGTCACGGTAGAGGTCGCCGGTCGTGGAGCCGATATAGTCGCGCAGGTCTTGCTGTGAGAGCGGGTTGTGGGTGTCCGCATCACTCCACATTGCCGCATCGTTCTCCCATTGATACAGGTACGGCAGGTCCGAGGGCTCGAGTTTGCGTAGTGTCAGCATCGGGTTAGTGGGTTATGGGTTATGGGTTATGGGTTATGGGTTATGGGTTAGCCGAAGAGGCGTTCAAACAGTCCTTTCTTATGACGGTGCTGTTGCAGGTCCTCCATGTTACCCTGCGGAGCAGGTTTATACATGTTGCCGGTGTGAATCATGTTGTAGATGATTCCCCAGTCGGGCAGTCCGCCCAGATTACGGTCGTCTATCCACAGGTCTGCCACCAGCTTACGGGCCGGACGATGAGCAGGTTCTTCCTCGGGATAGTTGGAGTTGACAGCATAGAACTCCAGTCCTTTGGACTTGCAGTAGTCCACAGCCTCTTGCAGCAGTTCCCCTTCACGCACCGTCCAGAGGATGATCTGATGATGGTCCTCCTCTTGCAGTTTCTTCAGGGTCTGGATAGCAAACGGTATCGGTTTGCCGATTTTCGGGTACTCGTGGGTCACGATCGTACCATCAAAGTCACAAGCTATTATCATTATGATTGAGGATTTTACGATTTACGATTTAATACGTCGGCACATTAGGGTCCTCCGGAGTCATCTCCTGCTCCATCTTGCCCCGTGTCGGTTTGGTGAAATACCATCCTATAGCGCCGATAGCGGCCAGCCATATCATCGATCTATAGCCTCCCAGCCAGTAGAAAGCGAACACACCCAGTGGCATCGTGTTGCTCACCATCAGTATCCGTGCTCCGGCCAGTTTAAAGTAGCGCTCATTGGTCTGCGGCTTGAGCCACTTGATCAGGTACAAGCCCAGCGGAATAGTGATCAACGCATCGATGATCAGTATATATTGTACAGTTGTACCCATCGGCGAGAGGATATCCAGCGGTTGGTACAGGCCGTGTGAATAGGCATAGGTCATCGCGCCCCACACGATGCAGGTGATCAGCATCTGGCTATAGTAGATCCAGTTCAGTTTTTTGATTACATTGTCCATCTTATATCTTAAAATCTATACGGTTGACTATTGATCGTCCGAGTGTGATCTCGTCGGTATATTCCAGTTCGTTGCCGATGGCCACGCCTCGTGCCAATTGGCTCACTTTGGGCGTGTTGTCCAGTCCGGCGTTCTGTATGCGTCGGTAGAGGTAAAAATTGGTGGTATCGCCCTCCATGGTGGTCGGCAGTGCCAGGATGATCTCCTCTATCGGCTCCCTACCCAATCGTTCTATCAGCGAGTCCACCTCCAGGTCAGCCGGTCCGATGCCGTCCATAGGCGAGATGATACCGCCCAGCACGTGATACAGGCCGTTATACTGGCCCGTGTTCTCTATCGACATCACGTCTTGCACGTTCTCTACCACGCACACCAGTCGTCTGTCGCGGCGTGTCGATTGACAGATCGGACAGAGCTCTTGGTCGGTGATGTTGTGACACTGGCGGCAGTAGTGCACCTCTTTGCGCAGTTTGACTAGCGAGTTGGCAAACACTTCCACCTCCTGCTCGCTCAGTCGCAACATACGCAACACGTGGCGCAAGGCAGTCTTGCGTCCTATGCCCGGCAGCGAGGCAAACTGCTCGACTGCGTTCTCCAAAAGTATGCTTGGGTAATCACTCATCTTTCTTGGCCCAGCGGGCAGGTATCATTCTGTATGGATAGCGTTCGCGTATGTTGGCTGCGTTGGGGCAGTCGATGCGGTGGATACGTATACCCTTGGTCACGGATATGAAGCCGAAGATCGGTTCGCCCGGCTGCGGGTTGCAGCATTTGGACAGGTTATAGTCAACGTTCTTGACGTTCATATCCACCTCTATGGCCAGTCCGCGCAGGTTCTCTTGCGGCACATACTCAGTGTGTTCGGTGTGCACTATCTGCGGCTGTTCGTCCAGCGCCAGATAGATGTCTTTTAGGCGCAGTATGTCCTCTTTGCCCGAAGCCAAGGTCTGGTAGAAGTCCGATACCGACTTATAGCCCAACTTGTCCGACAGCCGTGCCACATTGGTCTCGTTGTACTCTATCTTCCAGTTCTTGAATCGTCGCTCCAGCATCTCGCGTCCTTCGGCGGCGTTCTTAAACTCTATCTCTTTGAGTTGCTGGCGGATCTTGTTCTTAGCCTTGGTGCTCTTGACAAAGTTCAACCAGTCAGCATTCGGCTTCTGGCTTGGCGAAGTCAGTATCTCCACCTGATCGCCATTCATCACCTCTTGGCGTATCGACACCTGCTGATTGCGGATCCGTCCGCCTACGCAGTGACTGCCTACGTCGGTGTGTATCGAGTACGCAAAATCCAGTACTGTCGCGCCGGCAGGCAATCGACGCAGGTCACCTGTCGGGGTGAAGGCATACACATACTGCTTGTCCAGATCCAGCACATTGCCTTTCACGCCCTTGTACGACCAGTGGGCCGCCACACCTTTCTCGGCTATCTCGTCCATGCGCTTGGAGCGTATCTGTATCTCCACCCAGCGGTCATCCGGTCCTTTGACTGTCGTATGCAGCGACTCGTAGCCGTTCTCTTTGGGATTGGACAGCCAGTCACGCAGTCGGCGCGGGTCGGGACGGAACACATCTGTTATCATCGAGTACACCATCCAGCAGTCCGATTTCTCGCGCTCAGGGGGCGAGTCCAGGATGATACGGATGGCAAACAGGTCATATATGCGGTCCACGTCGCAGTGTTGTGCCTGCATCTTGTGGTAGATCGAGTGAATCGACTTGGGCCTACCCTTGATGGTGAACACAAACCCCGCCTCGCTCAGTTTCTTCTCCAGCGGAGCTATGAACCGGGCGATGTACTCTTCGCGTTCGGCACGTTTGGCGTTTAGCGCGTGCGCGATATATTTGTAGGTCGTGTAGTCAAGAAACTTGAGCGACAGGTCTTCCATCTCGGTCTTGATCTGGTACAGGCCCAGCTTGTGCGCCATTGGTGCATGCAGCTTCTGTGTCTCACGCGCCACATGCCGACGTCTATCCGAGTCGCCTTCCTTGTCCAACTCCCTCAGCTTCTCCAACCGGTTCGTCAGTATCTGATATAGTACTTTGTTGCTATCTTCCATAATTTCGCTGCACCGGAGAGCCTCCGGAGGCATATTATCTCAAAATCGCTGCAAAGTTACGAAAAAAATCTGACATATGCAAATTTTAATAAGAAATTATTAAAAAACAGGCCTCGTTTCACAACGAAGCCTGCTCCATTAATCAATTCTACCTAAACTTAAACCCTTTTTTACTATGAATCATCTATGTTTTGTTAAAAATTGCTTTCTCTGTAAGCCTTTGCGGTTGGCGTAGCCTATGTGGACCCATTCGTGTTTGCCATCCTTCTCGTCGATACATTGGTCGAAGGGAATATGGCCTTTCTTTAGAAGGAACTTGACAAAGGCTTTGAACTCTTTGATCTTGCCGTTAGCAGGGACTATATCCGCTGCCCAGCCAAGAGGGTGTACTCCGGTGTCTGAGCCTCCTACTGCTTTGTTGAGGCGGAAGCCACGAAAGCCGGAAGTGACATTTAGTGCAGATCCCCACGCATCCCGTATGGGTTGGAGGGTCTTTGTGCATAGCTGCTTGAGCCGTGCGATATCCTCCGGTGAGGGCGTGTTTGGAATGCCTAATTTAGCGGCAGTAGTGGAGCGTGTGAACTCCGAGAGGACAAAATTGCGGGATAGACGGATTTCCATAATGGTCTACTGGTTAACTGGTCGACTGGATCAATTATTTCTTGTGACCTTGGTATTCCTCTACCGTCTTGGTCGAGATGGTCGTAGTCGTTTTGACGGAATCGTTTTGCTGAACGTAAGTTGCGTTGGTAGTGATGGTACGCCAAGCCTTGCAACTACAGACGCCGCAGGTGATTGCGGCAGGGATGAGTGCGCTAAACAGCACTACTTTCCATGATTTAGGACAATGCTTTCTCATAGCGGATATTACTTCTCCAGTGAGCTTGGGGTCGCCGCACTTCCTCCTCTCCCCAGAAATTAAAATTACTGGGGACCCCGGTGTCGATAATTGTAATCGACACCCATTATTGCACCGGCAAAGGTTGCGACCTCACCGAAGGCAACGAGGACGGACTCGTGGAGTTCGCCTTGCGGGGCAATAAACATGCCGCAGTAGAGCATGATCATTCCCGAGACAGCCAGTATAGCGGCAGTGAGGAGTTGTATGTTTGGATGTTCTTTCATAATGTTACTTGGTTTTAGTGATCAGTACCGCGACGTAGGATTTTCTTGCGTCGCGATACTGATTGAGAGACGGTTTAGCCTTGTGCGGACTCGTACTGAGCTTTGCAGACTGCCCAGAGGTAGGCGGTCATGGTCTTCTTGCCTTCCGGCAGATCCTTCTGTGCGTCGAAGGCTTGCTTGTCAGCAGCAATGTGCTCCAGCGACTTGCGGCGGGTTGCCACCATAGTCGATACAGCCGCGAACATAGCGCGTGTAGCGGTCTCCTTCTGCGACAACTGGCGATTGCTCTGGTCGTACGTCTCACCCTTGCGGATGTACAGACGAGTACAGTTGGGGTTGGTGGTTGGTGCAGTGCGGTGTGTACCGATAAGGTACTCTCCACAACGGTGACCGTCTTTCTTTTTGGCTTTTACCAGCGAGCCTTGAACATAGTCAATACCCGGTGAATAAGTTACAACTGCCATAATAGTTAAGGTTTTGGTTAATACTCTAAAATGGACTTTCTTTATAGGCGCGTCCAACGTCTTTTTCGTTTGACGGTGCAAAGGTAGAGAAAAAAAACGAGACCGCCAAATTTTGGGGTCTCGTCCGTTGACAATTGACAACTTTACTGCATTGCATATTTGAAAAAGTCCATATATTCATCTACAGGCAGCCATCCTTCCCGCCATTTTCGGGAGTAATAAAATTTGGCGTGCTTATGATGCTTGATGCATTTTGCTGCCCAACTCTGGTATAGAATTTTTACTTTCGGCAGCATCTTCACGTGCTTCCAATCGGGATCTCGCTTCTGCAAATGATTTAAGACTGAGATGATCAAGATTTTCTTTTCTTCATTCATAAGTAATACGCTTTTTTGAGGGTTAGTACTTGTTTAGCATCGAGTATTTTGCCTTCCTCATAATCCAAGGTATATATTCTATAACCGGTCGCTTCCTCAATAGCTTCATTCAGTTCTCTGACGGACACTCTAATGTCTTTTATATGTAAGCCTATTTTGGCGAGTACTGCGCAAGCTAAGATGAACCGGAGGTGTCCGTCTTTAGGAACGCTGTACCGGGATCGCTGAGAAATAAAACACGGTTTCTTGTTTACGTCCAGCCTCCGAACTATGAAATACCCAAAACCTCGTCCGAGCGAGCCCGAAAGGCTTTTGATATTGCCGCTAAGTATGATTTCCATAATGCATAAAATTTAATCGGTCATACGATAAACATCCGATAAAAGTCCGATAAAAGTCCGTTAAGCCCCTTGGTCGGCTTTAGCCGATTTGAGTTCGTCGTGCAGACGTGCAAGGATATACGCGCGAAGGGTGTTATACTCTTTGCCGTTGTACTCATACCTAGCATTAAGCCACTCTTCTGCGTACCGCTGGCGCTCTGCCTCCGGCATGGTTGCGTATGCAATGTTGATTTTAACGCCTAGTTCTTTATCTGCCACGACAGTCTGTTTCTTAGCTTCGCGTTCGTGGAAACGTGCAGGTGCCATAACGAACTCTGCAAATTTGTCACAGATATCCGGGCGCTCTATTAGGACATTCATCAGTTTCCTTGTCGCTCTCATTCTCTCCTTTTCGCTCTCATACTCCGGTGTGAGCGCGTGATAGTGGTCTCCTTCGACGAAAATGCAGTAAGCGGTAATGGACTTGTGCTTTTTTGATGCACGTTCTAACATCTCCTGTGTTTGTTTTGAGATGTCGTCGATGTAGATTTTTTTTAATTCTTTTGCCATAGTTGTAATTGTTTGATAGTTAATGATATAGTTTTCTAAATTTCTGAAGGTCTTGCCGGATCTGGTCGCGGGAGCGTGCTTCGGGTCCTATCTTTGGCTCCTTGCGGAGCTGCCGCCAATAGGCGATCTCTTCTTGACGCAGGGCAACCTCTTCCGGTGTCGGTTGGTTGTATTTCCACCAAGGTGGGATTTCTCTTTTCTTTGTCATAGGTCTTAACTATTCCAGTCTGCGTACCACTCTAGTCCGAAGAGCTCCATTGTGGCGCGGGTGCATATTTTGATACGGTCGCCATACTTGACTTGGACGAGGTCGCCGGGTTCGTCTCCGCGGAGGAAGTCGGGTTGCGGTTCGGGGAAGTCGGTAATGGACCAATCGAGCCGCTGTTTGAAATGCGCTCCCGATTTGATAGCCTCCACAAGTTTAACCTTTTTGGTTTTTGAGCATTTGTTCCAAGCGTCACGAGCAAGGTCGGTTGCTCCATTTCTTGCTAGTTGACCTCTACCGGCTTTTTCTTCATAAGCCTTAATTAAATCTTCAAAAGAAGGGGCTTGGGATTCGCAATCGCGTGCGCATAGCGCGCGTTGCTGCTCTTTTTCTTTTTCGTTCATATTATTATTTATAGGGGGGTTATTAGGGGGGGGTACAATTTGGACGGTTTGGCGTCCATTTTGGACGCTTGTTTGTCCATTTTGGACGGTTTGGCGTCCATTTTGGACGCTTGTTTGTTCCGTTATGGTAGCCCAAAGAGTCTCATTTTCCCGAACCTCAATCAACCCCAAAGTTAGTAACTTGTCAACCGCTCTCGATGCGGTCTGACGTGACATGACGAAAGGCATAGCGGCGGCGAGTTCGCGATAATTGCCGTACCAACCGCGCCCAGCACGGGTGCATTTGAGAATGGCGGCAAAGATACACGCCTCGTTGGCATTGAGGGCACAGCCGTTGTGTTGCTTATCGTCGAGAAGGAGTTTCATATCAATTGATAAGTTTTCATGAAGTTATCATTTCATGTACCACTTGCATCCTTTGCAGCTATACTTGTCCATTAACGAACAGACTTCGAGGCCCCAAGAGCCATCATCGTCACGCTCGTGCCAAGTTTCGGGTCTTGGACAATGTCCGCAGTTTTCTTTGTCTATCATAACAGTCCTCCTTTCTAAAAGTTACTCATAAATCAAAAATTTGTTTTAATTATCCGAATAAATCATCGTGGCAACAGTCGCAGAGGTCGCCGTAGTGCGTGTGGTGGGCATCATCGTAAAATATGATATCTCCACACCGGTCGCACTTGACGCACTCGTTTTCGTAGCACTCTTCGCATATAAAAACACCACTATCTTCGCCTACTTGATAGGCTTCGTCTTTGGGTATCTCTTTACCGCAGACTTCACATTTTATTGTTTCCATATTCGTCACGATTGAGTGTTATTAAATTTCTCGAACGTAGAGGTTCATGGTTACTTTCTTAAGCCCGGATAGTATCCGGTACAATGGACGAAACTTGCTCGGCGGGGGACGGAGTTTGCTCGCCGGAGTAGCGGCGAGGAGAGGACGGCGTTTGATCTTCGACATAGCCGATGTAGTTGATCACTTTGAAGTTGCGCCAGGCTTGGCGGTCGAGGTCGTAGTAGACGAAAGTCTCGTAATTCTCCGGCCTGACGTCCGGAGCACCTGACAAAGGTTTCGGATGATGCTCGGTTGGGATGAGGTCAAAACAGAGGGTACCGCGTGCCTCGCGGATGTCGCCGTTGTCTTTGACGTAAGAGAAGCGGACGACACTGACTCGCATTGCGTTGCGTAGATGCTCGAGGTCCCAAGCATCGAGCAAGGCGGATGAGCGACGTTGGTTAAGGGTGAGCGTCGGGCCGCTGGTGATGATAGTCCGTACGGACAGCTCACGCTGTAGGATATTAGCCACCGACATGACGCGATGTTGTTGCAAAAATAAATTTTCCATTGTGCTTAGTGTTCTAAAAATTCGACATGGTGGGTGATTTCGTAGTTCATTTGAGCTTCGGGGTCTACCTTGTGGAAACCTTTTGCGCGTATGGCTTCCAGTTCGGCTTGGAACTGCTCGTCGGAGAGGTTGCCTGGGTCTTGAAGCTCGCGTAGCCGGTCGTAGGTGAAGCAGTATAGGTCGCCGTCGGGAACGACGGTTCGTAGGGTTTTTTGTCGTACATCAGTGACAGAGCGATGTTCCCGAAAATTGACGCATAGGAGGTTGTCGATGCAGTTGTCAGTGATGATACCTGTGAGGTGGTGGATCTGGTGGTTCG
The DNA here is from genome assembly GCA_902779705.1 of uncultured Bacteroidales bacterium. Classification (GTDB taxonomy): domain Bacteria; phylum Bacteroidota; class Bacteroidia; order Bacteroidales; family Paludibacteraceae; genus Colicola. Next base: position 53,091 of record CACZCR010000011.1, on the reverse strand, counting down.
GCGGAATTGGCTGACCACTCCAAGCCAGATAGACGGCACGTGAGACAAGGGTATGCTTACCGTGTTCCCAAGCACCTTTAAACATCAGATACCGCTGGACGCGTTTTGCGTCATATTGGATTTTGCTGTTGATGCTGGTGGAAGGTGTGGCGTTAACCAATGTTTGTGTGCCATCGGGTGCGATACGTAGGCCGATTTTGCCGTCGTTAGAGACATAGAACCGGTAGCCGTTGTCCGGATTGTGCGGAACAAGGCGTAGGGTTGTGTCCTCAAAGAGGATTGTAGTAATAGATTGATAATTCATAAGCATCGGATCTTTATGAGCGGCGACGTTGCCGACTCGGAAATCCGGTGCAAAGTTCAGAATAAAAAAAAAGAGTCCCAAAAATCGGGACTCGTTCGGTACTGACGGTAATATTTCGGTACTTTCGGTACTAAAACGGTACTAAAACGGTAACAAATCGGTAATGCTAAATCGTATTGTTATAATGCTTTTTGAAGACCTCATAACCGAACGTTAGAGGAGTCAATTTGTCTAACTCATCGTACATAACGCGTGCGTTGTAATGGGCATCAATATACCCCTCTTTTTGCCACTCCTGTAGTTCTTGTACAAAAGCACGGGTTTTGTCACGTCGCCCCTCGACGGATCGCCGCAAGGTTGAGAGGATAAGCTGCTGTTTGCCCTCCTTCTTAGCTTTCTTGGTAAAAATGATAGAATCTATAGGTTGGGGATTGTCTTCTTGAACTGGTGTGATATCTTCGCAGACGGGTTCTGCTTTCTTAGATGGCTCTTGTTTAGGAGCGTTGTTTTCGTAGAAGTTGACTACTCCAAAGTTGTTGATATTAGCTGTCATAATTTTCTAAAAAAAGCACAGGCGGGAGGGATAAACGGCAAAGTCGGCAAACTCGTAACGAATATCCCTCTCACCCATGCGGTTACACGGTTAAAAGGGACATACATTCTTTTCGTTACTAATAAGTTTGCCGACTTGCCGTTAAGAATTATGCCTTCTTGCGCTGTGCGCTATATGTCCTCCAGTTTAAGGTCTAAGAGCTGACCGTACTTTATCTCTCGTAAATGTTTACGGTGCCGTAGTTGACGAGGTTGGTTTCTTGTTGTACTTGTGGTGTTGGTGTTGTTAGAGCAATGATTGAATTTTTGACCTGTAGCTCTACCTGTCGCATATATTGCTCCATTAGATTCCAATCTGGCTCACCGGATGAAGTAATAGGCAGGTATACTTTGGCATTATCAGCATTATCTTGTCTAAATTGATCTCTATATTCGAAAGAAGACTTAATCACGCTTTGCAACGATACTACTATAAATTGTTTTACATACTCGTTTAATGTGTCGTTTACAAAAAAGTAGATATTATCATCTCCAGCTAATTCGCCTTGGTGATAAAATACGTTTCCAAACATATCTACCGTAATTGCATTATTGTATGTAGGCCTATTATTACCAATAGTTCCTATAATCCCTTGATTTTCTTTGCCCGCTGTAATAAATGGAGTATTTCCATCTTTGCGCTCAGCTTTTGTTAGTCGCTTACCATGAAAATTCTCAAAGCCTATTTCCTTCAGAGTGAACTCCTTCCAATTAGATGTATCAATGCGTTTAGGTTTGTGGGTTTCGGTAAGATGTTTTAGAGCCTTTATCGAGTCACTTGTTTGTTGCTCATACTTGCGCATGTAATTCTCCATAAACTCCCAATCGGGTTCGTTGGAGGGAGTAGCAGGGAGTTTTATGTTTACATTAGGTAGGACTGTACTTGATAACTGATCTGAATACGCATAATTCTTTAATGAAGCCTTTATGGCTGCAACAAGAAACGATCCTGTGTATTCATTTAATTCGGTATTTAACGGTTTTAAGCAATGGACCTTCATATCAAGAGAAGCAGAGCCTTTTTGATAAAAAACAGTCCCTAAGAAAGAAACGCTTATAAAATTATTATATATGCGGTAATTATTTGCATTCAAACCGATATAATCAAAATATCCTAATATCCCATTATTTATACCAGTAACTGATATGCGAGGAGTAGAACCATTATCTTTAAGTTCTAACTTAGGGATACTTGCACCCGTCGGAACTTGTTTGCCATCTTTCTCAGTAACAAACAATTCCTTCACTTGGAACTCATTCCACTTCGATGTATCAATGCGTTTCATGTTATTCGCTTTTGATGGTTATGGTAGTGGTGTTAAGTAATTGGTTAACTGAACTGCTATACATAATTGTTTGTAGCAGTTTCTCATTAAAGGCCTTTACGTCTATTCCTTGCCGGAAGAACTCGTAGTCCGTCATGGTCTTGATAAAATCCTCCTCAAAAATCTCGAAAGGCTTTTCTGGCATCTGGTAGGAAAGGTGCTCCGAGGGATGAATTATCTGTCGAGTATTATATAGTTCGTCTGTGCCGTTTTGAATCGATGTTACCCAATAGTCTTCTTTCTCGGGCCAACGCTCATATATATCCTGGCGTCCTTGGTTCTTAACGGTAACAAGTCCGTCTTCTTCAATATAGTAGCCGATAATATCCCTGCCTGCTTGTGGCTGTCCTGCTGTAAAGACAAAGATTGATGTAGTGACACCAACACCAAAGAATAAATTCTCTGGCAGTTTTATGATAGTAGTAAGACGGTGCTTCTTCAGGAGTTTATTTCCAAACCTGTTATCTGTAAAGTCTTTCTCTAATTTCTTATCAGGAAGAATAAACGCGCATTTTGTCCCTTCGGGTACCGAATCCAGCACGTTTTGTACTATTTTCAAGCAGCCGTATTTACGCTCATAAGGCGGGTTCATAAGAACCTTCGTAATATCTTTGGATTTAATCCATTCTCCGGCTTCCGTACTACGTGAATCGAGAAATTCCAGATTGGTCTTCCCGTCCTTATGTATAAGCATATTTGCGCACGCAAGCGCATAAATATCCTTATCGTTCTCTATCCCGTATAGTTGTTGTCCTTTGATTTGTTTTGCCTCGATTGTATTTATACCACCAGCTTCCTTGATCATATTACACATCGCCTTTACAAGGAACGCACCCGAACCACAAGTAGCATCTAAAACGCGGTCGGATTTATGTACATCAATGAGACGATACATGAAGGAAGTAATGTGGTCGGGAGTAAAGATCTGTCCCGACTCGGATTTTTTCTTATAGCGGTTAAACTCATTAAAGAAGATACCCATTACATCCTCACCATTCCAATTATCGGAATTGACACACTCCGATATTTCTGCAACCCATTTGATAAAATTATCTATAGCCTCTTGATTATTCTCATTATTTACCTCAATACCGTCATATACTTTTGTGAGGTATTGTAGTTTGATATTTTGCTGTACATCCGCTTGTATCTCATTAGAAAGAGTACTTAGAATACTTTGCTTCAGGGTTTGAAAATTCATCCCCTTATGCAGCAAAGCACCGTACCGTTTAGCAACTAACGCGCACGCTGTAAATATCATTCGGTGGTTAAGATTCTTCAGTCCGAACTCTGTATGCAGGCAATCGTTGATTTGTTTTGTCAGGCTATATATCTTCTTCTTATCTATCTTCTCTCCGGTAAAAAGTGAAATATAGTAAGACTTTTGCTGCAAAGTAGCGGCCGGAGAGGTCACTTCTTCCTCATTCTTAAACACACGTATCTCTACACCATTATACAGAATACCAACGACTTTGCTATATTTAGTATTGGCTATCCGGATATTTTTTAACACCTCGTCTACCCACTTTTGTTTGGATATATCAACCCTCTCTGCTTTCGCCTCAAATATAATAGCAACGCTCCCTCTATCGTCTGGTAGATACCAGCCGTCCGGCTTGTCGCTCACACCGGAAAAACCGAGCTCATTAAAGGTAGTTAATTGTCCTACGCCTTGCTTTATGCCATTTTCCACTTCATTAAATCCAAGAATAATGGCGGCATCACTTCTTACTTGATCTTCAGTTCTCATATAGTATTATCTCTTTATCGTTAGAGGGATTTATTTCTTAACTACCATTTTGGTATAGTCCGGGTCGTTGGGAGCGGGGAGGGTGCCGTCTTCGGAGAAGGTGGGATTGGCTTCCGGAATGGGGTGATTCCAGACCTTGAGATCGTTCAGATAACGAATGATGACAAAAGCCGGTTCGTAGCCTCTCTCCGCTGCGCGCATGAGTAGCGCGTCCGCCTTGTCGAGCTCGATCGCCGGCAGCGAATCGAAAGCCTGCTTATCGAAAACACGGACATTATACGCCGCCGTGGCGACAATAGTAATTGCCTCCAGATCAGAAGAGTCGCGCGTCGCGCGCTCCATATAAGAATTAAGCGAGTCCGCGCAATAGAATACGGGCACGTAAAGCTCAGGAATATGCTCGCAATAAACGAGATTGCGATGCCGCGTGTCACGCGAACCTAACCACACGATGAATAGAGCTACTACGAGAAGGAGTAGTAGCCAAAAAAAGTCCCGTTACTTGGGACTACAAAAATATAGGATAAGAGACCTGTTTTTATGAGATATGTTTGTCGAAATTTAAGGGACCTTTTATGTATGCCACGAATTTGGGTGCAAAGGTAGTGAAAAAAAACGAGATTAGCAAATAAAATTTGCATATGTCAGATTTTTTTCGTAACTTTGCAGCGATTTTGAATAATTATGCCTCCGGAGGCTCTCCGGTTGCAGCGAAATTGCAAATTGAGATATTATGGCATTTTTTGGATGGTTTAGTAAAGAGAAAAAAGAGACGCTCGACAAGGGACTGGAGAAGAGCAAAGAATCTGTGCTGTCAAAAATAGGACACGCCATCGTTGGTAAGTCAACCGTTGATGACGAAGTGCTTGACAATCTGGAAGAAGCACTGATTACCTCCGACGTAGGTGTAGAGACAACATTGCGTATCATCGAGCGTATACAAGAGCGCGTGAAACGCGATAAATATGTAGGTACAGACGAGCTGAACGCGATACTGGTGGACGAGATAGCCGCGTTGCTGCAAGAGAACAACGTGGCCGACGTAGAGGACTTCTCTGCCCCACTCCCGGCTAAGCCGTACGTAGTGATGGTAGTGGGCGTGAACGGCGTAGGCAAGACGACGACCATCGGTAAGCTGGCGTACCAATATAAACAGGCCGGCAAAAAGGTGTATTTGGGCGCTGCAGACACGTTCCGCGCCGCTGCAGTAGAGCAGCTGTGTATATGGGGCGAGCGCGTAGGCGTGCCGGTGATCAAACAGCAGCAGGGTTCAGACCCCGCATCGGTAGCGTTTGACACGCTCCAATCGGCCAAGGCCAACGATGCAGACGTGGTGCTGATAGACACAGCAGGACGACTGCACAACAAAGTCGGCCTGATGAACGAGTTGACCAAGATCAAGAACGTGATGCAGAAAGTGGTGCCCGATGCACCGCACGACGTGATGCTGGTGCTGGACGGCTCGACAGGTCAGAACGCGTTTGAACAAGCACGCCAGTTCACGGCTGCTACGCAGGTGAGTTCGCTGGCTATCACCAAGCTGGACGGCACTGCCAAAGGTGGCGTAGTGATCGGCATAAGCGACCAGTTTAAGATACCGGTTAAGTACATCGGACTGGGCGAGCAGATGACCGACCTGCAATGCTTCAACAGAGTGGAGTTTGTCAAGTCCCTCATAGGGACTGACAAGTGACGATTGGACAAGTGACGATTGGACAATTGATTGAATTATTGAACAATTGAACAATTATAAAACTCGTCAATAAATCGTAAATTGTAAATCGTAAAATTGTCAATAAACAACACAATTATACTATGGAAAAATATCGTATTGAGTCCGATCTGCTGGGCGAGTTGAAGGTGCCTGCAGAGGCATACTACGGCGTACAGACGCAGCGTGGTATCAACAACTACAAGGTGTCGTGTCTGAAGATGTCGGATTTTCCGGAGTACATCATCGCGATGGCGTACATCAAGTTGGCAGCTGTGGAGGCCAACCATGAGTTGGGCGTGATCAACGACGAGATCTACAGCGCAATCGCGCAAGCGTGCCGCGAGATCATTGACGGTAAGATGCATGACCAGTTCCCAACCGACATGGTGCAAGGCGGCGCCGGCACAACGGTGAACATGAACGCCAACGAGGTGATCGCCAACCGTGCGCTGGAGATCATGGGTCACGAGCGAGGCGAATATCAGTACTGCTCGCCTAACGACCACGTCAACTGTGCACAATCGACCAACGACACCTACCCTTCTGCGTTCCGTTATGCGTTCATCCGCATGAACAAAAGCCTGGTAGAGGCGCTGACGATGTTGATCGAGGCGTTGGAGAAGAAAGGTGACGAGTTTAGCGACTGTATCAAGATGGGTCGTACCCAGCTGCAGGACGCTGTGCCGATGACCAGCGGTCAGGAGTTTCACGCGTTTGCGGACAATCTCAAGGAGGAAATCAAGAACCTGGAGCGCAACGTCAACCTGCTGTATGAGATCAACATGGGTGGTACGGCTATCGGTACAGGACTGAATGCCGAGAAGGGTTACGCTGAGCTGTGCACCAAGAAAATGTGCGAGTTGACGGGTGAGCCGTTCCTGCTGGCAGAAGACCTGGTAGAGGCAACGCCTGACACGGGTGCATATGTGAGCTATTCGGCCGCGCTTAAGCGTCTGGCAGTCAAGCTGAGCAAGACCTGTAATGACCTGAGACTGATGGCCAGCGGTCCACGTTGTGGCTTGGGCGAGATCAACCTGCCGCCAATGGCACCGGGAAGCTCAATCATGCCGGGTAAGGTGAACCCTGTGATACCGGAGGTGACCAACCAGGTATGCTTTAAGGTGATAGGCAACGACACGGCTGTGTGCTTTGCTGCCGAGGCAGGCCAGCTGCAGTTGAACGTGATGGAGCCGATCATTACCGAATGTATCTTTGAGTCGATCACTTGGCTGCGCAACGTGATGCATATACTGCGCGAGAAGTGCATCGAGGGTATCACGGTCAACAAGGCGCACAACGCTCAGACGGTGAAGCAGTCGATCGGTATAGTGACAGCGTTGAATCCGGTGATCGGCTACAAGGCATCGACCAAGATCGCCAAAGAGGCGCTGGAGACCGGCAAAGGTGTGTATGACCTGGTGCTGGAGCACGGCATACTGAGCAAAGAGCAGCTGGATGAGCTGCTGGATCCGAAGAATATGTGCTAGGGGGACGGGTTACCGATTAGTGGATTAGTGGTACAAAAAATGGCTGCCGTGGGGCAGCCATTTTTCGTATATACAAGATGGAGGTTAACGAACGCGATTACCGTTGAGGTCATAGACAGCGTTCTCGCGAACGATATAGATCGTACCGTCGATCAGTACCTTGCGGGTAGTGGTATCAGTGAGGTCGATTTGGTCGATACCATGGGCGTAATCCTCGTCCCACATACCTACGTGGTTGAGGACATTGCCGGTCTCATAGTTGGTGTAGCCGAAGGAGTTACACTTGGTCTCCATAAACTTAGCCACATAGGTCTTACCGCCGTTGACGATACGGAACGAACCGGTGTAGTAAGCATAGCCGTAGCCTTGCTCAAAGAGCTCCTCGTCAAAGCCGTCGAAGTTCAGACGCAGTTCAGCATCGGTAGCGAGCATAGACTCGTCCGGCTTGCCTGCTTGCGGAATAAGCAGTGTGCTCTCGAGGTCGAGGTTCTGGCGTGCAGTGTTGTAAACACCCGACAGAGCGGACTCCTTAGCCGTATAAACCAAGAACCAAGCGAGAGGATAGCCCGGGTCACCCTCCTCGCCGGTAGCGAACTGAACGATCCAAGTGTTCAAACCAGGTTGGTAGTAGTGGTTGGTCGGCTCGATATAGAACGCATCCATCTCAGCTACGTTGAGCACGATAGCGTCCTCAGGGATGTCTGCAGCCACGGTCGTGAAGGCATTACCCTCGATCGGCATAGAAGCCTCGAAGTAGTTGCCGTTAGAACCGATAGTGAAGGCCTGAACGGTCCAAGTCCACGTAGCGTTCTTAGGCATAGTGGTGGTCTTGGTAGTGCCATGAACGGTGAGTGTGGTATAGAACTCGCCATCAGCATAGAGCTCGATTACATATGCGTCAGCTTCGGTAGCTGCTGTCCACGAGAAGGTAACATTGTCGCCGCCGAATACTTCAGCGTGCGGATTCTGCGGCTCGTAAGCGTTGACACCTACGGTGAAGTTGATTGCTACTTCGTCACCCATCGGGTTCTTGTTGCGGTCAAGGATCTGTACAATAGCCTCGTAGGTCTTACCTTCGGTTACCTCAACGGTCAGCGGGCTGGTAGGACGGTCTGTGGTGTTTTCGAAGTTGTCATATGCAACGGTATTACCCGACCAAACACGTACGTAGAGGCGCTCGCCCGGATCAAGCTCCGGTGTATCCCATGTGAGCGTAGCAGAAGCTTTGTCTTCGGCTACAGTAGCCTTGAGATTAGTCACCTCTTTGGACTCCAAGGTGAACGGAATAGTAGCCAGCAGGTCACCCCTCGAGTAGCCTGATTGGCCTTGTACCAAATCATAAACCTGTACTTGGTAGCTGCCCGGGTTCAGACCCAGGAGCGGTGAGGATGCGGTACCGACGTTCTTGACACTGGTAGCCCAAGCGTCGCCACGTTGCATGCCATCCTCCTCGACGTTGAGGATCCACTTGGTGGAGGCGTAATAGATCTTCTCTGACGAAACGGTTGCACCGTCCTGGTAAGCAAAACGGTCACACTCTTCGGATGTAACGGTGATACCTGCTACCAGCTGTTGGCTTGTAGCATTGAACAGACCAATAGCAAAAGCAGAACTGTTGTTAGCATACCAGGTGAACGCAGCCTCGCAATAACTCAGCGAATAGATCGATGCATCAGGGATGTCTTCGTCATCAAAATCCACTTCAGCGGACTTGCCGATACCGGCCAGAACGAAGTTGTCCAATGACACGCTGCCGAAATTGCTGGTACCACCGGCAAAACGGAAGGCGATAGACTGTATGCCTGCGGGCAGACCGGACAATGGAAATATCACGTGTTGGCTGGTAGTAGTCTGCTCAAACTTATTAAGAGCAACGAACGTAGAAGCGTCAGAAGGATTGGTCATGTAACCGATTTCCAACGAGCCGTAAGACTCGCTAACCACGTTGGTGCGGTAGTCAAACGCCAGCTCGCAGGTGTCGAGTTGCGCATTGAAGAGAGGAAGCGCAAAGATCTGAGCGGAAGTGGCGCCACCTCCACGTGCATTGAGATATTGTTCACCAGTAGGTATCATCTCACCGCTACCGTCATCTTCTTTGACTGCTACGATAGTTACTTGAGGATTAGCGGAAGAAATGATCCAGCACTCAGGAGCTACATCACCAGCAGCCTCGCTACCTGATGCATCGCGGGTGAAGGTCTCGATCCAAGGTACGTTCAGACGAGCACAAGCAGTCTTGAAAGTAGCTTTGACGGTCTCACTTACTTCTGTTGCAGAGCAATAAGAGCGTACGTAGAGATAATATTTCTGCTCGTCATAAAGATTGGTCAGTGAGACAGATTTTTGGTCCGTAAGGGTTGCAGCGGTCCAGTCAGGTTGCTCACCTTCGAATGCGAGGCAGTACTGATACTGCGAAGCGTCGCCCTTCCACGAAACAGTGGCGGTTGACTCAGTAACCGACTCTACCGTAACGGCTGTAGGTGCATTGCATTCTTGGCTGATAGGATCATCGCCGCCACCTGCGATCACCAGCGTGAGCTTCGGCTGTTTAGCCTCGCGGGAAGAACCGCTATGAGCATACTTGATCAAGTAATCCGATGATGCGGAATAGAAAGAAGATGCAGAATAGGTACCGGCGCGCGATATCTCTACCTGAATCAGCAGATTGCCTCCCTCGTAAGTGTACGGGGTGGCAAAATTGATAGTCAGCTCTCCATCTGCTACAGACAGAGGACCGTCAAACACTTGGGTAAGCGTGCTGCCATCCGAAGCGGTAGCCCATGTTCCTGAGGAGTTCTGGAAGTAGGAGTAATCGGTCTTGGCGAGAGATACTTTGAACTCAGCTTTACCCCAAGATTGGTTTTGGTTGGCGGAATAGAAGGTCAGTGCTTTGATTTGACTACCTTCGGCGATGCCTTTGAGCTGGTCAGCCAGATAGATAGCTTGCACCTTGTGGCCCTCAGAGTCGGCGTTGTCGCCATAGATAGGGAAATGGCTTTGCTTAGCACTTCCGCCATTGTTGATTGTGATTGCCTGATCGGCATTCACGGTCGCGCAGAACAAAACTGCCGCGAAAAATAGGAATAGTTTTTTCATAATATATAATACAGTCATTAGTATTTACAAAAAAGTGCATTTTGCAACCAAAATGGCCACAAAATGCACTTTTCAGGCCAATCAGCGCTTATCGCGCGAGGTTTTTGTTAGAGACCCTGTGAAGGTGGAATTGTTGTTGATCCACCGCCAATATTGAGGTCAAACTTCGACTCTGCTTGCAGCACATTGGATGCAATCATGTCAACGGTCTCTACGGATGGTTGAATATAATTACTTTTCATAGTGTTATCGTCAATTAGCGAATTACTTGTCCTTGAACGTTGTACTTAACACCATTGCGGATGATCACCACTTGATTATTCTCCAGCAGTTTGATGCTCTGTACGTCGTTGTTATAGATATTGTCCACATCGGTAGCCGATTGCTCGCTCTTGATGATACGTGCCTTCATGCCATGACGCGGAGCGTAGTTAGCGCCACTGTTGGTGTTAACATTAAAGTAAGCACGGAAGCTCTTGAGGTCGCTTGCAGCGTCACCATTCCACCAGTAGAGGGTATTGTTCTCATAGAGGAACAGTTTGCCCTTAATGCCCGGCTCGAATGTCTCCGGTTTGAGGATACCTACGAACTGAGCAACCGATGCGTCACCTACTTTCTGACCTTCCGAAGCAGCGATTGTTACATTCTTGAAGAACGGGTTAACGATGTTCTCCGGGTTGTTCGGGAAGGCGATGAGATACGGAACACCTGCCTCAATATGATCAGCCTCAATGATACGGAACAAGAGTTCTTCGTTCTCAACCTTAGCATACTTGAATGCCCAAAGGTCACCACCTTCAAGCGGAGTACCAGTCAATGTCGGCACGTCAAACGGCAAGCAGATAGTGTTATAGTAGTCTGCAGCCACAAGCGTACGTTCGATAGTAACATCTACGGTCTGACCATTGAGAGCTGCAAGCGTTCCGCTATTGTCTACATTGTCAGCAAAGTTGTATGCATTGATTACACGGAGGTTCTTAACGCGCATATCTGTCTGGCTGCTAGCACCTGCAACGCGGAAGGCTAGATATTTGCCTGCCGGAACAGTAGCCAGAGCTACGCGAGCCTCTGTATAAGAACCAGCCTGGTCTAAGGTCTCAAGAACCGTGAAGGTGCTTGCATCAGCCTTGTCGGTAACATAACCAGCCTCGAGTTGTGCGTAGTTAGCACCGGTCGATCCATAATACTCGAAGGACATAACGGCATTTGTCAGGTCAGCAGAGATAGCCGGCAGAACAACTACGTTGTTGCTTGCGCCATCCTTACCACCGCTAATGTTCATATCCTGCGAATAGGTGTTAGCAGCCGGTTTGTAGTATGTCTCGTCCTGTGCATAGATCGTCCAGCAAGCAGAGAGATTTTGACTAAAGTCAGCGTACCAAGGCAGAGCAGCGATACCCTCGCAGTCAGTAATAAACGAAGCCTCGTCCGACCAATCGCTCAGTTCCTCACCGCAGTTCGCCTGTACGCGTACCTTATAAGATACTCCTTGCTCCAGACCAGAGAGTTCGTACGGTTTAGTAGAAACAGCAACTGTTGTCCAATCTGCAGAACCGGTCTTATACTGGAGGTTCCAAGCACTTGCATCGCTTGTCCAGTTGATAGAAGCACTACCAACGCCCGGAGTTACACTCGGAGTACCAGGCTTCAAGCAAGTCGGAGTCTTGCGGAGTTGTACGCTGGTGATAGAGCCAGAAGCATATGCGCTGGTGCTGGTGTAACGAACAGCGATATACTTAACAGCCGCTGCTTCGTTCTCGAGATTCAGTTCTTCGCCACTTGCAGGTTGCGAAGCGAACGCATGGAATGCTCCGTTCGGCTCATCCAGATATCCGAATTCAAGGCTTGCAGATGTCGAGTATCCGAAGGTTACAGAGAGTTTATTCAACTCAATGTTATATGCCGGAAGAACAGCCATTTGCTCAGCGTTTCCGTAGAAATAGATCTTATTGTTAGATATACCGGAGTACTCCCCAACAAAGTTGATCTCCCAGCACTCAGGAACAGCGGTGAAGCTTGTTACGTTGAGCGGCAGTTCTGCTGCATCAGCGAGACCGCACCAGGTCTTGAACGATGTCGAAGCATAAGCTCCACCGCAAGCGTTCTGAACACGTACGTAGTATGTCTGACCTGCGCTAAGACCACTCAAGTTGTATGTCTTTGCATTTACATCAATAGCGTCAGACCATGTGCTGTTATCTTGCGATGTCTGCAACTTGAATGCGTTCTCTGCGCCTTCCCAAGTCAGCGTTGCGCTATTGGTCGTGCGAGCAGAAACGGTCAAGTTGCTCGGAGCAGCGCCGCAAATCGGCGAGAACTCAGTCGAAGCAGACCATGCACTCTGGTGAGTTGCATCGCAATAAGCTTGAACTTGTACCTCGTAGTTATGACCGATTTCCAGACCGGTGATTTCGTAACCCGTGGTTACATCCTCAACAAGATTCCAACTATTCTCCGGCTCTGCAATCTCACGATATTGAAGATTCCACTGACCCTCATCGTCACCTGCAGTCCAGGTAACAACTGCGCCCGTCGAAGTTGCAGTTGCAGCGGTGATGGCTGGAACAACACAAGGCTTAGCAATAACAGTTACATCCTCCAGATAGAAATAAGTTGTAGTATAAGCATTGTATCCGTGTCCACGGAAAATAATCTTCACCGTCTTGCCGGTATAATCGGTCAGGTTGATTTTCTCCAATTTAGCCGACGAAGCTGTAGATATATTTGCCAAGAGAACCGGCTCGTTATCACCTTCTTTTACATACACACTACCGGTTGCCATAGCGTTGGAGTGAGTGAATTGCAGTTGAGCAGCTTCCGAAAGCGTAATTTCAGGAGTAGTCAAATCAACGTTGCTATTTGTTCTTGCGTTGAAACGAGCAGCATCGGAAGTGATGTTCCATTGTCCGTTGCCGGTACCGTAAGCACCAGCCGTCCAACAAGCAGGCAGAGCGGTTGCACCATCAAAGTCCTCAGCCCAGCCGATAGTGTTAGCCTGGCACTTAGTCTCGAACGGAGTAGCCAATTCAACCCAGTCGCTCGGAGTCTCGCCGCAGATAGCTTGAACGCGAACGGTGTACTCGGTTTCGTTAGCAGCCAAGCCGCTCAACGTAAACGGAGAAGCGATTGTACCTGTTGCAGCAGTCCAGTCTTCATCGGAAGTCTTCTTGTACTCAAGGGCAAAGTCGGTAGCCTCAGAATTCCAAGTTACCTTAGCGCTATTCGTACCAATCTCGCTTACTGCCAAAGCCGTCGGAGCAGCACAAGCGGGTGCCTCATACAAACTAATAGAAATATTGTCTACCGCTGCCGTGTAAGAACTTTGATTTGGTTTATATCCGAATGCCAATTTAGCGCCAGTAGGCACACCCGTAATAACGATAGCAGTTTCATCTCTCCAAGCCGAGGAAGAAGTGGAGTATGCACACGTATGGAGCGGTGTAAATGTAGCATCTTTGTAATAGCCGAATTGAATTTGTCCACTCTTGGTAGAACTCTCCTCAACATGTGAGAAAGTAATCTGCAGGGTATTCAAATCGTTCGTAAAGTCAGGAAGGATTGCATAGGCATAAGCATTACCGCTACCTGTAAAATACAACGCTTTTCCATAACTAAACGTAATATAACTTGAACTTGAAGCGACATAAACAGCTCCATCATAACCAGCAGCAGTCCAACAAAGAGGCATTGCATTGGTTGTTTGGTTAGTGAAGTTTTCTGTCCACGGGTGCTCTGCATCAATAGTTTTTGCAGAACAATCAGCAGTAGTTTGGAAAGAGGTCTTTTGGGCTGCGCTTTGCGCCGTTTCACTATACCACGAACGAACATAGAAATCGTAGTTTGTCAGTTCTGCCAAACCAGACAAGTCCACAGATGTAACTGCTTTTGCCTCGACACCTGTCCATTCAGGAGTGGTGCCTTGCGCAACGCATACATATTGGTATTTAGAAATACCTTCTGCTGCATTCCATGTAACGGTAGCTGAATTATGCGTTTTATTCGTTACCGGAGTTGTCGGATACGATGGAGCGGGGCATGTAGGTGTGAAGTTTACTTTAGCACCCGAGCTCTGCTCTTCGCCGCAATCGGAACGAACATAGAGGTCATAGGAAGTACCAGCGGTGAGACCGTGAAGCGTAAGAGTGAGTTCCGTACCCGGTACATCTGTCCAAGTCTCCGGAGTAGCCCCCTTTGCTACACATGCGTACTGATAAGCAGTCTCTTCTCCACCGGCAGTCCAAGTAACGGTAACACCGTCCGGAAGAATAGTCGGAGTACCGAGGGTCGGATTGGCACAAGAAGATTCATCTCCACCTCCAGCAGGCTTGCTGGTAGTAACGGTTACATTGTCAATGTACAATGTGCTCTTCGAGGAACCAGAAGTTTCTGTGCTATTAATTTGAATTGCCATTAAAGCGCCAGAGGGTGCACCACTATAGTCTTGAGTAACTTCCGAATAAGTGGTCGATCCTGAAGTATTAAAACTTTTCAGCGATGTAAATGTTCCACTACTGTAATAACCTAATCGATATGTTGCGTTCTTTGAACCTTTTCGCTGATAGAAAGACAAACTTAAATACTGAATGTCATCAGAGAACTCAGGAAAAATAAGCACGAAAGTTTTTCCTCTATTAGCTCCTACGTAGAGAGCTTTAGATCCTGCTTTGACACTAATGTTGTTTTTGTTGTCTACATAACTTGTACCGTTACTCGACGTAGTCCAACCTGAAGGTAATGCATTGAGAGCATCATCTTCAAATCCTGTAAAATACGGATTTTCCGGATCAATACTGATCGGATCTCCCCACGCACTACCGGATCCCAGCCATAGGAAGGCGGTAAGGAGGGTTAAAAATAAGTAAAACTTTTTGAACATAATACTTAAATTTTTTGTTAAACAATATATTAATTATTTTTATTCGTTTCTACTTGGGAGTGGTATAAAAATATTCCAAATCTGTCGCAAAGGTAAGAAAAAAATATTGCGCACACAAAAATAAATGTATTTTTATACAAAAAATGCATAAAAAAAAACACACACAAAAGCAAAGCGAACAATTTTTGCTCGCTTTGCTATGCAATAAAACTCCGACGAGAGTCCAATGCAACTATTACAAACGTCCGATAATGTGGCAGAAAATCAAGCCATCGCTCCATTAACTTGGATGACCTGTCCGGAGACATAAGAAGCCAAATCAGATGCTAAGAACAATGCCACCTTAGCTACCTCTTCGGGCTCCCCACCCCGTCGCATTGGGATGAGCGAGACAAACTGCTTGAGCGTGTCCTCCGGCAAGGCCTTAGTCATATCAGTCAAGATAAAGCCCGGCGCGATAGCGTTGGCACGTATACCGCGTCCGCCAAGCTCTTTGGCTACCGACTTAGTCAGCGCAATGATACCCGCCTTAGACGCTGCATAATTGGCCTGTCCGGCATTACCATTGATGCCTACAACGGAGCTAAGCGAGATAATCGAACCGCTGCGCTGGCGCATCATGACAGGTGTGACAGCGTGGGTAAAATTGAAGGCCGACTTGAGGTTGACCTCTATCACTTGGTCCCACTGCTGCTCTGTCATGCGCATGATGAGCGTGTCGCGCGTGATGCCCGCGTTATTAACAAGGATATCGATACGGCCAAAGTCTTTGACTACATCGTCCACGACAGCGTGCGCCGCATCGAACGAAGCAGCATTAGAGGCATAAGCCTGCACTTTGACGCCAAGGGCTTTGAGCTGGTTAGAGGTCTCGACACAAGCGTCGTTGAGTTCGAGATCAGTAAAGGCGATGTTGCAGCCCTCGTTAGCAAAAGCCAAAGCAATCTGTTTGCCTATTCCACGAGCAGCTCCCGTGATCAAGGCCGTCTTGTTTGATAACATCATATAATTGACGATTTGACGATTGACGATTTACGATTTATTTACGATTTTTATAATTGTTCAATTGTTCAATAATTCAATCAATTGTCCAATCGTCACTTGTCCAATTGTCATTTATATTGACGATTTGACGATTGACGATTTACGATTGATTTACGATTTAATTTAATTGACGATTTATTCTGGGCGCTCTTGCGCATCTATAGTCTGTTTAATCGTAGTAATTGAGCGCACAATAATTCGCTTAAGTGCCACACTCTCATCATAAAGGAATTCAACCTTTGTGCGAGGAAGCAATTCTGTGTCCATAATAAGGCCTAACCAATGTTCTGTCTCATCTATCTCCTCTTCCACCATTTTTAATTTATTAAGGAAGTCTTTGGGAGATTTAGCTAAACACGCAGCTCTATAATTAGCAGCTGGAGAAGTACCCGAGCGTATTATCTGCCGTGCGATCGCGTTACCAGCAATATTATTCGGCATAATATTAACCAGTTTAACGATACTGATCGAGAATTTACGAAATCTTTCCTTAAGTTCTTCTGTTGTCATAATAATTCAATCAATTGTACAATAATACAATCACTTGTCTAATTGTCACTTGTACAATTGTCAATAACATTAGTCCTTTACGGGGATGACGCCGTTGGTTTGGCGGATGGTGTATTGGGTCATATTCTGGTTGGCATCAAAGCCGATACCACGAATGATGGTCTTCTGCTGTTGGATAGCAATAGCCGAATCAGAATAGATACGTTCGGTCGGTTGCTCCCAATACAATTCCTCGGTCATAAACCGGTCTCCCGCTTTGTTCTTAGCCCGAACATGCCCACGCAGTCGCCAGACTTGTGCATCGGTGTCATAATAGGCAAAATCGGCCCTAAGCGATGCTTCGACCTTGAGTTTCTGGTCAAACTGCTCGAGCAGGATGCCTTTGGGGAAATCCCAGAAAGGTGGCGTCGATTTGTCATAGACGAGCCATTGGGGGGCAGATATACGATAGCGCGTGACACCCGAATCGGAGATCAGTGTCGTCACTTGGTGTGCCTCGAGCACCGGTATAGCTGCCCGATCCTCCACCGCCGAAGTGGTGAAGCGAGGGTCGTGGTGTTCACAACTCGTCACCGCCAGCACAAGACCGGCGATGACGATAAGCAAACCTATATGACGACCATGATTCGTCATGTGGGATAGAGAGATTTAGCGGATACGTGTCGTAACGTTCACCCAGCCGCCTACATAGAAGGTCGAACCCTTGAACTCCTTCGGCAGGTCGAAGCGCTCCTCTTTGGTCGGGAAGTACTTGCTGTAGGTAGCGATAGCTGATGCAGCCTTACCAGCCGTCGAAGGATCGGCCTTAGCGCGCTCAAACATATCACATGCTGCCCAGAAGACGGTCTTGTTCAGGATCTTGTCCTTAGCGGTGTTGCCCGGATAAGGCTTAGCAGTTGCGTAGCAGTTACCGATCAGCATGTAGCAACGTCCTTGACCCGGCTTAACGCCCAGCGACTGCTTAGCATAGTTGGCTGCGTTCTGATAGCTCTTAGATGCATAGTAGCACTGTGCGATCAGGTAGAGATAGTCAGCCTTGTCTGAAGCAGAAGAGGTCTCAGAGAGGGCCTTGTTGAAGTTAGCGATAGCGCCCGAGTAGTCTTTGTTCTTGAGGCACTTCTTAGCCAAACCTGCCGAACCCGAACCGTAAGACTCGGTAGGACGCAGGGCTTTCATCTGAGCCACTGCTGCCAAGTAGACAGGCGACTCCTCACAGTCCATCTGACGATACAGAGCAGCCAGACGACGCAGGATCGAATAGTCGTTCTTGTTCTCCTCTACCACTTTGCCATAGAGCTCGTCGAGCTTAGAGCAGTCAGCTACACCCGATTGAGCGAACTGTTGGTCGTACCAGTCTTTCTTCTGACCGGCCAACTCACGGTTAGCATAAGTCGTATCATCGACCAAGATAGCCAGACCTACCAATACGTTGTTATAGTCCTCGACGAAGAGGTCTGCTTTCTCCTGGTTGGTCTTGTCAGCTTGGTAGTTCTCATAGGACATATTGAACAGCATCTCCAAAGCCGTCAAGAACGGTGAAGCCTGGTCGTGCTTCATAGCCTCGTGCAACCATGCATAGACAGTGTCGCGGCTATATGCCTCAGTGCCCTCGAAGTAGGTCTTATAATCAACAGCCTTGGTCGAGAGGATGTAGGAGATCGGATAACGCTCGTCGTCACCGAAATACTGCATTCGCTTGTCATACATGTCCATGATCTGGTTAGCGATGCGGATCATCTCCTGCTCGTTACCCTCCGCTTTGGCACGCTTGTAGAGTGCCTCCATGATACGTGCACCATCGGTATAGAGCTGACGCTGGATACCCGGGCAGGATGTATAAACGGTCATCCATTGCTCGTAAGCGGTCTCGTAGTCTTTGTTCTTCAAGCTCTCGTGCTCCAAGGAGAAATAGTCCTCGCACTCAGCTTCAGGAACAAGATAAGGATTCACCACTACCGGCTCAACCGGCTCTTTGGATTTCTTCGGCTTCTTAGCGCAAGCCATTGCAGGAACTGCAGCTGCCAAAGCAATGATTAATAAGGATCTGAGTTTCATAATTTTATAATTTATTTTATTAATTGACAATTGGACAATTGACGATTTACGATTGATTGACGATTTAGTTAATTGACGATTTGCAATTATCGTGCCAAACTACAGTTTGCGCTTGAAGAACCAGTTCTCGGCTACCGATGCGTTGATGACCAGACGTAGGGAGTTGTCCTCTAGTCCGATAGCGCGGCTACCGCGATGTTGGTACTCGAGCGTGGTATTGATGACCGTTCCTGCTGCACGGAGCGGGAAACCCACACCAATAGAAGCCGTGATGGCCTTGTTAGGAATGGTATTCTGATACTCATCAGCTATCGTCATACCGCCTCGCCACATCACACGGTCCACATAACGGCGGCCGGTAGGATTGTGACGATACTCAAAACCGAAAGCATAGCGATTGCGATCCTGCAAGCCACTATACTGACCCGGCATACCCAGATAGAGCGCAGACGACATACATTGGCGCTGGTAGTCAAAAGCCAGCGTGAGGCGGTTGGCCCAGCTATAGCTCAGTCCGCCACCGTAGATCATCGGCGTTTGGAACAAGCCTTCGTAGACCTGAATCGTATCGGTCTCTGAGGTCTCGAGCTCGTAGAAATGGCTATTGAGTTTCATCTTATTCTCGAATATACCGCCCAGCGTGAACGAGTGGTCGCCAAAGGTGTGGAAGAGTTGCAGTCCATAGCGGAAGCGCAACGAACTGACCTCCATGATCTCGTCCTGGATAGTGGAATGGAGGTTAGACTCAGAAAAACTGAGTGTACGCAGGTGCTCGATATCGCCGAACATATAGTAGATATTGGCGCCGAGTGCTACCCAGTCGCATATATTGAAGCCCAGACCACCATAGACCTCGCTGATACCACCCTCGCCTACATAAGACTTGGTATAGTGGTAGTCGGAGTTGATAGAATCGGCAATCGTGATATCATAGCCCACCGAGCTATACGGCAGTACACCAGCCGAGAGGGCGATATAGCGCTTATAGAGCGGCAACTGGAGCGATATATACTCGAGGTTACCGTTGGCCCTGTTACGCATCCCGGATGCATCGCTATATCGCGACCACATAGCCGAAGCGGCGATGTCAAACATAAACGTAAGACTATCGCACGAGGTATAAGAAGCCGGCTGAGCAGGGTTGATCACCTTGTTGTTACGCATTCCGGCAGAGACACCACCCATAGCGCGATAGGCATTGGGGGTGTTGTCATTGAGGTCACCATATGCAAAGGCAGAGAAAGGCGACGAGGTCTGATTCTGCGCAACAAGAGAAACTGCTATCAAGAGCAGCAAAGATGCTAAAATATGTCGTTTAAGTATTCTCATATGATTTCAGCCTGCAAAGATACGCAAAATTTCTGGAACTCACAAATTTTTATGCTGTTTTTTGTTTGTTATACTCCAAAATATGATTCAATCCGATCAGTACAAGATGTTTCTCATACTTGATAGCGGGCAATTCGAGTTGCGGTTCGCGCACGTTGCGTAAAATATAAGGAGCGTTACCTCCGGTGAGGTAGGTCTGGAAGTGCTCTACCCGTTTACTGAGTGTTCGCATATAGCCTTTGGCCTCGTAGGCAACGCCCCGAATGACTCCGGCCGCGATAGCGTCACGTGTGTTGGAGCCAAACAGCGGGAGGAGCTCGTTCTCTTCGGTCTCAACCATAGGCAGCTTTTTGGTCATTCGCTGGAGCATAGTGAAACGCATTTTCATCCCCGGTGCGATGTTTCCGCCCATATAGGTGCCTTCGGCCGACACAAAGTCATAGGTGATAGCCGAACCGGCATCGATGATGAGCAGGTTCTCGTTAGGCGAGAGTGCGTTCGCCCCCACCGCTGCAGCCAGACGGTCTTGTCCGAGTGTCTCGGGCGTGTCGTAACGGTTGATGATGGGTACGGGTGTCTGGTGGTCGAAGAGGATGAACTGGCGGCTAAGACGATGGAGTGTATTGACCACAGCCGGCTCTATATTAACCACAGACGAGATAATCGAATCGGTGATGGGATAGAGCGCAAACAGGCGTTCGACATCCGAAGATGCGAACGCTTTGTATATGAAATGGTGGGTTAATTTGCCGTTCTGGAACAGCGCCACCTTGGTGCGACTATTTCCCTGGTCAATACAAATATTCATCAGACCATATTGGTATATAGGAATCGTTTGATAGATTTCTTAGGAGTCTTCTCAAACTCATGCGGATAGAGTTTGACGACTGCTATCTGCTCATAGGCTGCCAGTTCGGCATTGACCTGTTTGCGTGCGTCCTCCATATACTGGTCGAGCTGCTCGCGAGACATATCGCTGGCGTCCACCTCGTTATAGTCCGGACAGATAAGCGCTACCAGGCGGTTGTCTTCGTGTTGCAGCACGAGCGACTCGAGTACATACGGCATGTTATTGAGTTTGGCCTCTATCTCCTCCGGGTAGATATTCTGTCCGCTCGGACCGAGCAACATCGTCTTGCAGCGGCCCTTGATATAGAGGAATCCGTCCTCGTCGAGCATACCGAGGTCACCTGTACGGAGCCATCCGTCGGAAGTAAAGCTCTCTTTGGTTGCCTGCGCGTTCTTGTAGTATCCGGTCATGGTGTTCTCGCCGCGAACGACTACCTCACCTACTCCTTCCGCATTCGGGTTAACGATCTTCACCTCCATGATGCCAGGCAGCGGTTTACCGCAGGAATACGGTTTACTGCCGCAGTCGTACGGCGTGAAGGCGATCAGCGGCGCGCACTCCGTCATACCGTAGCCCACCGACACGGGGAACTTGATGCGGTAGAGGAACGCCTCCACTTCCGGGTTGAGCGGCGCACCGCCGATGATGATCTGACGGAACTCGCCTCCGAAAGCCTGAACGAGCTGTTCGCGGATCTTCGAGCATACCACCGAATCCAGGAACGGCACTTTGAGTACCCAACTAACGGGCGGCTTCTGGATCTGCGGAACAATCATCTTCTTGTATATCTTCTCGAGGATCAGCGGCACAGAGAGGATCAGCGTCGGCTTCACTTCCGAGAAGGCCTTGAGCAAGATCTTCGGCGACGGCGTACGGCCTACCAACCAGGTATGACCACCGGCTGCGAGGCAGGACAGGAAGTCGAACGCGCATCCGTACGCGTGCGCCAAAGGCAGGAAGGTCACGAAGCGCGCGCCCTTGAAAGCCAAACCCGACTCAATACCGAAACGCACATTGCCGGCCAAACCGTTCAGCGGCATGATGACGCCTTTGCTGAAACCGGTCGTTCCGGAGGTATAGTTAATCGAACCTATCTCGCTGTTGGGGCGGTCGTCGAAATGCACATCCTTTGCCCAATAGCCGTCCGGATGTTTCGCTTTAAACTTTGCCTGAATCGCATCGTAGTTGATCTTCTTCGGGTCTAAGGCCAATGAGATCGGGTGCCAGTCATTGAGGCTGACGGATGCCAACACATGCGGGATCTGATCCAACTCAATACCCTCCCAATTGATATCGCTGATGAAGAGCAACTTCGAACCCGAGTGGTTGATGATGTGAATCGCATCGTTCGCACGGAAATCCTGCAGGATCGGCACGATGATCGCACCATAAGTGATCGTAGCCAGATAGACAGCAATCCAATTGCTATTGTTCTTACCCATAACGGCAATCTTGTCGTCCTTTTTGATGCCGCACTCTTTGAAGAGTATATGCAGCTTCTCGATGTTGATGGCCAGCTGGCCATAGGTCAAGGTGACATTCGTTCCCCAGTCGCTAACAGCTTCGAGGTCCCAGTTCTCGCGGAACGAACGCTCGAACATCTTGACAAAATTGTATTTTTCTTCGTTCATCATACTATTTACGATTTACGATTGATTGACGATTTACGATTTATTTGTTGGGCACCGTATAGATGGAGTCCACCACAAACTGGCTGTTACCGCGCCAAGGCAGCGTGCCGAGGTAGCGATGCCAGTGCAGTTTGACGTTGGTGTTGGGATTCTCCATGATCTGTTGTGCCACACGCTCGTTGTCCACCGAGAATTTAAACTCGTTGGACTGAACGGCTCCCTGTGCCGGCTTGGACTTGAGGCCGGACTGGATCATCTTACCCTCGTAGGTCTTGAAAATGAATCCCTCTTTTTGGAAATAGTTGATATCTCCTTCGTTGACGCCTTCGGAATAGACAAAGCAGAACTTAAAGAAGATGAACAACGCAACTGCCAGCACAGTGATTGTGCTGCTCCAAGCGATGACTTTGGCTTTTGTTTCCATTATACGATCGATTTAATGAGGTTCTCTGTTTTACCGGGTAGCAGGTCGATAGGACGAAGCTCAATCATCGTGCGGCAACCGTACTCACCACGTTGTTGCATGCGGATGGCTGCACGAGCGCAGCTGACCATCACTTGTCCTGTCAGTGCAGGGTTGTCAATCTCCATATTGAACTCAAAACGCTGGTTGTGAGTAGCACCCGATACGCCGGAGCGAACGAGGTTAACACCATGGGCCACATTGTTGAGCGTATCGATACAGTCCACGGGAATGACGTGTGTCTCGTCGTGTGCAAAATAGTCATCCGCCAGCAGGTTGGCTTCTACGGTCTTGAAGTCAGCGCCCTCTTCGAGCTCGACATACACCATACGACGGTGGATACCCGTGCCCAGAGGGATAGTCATCGACAGGGCATTCTTAACGCCCTTGATTGCCTTGGCAGCCACGGTGTGTCCCATCGAGCGGCCCGGACCGAAATTGGTATAGGTCAAGCCCTTAGGCGCCATCGCCAGCAACAGAGCACGTACCATAGAGTCCGTACCCGGATCCCAGCCGGCAGAGATGATACTGAGCGCGCGGTTCTGCTCACAAACGGGCATCAGACGGCTACGCAGGTCATAGATCTGGCCATGGATATCAAAACTATCGACCGTACAGATACCGTGCTGAGCAAACAGCTCTGCAAAACGGGGCACCTCGCGAGTCGGAGTACACAGCAGGACTGCGTCTACACGTCCGGCCATTTGGTTTTTAACCAGCTGATCATTGATCTCACCATGGTGATAAATACCGGCAAGCTCCATATCCGGAGCAGAAAGGATCGCTTGCTCTGCAGCACGACCGATATTGCCGTATCCTAAGATTGCAACTTTCATTTTTCTTGATTTAGACAATTGACGCTGCAAAGGTACGAAAAATAAATGATATATACAAATGGATTTGTATTTTTTAAATAAACATACGCAGATAAACAAAAATTTTTGACATAATATTTGCATATATGCAAAAAAAATTGTACTTTTGCACGCTCAAACTATGCAATAATCCGATTTATGAAAAAAATTATACCTATTATTATGGCAGCAATCACTCTGTTGGGAGCAGGATGCAGTGGTAAAGTCGAAAGCAAAAAGGCGAAAGCTGAGAGCAAGAATCCTATTGAGAAGCCTCAGATCAAGATTGAAGGCGGCCGGTTGACTCCGGAGGCTTTGTGGGCAATGGGTCGTATCGGCAGCGTAGTGAGCGACATTGAGACCGGCTGGATCGCTTATACGGTGAGTTACTATAGCGTAGAGCAGAACCGCTCAACGACTTGGATCCGTATCGTCAATCCGTTCGGCGAAGGCCAGACTGAAGACGGGATGCTCAACGGCGAGTTGCTGGACGAGTTTGTAGGTAGTGATCCGGCATGGTTTGGCAATAGCGGCACGCTGGCTTATCTGCGCGATGGCAAGTTGTGTCTGCGTCAAGACGGAGACGACGTCAAGGTGAAGGGTGAGAATGAGGATATCGAAGGATTTCTAATCTCGCCTAAGCGCGATAAGGTGATCGTGATCAAGCAGGTGAAGACCGTAGAGACGACCGCGGACAAGTATCCGGATCTGCCGTTGGCAACGGGACATACGCATGAAGACCTGATGTATAAGCATTGGGACGAATGGACCGAGACCGCTCCTCAGCCTTTTGTCTGCCCGCTGGAGGTCAAGTACGGCCGCGGCGTTCGGGTTAAATCGGCCAAGATGGGCGAAGGTGTCAACCTGTTGGAAGGCACAGCTTATGAGAGCCCGATGAAACCGTTTGGCGGCATTGAGCAGCTGGCTTGGAATCCGAATAACGAAGAGATAGCCTACACTTGCCGCAAGAAGACCGGCTTGGAGTATGCGGTGAGCACAAATAGTGATATCTATCTGGTAACGGTTACGGGTGAGGGGTTACAGGTTACGGAAGAACGCAATCTGACCGAAGAAAACAAGGGTTACGATATCAATCCGAGCTACTCGCCTAACGGCGAATGGATAGCTTGGCTGTCGATGGAGCGGGACGGCTATGAGAGCGACGAGAACAGGTTGATGGTCAAGAACCTGAAGACCGGTGAGCAACGCTGGTTAAGCGAGGTGATGGATACCAATATCGATGAGTATGCGTGGTATAATGATTCTACCCTACTTGGCACAGCTGTTATCCAAGGCACGATCCACTTGTGGGCTATCGGTTTGGACGGTTCGGCAGCTAAGTTGACCGAAGGTCAGTTTGATGTCAGTCTGGGCGATGTATGTGACAAATATGCGTACGTGCTCAAGCACTCGATGCGCGAACCGAATGATATCTATCGACTGGATGTAGCGGCCGGTTTGGCGTCGGTAGCCGAATACCAGCCATTGGAGCGTTTGACCAACGAGAACAAAAATATCTATGACCAGATCGAACTGAGTACGGTGGAGCCGCGTTGGCAGAAGACATCGGACGGCAAAAAGATGTTGACTTGGGTGATCTATCCGCCTAAGTTTGACCCCAAGAAGAAATATCCGACCATCCTCTATTGCGAGGGCGGTCCGCAGAGTCCGGTGAGCCAGTTTTGGTCGTACCGTTGGAACTTTATGATGATGTCGGCGGGTGACTATATCATTGTAGCGCCTAATCGTCGCGGTCTGCCGGGCTTTGGCAAAGAGTGGAACGAAGAGATCAGCGGTGACTACGGCGGACAATGTATGAAGGACTATTTCTCGGCTATTGATGAGTTCTGCAACGAGCCATATGTAGACAAGGACCATCTGGGCTGCGTAGGTGCGTCGTTTGGCGGCTTTAGCGTCTATTGGATAGCCGGACATCACGACGGACGATTCAAAGCCTTCATTGCGCATGATGGTATCTTCAACTTGGAGATGCAGTATCTGGAGACTGAGGAGAAATGGTTTGCCAACTGGGATATGGGTGGCGCGTACTGGGAGAAGGATAATGCTGTCGCTCAGCGTACGTTTGCCAATAGTCCGCATAAGTTTGTGGACAAGTGGGACACCCCTATCCTGTGCATCCACGGCGAGAAGGACTACCGTATATTGGCTAACCAAGCGATGGCTGCTTTTGATGCCGCTAAGATGCGTGGGGTACCGGCCAAACTGCTGATTTTCCCAGATGAGAACCATTGGGTATTGAAGCCGCAGAACGGTATATTGTGGCAACGTGAGTTTAGAGGATGGCTGGATCAGTGGTTGAAGTAATTAAAAATTAAGAATTAAAAATTATTGTGAAATATTCTTACGAATATGAGATCAAGTACCAGGAGGTAGATGGGCAGAAGAGATTGAGGCTGTTTAACCTGGAGAACTACCTGCTGGAAATAGCCGGGACTGTGGCAGACGAGCTGGGTTTTGGTATTGCCACGTTGCACCCTATCGGGTTGACATGGATACTGACTCGGCTGAGTGTAGAGATGTATGAGCTGCCGACGCATTGTCAGAAGGTGCGGTTTGAGACCTGGATTGAGTCCAACGCACATATGCTGAGTACGCGTGATTTCAGGATCTACTCGGGTGACAGACTGATCGGCCAATGCAAGAGTGTGTGGGCGGTACTGGACCTAAAAAAACGCGAGATAGTGAACATCTTTGACGATCCGATGTTTGAAGGCTGCGTAGATGGCGAGGTGATAGAGATGTCGCGCATAAGGATGACCACTATTCCCGAACCGACAGGCTGCGCCAAGCACAAGATAGTCTATTCGGATATCGATTATAACGGTCATTGTAACAGTTGCCGCTATCTGCAAGCGATGACAGACGCCTATCTGCCGGCGTACTATGGCAAGAAAGTAAGGCTGGATATCAACTACTCGAAAGAGGCGATGATGGGCGACGAGTTGCAGACCTATTATCTGGTAAGCGAAGATGGTGTACAATACCAACAAAAGAACAGATACGACGAGACCAGTTGCTCGGCGAAGATAACAATTCAAAATTAAGAATTAAGAATTTGTGGAAAATCAAGAGAATATTACATTGTTGAAGCGTCCGGCGGAATTGGAATGTGACGTAGTACGTTTTCAGAACCAAAAAGACAAGTGGATCGCGTTTGTAGGTCTTAAGGACGGTCATCCGTACGAGATCTTCACGGGTTTGGCGGATGATGAGATGGGCATTGCATTGCCCAAGTCTGTGACCAAAGGCAAGATCATCAAGGTGGTCAGAGAGGATGGAACTAAACGATATGATTTTCAGTTTGTTAACACGCGTGGGTTTAAGACGACGGTGGAGGGACTGAGTTATAAGTTTGACCGCGAGTTCTGGAACTACGCCCGCTTGATTTCGGGTGTGTTGCGTTACGGCATGCCGATTGACCAAGTAGTGCACATGATCAGCGGTTTGGAGATGGACAACGACTCGATCAACAACTGGACCACCGGTGTGGCGCGTGTATTGAAGCGATATATTCCGGGGGCAGAATCAGAAGAGGGATTAGTGGATTAAGGGTTAGTGGATTAGAGAAATAAATAAAGCCGGCGTTTGCCGGCTTTATTGTTTACTTTTCTGCAATATTTCCTTTAGCATCATAGAAACGTGTCTCGAGCATTCCCAATGCTTGGTTTTCCACTACCCGAATGCCATATTCGACAAACCATTTGTGTCTAATGCTTCGGAGCAATCCGCGGCAAACATAGGCATACACATAAGGGTGCAGGTGCAGTTTGAGTCCGCGTCCGTGGTGCTCGTACAAGTGTTTGATCTCCTCCTCTAGTTGTTCTGTGAACAGGATGGAAGATTGGATTTTGCCTTTGCCCATGCAAGTAGGACAAGTCTCTTTGATCTCCATTTCCACCGCGGGGCGCACACGTTGGCGGGTGATCTGCATCAGTCCGAACTTGCTCAATGGCAGTACATTATGTTTGGCGCGGTCGCGCTTCATCAGTTCACGCATATGATCATACAACTGTTGTTGGTGGTCTTTGGAATCCATGTCGATAAAGTCGATGATGATGATTCCTCCGATATCACGTAGACGCAGCTGGTGCATGATCTCGTCTGCTGCCATGATATTGTACTGGAAGGCATTCTCTTCTTGGTTGTCGTACAGTTTCTTGCTACCCGAGTTAACATCGATGGAGTACAATGCCTCCGTTTTGTCGATAATCAGATACCCACCATGTTTGAATCCCACGGTACGACCAAGACCGGTCTTCATTTGTCGTGTGATATCAAACTTATCAAAGATAGGTTGCTCGCCTTTGTAGAGTTTAACGATCTTAGCGCTCTCGGGTGCAATCAGCTTAAGGTATTGTTGCACCTCATCGTAGATAGCTTTGTCGTTGATCTGGATACTGGAGAAGCTGGGGGATAACATATCTCGTACGATACCGAGTGTTCGTCCCAGTTCTTCGCTGACGAGGCTGACGGGTTCTTTTTGTTGCAGTGTCTTGATTGTCTCGTGCCATCTGTCGACGAGCAGACGTAGTTCTGAATCCAATTCAGCTACGCGTTTGTCCTCTGCCACGGTACGTACGATGACGCCATAGCCGTGGGGTTTGATAGATGTGACGAGTTGTTTTAGTCGTGATCGCTCACTCTCGCGTTTGATCTTCTGGCTTACCATCACGCCGTCTGAGAGGGGCATTATCACCATGTTACGTCCGGCAATGGATATCTCGGCTGTAAGTCGGGGGCCTTTGGTATTAATCGGCTCTTTGGACACCTGAACAAGCAGTGTATCTCCTACTTTGAGCACATCTTCGATCTTGCCCTCTTTGCCCACTTCCGGCAGGCGTTTGATCTTGTCAATAGCGGGTAGTCTGCGAC
Organism: uncultured Bacteroidales bacterium; assembly: GCA_902779705.1. Taxonomy (GTDB): domain Bacteria; phylum Bacteroidota; class Bacteroidia; order Bacteroidales; family Paludibacteraceae; genus Colicola. The sequence continues at coordinate 24,319 of CACZCR010000011.1, read as the reverse complement.
GATCAGATACGACTTTGGTTACATAACTCTGTAGCGTTCGAAACTGCGACCCTAAATCCAAATAATGCAGAAAAGCTTCTTTCTCATAACCTACATCCACAAAGACTGCATTCAAAGCGGGCATCACTTTCTTCACTCGTCCGTAATAGATATTTCCGACGGCGAAGTTGTCCTCGTTGCGTTTTTCGCGATTGATCTCCTGAAGGCGGTCATCCTCGGTCAGCGCAATTGCAATCTCTTGTGGTTGTACGTCCACAATTAATTCGCTTTTCATAGGATTTTTGTACAATTTTTCAATAAATAAAAAAATGCCCTGTGGCAAGCCTGTCTGCGCCCAGACAAGCTTATCGCCACAAGACATAGTTGACAGAATCGTCTATGGTTTACTTATGCTTATGACGATTCTTACGCAGGCGTTTTTTACGCTTGTGCGTAGACATCTTATGTCTCTTATGCTTCTTTCCGTTTGGCATAATGATTAAAAATTTATAAAGTGTTAATAATGTTTATCGAACCATTTCCTCAAAGCTCTGAGCGGCACGGAAGGATACCACGTTGTGCTGCGGTACATCAATCGAGATATTCTTCGAGATATTACGAGCCACTTTAGCTTTACGCGTCTTAAGCACAAATGTACCAAAACCACGGAGGTATACATTCTCACCCTCACTCATGGTGTTCTTGATAGAAGACATCATTGCCTCTACAATATGTTGGATAGTTGTCTTGTCGTATCCAGTTGTTATGGCAATCGAATTAACTAGGTCAGCTTTTGTCATATTACTATACTATTTAAAAGTTTTCAGTTCGTATTTTTACAAAACGGGTGCAAAGTTACTACAAATAATTGATATATAAAAGTTTTTTTGCATTTTTTTTCAAAAAAAATCGTTTTTTTCATTATTTTTTTGTAATTTTGCACCCAAAATGTAGTAAATCAATGAATTTGGAGTACTTTTATCGTCAACTTTATCACTGGTGGGAGCAAAACAAACGTGAGTTGCCTTGGCGTGATACAGAGGACGGATATCGTATATGGCTGAGCGAAATCATCTTGCAGCAGACACGGGTTCAACAAGGCATGGAGTACTATATGCGCTTTATAAATCGGTGGCCTGATGTCGAGGCACTAGCCCAAGCCGACGAGCAAGAGGTACTCCGTGAGTGGCAAGGCTTAGGTTACTACTCCCGTGCACGCAATCTGCACAAGGCGGCGCGACAAATGGTCGAGAAAGGAACACCCTCCGGCCCCCTCTCAAGGGGGGAGAGAGTTATTTTTCCGCAAACCTATGACGAACTACGGGCTTTGCCGGGTGTAGGCGATTATACAGCGGGTGCGATAGCCAGTTTTGCATACAACTTGCCCTACCCTGCCATGGACGGCAATGTCTATCGGGTAGTAGCGAGACTAACCGACTGTTCCGAAGCCTTTGATACCACTGCGGGTAAGAAACTTTTTCATCAAAAGATAGAGCAGCTATTGGATCGCGAGCAGCCGAGACTATTCAATTCGGCTATCATGGAGTTTGGTGCCCTCTATTGCACCCCTTCGCTGACAGATAGCGAGACGGGCGCGTGCGTGTGCGAGCGCTGCGTAATAAAAGAGGTGTGCGAGGGATATCAACATCACACGGCCGAGCTGTTGCCTGTACGTAAACCGCGTCCGCAATTAAAGGACCGGTATCTGAACTACACTATTTATCTAAGCGAGCAAGACGGCGAAATCTGTACGCTGATTCACCAGCGTACCGCCAAGGATATCTGGCAACACTTGTGGGAGTTTGTATTAGAAGAAAGCGAGAACCACGTCCTCGCTTTGCATAAGGGTACACCCTATGTGGATATCAATCATGTACTTTCTCACCAGCGGTTGCACGCGCGTTTTGCCATCTGCCGTACAGACCGATTACCTCAGATAGAGGGTACGCGATGCGTTCGACTAAGCGAACTGGATGCGTACGGGCTGAGCCGATTGACGCTCAAGGCCCTGGATCAATTGCGTGCTACAGCAGGGTTTTGACCCTTATAAGGCCAGCCCTGTTGGGTTAAGAAGCGCATATAGTTATCTCCGCCCGCATAGGCTTTGAACACATTATTACAGAAGAGGATGTCTGTGATGCCGTTCTGGCGGACATATTCCTTCATATTCTTGGTAAAGTAGCGTCCATCGACGATGTGTACTTCTTCAAACGAGCCAAACAGATACCCGGCCAACGCGTTGCCAAAGCTGTCCTTTAGGATCAGCAGGCGGCGTCCGTTGGTTTGAGAAGTACGAACCTGTGTGATCTTGCCATCTCCACCCATAAAAGTGCAGTATGCGCCAGAACTTCCGTCACGGAAATGGCCAAAGAACGCACCGGTGGTGGGGGCTGCTTCGGCGGTAACCTTATAGGATTTGCTGACCGTATAGACGATATAGGTGGTCTCATAGGCCGAGTCCTTAGGCGTGTAATAGACAAAATCCTCCGGCGACTCCTTGACAGATATATCGTGCGAATAGCCGTACATCGTACCCACATAGTTGTGCACCACCTCTCGGTTATACTCGCTCAAGGGGAGATAAGGCACATCTGCCACCTTAGCAAAACGCTCGGCGGCATAATAGGCGCCAAGGGGAGCCCAGTGGTGGTCGGTTCGCAGGAAGATATCCTCCGAAGCATGTTTGCCCAGAGCTGTGTATATATCTACCGCTTTGACCGAGTCGTCCAGCAAGGAATAGATGTTACGAATAGTGGACAGTTCGGGTTTGGTGCTCGATTTGGCAGCATCCGGGCAGTAGTACTCCACGGCGGTAGGAATGATCATACAATAGACATTCACGTCCGGAAAGACCTTCTTATACTCGTTGCACACATTAGCATATTTCTCGCCTCCCTTCGTGCCGTGATAAGCACTCAGCGCACGCACTTTGCCTTGTGGTCCGCAGATGATGATTCCCGCACCGGCTATCTTAGCCGCTTCGTCCGCATTCTGCATATTCTGGTATTCGGCAATCTCGCGATCGTTGGTCATACCTAACTCCTCCAGGTCCTCCCCTTCGTTGCTATTGTTGTCTGCCGCATGGAAAGTGATACCCTCTTCAGCTGAGCCGATACGCAGTCCCGCATGTTTGTCTATGAACATACTCCACTGCAACAACTGCTCACGGAACGGCTCTGTATCCGAGAACCACTGAGCAATCGTCTTGGTGTACAATCCATTCTGTATGGAGTCGGATTGCCACGAAGGCAAAGACGGAAACTCAGTCAAGTCTCTTCGCTCTAACTCGGAGAACACAGGACGCGGCAAGATATAGAAGATGCCGGTGATGACAATCAACACCAGCGCCATAAGAACAATATATAGGTAACTTTGTTTCATTTCACTAAACAATATAAATCAGAAACGTGTATACAAGAAAGGATTATTGGTGGCGCCTACAAGCAACGCGATGCTAACTGTCAGTATGACCACCGAAACGATCAAGCGTGCCACCATGCGTACGGACTCATTCTTGATGCCCGACTGTAACCATCTACGTAGTGGCAGACAGCATACGACAGCCAGCACCCACAGCCAGAGTTTGTTCATCAGCAAGGACTGAGTCAGGAAGTCTAAACCGCCTCCGGCAGTAAACAACTGACGATAGAAGAGCAGTAATTGATGGAAATCCTCAAAATAGAACACACCCCAGCCCAACAACACCAGCACGAGGCTGTATATATGCAGCAGAGGGCGCGCCCAGAGATATTTCTCCAACTTAACAATCGAAAATTTCTCTAGGGCTACGATGATACCGAAGTACAGACCCCAGATGATAAAATTCCAGCTTGCTCCGTGCCACAGACCGGTCAAGAACCATACTACCAGGATGTTAAGCGCCTGGTGACGACGATTGCCGCCCATTGGAATATAGACGTAATCGCGGAAGAAACTACCAAGCGATATATGCCAGCGACGCCAGAAATCGGTAATCGATGTACAGCAATACGGATTATTAAAATTCTCCTTGAAGTGGAAGCCCAGACAACGACCTATACCGATAGCCATATCTGAGTATCCGGAGAAGTCAAAATAGATCTGCAACGCAAACGCCACCAGTCCAACCAATGCTCCCAGCGAAGTAGTCTGCTCATTGAGCGCACCTAAGAGTTGGTCACAGATGACCGATATCTGGTTGGCAATGATCACTTTCTTACCCAAACCGAGCATGAACCGATAGAGGCCTTCCGCCAGATCATCTGCCGACACATGGCGATCGGAAATCTCGCGTGCAACCGTATCATAGCGAACGATAGGACCGGCTATCAACTGCGGGAACATCGATATATACAGCAACAGGTTGGTAAACCGTTTCTGCGCGGGCGATTCGCGACGATAGACATCCACCAAATAGCTGATAGACTGGAAAGTATAGAAACTGATACCTATCGGCAAACTGATCTCAGGGCTGGTGACCGGCAGTCCTGCTTGTGCCAGCAGACCGGCAATGAAATTGGCATACTTAAACGTGCCTAGAATAGCGATATTACCTATCAAGCCAAAGACCAATGCCGTCGTACGCCATCCTTGATTAGCACGATCAATGATCAGTCCGGCGATATAGTTGAGCAGCACGCAGCCCAGCATCAACAACACATAGACCGGTTCACCCCACGCATAGAAAATCAGGGAGAAGAGCACCAATATGATGTTGCGCGCATGAAAGCCGCCAAATCCTTTATCAAGCACTTTTGCCAGCAGATAGAGGATGGCAAAAGCAGGTAAGAATCCAAACAAAAAGAATAAATCAGCGAATACCATATTTTGTAATCAAAGAAGCAATTTTGTTACCAATACGACGCGCACCGGTAAGGTTGGTGTGCACGCCATCTTTGGTGTTGATTAACTGTTTCAACTCCTGCTGGCGGGAGATATACTGCTCGTTGTCCAGACGTATCACCGGCAGTCCGAGTACCAGACCACAGCCCTCAATCATATCACCTACGCGGGCGATGTTAGCTGTCGAAGTCTTGGTGGTCTGCATGGGGGTAAGCAGCACTATATCAGCCAGAGGATAAGCGCGTTGCAATGTCTCACAAGTCAGTCTGACAGACATCGCCAGACTCGTTGCCTGATTAGGTTCGATCTTAGCCAAACGCTCAGACGGCATCTCCCACGCTTGCTCCACAGACATTGACCACATATCCGGACGCTTGGCTTCAAACCAGGCATCGTTGGTACCGGCCATGATGATGATCACATCCGGAGCAGGACGTCCCAACTGTGTCTCACGTAACAAACGTACTGCTTGGTTGAACACCACATTCTGGTCGCTGATCACTGCTGTGCTGTCCATCGGTTCGCGACGCGTCTCAGAACTGTTGGTCCACGTCGCGCCCGAGCGGGCGTAGTTATAACACGATGCAGGCTGCATTTGTTGCATGAACCAGTAGGTCCAACTGTCATTTTTGGTGCATTCAACACCACCATTCCATGTATTGCTATCGCCTAAAAAAGCATAGCGTATATCGCGCGCAGACACAATAGTCGCCGCCATCAAACAGACTAATACTAAGCTAAAATGTTTCATGTTTTGCAAAAAAATCGCGCAAAGTTACAACATTTTTTGCATATATACAAATTTTTTCGTACTTTTGCAAACTCAATGGCAAAAAAAGTACTAATGGCGATGTCCGGAGGTATCGATTCGACGGTTGCGGCGATACTTCTGTTGGAGCAGGGCTACGAGTTGGTAGGCTGCACGTTTCGTACGTTTGACTCCATTCGCGAGTCATGTTTGGCAAAGGAGAAAGGATGCTGCTCGATAGACAGCATCATGGAAGCCAGACATATGGCTCAAACGCTTGGTTTTGAGCACCATATACTGGATTTCAGAGATACCTTCCGCGAGTGTGTCATCGCCAATTTTGTGGACGAGTATGCCCACGGACGTACGCCTAATCCTTGCGTGCTGTGTAATTCGCATATCAAGTGGGGCAAGTTGCTCAAGATGGCAGATGACCTGGGCTGCGACTATATCGCAACCGGCCACTACGCACGCATCGCCGAACAAGACGGCCACTATTTTCTGCAACAGGCCGTTGACACCCACAAAGATCAGACCTATTTTCTATGGATGCTGACCGAAGAGAACCTCCAACGCACACTCTTTCCGCTGGGTGGACTGACTAAGGCCGAGGTACGCGAGATAGCGCGCCAGCACGGGTTTATTCAACTGAGCCAAAAAGCTGAAAGTCAGGAGATCTGCTTTGTGCCGGACAATGACTACCGCCGTTTCCTACGCGATGAAGGTGTGGAGGTAACAAAGGGCAGTTACGTCGATGCCGAAGGTACGATCTTAGGCGAGCACGAAGGTTTTCCGTTCTACACGATCGGTCAACGCAAAGGCCTGGGAATAGCATTAGGCAAACCGCGTTTTGTGACCAAGATCGATGCCACCCGCAACGAGATCACGCTGGGCGATCACGACGATCTGCTGACCACCGATGTAACAGCTACCCAGCCGCGTATCATTGACCTGGAGCGACTCAAAAACAATCCGCATATAGTGGCACGTGTACGCTATCGTTCGCAGGCCGTGGCGGCCACGATTGATCTAACCAATTACCCCACACTACACTTGCAATTCGAACAAGCGGTGTGGGGCATTACTCCGGGTCAATCGCTGGTGATGTACCAGGACGACCTATTGGTTGGCGGCGCCTTACTTGTATAAGAAACGTTTAATCGATTTCTTAGGCGTCTTCTCAAACGGTTCTTCTTTGATCTCTATATCCGACACTTGCGAGTAGCCGGGGATGAGTTTGTTGAGTTTCTGCAGATTCTCTTTCATCTGTCGCTGCAACTCCTCCAATGTCAGACGTTTAGCCAATGTCTCGTCGGGGAAAACAAGCGCTACCAGTTTGCCTTCGCGCTCTACGACCAACGACTCCCCTACTCCGGTCTGATTATTGAGTTTGTCCTCAATCTCTTCGGGGTAGATATTCTGTCCGCTGGCACCCAAGATCATGGTCTTGTTGCGGCCCTTGATGAAGATGTTCTTCCGCTTATCCAGACAGCCCAGATCACCGGTACGCATCCATCCGTCCTCAGTGAAAGCAGCCTTGGTAGCTTCTTCGTTCTTATAGTAACCCAACATCACATTCTCACCCTTAACCAGTATCTCGCCTATGCCTTCGGCATTGGGTTCGTCGATCTTAACCTCCATGTTCATCACCGGTACACCACCCGAACGCGCCTTGAAGTACTTAGGCGGATTGCCACCAATCAGCGGGCCACATTCAGTCATGCCATAGCCTATAGACAAGGGGAAATGAATATCCATTAGACACTTCTCTACCGTGGGGTTCATAGCTGCTCCACCGCAGATGAAATAGCGCAAACGGCCGCCAAAAGCACTCTTCAAAGCCGACTTGACGCGACGTCTGATGATCGTGCTGGCGATAGGCGTATACCACAAGGTACGGATAGCCCATTTGCTGAGCATCGGGTTCAGGTTCTTCTGATAGATCTTCTCGATCACCAGCGGTACAGTCACCACCAGATACGGTTGCACCTCTTTCAAGGCTTTGAGCAAGATCGACGGGGTCGGACTCTTGGTCAGGAAATAGATATGCGTTCCGCTACACAAAGGATAGAGCAACTCGCACACTTGACCGAACATATGTGCCAACGGCAACATCGACACCAATCGCTGTCCCGGATCTACAGGCAACATCTGCATACCGATCTCGATGTTGTTGCTAATGCTGCGTCCGTTGAGCATCACGCCTTTAGGCGAACCCGTCGAACCCGATGTATAGTTGATCAAGCACAGGGCGTCCGAATCAGCCTCAAAATGTATATCCTCCGGCTCCAAGCCTTGCGGAAAACGCACCTTATAGGCAATATCGATCTCTGCATCCGAAGGCACATGAATGCCGTCTGTTGCATACAATGCCGAGAAATCAACCAACGACAACACAGCCTGTACATCATGCATCGGCTGGTTCTGCAGTTCTTTCCACACATATGGGCCAACAAACAGCAACTTCGAATCCGAGTGCTGCAACAGATGGCTGATATCCTCTGCCTTGAAATCCTGCAAGATGCTCACCACAACAGCTTGATAGGACATGATAGCCAGATAAGCAACTGCCCAATTGGCGCAGTTACGACCTGCCAAAGCAATCTTGTCGCCCTTTTTGATTCCCAGCGATTGGAACAAAATATGCAAACGCTGCATCTCATTGGCCAACTCGCCGAATGTATATTCCTGCTCCTCGTTGTAGTCTGTCAACGCTGGGTCATCCCACTGATGAGCCATGACGTTGTTCAAATATTCCAGATAATGTTTTTTCATATTCCACAAACCATTCTAATCCAAAATCAAACCATTCTAATCCAAAATCGGGTGCAAAAATACAAAAATTTCCGCACATGTGCAAATTTATTTATCAAAAATCACTTTTTTATTAAAAATATGCGCGCGCACTTGCGTATATCAAATATTTTTTGTACCTTTGCAGGCTGATTGTGTCGTACGTACTATTAGCGTCGGACTCTCGTCGGACTTGCATCGTACCCCACAACAGCCTATATATACTATGTATATATCCCGTGATTTTGAAAAAACACAATAATTAATTATTAACAACATGCAAACTATCAAACTGAAACGTGGTTTGGACATCCCTTTTGAAGGATCTGCGGCACTAACGCTGGGTAGCGTTCGTCGTCCGGAGGTCTTTCATATTGTGCCTGACCACTTCGCCGGCATCACCCCTAAGCTGGATGTCAAAGTCGGCGACCAGGTGAAAGCGGGTTCTCCCCTCTTTCACGACAAGGCGTTTGAGCAGATGCAGTTCACGTCGCCCGTCTCGGGTAAGGTCGTGGATATCGTACGCGGTGAGCGTCGCAAAGTGATGTCGATCGACATCCAAGCTGATGCTACTATCGCTTACGAGCAGTTCGACACCACCGGGGACGTGAAAGCGCTTCTTCTCAAGTCCGGTTTGTGGGCATTGCTTCGTCAGCGTCCCTACGACTGTATCGCGCTGCCGAACAAGACGCCTCGTGCAATCTTCATCTCTTCGTTCGACACGGCTCCTGTGGCTCCGAACTATGAGTGGGTGCTCAAAGGTCAAATGCCTGTGCTGCAAGCAGCAGTCACAGCGCTCAGCCAATTGGCACCGGTCTTCATTGGTCTCAAAACCGGCAGCAAAGCTGTTGAGTTCCGCGAGCTCAAAGACTGCACGCTCTATGAAGTAGCAGGTCCGCATCCTGCAGGTAACGTCGGTGTACAGCTCAACAACCTCGCGCCTCTGGCCAAGGGTGAGACAGTCTTCACCGTCAACATCCAAGACCTAGCTCTCATCGGACGCCTGTTCCAGAAAGGTATCGTCGACATGCAAAAGAAAGTGGCCCTCACCGGTCCGCTGGCTTACGGTCGTCAGTACTACAACGTACTGCCCGGCATGCCTGTTAGCGCTATCTTCACCAGCAACGTACACACCGAGGTACCCTGCCGTTACATCGCAGGCAACGTGCTCAGTGGACGTCAACTATGCCCTGAGAGCGATATGATCTCGCTCTATGACAACCAGTTCACTGTACTCGAAGACGGAGCAGACAAAGCTGAGTTCATGGGCTGGCTCTTGCCGCGCTTTAAGGACTTCAACGCCGGTTGTACTGATCCTGCCAAGATGCTGGACAACTGCTTCACGCGCTGGCTCTTCGGTCCGAAGAAGTACAACTGGGATGCTCGCCTCAAAGGTGGACGCCGTGCCATCATCGTTAGCGGCGAGTACGACCGCGTCTTCCCGATGGACATCTATCCTGAGTATTTGATCAAAGCAATGATAGCCGGCAATATCGACCGAATGGAAGCCCTCGGCGCGTACGAGGTAGCTCCGGAAGATTTTGCGCTGTGCGAGTTCGTCTGCACATCCAAGATGCCGTTGCAGGCTATCGTTCGCGAGGCGTTGGACAATTTAAAGAAGGAGATTGAGTAATGAAAAAGCTTTATGAAATTTGGAAGAAGTTCGGTCAGAACTTCGAGCAAGGCGGTAAGCTGGAGAAACTCAGCTCGTTCTATGACGCCTTTGATACCTTCCTGTTCACACCGCAGACCACCGCTAAACGCAACGGAACACATATCCACGATGGTAGCGACTCCAAGCGCACGATGATTCTTGTAGTCATGGCATTGGTGCCCGCTATGTTGTTCGGTATGTTCAATGTCGGCTACCAGCACCTGCTGGCAACGGGACAGATTCCTTGCTGCGGTCTGACCTGTGCTCTCTGGTGGAAAGCTTTCGGCTTCGGTCTGCTGGCTGTACTGCCCTACATCATCGTAGCCTACGCTGTCGGTCTGGGCATCGAGTTCATCGTAGCGCAGATCAAACACGAAGAAGTGGCAGAAGGATTCCTCGTAACAGGATTCATTATCCCGCTGATCGTTCCGATCAACACGCCGCTATGGCAGGTAGCGATAGCTGTCGCTTTTGCAGTCATCTTTGCCAAAGAGGTGTTCGGAGGTACGGGTTATAACATCTTCAACGTAGCACTCATCACGCGTGCGTTCCTGTTCTTTGCATACCCCTCTTCGATGACCGGTGACAAGATGTTCATCCGCACCGAAGGTACATGGGGCTGGGACGGTGGTCACGCCCTCGTGGACGGATTCACCGGTGCTACGCCATTGACCCAACTGGCAACCGGTACACCTGTCGCTCAGTCGTTCTGGGACATGGCTAATGGTCTGATTCCGGGTTCGGTGGGTGAGACCTGCCTCTGGGCAATATTGCTCGGTGCTTGTCTTCTCATCGCAACGGGTGTAGCTAGCTGGAAGACGATGTTGGCTACCTTCATCGGTGGCGGTCTGACTGCTTGGCTCTTCAACCAGTTCGGTGCAACAGACAATCTCGTAGGCCAGTATCCGTGGTACTTCCATCTGGTAAGCGGCGGTTTCGCGTTCGGTGCAGTCTTCATGGCTACCGATCCTGTGACCTCTGCTCGTACCGAGTGTGGCAAGTGGATCTACGGCTTCCTGATCGGTCTGGTGGCTGTGATCGTACGTGTACTCAACCCGGGTTATCCGGAGGGAATGATGCTCGCTATCCTGCTCATGAACGCCTTTGCACCGCTCATCGACTGGTGCGTAGTTCAATCAAACATTTCTAAACGCGCGAAGCGCTCAAACAGCGCTAGCGTCAAACTTGAAAAATAGGAGGTGAAGCTATGAAACTGAATACCAACAGCAATGTATATACCATCGTATATGCAACTATCGTGGTCATCATCGTGGCTGTCCTTTTGGCGCTCGTGAGCCAAGTGCTCTCGCCGCGTCAGGCAGCTAACGTCAAGCTTGACCAGCAGAAGCAAATGCTTGTAGCGCTCAACCAAGAGCTGGGTGCTGATCCAGCAGCCCTCTACGAGAGCCTCGTGCGTGACACGATCGACAAAGAGAACGCCAAGCCGGGTATCTTCCGCTTCGAAGTGGATGGCGCAACCAAATATGTGCTGCGTCTGCATGGTGCCGGTCTGTGGGGCGGTATCGGTGGATACATCGCCCTCGATGAGGACAAGAACACCATCTTCGGCATCAACTTCAACCACGAGTCCGAGACTCCGGGTCTGGGTGCCCTCATCGTAGAGGAGCCCTTCCGCAGCCAGTTCATCGGCAAGCATATCCGCAATGCTGAGAATGAGATTGTGAGCGTAGTAGTGCTCAAGAAAGGCAATCAGGCAGAGAACGGTGAAGACCAGGTAGATGCCGTAAGCGGCGCTACCATCACCTCCACCGGCGTGAGTGATATGCTCAAGGCAAACCTCTGTGATGAGTATAAAGAGTTCCTGGATGAAGGAATGAAAGAATTAACGAATGAAGGAAAGGAGGAAGACCATGTTGAGTCAGAAGACTAAGGACACATTACTCGGTCCTCTTAATATCAATAACCCCGTCGTAGTACAGGTGCTCGGTATCTGTTCGGCTCTGGCCGTAACGGTGCAACTCAAGCCTGCACTCGTCATGGGTATCGCAGTAACCATCATCGTAGCGATGGCGAACGTCATTGTGTCGCTCATCCGCAATACGATCCCGATGCGTATCCGTATCATTATCCAGTTGGTAGTGGTAGCTGCGCTGGTAACACTCGTCAGCGAGATCCTCAAGGCGTTTGCTTACGACGTGGCGATGCAGCTATCCGTCTATCTCGGTTTGATCATCACCAACTGTATTCTTATGGGACGCCTCGAAGCGTTTGCCATGACCAACAATGCGTGGGATTCGCTCCTCGACGGTCTGGGCAACGGTCTTGGCTATGCCATCATCCTCGTTATCGTCGCATTCTTCCGCGAGCTGCTTGGCTCGGGCGCATTGCTCGGCTATCAGATCATTCCCGATAGCTGGTATGCTGCCGGCTATGAGAACTGCGGTATGATGATGATGCCGGCTATGGCATTGATCTTAGTAGGTTGTATCATCTGGGCGCACCGCTCATTAAACAAGGAGGAGAAATAATATGGAACATGCTTTAAGTTTGTTTGTTCGCTCGATCTTTGCGGACAATATGATTTTCGCCTTCTTCCTGGGTATGTGTTCATACCTGGCTGTATCGAAGACGGTGAAGACCTCTGCCGGCCTCGGAGTAGCCGTTACGTTTGTGCTGCTCATCACATTGCCGGTCAACTACCTGCTGCAGGTCTATGTACTCAACCCGCTCAATCTGAGCTACCTGAGTTTCATCCTCTTCATCGCCGTGATCGCGGCCATCGTGCAGATCGTGGAGATGGTAGTAGAGAAATTCAGCCCGTCGCTCTATGCGAGTCTGGGTATCTTCCTGCCGCTTATTGCCGTTAACTGCGCCATCATGGGTGGTTCGCTGTTCATGCAACAACGTATCCTGCTCGACCCCGAGAACGTCAAAGCCATCGCCAACATCGGCGACGCCTTTGCCTACGCACTCGGTTCGGGTATAGGATGGTTCATGGCAATCGTGTGCCTGGCAGGTATTCGTGAGAAAATGGAGTATAACGATGTACCCAAGCCCTTGCAAGGTCTCGGCATCACCTTCATCACTGTAGGTCTGATGGCGATGGCATTCATGTGCTTCAGTGGTCTGAAAATCTAATAGGAGGAACCAACTATGTTAAGATCTATTTTATTAGCAGTAGCAGTATTCCTCGTAGTAATACTCCTGTTGGTCATCATCCTGTTGGTGGCTAAGAAATATCTTGTATCGTCCGGCAACGTCAAAGTGACCATCAATGGTGACAAAGAGTACGACGTAGCAGCCGGTGGTTCGCTGCTTGCTCAACTCGGCGAAGCAGGTGTGCACCTGCCCTCCGCTTGTGGTGGTAAGGGTAGCTGCGGACAATGTAAGTGCCAGGTACTCAGCGGAGGCGGAGAGATCCTGCCGACCGAAACCGTTCATTTCTCGCGCAAGCAGCAGAAAGAAGGATGGCGTCTGGGTTGCCAAGTCAAAGTCAAAGAAGACCTCGAGCTCAAGATCGACGAGTCCGTACTCGGCGTTAAGGAATGGCTGCCTCCGGGCGAGCACATGAACTTCGAACCGGGTTCGTACGCACAGATCATCATCCCTGAGTACGATATCGACTACGACCGCGACATGGATAAGTCGCTCATCGGCGACCTCTACCTGCCGGCATGGCAGAAGTTCGGGCTGTTCAAACTCAAACAGAAGAACACCCAGGCAACGGTACGTGCGTACTCCATGGCTAACTACCCGGACGAGGGCGATATCATTACGCTTACCGTGCGTATCGCGACGCCGCCGTTCAAACCGAAAGAGCAGTGCCCGAATGGTCCTGAGTTCATGGATGTACCCTGCGGTATCGCTTCCACGTATATCTTCTCGCTCAAACCGGGCGACAAAGTGCGCATGAGCGGTCCTTACGGCGAGTTCCGTCCTGTTTACGACAGCAAGAAGGAGATGATCTGGGTCGGTGGTGGTGCCGGTATGGCTCCGCTGCGTGCGCAGATCATGCACATGTTGAAGACCCGCAACTGCCGCGACCGCGAGATGCACTATTTCTACGGCGCACGTGCGATCGACGAAGTCTTCTTCCTCGACGATTTCCTCGCGCTGGAGAAGGAGTTCCCAAACTTCCATTTCCACCTCGCGCTGGATCGTCCGGACCCGAAGGCAGACCAACTGGGTATCAAGTACACCCCGGGCTTCATCGCTCCGGTCATGGGCGACACCTACCTCAAGCAGCATGATGCTCCCGAGGATGTCGAGTACTACCTCTGCGGACCTCCTATGATGGCCAAGACGGTATTGGATCTCCTCCACTCGCTCGGTGTAGACGATGCCGATATCCGCTTTGATAACTTCGGCGGCTAACTAGCCCCCTAGATTCCTAGGCTCCTAGTTTCCTAGTCGCCTAGTATAATAAAGAACGCGCGTACACACGTGCGTTCTTTATTTGCTATAATATCCTATTCTTAAGATAAAATACACAATTCCTCATATTTTTGGCTTTATTTTAGTATTTTATTTACGATTGATATGAACAATTTGTATATATCATCAAAAAGCAGTACTTTTGCAGTCGTAACGATTAGAATAACATCAATTAATAGCTAAGAATATGAAGATCCTATTTGTAGTCAATAACTTTTTCAGTCAAGGTAATGGCCTTGACGAATCAGCAAGACGTACCGTTGCAGCCTTGCGTGCAGCAGGTGAGGAAGTGCGTGTGTTGTCCGGCCCTAATCTGGAAGACCCGAATGGTCCGAAGCCGGAGTATGAGATGAAGAAATTCCATTTTCCGCTGATGCAGCCTATATTGGACTCCTTCGGCTATGCGTATGCCGACTGGCATGGTCCGGTGGTAGAAGAAGCCGTACGTTGGGCTGATGTAGTGCACCTGGAGGAGACGTTCTTTCTGCACCACGCAGCTATGAACTGGGCCAAAAAACTGGGCAAGCCTATCACCGGCACCTACCACGTTCACCCGGAGAACATTGTGTACAACTGTCTGGGCCACAAAGGCGGTTACCTGATTTGTCAGATACTGTACCGTTACTGGTGTCGCGTGTTCTACGACAACTACAAGTACCTGCAATGTCCTACGGACAATGTGCGCGAACGCCTGGAGCGCCATCATGTTAAGGCGGAGTGCTTCACGCTGTCTAACGGCGTCATACCGGACCGCTGTATCCGTCCTGTCCTTCCGCCGGACAACTACTTGGACGAGAACCGCCCGTTGGACGTCATCTATATCGGTCGTACCGCTATCGAGAAAGATCAGCCTACCCTATACCAAGCTATCCGCCTAAGCAAGTACGCTAAGCGTATCCGGCTCCACATAGCAGGTCGTGGACCAAAACTGGCCGAATACACCCGCATGGCCGAGAAACTATATGAAGATGGCGTAGTAGGATATAAACCCGTTGTGGGATTCTACAACCGCGACCAGCTGCGTGAGTTGGCCGCTAAGGCTGACTTGGCTGTTCACTGTGCCTATGTCGAAGTAGAGGGAATGAGTATCACCGAAGCGTTGCAGCAGGCTGTTGTGCCTGTGATAGCAACAGCACGCTATTCCGGTACGGCCACCTACGCCTTAGACGAACGTAGCACGTTCCCTGCAGGTGACGCCAAAGCACTAGCCGAGCGTATCGACTACTGGCTCGATCACCCCAAAGAGCGTTGGGAGACAGGTTTCCGCTATGCCAAATCGATGGAGCGGTATGACATCAGACGTTGTGCCAAAGCACTTATAGAGGTGTTCCGCAAGGCCATCTCAGCGCCCAAGCGCACCAAACGACACTATACATCTGCTGCCTAAACAGCCATACTACGGATATAAGCGAGGATGAGGTCAACGGCCGCGTCCTCGTTTATTTCGTCCATGTTGAGAACCAACTGATAGTTGCGGGTGTCGTAACGCGAAGTGCCGGTGAACTCCTGTACGTAGTTCTCACGCATCTTATCCACCTTCTCGATCGTCATGCGTGCTTCCTCTTTGGACATGTTCTGCTCACGTGCCACACGATCCATGCGGCTCAGCATCGATGCCTGAATGAAGATAGACAGGTGATTGGGGTGCTCACGGAAGACATAGCAAGCCGTACGACCGGCAATGACACACGACTGCTCTTTGGCCAAGGCCTTCAACACCTGTGTCTCTGCGCGGAACATATCCTCGGTCTCGATGTTCGTTTGGTTGAGTTCGTACTCAGCCTCCGAGAACGTCATCTTACGTTTGAACTCTGCCCACCAACCGGTGTCTTGCCCTTTGAGGTGCTCTATCTGCTCCACGGACAGGTTGTAGCGCTCCTGCAAGGCGTTGATGACGGCCTTGTCGAAGTACTCAACGCCTAATTTCTCGGCTAACTTGCGACCTACTGTGCGACCGCCGCTTCCTAACTCACGATTAATCGTGATGATGAATTTGTTGTTTATATTCATAATAATTTACGATTTGACGATTTAAGATTTATTTGTTCATTTAATCATTTGGCCATTTAGGGCAGCGGCGTCAATGGATAGACGATATTGACGATGAAGATGTTCGCTGCGAGGATGATGAGATTCATCAGCAGACCTATCTTCAGGAAGTCACTGAACCGGTAGCCACCCGGTCCATAGACGAGCATATGGGTAGGCGAACCGATCGGCGTAGCAAAACTGCTGCTGACGCTGATCATCAAGGCGATGAGGAATGGATAAGGTTCGTAGCCCAAGTGGTTCGCTGCTTCGTACATGATCGGGAAGAACATCGCACCCGCCGCCGTATTGGAGATAAACTCCGTGATGAAGGTCGCTACGAAACAGATGGCGGTCATCACGATAATCGGATTCGTCCCGCATACATCAAGCGTTCTGTACGCCAACCATTCCGCGATACCTGTCTTCTGAATAGCCACGCCCAAGACCACCGAACCGGCAAAGACCATCAAGATCTCCCAGTTGATGGCTTTCATCGCCTGCGCCGGCGTGCAGCATCGGAAAATAAGCATCGCCATCGCTGCCAGAAATGCACAGTTCAAAAGCGGCATGATATTAAGCGCCGATATCACCACCATCGCCAGCATAATAGCGGTGGAAACGAGCGTCTGCGGACCGATGTTCGGCACTTGCTCCGAGTCATAGAAATTCAGTTGCGATTTCAGACTCTCCGTGTTGATATTCAGTTTAGGCGAACATTCCAATAGCAAGGAGTCGCCGGCATGCAACTTGACCTCGTGCGGCGATTTCTCCAAACGTTTGCCATAACGCGCGATAGCAACCACAGTCAGGTTGTGATCCTTCTCAAACGTGATATCGCAGAGGCATTTATGAATCAGGCTACTATTCAGCGCCACGTACGCGGTCCGTAATCGGCGGCCGCTATTCTCGTCCGTGGTAAACACCGTCTTGTTCGCTGTCTGAAAACCATACTTGTCCTTGATGCAGAAGATATCGTCTATCTGTCCGGCGAACACCAAGCGATCCCCCCCCATAATGGGCTCATTGTCAGGCACAGGAGAGAGCACCTCGTCAAAATGGATGATCTCAATCAACCGACCTCCATGTATATCCTTGAGTCCGGCTTCGGCTACCTGCTTACCAATATACGGATTATCCGAAGGAACAATCAGTTCTACAGTATAGTCAGCCGTGTCTTCAAATGCCTCTTCCGGTGTTTCTCGGTCCGGTAACAGCCTGCGCATGGCAATGATACTCATCACGCCTATTCCCAAACAGAACAGACCCGGAATAGTGGTTGCCAGCACGTTCATGGCTTCGCCTGTATGATCGGCGTACAAACCCGAGATAATCAAATTAGGAGGCGTACCGATGAGCGTACAAACGCCACCCATACCCGAAGCATAACTCAACGGAATAAGCAGTTTGGAAGGCGAGATACCTAATTTGCGGGACCACATCTTGACGATACCCACAAACAGCGCCACCACCGTCGTGTTACTCAGGAAGGAACTGAGGGCCGCCACAGGAAACATCAGACGCGTCACAGCGCCTTTATACGTCTTGGGCTGACCCAACAAATGCCGTACCACCCATTGCAACACACCGGTATGCGTCAGACCCGCTACCACCACAAACAGCACTCCGATAACGATGACTGACGTATTGCTGAAACCGGAAAATGCTTCCTTGGCATCCAATACGCCGGTTACGAACAAAATAGCAATAGCTCCCAAAAAGACCAAGTCAGAACGTAATTTCGTAAACAGTAGCACACTGAACATCGTCAGCACCGTGGCTATCGTTATCCATGCATGAATACTAAATCCAAAAAACATCAAATCATTTTCCATTTATTTATCTTCCATTAAGTCATTTATCTCATGATGATCTGGACACGATCAGAAGCTGAAGAATCATGATCCAAGACATAGTATTACATTTTAAACTTTGCGCTGCAAAGATACAAAAAAATTTGTGTATATGCAAATTTTTTACTACTTTTGTGCCCGTTATGGCATATCCTAAGTTAAAAAACAGATCTTGGAAGGTCTTAAAAAGTGAGAATATCCTGCATCTCGGGCCCTGGTTGTCCGTGCGTCAGGAGTGTGTTGAACTGCCCTCCGGCAAGCAGATTCCGACGTGGTATGTGATGGAGTTTCCCAACTGGATCAACGTCATCGCTATCACGAAGGACGGTAAGATGGTGATGGAAGACCAGTACCGCCACGGCTTGGGCGAGACCCACTATGAGTTGGTGGCAGGCGTGATTGACCCGGGCGAGACACCCTTACAGGCTGCGCAGCGTGAGCTATCCGAAGAGACCGGCTATGAAGGCGGCGAGTGGCAGCTCTATATGACCCTGTCACCCAATCCGGGTAACCACAACAACCTCTCCTATACCTTCCTTGCGACGGGTGTAGAGAAAGTGCGTGAGCAGCATCAGGAACCAACCGAGGACATCCATGTGGACATCCTCGATCCTTCTCAAGTGCTTGAGATGCTGCGCGACGGCGAGATCATCCAAGCCCTACATGCAGCCCCACTCTGGCGGTGGTTTGCAGATAACAAATGATTAGACGCCTTATAGACGCTCCAGTTCTACTGTGAAGTGCCGCATGAGCGGTGCTTCTTTTACTATCTTCAGGCCACGCGTCAGCTGTTCGCGACGGTCATAGACATTCTTCAGCGCTGCTGCGATGACGTCCATATGGTTGTTCGTATACACGCGGCGCGGGATGCATAGGCGTACAAAATCCAGTCCGCCAAACCTATTCTCACGGGTCACAGGATCACGGTCAGCCAGTATATAGCCGATCTCGCAAGCACGTATACCGGCCTCCAGATATAGCTCGCAGGTCAGGGTCTGCGCGGGGAACTCCTCCTTCGGTATATGCGTCAGTACCTTGTCGGCATCTACGAAGATAGCGTGTCCGCCTGCCGGGCGTTGGTACGGTATACCGTACTCGTCCAACTTGGCTGCCAGATACTGCACCTGGCGGATACGGGTGTCGAGCATATCAAACTCGGTGTTCTCCATCAGTCCCACAGCCAGCGCGGCCATATCACGACCGTTCATACCGCCGTAGGTCAAGAAGCCCTCGAAGGGAATACAGAACTGCTTACAGCCTTCGTACCACTCGGCTTTGTTGGTGGCGATAAATCCGCCCATGTTCACCAGTCCGTCTTTCTTGGCCGACATGGTCATCGAGTCCACGTAGCTGAACATCTCGCGTGCGATCTCTTTGATCGACTTGTCTGAATACCCTACCTCACGGGTCTTGATAAAATAGGCGTTCTCTGCAAAGCGTGCCGAGTCCATGTTGACTGCCACGCCATACTTGTGACACAGCTCGCAGGTAGCTTTGATATTAGCCATCGAGACGGGTTGACCACCTACGGTGTTGTTGGTTACCGTCAGCACCATAAACGGCACATTGCCTTCGTTCTCTTTCAACACTTTCTCCAGTTTCTCGAGCGACACATTGCCTTTGAACGGCGCTTCCAGTTGCGTATCTTTGGCCTCGTCACAGGTCACGTCGATAGCGAAAGCCTTGCGTGCCTCGATATGGCCTTTGGTGGTATCGAAATGCGCATTACCGGGTATGATCTGTCCGGGTTTGACCAGATAGGAGAACAGCACATTCTCCGCCGCACGACCTTGGTGGGTTGGGATCACATACTCAAAGCCGGTCAACTGGGTCACTACGTTCTTAAACTCAAAGAACGAACGGGCACCCGAGTAGCTCTCGTCACCCATCATCATCGCTGCCCATTGGCGGTCGGACATCGAACCCGTACCCGAATCGGTCAGCAGGTCGATATACACTTGCTCTGACTTGAGCATAAACACGTTGTTCTTGGCTTCACGAAGCCATTGTTCGCGTTCTTGACGGGTGGACTTGCGGATGGGTTCCACCATCTTGATTTTCCATGATTCAGCAAAAGGAAGTTCCATATTCTAGATTTTTAAGGTTTATCTTTTCGTTCTTATTCTACGTCGACCATCTGTCCCATGGCGTTGTAGGTCTTCCCGTCACGGATGATCAGCAACTGGCCGTTGCGGAGAATCTTTCCTGTAACCCGTAACCCGTCACCCGTAACCTCTTCAATGCCTTCATCCTGCGGCTCAAACGCCATACCTTCGATCTTCACGTTCTTGACGCATATATACTTACCGCTCTTGGCTTCGCCTAAGTTATGCCACGGCAGGATACGCACATGCAGCGTCTCGCCGGCCGGGATAGTCAGCGTCGGCGTCAAAGCCAAATGCGTAATCGACAGGTTCGGCATGTTCACTTTCTCATCGATGGTCTGCACGTCCGTGAAACCGTCGCCAAAGCCGGTGTTGATATGATAGCACATGACAGACGTACTGTGTGCAGCTATGTCCATCGTGATACCGGTTATACGTACGTCCATCGCTTCGGGAGCGGTAACAGCAAAATCCAGATAACGGCTGGCGTTCTCGTCTATCTCGTTGGCCGGCCAAGCGGTCTTAGCGCCTGCTGCGTCGGCGTTGTGGAATCGTACCATCGTCACGCCTGTCTCATCGCCATCGGTAAAGTCGGCTTTGGTGTCGGCAGCCATCATATAGCTCATCGTCAAGGCGGCACTAATCGGTCCTTCTACCACAGCATCCGGCACCGGCTTGGCATCAATCGCCCAGGTAGCTTTGACCGCTGCTCCACCGTCCAGCGATATGGCATTGGCGCTGACAGGAATCGCTATCGCGTGGTCACCCGTGGTGGCATAGACCGTATCGTGTTGTTCGCCGCCCGCTGTGTAGTTGGCGCGCACATAGATCTTCTGGAACATCGAACCGCCGCTATAGCTCACACTGGCTGTCGAAGCATAGGTCTCCTTATCGAGCGAGATCTGCAGATTGGCCGTTGCCGTCAGGTTGACCGTGCCGCTCTTAGGATCCAGGCCATAACCGGTCAGCAGAAACTCCTTGTTCTGCGCCACACCGCAGTAGGTCTCGCCTATCTCGATGGCGTTGGGGGTCGCAGATATGTCGGTTGGGATGGATATATAGTCCGCCAGGATGCCGGCACTCTTCAACGAATCGGCCGCGGCACGGGCTATCAGGTTACCGCCCATGGCGTTGGTGTGGGTCCTGTCACCTTGGCAGAACAGCAGGTTCAGACACGGGGTCTCACCGTAGGACAAGTAGATCTGACGGGTTGCTTCAGTCAGGTCGATAAACGGCACGTTCTTCTCGGCTGCCACCACCTTCATCGCCTTGACATAACTCATCGTCGAGTCACCGGCCGGCAGGCTCTGGTTCTCATACAGCACGCCGTTCTCTATCTTAGAAAACTTATCGCCCAGGTCATGCTTGCCGTTACGCTTGATATCGTTTCCTTGAAAGTACGCGCGGCATATCGGGCCCACCAGCACAGGGTTAACGCCCAGCGCCCTTGCCTCGTCGATGAACGCGCGCAGCATGTCGCGATAGGTAGTCTGCGGATTCGTACCACGTGCATCGGTCGGAGCGGGCAGACCATGGTCGGAGCAATATTGTGCATATTCGATGTTATCCATACCGTAGGTCACGGTACCTTCGTCGTTGTGAGCAAACTGTATCAGCAGATAGTCACCGGCATTCATCTGGCTCTTGACCGATGCCCAATAGGCAGCTCCGGTGTAGAAACTACGGGTGTCGGCGCCGGACTTACCACGGTTGTTAACGGTCACGTAGGCAGGATCGAAAAACGAACCCAGGTACATACCCCACCCGCGTTTGTCCGTGGTGCTCTCGTCGTACTCTGCCATGGTCGAGTCGCCGATTGTGTGCACCTTGATAGCACCCTGCATCAACGGCAGGCAAAGCAGCATAGCTGCAAAAAGAGAAAATATCTTTTTCATGATTTCATTTTTATTTTTTAATTTTGTACAAAGGTACTGCTTTTTTTTGATATACGCAAATTTTTCAGCACAATTGTTTGGATATGTGGAAAAAAAGCAGTAATTTTGTCCCCGCTAACAGTTGAAAGTCCAACGCTATGAAAAAAAACAAATCATTTACCATTTTAGCATTTACCATTTGTTCATTGATTTGTTCATTTGGCAATTTAGCTAATGCAAGCGTGCCGAGTTATACCAACCCCATTCTGCCCTACGACTATTCCGATCCGGACGTGTGCCGTATTGGAGACACCTATCTGATGACCTCGTCCTCGTTCAACAACGTGCCCGGCTTGCAGATCTTAGCCTCCAAAGACTTGGTGCATTGGCAGATAGTGGATGCTGCTATACGGTACCGTTTGCCCGGCTACGAAGAGGGCGACAAGGTGGCAGGCAATTTTGTGTGGGCACCGGCTATCCGCGAACACGACGGACGCATATGGATCTACTATGGCGACCCAGACCGCGGCATCTACTGTATTCGTAGCAAGGGGTTACCGGTTACGGGTAACGGATTACGGGAATTAAAGTTCCCATTAGAGTGGGAAGAACCGGTATTGATTATTGCCGCCAAAGGCTATATCGACCCCTGTCCGCTGTGGGACGATGACGGCCGCGTCTATCTCAGTCATGGTGTGGCAGGTAGCCGGTTCGGGCTGAAGAGTGTGCTGATGATGGCCGAACTGAGTAGCGATGGACTGAGCGTCAAAGTGCCCAGCCGAATCATCTTTGACGGCCACGAGGAGCACCCCACCTGCGAGGGTACCAAACTCTATAAGCGCAACGGCTATTACTATCTCATGCACCCTGCCGGCGGTGTCTCAACGGGTTGGCAGGTTGTTCAACGGGCCAAGAACATCTACGGCCCCTATGAGCTCAAGATCACCCTGGCGCAAGGCAACACAGCTATCAACGGCCCGCATCAAGGCGGCTGGGTCGACACACAGGACGGCGAGAACTGGTTTATCCATTTTCAGGACGTAGGAGCGGCAGGACGAATCGTCCATATGCAACCTGTCAAATGGGTGAACAATTGGCCTGTCATGGGGCAGGACGGAGAACCTGTTTTAGAAATTAAAAATGAAAAATTAAAAAATAAAAATTCTCAACCTACATGGTCCAATTTTGCGCGGCGGGATGAGTTTGACACGCCTGAACTGGCCCTCGACTGGCAATGGGCCGGTGGTCGAGTGAAGCCGCAATGGTATTTTTGCGATGCTGCCAAAGGCATCTTACGGCTCTATAGCGCCCCGCGTGAGGAGGACGATTGGATGCCTAATATGTTGCTCCAGAAGATCCCCTATGCCGCCTTCACTGCCACGGCGCGTGTGCGTTTTATGCCTAATAAGGATAAAAAGATGGCCGGTGCCGAACAAGCGGGCATGATTGTCACGGGCAAGAAAGCCAGCTTCCGGTTAGAAGCGCCGGTAACGGACCAATGGTGCTACCTGCGATTGGAGATGGACGACAAGCAACGCGGACAGTTCTACACCTCTATGGATGGTGAGAACTGGGCGAAAGTAGGAGAACCTTTCCAAGCCGTCGAGGGTCACTGGATCGGCGCGCAGGTAGGCTTGTTCTGCACACGCGACACGCGCCGCTTCAACGATGCCGGCTGGCTGGATGTCGATTGGTTCGATATCAACGTCGAGTAAGACTACACGATGCTTGGTGCATCGGATGTGTCTTGGTATTTCCGTTTACCGTAATTTACTTTAAAAATAAAAAGGTAAAGGCACCGTACGGTCACGTACAGGATATTTGCTTATCTCGTGGCAATCGTGCCCTCGTGGCATAGACGAACGATTGTACCTTAGTTTTGCTTTAATACATAGGCACGGAGCCAGGAGTCGATGTCTTCGATGGCGGGATCGACGTGTTTGCGGACGATTTGGCGGCGGTGATAGATGGTTTGTTTCTGGACATTGAGGAGGATTCCCATGTCGCTGTCCGAAGCGCCGATGATAGATAAAATAGCAAACTGCATGTCGGACTCCGTTAAGTCCGGA
>CACZCR010000010.1 GCA_902779705.1 uncultured Bacteroidales bacterium | reverse complement strand
TACGACGAACGGCTTCCTTTTCGCCTTTGATCCTTTGTCACTCGCTTTTCCTATCACCCATTGCGCCATCAGTCGGCCTACCTTGTAGTTGTCGCCACCGATGAAAGCAGTCCATTCGTCTCCGGGAACACGGCGGTCAGCAACAATCACCGGGATGCCGGCTCGATAAGCTCTCGTCACAGCAGGTTGTACCTGCTTCGCCTCATTGGGACTGACAATCAGCAGATCTACGCGCTCTTTGATAAAACTATCGATCTGGGCACACTGCAACTCGTTGCTGCCGTAAGCTATACGGCGCGAGAGCGTCATATCGGGATGGAGCAGCAACTCCCGCTCCATCTCATAGTTCATCTTCTGCCGCCAGGCATCGTCCAGACACTGGCTTACGCCGATGCGGTACTGCGGCGTACGCGAGTTACAACCCGTCATTAACAGGCATAACGCCACGACACTAACAATGATGTTTCTCATAATGCAACATTTTTCGGCTGCAAATGTACTACAAATTTTGCACATACGCAAATAATAAGTGCGATTTTTATGCATTTTTGTATTTTCTAACGGATTGATGTTAAATGTCACTTGTGGATAGGGTACAAAAAAAAGGGAACGGATGTTCCCTTTAGAGCCACTGGCCGGACTCGAACCGGCGACCCACGCATTACGAATGCGTTGCTCTACCAACTGAGCCACAGTGGCGGCGCTTACATTAGAATTTCGCTGTAAGTGGCGAAAGCGGGTGCAAAGGTAGTGAAAAAAAATGACATACGCAAGAAAAAAACGATTTTTTTTGTGTATATGGTATAATTTTTGTATCTTTGCAGCCGTAAATGAGGAAAATAGCGTATATCATATGGTTATTGTTGGGCAGCATGGGTCTATCGGCTCAGGTGCATGTACATGCATTCTTGCCCAATATCAAGACCTTGAAAGCAGAGCGTGTGTCTATGGTGAACGAGCTACGTAATGCCAAAACGATTCAGCGTCCATTTCTGGTTCTCAACGACGGCCTGATAGACGGCACGGACGAGGAGAACACATTGCTCATCAGTTTTGATGAGATGAGTCACAATGTACATATGTACTCTTATCGCATAGAGCACCTCAACTATGACGGAAGCGTGAGCGGCTTGACCAGTTCGGAGTATCTGAACGGATTCACGACGGGAGATATACGCGACTATGACCACTCCTTAAATACTACGCGCGTGTACACGCATTATGCGTTTGTTTTTCCCAACGAGGACATACAGCTGACCAAGAGCGGTAAGTACCGCATCACTATCTACGAGGACAACGACCCCGACAAGCGAGTAGGGGAAGTGGAGTTTGTGGTAGTAGAGCCCTTGGTACAGATCGTTCCAAATGTTCGTTACGACACTCCGATAGAGATCAACGGGCGTTATCAGCAGCTGGAGATAGACTTGAACGCATCGTCCTTAGGGGTGCGCGATCCAAATGAGTATAAGATCGTGGTGGAGCAGAACAACCGTCGGGACAACTTGGTGCTACTGACACAGCCTACGTATATACAAGGTGACCGCTTACGGTACGTCAACAAGCGGGAGTTGATCTTCGAGGGTGGCAACGAGTATCGCCATTTTGACAGCTATTCGACCTATATGGCCGGTACGAATATCAACCAGATCCGTTTCTTCAACAACGACTATCATGCGCCTCTGATGCCCGACCCTTGCTATAATAGCAACGAGCAGTATATACATGAGTATGACGCCAACGGTATGTTTATTGTTAATGCCGAGCATACCAACGACGTAGAGACCGAGGCCGAGTATATGTGGGTGCATTGGACTCTGCCGGTAGAGCAGCCTTGGATGGACGGCATACTGTATGTAGGCGGCGATCTGTTTGAGAACCGTATGACCAGTGCTAACAGAATGGATTACGACGCCTCCAATAAATGTTACACATTGTCAGCATTAGTCAAGCAGGGTGGCTATGACTATCAGTATTGGTTTGTACCCAAAACGGCTGACGGTTCGCAATTGGTGGACAAAAAAACTACCACCCAACGAACGGATGGTAGTTTTTGGCAGACGTCTAACCAATACGGTATCTACGTCTATTATCGGCCTTTCGGCGCGCGTTATGACCGACTCGTAGGAGTGAGTCTATAACCTTTCGCCATTAGCCTTTCAGTCTCTCTTTGATAGCTTTGGATTCAGCTTCATACCCCGGTTTGTCGAGTAGGGCAAACATATTCTTCTTGTATGCCTCTACGCCCGGTTGGTTGAATGGGTTAACGCCCAGCATGTAGCCCGAGATACCGCATCCGCGCTCGAAGAAGTAGATAAACTGACCGATGTTATACTCGTCGATCTTGTCAAACTGAATCAGGATATTAGGCACGCCGCCGTCGATGTGTGCGAGGCGTGTACCGAGTTCAGCCATCTTGTTGACTTCATCCACACGCTTGCCTGCTAAGAAGTTGAGTCCGTCGAGGTTCTCTTGATCCATTGGCACGCGTACTTCGCGGTTTGCCTGATTGATAGAGATCACGGTCTCGAAGATCGAACGCTCACCATCTTGGATCCATTGACCCATTGAGTGCAGATCGGTTGTGAAATCTACGCTGGCAGGGAAGATACCCTTGTGGTCCTTGCCTTCTGATTCGCCGTAGAGTTGTTTCCACCACTCGGAGAAATAATGCAAGCGAGGATTGTAGTTAACCAGGATCTCGATCTTCTTGCCGCTCTGATAGAGGGCATTACGCATAGCAGCGTACTGACAAGCAGGGTTCTGCTCGTACGGTACATCTACGCCTGTCTGGCGTTCCATGTCCTGTGCACCCTTAACCAACGCGCGGATGTCGTAGCCTGCTACAGCTATAGCCAACAGACCTACCGGAGTAAGCACCGAGAAACGGCCACCTACGTTATCAGGGATGACAAAGGTCTTGTATCCCTCTTTGGTAGCCAAGCTGCGGAGAGCACCTTTGGCACGGTCGGTAACAGCCACAATACGGTGACGTGCTTCCTCTTTGCCCACTTTCTCTTCCAACATCGTCTTCAAGAGACGAAAAGCCAAAGCGGTCTCGGTGGTGGTACCGGACTTGGATATATTGACTATACCAAACTGTTTGTCCGAAAGGAACTCCATCAGGTCAGCCAGATAGTCCTCGCCGATGTTGTTGCCGGCATAGACTACATAGGGAGCCTTACGATTGGTAGCATTGAACGCGTCGAAAGACGAAGATAGTGCCTCGTTGACGGCACGTGCACCAAGATACGAACCGCCGATACCGGCAATCACAACCACTTGGCAACGCTCGCGAAGAGTCTGAGCGGTTTGCTCTACCTCAGTGAGATAGGCATCGTCGATAGAGGAGGGCAGGTGTACCCAACCGATATAGTCATTACCGGCTCCCTGACCATTCTCCAACAACTGGTTGCAGGCAGCAGTCTGAGCTGCCAACTCTTGTAAACTGCTTGCTTGAACAAAGCTTGCAGCGTGTGTGAGTGTAATTTTCATTTTATTAATGTAATTTTTGTGTTAGTTCACGAATAACGATAGTAGGCGACATACGGTTGTAGAGGATGTCATATACTGCTTCTACAATAGGTATAGAAGCCTGCACCCGTTTGTTCGCCTCGTGGATAGCCAGCGTACCATAATAGCCTTCGGCTACCATCTCCATCTCCACTTGTGCTGCTTTGACCGAATAGCCCATACCAATCATTTGTCCGAACTGGCGGTTACGGCTGAACTTGGAGTAAGCCGTCACCAGCACATCGCCCAGGTATCCGCTTGCGTCAATATTACGCGGCAGAGGACAAGTGGCGGATGCAAATCGTTGAATCTCCTGGATAGCGTTACTGATCAGCACCGCCTGGAAGTTGTCACCATAATGGAGTGCCTGACACAGCCCTGCCGAAATGGCGTAGATATTCTTCATCACAGACGAATACTCGAGTCCTACCACATCGGTACTGGTGACCGTACGGCAATACTCGGTCTGGAAGATAGGGGATACAAACTCGGCTGTATCACGTTTGCTACATCCTATGGTCAGATAGCTCAAGCGTTCCAATGCGATCTCCTCAGCGTGACACGGACCGGCAATAATAGCGATGTTCTCCTCCGGCATCTTGAATCGATCACGCAGATAGTCGGTGATCAGGATATTCTCCTCGGGAATCATACCTTTGACGGCAGAGATAACGATCTTACGTCCCATGCGTCTTTTGATCTTGGTGAGCGATTGTTTGACGTAAGGAGACGGTATTGCCAGGATCAGGATGTCTGAGTTGGCCACTATCTCATTGATATCGGACGAGAAGTTGATGCGCGATACATCAAACTTAGCAGCCGAGAGGTAGGAGGGGTTCTTACCTTTGAGTTTGAACTCCTCGATCATCTCCGGTCGACGGATATACCAATTGATCTGTCCTTGTGTGGTAAGCGCCAGTTTGGCAAGTGCTGTTGCCCAACTACCACTACCCAAAATAGCTACTCTTTGTTCCATTATGCTTCAGGTTTCATCGTCGGGAATAACAAAACTTCCTGTATGGTCGGTTGTGCGGTCATGAGGATCGCCAGACGGTCGATACCGATACCGATACCGGACGTAGGCGGCATACCGTACTCGAGCGCACGCATGAAATCATGGTCGATGACCATGGCCTCGTCGTCACCCTTGTCGGCCAGTTTCATCTGCTCGACAAAGCGGTTGTACTGGTCAATCGGGTCGTTAAGCTCGGAGTAGGCATTGGCCAACTCTTTGCCGTTAACCATCAGCTCGAAACGCTCGGTTAGTCCGGGTTTGGAACGGTGCATCTTAGTCAGCGGAGACATCTCGACAGGGTAGTCGGTGATAAAGGTCGGTTGGATGAACGTCCCCTCACAGGTCTCGCCGAAGATCTCGTCAATCAGCTTGCCCTTACCCATATGTTCGGTATCCTCTACGCCCAGTTTCTTAGCTTCGGCGCGGATAGCATCCTCATCCATCGAGGCCAGATCGAGTCCGGTCTTCTCCTTGATAGCATCGAGGATAGGCAGACGACGGTATGGTGCCTTGAAGTCGACCTCGTGGTCACCGATTTGCACCTTGGTGGTGCCGTTGACAGCCAACGCGATGCGCTCGAGTAGCTGCTCAGTGAAGGTCATCATCCAGTTGTAGTCCTTATATTGTACGTAGAGCTCCATACAGGTGAACTCGGGGTTGTGGCTGCGGTCCATACCTTCGTTTCGGAAGTTACGGCCGATCTCGTATACACCCTCAAAGCCACCTACGATCAAACGCTTCAAATAGAGCTCGGTTGCGATACGCAGGTACATGTCTACGTCAAGCGTATTATGATGCGTGATGAACGGACGCGCCGAAGCGCCGCCAGCTATCTGCTGTAGGATAGGGGTCTCAACCTCGGTATAACCAGCCTCGTCAAACACCTGACGCATCGTGCGCAGGATGGTGGCGCGCTTGAGGAAGGTGTCCTTGACGCCTTCGTTAACGATTAGGTCTACGTAGCGCTGACGATAACGCTGCTCGGGATCGTTGAAACCATCGTATGCCACACCGTCTTTATACTTGACGATAGGTAGCGGCTTGAGCGATTTGGCCAGCACCGTCAGTTTCTGTGCATGAACAGAGATCTCACCCATCTGGGTACGGAACACAAAGCCTTCAATACCGATAAAGTCGCCTATATCCAGCAGTTTCTTGAATACCACGTTGTACATCTTCTGTTCTACCGTAGTAGCTTCTTCGCCCTCAGGTACGGGTGCTTGGATGTCATCGCGGCTGACATAGACTTGGATACGGCCTTTGGAGTCTTGGAGCTCGATAAACGAGGCCTTACCCATGATACGTTTGGACATCAGACGACCGGCTATACGCACCTTGTCGCCCGTATGCCAGGATCCGCATGGCTGTTCGCCTCGGTCGCTGACCGCGCCTTCATCAACGAATCCGGCTTTGATGTCCGTAGAAAAACCTGTAACTTCATACTCCGCTGCAGGGTAGGGATCTATGCCCAGGTCGCGCATAGTCTGCAAACTCTGACGGCGCACTAATTCTTGTTCTGATAATTCCATTTATATAATAATTTTGTTATTTGTCGTGTTTATGCTCATAGACGGCCTCATCCACATTGATGATATAGTCGCCCATTTTCTCCAACTCGAGAATGATATCCATATAGTTGACACCGGTGGAGTAGTCATACTCTCGGTCAGTTATATGTTGCATATTCTGCATCTTGAGTTCATCGCGGAAGTTGTTGATCTCGTTCTCCATATTGGTCATCTCAAGGAACTCGTCTTCGGATATATTGACGCGTTCGAGTGCTTCAACCATCTTGGTCTCTGCGCCACTAACCAGATAGATCATCATCTCTACGTTTTTGTTCTGGTAGTCGGTATATCGAACATTGTTCTCGTGACGATGACGGATGTAGCGCGAGAGGTTGAAGTTGGCGTCTCCCACCGACTCCAACTCGCTGACGATACGTAGCATCTTATGCACTTCATGCTTGGACTGATCAGACAGGCGTCCATCGGCTACATTGTTGAGATATTGGGCGATCTCATACTCCATACGGTCGCATATGCCTTCGTACTTCTCGATGCGCGAGTAGATCTTGGTAAACATGGTCTCGTCGGTCTCTTCGTACAGGTCGTGTATCATGCCCACCATTCGCTGTGTACGTACAGCAAAGACGTGTATCTCTTTCCATGCTTGGAGAATAGAAAGCTCGGAGGTGGACATCAGGCCGCCTGAGATAAAGCGCAATTGGCTGTCCGTATCTTTCTGCTCGGGCTTGGACGGCAGGATCCACATCACCAGTTTTTCAAAGTATGGGATGAATCCTATGAGAATACAGGTGTTGATGACGTTGAACGAGGTGTGGAAAGTAGCCAAGATAGCGTTGAGTTTGTCCGGCGATACGTCGCTGGGTTTGCCGGGCTCGAAGTCCACGCCCCACAACTCGCATACGCCACCTACAAACCAGCGGAACACACACAGTACCCAGATCACACCAAACAGGTTGAATACCAAGTGTGCCAAAGCGGCACGACGAGCTTGGGTAGAGGCAGAGAGGGCCACGATGTTGGACGTGATCGTTGTACCTATGTTCTCACCCAACACAAGCGATATACCCATATCAACAGGTAGCACGTGCGTAGAGCAGAGGGTCATTGTGATCGCCATAATGGCCGCTGAGGACTGTACGGCAAAGGTCAGTATACCACCCACCATGAGGTAGAGAAAATAGCTGCCATACCCCCAACTGGATGTTGCCACGAAGAAGTTACGTACCGGTTCCATCTGGTCCAAGTGCATCTCAGTGGCATTGATCTTGAGGGTAGTCAAACCGAGTAGCAGCAAGGATAGACCCATCAGAAAATCGCCCAAGTTAGCATTTTTCTTCGTGTAAATGAGCGCGACAGCCAGCACAATCGCCGTATAAACGACGAGCCGCAGGTCAAACGAACCGCCGCCCAATACCATGATCCATGCGGTAAAGGTCGTACCGATGTTAGCACCCATGATGACCGAGATCGCTTGTGCCAACGATAGGATACCGGCCGACACAAAGCTGACCGTCATGACGGTAGTAGCCGTAGATGACTGCACGGCTGCGGTAATAAACGCACCGGTAAGAACACCCGAGAATCGGTTGGTGGTCATTGTGCCGAGCACATTGCTCAACGTACTACCTGCCATCTTCTGGAGGCCTTCGGACATCACTTTCAGTCCGTACATCAACATTGCTACGGAACCGATGAGAGTGATAATTTGTAGAATAAGTGTCATATATGTTCAGCTAAAAAAAAGTGCTATTTTCTAAGCAGTTTATATCCCCACGGTTTGAGAGTGAATGTCTCGTGGGCAGCAAGTTTGTGTTTCTTGCCGCACGGGCAGGTATATGTACCCTTATAATCGGTCAAGTCAACCGTCACTGTTTGCTCTTGATCCGACATATTCATGATCGCCAGCACAGTATTGTTCTTAGACGGACGAGCTATAGCAAAGATATAGTCATTGTCTGCCAGCAGGCGTTTCATCGGCGCGCCAAGTTCATTGCTATAGAGGGCAGGGTTGGCTTTGCGGAAAGCATTGAGTTTGCGATACAATGCCTCCTTGGCATAGTCCTTGTCTTGGTCGATGAGGTCTTTCTCAAAGAACTCCAAACGGTGGTGGTTTCCGGATAGTTGACCGGTATATATCATCGGCATCCCAGGTACCACGTAGCATAAAGCAGCCATCAGGTTGACTGCGTCACCCATACGTTCAAACTCCGTACCGTTCCATGAGTTCTCATCGTGGTTGGAGATAAAGTTCATACGTATAGCGCGCGGGCGAAGCTGCTCAGCACGGCGGAAATAGCTCCACAGATCAGCTACGGTCTTCTTGCCTTGTGCTACTTCGTTCATTATATGATGGAGGGTCCAACCATAATACATATCGAAAGCCGATTCGGTCAGTTCTTGCGCTTTGTCTTCATCTTCAGCAAGCGTGAACATGTTCGGATGAGAACGACGGATATCGGACATCGCCCAATTCCAAAAATCGGTCGGCACTTCGCCGGCCACATCGCAACGGAAACCGTCTATACCCACTTCGTCCATCCACCAGCGCATCGATTTGAGCATCTCATTACGCATCTCTTGGTTATGATAGTCCAGTTTGGAGATATCGGTCCAGTCGTATTGAACCATCAGGTTGCCCAGACTATCGCGATAGTGCCATCCGGGGTTCTGGGTCCACTTGCTGTCCGGTGCGGTATGGTTTGCCACCCAGTCGAGAATCACTTTGAAGCCCATGTTATGGGCAGTATTAAGAAAGTGTTTGAAATCGTCTAAGGTACCAAACTCAGGATTGATCTGGCAGTAGTCAATGATCGAGTAGTAGCTACCGAGTGTACCTTTGCGGGTGATCTTGCCGATCGGTTGACAAGGCATTACCCAGATGATGTCTATACCGTTCTCTTTGAGGGTAGGTAGAACAGCTTCTGCTGCTTGGAAAGTACCCTCGGGAGTGAGTTGACGGGTGTTGAGCTCGTAGATAGTAGCGTCATAGGCCCAGTCGGTATGTGACTTGGTTTGGGCGCACAATAGGGTTGCGCAAAGAAGCGCAAGACTTAGAAAGATTTTTTTCATATTAGTCGATGGTATATGTTAGATTTTCACGATCGATAGTGACAGTAACGATCTTACCCATATAAACGCGGCAGAATCGCCATATATTATCGTCACATTGCAGCGGTATATAGTCCCCATAGATGAGCGGCAAGGACTGACGGCGCATATGGATCAGTTCCTCGATCTGGTGGCGGAATGCTACCTGTGCCGAGTCGAGTCCCTCAAAACGCATCATATGTCTGTTGTCTGGGTCATTAGCACCGG
Organism: uncultured Bacteroidales bacterium; assembly: GCA_902779705.1. Taxonomy (GTDB): domain Bacteria; phylum Bacteroidota; class Bacteroidia; order Bacteroidales; family Paludibacteraceae; genus Colicola. The sequence goes on along the minus strand of CACZCR010000010.1, from coordinate 38,903 downwards.
TTTCGGCATATTCGTCGCCTTGATAGATACAAGGTACGCCGGGTAGGGTGAGGTTGATAACCTCGAGTAGAAGTGAACGGCCGTACCCTTTGATCGAGTCTCCGATGCCGACCTCACGGGTCCATCCGGTCTCTTTGCCTCCGTTCTTGTCTTCGTTGAAGCCTATAGCCTCACCGGCCAGCGAGGCAAAACGTATTTGGTCATGGTTTCCGGATATATTACCCATCGTATGGTGTGCACCGTATGTAGCCAGAGAGGTTAGAACGGCTTGCTCAACTGTCGTGAGACTCTTCTTGCCGCATAGTGCTTCGCGCAGATCGAAATAGATATTAAAATCAAACTGTGCATTCAGCATGCCAGTCTTGACGTAGGTGTTGATCAGTTCAGGAGAACCATATGTCTCGCCGATCATCCACAGTGAGCGGTCGGGGAAACGGAGTGCTATTTTCTGACCTAAGAGACGCCAGTATCCTTCGGGTATATGTTTGCAAGCATCGTGACGGAAGCCGTCCAGATCAAAGGTCTCCAACCAGTATAGGGCAGAGTCGGTCATCGGATCACATACGTCAAGTCGCTCCAGATCCAGCGTCGGTATATGGGTATCAAACCACGTGGTAAGACGCGCCTCGTCCCACAACTCGAAGTTGCGTCGTCCATCCGGCAAGATCGAATCGGTATGCCAGTCGGGGTGCTCTTGGAGGGTAGGCGAGTTGATGTGCATATGGTTTGCCACGTAGTCCTGAATGACGTTTATACCATGCTTATGGGCAGAGCGCAACATCTGGCGGAACTCTTTGTCCGAACCAAAGCGGAAGTCCAGTTTGGTAGCATAAATAGGCCAATAACCATGATAGCCGGAGAACTTGGTGTAGGTCTTAGTTGAGTCGTACTTGTTACCATTCTCAAAGGTATATTTACCCCACGCATCTTCGGGGTTTTGGGTGACCGGGCTGATCCAGATGGTATTGATACCGAGCGAATCAAAATAGCCAAGTTCGATCTTCTGGGTGATACCGGCAAAGTCACCGCCCTGATAGTCGACTATATCGAGCACTTCGGGTGAGTTCATCTTCCAGTCGTTGGCGGTATTGCCGTTACAGAAACGGTCGATCATCAATGAATAGAGTACCTGTGCCTGTTGGTCGTGGCGGGTCAGTTGGTCTGCCTCCATCACCACCTCGCCGTCTTGTAGCGGGATCAGCAGGTCATTGAGCAACGTGTCGGCTGTCTCGGCATAAACGCGGATATAGGCGCGTCCTTTGCTACACTGTTGTACTGCTTTGGAGTCCTTGATATTGAGTTTCCAACTGCCGTCCGGGGTATCCTCCCACATACTCTCTTCAATCGGCATATTCTGCACAAAAGCACATAGGGAGATATCTTGGTTCATCTGGCGGAAAAGACCGATATTGATCTTACCATCCTCGTATGCCAGTGAGATGAGATTTGGCTTAACCGGTTTATTGGGCAAGACAGGGATCGCAATGAGGTGCTCACCCTGTGTAAGCGTGATAGTTTGAATAGAACGAGTAGGGTTGACCAAGTCGATAGCTTCAATATGGGTGCCCTCTCCCTCTATATTCACCCAGGGTAGTTGGTCATTCTCCTGCCATATGATCTGGGACCAAATCGTACTGTCTGCTGCTAGCAGCGGTATAAAATCCGTGAGAACTACATGGGTAGTGTCGGAGAACATACGGATAGGCATAATAGGCTGTCCTTCGGCTATACGTTCAACCGGACTCTGTGAACACGCCACCATCAATGCGGCAATAAAAAGAAGAAAACTTTTTCTCATCTACGTGTTTTTTATTTATTTCGGGCACAAAGATATAGTTTTTTTTGGAAATATGCAAAAAAATGTGTATTTTTGCACAAAATTTTAGCGTTTATGAAGATTCAAGACTACATTATGTTGCATGAAGCACGGTTTATGGAAGAGTGGGCGAGTCTGATTCGTATTCCTTCGGTCAGTTGTCAACAAGAGCACAAAGCGGACATGATTCGTTGTGCGGAGCGTTGGAAAGAGCTGCTACTGGAAGCCGGCTGTCAAAAGGCCGAAGTGATGCCTTCAAAGGGAAATCCCTTTGTGTATGGGGAGTATAGAGTTGAAAGTCAAGAGTCTACAGCCGAAAACATTCCTACGGTATTGGTGTATGCGCATTACGACGTAATGCCTGCAGAGCCACTGGAATTGTGGCAGTCTGACCCATGGGAACCGTGTATTCGTAATGGTCGTCTATATGCCCGCGGAGCAGATGATGACAAAGGACAGGCGATGATTCAAGCCAAAGCCTTCGAGTATCTGGTCAAAGAGGGACTGATGAGGTGCAATGTGAAGTTTATTTTTGAGGGTGAAGAGGAGATCGGTTCACCTAGTCTGGAAGCATTTATCAGCGAGCACAAGGACCTTTTGAAGTCGGATATTATCTTAGTATCTGACACCTCGATGATCGGCAAAGATACACCTTCTATCACCACTGGTCTACGTGGTTTGGCGTATTGGCAAATAGAGGTAGACGGCGCCAATAGGGACCTCCACTCAGGACACTTTGGAGGTGCGGTGAAGAATCCGGTGAATGCCCTGTGCGAGATGCTGGCCAAGATAGTGGACGAAGACGGCCGTATCACCATACCGCATTTCTACGACAAGGTGCTTCCTATTCCTGAGGCAGAGCGTGAGATGATAGCTCAGATCCCGTTCGATGAAGAGGCCTACAAACATGCAATCGACATAGATGATGTGTTTGGCGAGAAAGGCTATTCAACCTTAGAGCGTAATTCCTGTCGTCCATCGTTTGATATATGCGGTATATGGGGCGGTTATACAGGCGAAGGCAGCAAAACGGTCTTACCGGCCAAGGCTTTTGCTAAGGTATCATGCCGACTGGTGGCCAATCAAGACCACGAAGAGATATCACAGGCGTTCGTTGATTATATTCATACACTAGCGCCTAAGAGCGTACGCGTAAAGGTTGAACCGATGCATGGAGGACAGGGTTATGTGTGTCCGATAGACATACCGGCTTATAAGGCTGCAGAGAAAGGCTTTGAACTGGCATTCGGCAAGCGTCCGCTGGCAGCAAGACGAGGGGGTAGTATTCCAATTATCTCGTCCTTTGAACAGATATTGGGTGTTAAGACTATCTTGATGGGCTTTGGTTTGGAGCAGAATGCTATCCACTCGCCCAACGAATCGATGGATCTAGAGGTATGGCGCAAAGGTATTGTTGCCGTGAGTGAATTCTACCAGGCATATGCCAATACACATTAAGTAGTATGAGAATAGCTATCATAGGAGCAGGCAGCGTTGGCACGAACCTCCACCACGCATTTGAATTGAACGGTGTGAAGACAGAATTGGTACACGCTAGACCGTTGACGGCAGATCCCTCTGCTGTTGCGTCGGTGCCACAAGCAGATGTGTATATCTATACCGTAGCTGATCATGCACTTCGTGACGTGGTGGCTAAGGTGTATGCACCAAAGGCGTTACATGTGCACACTTCCGGTACCATACCTATCTCGGTTTTTGGGGAGGACAAGCCACAAGCGGGTATAATATATTTCTTCCAGAGTTTCAGCAAGGCGCACTTGGTAGAGGACTGGCACCAGATACCTGTCTTTATCGAGGGGCGCAACATTGACGATGTAGCCGCCATTTACGCGTTGGCACAGACCTTGAGTTCCGTTATATATGAGGCTACTCAAGAAGAGCGCGAACAGCTGCATGTAGCAGGGGTTTTTGCCAACAATTTTACGAATCTCATGTATCGTCACGCAGCAGATATTCTAAGCAAGACTTCTATTCCGTTCTCAGTACTTTTGCCGCTCATAGACCAGACAGCCGAGAAAATGCACGCAATCTCTGCAGAGGAGGCACAAACGGGTCCTGCCAAACGGCACGATCAGGCCATTATGGCACACCATATGGAGTTGTTGGATGAAGAAAAGAGAACAGTTTACCAACTGCTCTCTCAACAAATCATGTCTCGTTACTAAGACCTATTGCTGCATCCGATATTGTTTGGGGCTGACGCCCATTTCGCGGCGGAAGAATGTGCCAAAATGAGATTGGTTTTGGAATCCGAGGCGATTAGACACCTCTTGGATCGAGAGTGGGGTGCTCAATAGGAAAGATCGAGCATGACGTATGATAGCCTCGTCAATACATTGTCCGGCCGGTCTGCCTGTGACTTGTTTCACCACATTCGCCACGTATTTAGTTGTCAAACACAACTCGGAAGCATACCATTCGATATTGTGATGGTTGCAGCATTCTTGTTCCACTAATGCTAAAAAACGTCCCGTGATAGCCTCCGAACGGGTCAGTTGAGTACGCGGAGTCGTTTCCTCTATAAAATCGAGCGCCAAATAGTAGTATAGCGAACGCAACAAATGCGTCACTATTGCCCTTTCACCAGTAGGCACCACATCATGCAACAACTCTAAATAGCGTATCACTGTCTGCATTCGCTCCTCGCTAATTGTCCATACAGGGTGGGCGTACAATTTAGCAAATACTGCACGTGGAACATCCACTCTCAATTCGTTTCCAAACGATGGAGAAAAAGAAAATCCGTAAATCTTTCCATCAGAGTTGCCGGATATAAGATGCGCCGTATGATCAGCATAAATAAAGTGAGCACAGGGTGCTTGCAGTTCTACACGCTTGTGATTCAACTCAACTACAAGAGTCCCCTTGACAAGGAATTGTAACGCATAGATAGGAGTATGCTGCGAAGTAGGAATACTGTTGATGTCTCCGGAATACATACCTACGACTAAATCGTCGCTCAATTGACCGGGTAAACTAACTCTCCATTTCATAGTATATAAGTGTTATTTAGGCAAATTTTGTGCAAAGGTACGGTTTTTTTTTGATATATGCAAATTTCTCAATAAAAATCCTGCTACATTCACATGCCGCAGGATCCAACCAAAAACTTTTACTCTTTTCTTTGCTTGCAATAAGCAATTTGTGAGTGATTTCTCAAACACGGTGCAAAAGTACTACATTTTTTCCGGATGTGCAAATTTATGTACCTTTCAGACCATAAAAAGGGGATTATATATCAATATTTTTGTAAAAATCGCGAAAAACGCATAAAATATTTGCGTATATCGAAAATTATTACTAATTTTGTGCGCTTTTTTGAATATTAACTATTATTAGGAGGAAAAAACTATAGGAACAATCCCTAACAAACGTCCGCGTGGTGGACGTGTGATCAAAGAAAATCCGCATCGTATCAATGATAAGATAGTGGGTGTTCGTGAAGTGCGCCTTGTGGGCGACAATGTAGAGCAAGGAGTCTACACCTATCAGCAGGCGATTCGTATTGCTGACGACATGAATCTGGATCTTGTGGAGATCTCTCCCAACGCAGAGCCGCCAGTATGCCGTATTGTGGACTACCAGAAGTTCCTATACGACAAGAAGAAGAAGGAGAAAGAGGCGAAGGCTAACCAGAAGAAGATGGAAGTCAAAGAGATCCGTTTTGGACCTCAGACGGATGACCACGATTTCAATTTCAAGCTCAAGCATGCGCAAGGTTTCCTCAAAGATGGTAATAAGGTGAAGGCGTATGTGTTCTTCCGCGGCCGTTCGATAGTATTCAAAGAGCAGGGAGAGTTGCTGCTGGCTCGTTTTGCAGACGAATTAGCAGAATACGGCAAGCCGGAAGCTATGCCAAAGTTGGAGGGAAAGAGGATGATCATGTTCCTCACACCTAAAAAGTAACAACAAAACAGTTCGGAGGCCTACCTTATCAAATGTGCTGCCTACCGGGCTTATTATTAACAACATAAATTTTATAACAAAATGCCAAAGGTAAAGACTAATTCCGGTGCAAAAAAGAGATTTACTCTTACCGGAACCGGTAAAATTAAGCGTAAGCACGCTTTCAAGAGTCACATTCTGACCAAGAAAACAAAGAAACAGAAACGTAACCTGACCCATGTAGCTCTGGTAGACCAGGCTAACATCCGTTCGGTACGCGAGATGCTTCTGCTCCGCTAATTGTCTAACCACCAAAAATTAAGTATTAACTATGCCAAGATCAGTAAATCACGTTGCTTCGCGCAACCGTCGTAAGAAGATCATGAGCCTCACACGAGGCAATTTTGGTGGACGCGCAAATGTGTGGACAGTTGCCAAAAACACTTGGGAGAAAGGTCTCCAGTATGCTTATCGCGATCGTAAGAACAAAAAACGCACCTTCCGTGCTCTCTGGATTCAGCGTATCAATGCAGCCGCTCGCCTCGAGGGACTGAGCTACAGCCAGTTGATGGGCGCTTTGAAGCGTGCTGGTATTGTCATCAACCGCAAGGTGCTCGCTGACCTCGCTATGAATCAGCCGGCAGCATTCAAGGCTATCGTTGAGAAAGCTAAGAAAGCATAAGTGACAGATTCTTACAAGAGAAAAAAAGACTCGCATTAGCGGGTCTTTTTTATTAGTATATCGTGCAGAACTAATATGCCAAACGGATATTGTCACACCATATGGTGTTTCCAACACATCCTGTAAATGGCGGCAAACAACTGGATGATATCATAATAATGATGTGAGTCGGCTCGACATCCGCCTTAAAGCCTTTCTCTTCAATAAACACCATTTTACCGTTTTTGTTGCGCGCTTTGTGTGTACGTTTGCTAAGTGCTTCCCAAGACTTGTAGTTGCTCTCAGAAGTGATGTCTCCGTAGCGTACGTCTATACGGTGGTCATTTACCCAGCCGTTCGTACTCTTGCTTATACGCTCTGAAGCTGTACCGACACGGTAGGCATAAATGTGTCCGTTCTCCTCCCAGCGATGTTGCAAGAGCAGGGTAATTTGTGCTGCGTCTTTAACATTCGGTTTGTTGACAACCGATGTGCCATTCGCGCAGACCACTTGTCCATTAACGATCTTTGTTTTGTAGTCCAAGATCAAGGCCTTAGGGCGTCGTTTGAACGGGACACCTATATTGATGGCCGAGCGCGGATCGGTAGTAAACTCAGTGGTCATAGGCTCAGCCGTAATACCGGTGAAGATACTACCCGTAGTGATGGCGCTGAAGTTGATACCGATGGCATTAATGGTATGCATTCGAGTCTCCATCTTACAACAATATCCATTACCTCTTTTCTCAGGTGTTACTGAATTGGATACAGTCTCTACGCCCAATACTTTGGCATATGCATTACTCGTTCCCCAAGGCGAGTTACCACGCTTAGGCAGCGGAGTAGGTCCATTGATGGTCTGTTGTGGAGCGATAGAATAGTGTGCCTTGATATCTCCGCCAAGAATAAATGACTCTTTGATGTGGCGAACAGCCCAAGCATCCATATTACCAAAAGGCAACATCTCTACTTTTTCTTGCGCACATACGCATGCGAGCGCGAGCACACACAATACTATAAGGAATAAGCGTCTCATCGTCATTTTTTCTGCAAAATCTGTGCCAATTCGTTTTGAACGGCTTCACTACAAGGCACTAAAGGCAAACGGAGTACGTTTTCTATCCGTCCTTGCAAAGCCAACACGGTTTTTATTCCTGCGGGGTTTCCATCCTTGAATAAGAGACGAATCGTTTCATCAAATTGTTTCTGCAATGCTGCATCTTTCTCGTGCACTATACGGCCAAACTCCTTGGGCCAAGCATTGCTGGCTACAGAGATCAAACCTACTGCACCGGCTTGCATCAATTCACATGCAATACCATCGTCTCCTGAGATAACGGCCAAATCTGTCTGTGCAGCCATAGTGATCAAGGTTTTGATCTGGTCTATATTGCCGCTTGCCTCTTTGACGCCACCAATCTTGGTAGGGTTCGCTTCATATATACGCATCACGGTCTCAGGCAGCATATTTACACCTGTACGCCCCGGGACGTTGTAAAGAATAACAGGTATAGGACTCGCTTTGGCGATCGTGTCAAAATGGCGGAATAAGCCTTCTTGAGTAGGTTTGTTATAATACGGACATACAGAGAGAATGGCTGCATAATGGGCTGTCAGTTCATCCTTCCACTCGTCTAATTTGCGAAGCACCTCAGCGGTATTGTTGCCACCCAAACCTAATACCAACGGTACTCGGCCGGCTACATACTCTACAACATGTTGACGTACAGCACGGTGTTCATCCGGCGTCAGCGTAACAGCTTCACCTGTGGTCCCAAGCACGACGATATAGTCGACCTTGCCATCCAATTGCACGTCTAACACGCGATCCAAAGCCTCAAAATCGACAGCTCCCTGCTTGTCAAAAGGAGTGACAAGAGCTGTGCCAAGTCCATATAGTTTAGTCATTGCTTTGTATTTGTTTTAAGAAATAGATTATTTGTTGGAACAAGAACAGCGGATTCTGCTTGGGTTCAGTCTCTATCATAAAATCGAGTAACCGGTTATCACGCTTCATTCCTGTCTTGAAATCCGCCTTCGCATACATTGTTATATATTGCAGGGGAATGATAGGCTCCTGTGTCAAGTCGATGAGCAGATCGTATTGGCGGCGTTGTAGCGATTCGATGAGTTCCTGTCTTGGGATGCCGAACAAATTATGATCGCCTGTACCCAATACACGGCTCTGCGGCAATACGGGCGAAGTAATCTCTTTCTTACGCACATAGCCCAAGAGCACAACATCCTTATCGTCGGCCAATAATTGGCGACGGATCGTGTCAGCCACTACTTGGTTTTGTTCCAAGATATCGCTTTCGTAAACTACCAACACGCTGCGCACTTGGTCATAGTGCGGGAAACGGGTACTGCGTTTGGGTTGACGACGCTGGATAAAGCGAAAAATGAATGCATTCAGTTTATTCATAGTAAGCTAATTTTCTGTCGTTAACATAGCTAAAAATTCATCCTCAGATACCAGTGGAATAGAGAGCGCTTCGGCTTTGTTACGTTTCTCGGGTCCCATATTGTCTCCGGCCAATACAAAACTGGTCTTTTTGGATATACTACCGGTATTCTTTCCTCCGTGTAACTCAATCATTGCTTTGTACTCATCACGACTGTGGTGAGCAAACACTCCCGATATGACAATATTCTTACCGGCCAGAGTGTCAGACAAAGCCTGCTGTTCTTGCTCCGTAGACTCCATCTGCAGTCCTGCCTCGCGCAAGCGCTGTATGGTTTGGAGGTTATCCATGTCAGCAAAATAAGCTATTATGCTGTCAGCTATCTGTTTGCCCACATCATCAATAGCGCATAATTGCTCCTCGGTCGCCCATTGGAGCGTGTCTATTGAGCGAAAACGGCGAGCTATCTTCTTAGCTGTTGTCTCTCCCACCATTCGGATACCCAAGGCGAATAATACGCGAGACCAAGGTACCTGTTTGGAAGCCTCAAGACTATCAAGAATGTTCTGCGCCGATTTTTCTCCCAAACGTTCCTGACGTGCGATGTCCTCTTGGCGCAGATCATATAGATCGGCAATAGAGTGGAGTAGGCCCTGTTCAAAGAGCAGATCAATAGTCTCCTCGCCTAAACCGTCGATAGACATCGCTTTGCGACTAACAAAATGCTCTATTTTTCCCTTAATCTGTGGCGGGCATCCTTTCTCATTCGGACAACGCCATGCCGCTTCGCCAGGTATTCTTACCAACTCCGTGCCGCACTCGGGGCACTTCGTAGGGAAGAATGACCGTCCTTCGGAGTGAAAGACCGTTTCACTGTAAGACCGCTCCGCTGTATGACCGGCTTCTCCTGTAAGATTCTCTTTTCCGGTGATCTTCGGTATGATCTCACCACCTTTCTCCACCCATACGTTGTCGCCCGGCTGGATGTCAAGTTGACGGATAAAGTCCTCGTTATGGAGTGTAGCGCGCTGTACCATTGTGCCGCTCAACTGCACCGGCTCCAAATTAGCTACGGGCGTTACAATACCTGTTCGGCCCACCTGATAGGTAATGGCTTTGAGACGTGTCAATTGTTTTTCTGCAGGGAACTTATACGCGATCGCCCAGCGTGGTGACTTGGCAGTATAACCCAGTTCAACTTGCTGTTGTAGATTGTTGACTTTGAGCACAATACCGTCTGTAGCTACCGGCAGGTTTTTGCGTTCTGTATCCCAATAAGCGATATAAGCCATCACCTCATCCACAGAGTGGCATACACGGATAGCATCACTAATCGGGAATCCCCATTGTCGGGCAGCCATTAGGCGGTCATAATGCGTATTACCGGGTAGGTCTTCGCCTAACATATAATACAGATATGCATCCAAACCGCGCCGAGCCACTTCTTGCGGGTCTTGTAGTTTTAGTGTGCCCGAAGCAGCATTACGTGGGTTAGCAAACAGCTGTTCTTCCTGTTCCTCGCGTTCCTTATTCAGGCGTTCAAACTGTGCCCAAGGAAGCAAAACCTCTCCTCGTAGTTCAAAGAACGTAGGAATATGTTCACCTTGTATAGACCATGGAATAGAAGCAATTGTCTTGATATTAGCGATCACATTATCGCCTTTCTGCCCATCACCACGAGTCACAGCCTTGGTCAGTTTGCCATCCTCATACCAAAGTGAGATGGATAGACCATCATATTTTAGTTCGCATACGATCTCTACATCTTGCGGCAACTTGCGTACCCAGTCTTCTATCTCTTCCCGCGAATAGGTGTTGCCGAGCGACAACATCGGATAACGGTGTGCTACTTGCTCAAAACCCTTTTTACCCAAATCAGATCCCACATGCTGTGTAGGTGATTTGGGGTCAAACATGTCAGGGTAGAGTGCCTCTAAGTCTTGTAAGCGTCGCAATTTGACATCAAAATCACGATCACTCATCGTAGGCTGGTTGAGCACATAATAGCGATAATTAGCATCCTCCAGTTCTTCGCGCAAGCGACGTATCTCTTCGCGTTCCGGGGCTTCTATTTGCGAAAACAGATCCATCAGGGCACTATGATTTTACGTTGCAGAACACGGTTCTCCACATACAGATAGCAGATATACACGCCCGATTCGCGAGGTAGTTCGACTTCGTGGTAGTTACTCGTGATAGGTTCTAATGCCAAGCGGAGACCGTTGATCGTATAGATAGCATAATAACTGGGAGTCCCCTCGGTATAACTGTTACGAATCACCAACTTATCGGCTGTTCCTAACATGATCTCGGCACTATTGATAGCAGGAGATGGGTCATAATTAAGGGTACTGTCTAGCTTTAGTCCGACAAGAACAGGATCGTGATCCGACGAGCGGAACATCGTATTGTCATCTGATTTGTCATAGGTATACCGATCATTCTCATCCGAATTGATGGTATAGGAAGCCATACCCGTAATCTGCGGATAGAGCGAGCCATTAGAGATGGCATGATCCAGATAGCCGGCACAGTTACTAAACTGATAACTATAACTAGAGTCGGCATGAAACGCACGATGTAAGTCTATGAAATTACGATTAACAAATAACATGACAGGATCTTCTTTGGCATAGGCATTCAAGTCGCCCATGATCAAGATGTCGTCATCATTAATGCTACGCTTGTACTTACCGTATTGGTCGATAACAGACTGTGCTTCACGCGTTCTTGTAGCATTAAAAATCCCCTGTCCGTCTCCTTGATCTGCATCCGCACCGGAGGCAGATCCCGACTTAGCCTTGAAGTGGTTTAGCGAGAAGATAAACCGTTCACCGGTAGCTTTTTCGCGGAAGCACATCATCTTTTTGCGGCCTTTGACAGCCTCTTCATTCTCCAGCATTTTTCCTACAGGTTCTACTTTGTTGGCATCATAGACATATCCCGACTTGGTGTATGTGCCGTTGGCCGAAGTTCCATCATTGATGTAGGTGTAATTACGTCCGGGAAGTTTCGTATTCAGGTCATTAGCTATTTCTTCCAATGCATCTTGTCCTTGTTGAATCTCCACCAAGCCATAAATATCTGCATTGATCTTGGTCAACGCCTTATTGGTCTTGGTTCGCTGGTCTTGGTGCTGAGAGTAGTTGCGCGGTCCTCTATCCGTACCAAAGTCTTTGACCAGATAATACTCCAGATTCATCGCGCATACGAGCAATCGGTAGTCTCCCAGGTCAGGGATACCGCGCTCCAGATCGGCACGCGTATTGCCACGCCATGTTCCACTAATAAAACTGATGGATGAAGTAGAGTTGACTTTAGCGGTCAGATTATACACCCTCTCTCCGCAACGATGGTATCCGCCAACTCCAGTCAGTGCTACAAAACCGGTGGCATTCATACTCAGCATCGAGCGGTAAGCTGCACTGCCCGGCAGGACCTGATTAGTAGGCTGGAATATGCGACGCGGCGATATCTGATAGTTGGAAGACGAGGCATTAGAAGATATGATCATCGGCTGATCAAATACAACTGTTTGTCCTACATATGGCAACAGCTCTTGCGCAGACCAAGTCTCAGGATTGGAAATGGTGATGTGTGTCTGCCCCCATACGACAAGGGCTACCAGCAGCGTTAAACTAAGCGAATATACTCGTTTCATGGTGATAGTTTGTTTCTTTTATTTCAAATTTGGTGCAAAGGTACGAAAAAAAAATTACATACGCAAGCGCGCGCGTCATTTTTTATAATTTTTATAAAATCTTCATTTTTTATTTGCAGATATCAAAAATTATTACTACCTTTGCAGCGCAAATGAATAACTGGCTTCGATATATATTCAACAAGTATGTTATCGTGCTGCTCGGCTTCACGATATTTATTACTTTTGTGGGTAATAGAAGTTTGAAGAACCGCTTTGAACGTGCTCAGGAGCTGGACAGTTTGCGCGAAGTACACGATTCGCTACGACGCAAGATAGACCAAACAGAAAAACATATTCAGTCTATCACCTCCAGTAAAGACTCCTTGGAGCGTTTTGCGCGCGAACGATATTTTATGCACGCACCGGAGGAAGAGGTATATATTGTCCAAGATAATTAAGCTTATGAGAAATTTGCGTAAATCAGACATTGTGCTTATCATTGGTCTATTGCTATTAGCAGCAGGCATTATTTTGAGTTGGCAGGAGTTGGATGATCTGGCTAACTATTTCCTCATAGCGGGAGCTATAGTGGTTGTTATCCGTGGTTTTATTCGTAGCCGCGAACATTATTAATACTATGATCGATCGGTTAGTTCATCATCATCGCATTTTAGGTATTGACCCCGGCACTTTATACATGGGGTGGGCTATCATCGACTCAGAAGGGCAAAAGGTCTCACTAGTGAACTTTGATGTACTGGATGTACATAAACTGGAAGGGCAGTATGCGCGTTTGCAGCAAGAGTTTTTCTTTTTGCAACAACTTATTGACGAGTACAAGCCAACCGAACTGGCGATTGAGACACAATTTGTGGATAAAAACCCACAAACCATGATCAAGATTGTCCATGCTCAAGGAGTAGCTATCGCTGCAGCGCTAAGTCGTGATCTACCCATCAACGAATACTCGCCGATGAAAATCAAAATGGCTATCACCGGAAATGGGCACTCCACCAAACAACAAGTAGCTGCCATGCTACAGCGGTTTCTCCATATTCCAGACGAACGCATGCCTAGGAAACTGGATGCTACCGACGCGCTAGCCATCAGTTACTGCCACTTTCTACAACTTGGTCTGCCTGTCACCGGGGAGAGTAGCGCCAAAGACTGGACTACATTCGCTAAACGTAAAGGGCTGACCGACAAACAACTAACCGGCCCCAATGCACAACTGATGGCAGCTTTGGCTACGGTCAAAAAAGCAAAAAAATAATACACTATATTTATTAATCATTAAAATTGTACAATTATGGCTTACAAGATTTCTGACGACTGCATCGCTTGCGGTACATGTATCGATGAGTGCCCGATGGGTGCTATCTCTGAAGGTGAAAAGTATTCAATTGATCCTGATGTATGTACCGAGTGCGGCACATGTGCAGACGTTTGTCCAAGCGGCGCTATTTCGCTTTAAAAAATTGCGCGTTAATGCTTGTAAGAGAGGCACTTAGCCTCTCTTTTTTTTACCAAGTAGACGTGTGGAACATGTGGAACATCCTTATTTATATTTTTTCTAAATATTTTTTTTTTACATTTTTTTTTAATTCCAGTAAATTAAGGGGATACAGAAGTTATTAACATTTTTTTGCGATTTTTCTTGCGAATGTCAAACTGCCTAAAAATCAACACGTTACAAAATTTTTAAGTTCGCAACTGCCACATTGTCAGTCAATTAAGCGTAACTCACTGAAATACGAGGATTTACAAATCTTGAAAAAACAGCCATTTTAGACAAAATTTGCATATATCAAAAAAAAGCAGTACCTTTGCACCCGCTTTCGATAAAAAGTAATGAAAAACCAGATAGACATACGATGGAAAGAGTGTCTCCAAATTTTGGCAGACAATCTCACAGCGACTGCATTCCAGACATGGTTTGCACCCATCGTGCCGTTGCAGTATGAAAACGGCGTTCTGGTGTTGCAAGTTAAATCGCAGTTTATTGCTGAGTATATCGAGGACAACTACATCGACCTGCTCTCACGCACGATCATACGCGTATATGGAATAGGTACTAAATTGGAGTACCGTGTCTTGATTGATTCTGTATCCGGTGCCGGTTCTACGATTCCGTCTAATGGTTCGGTTCGCGAGAATGAGCTCAAGGACAACCAACTCTCGTCGTATGTCCCCACCAAGGCGCATCAAGATAATTTTGAGACACAACTCAATGAGTTATATACCTTTGACTGTTTTGTTCAAGGTGAGCCCAACAAGTTGGCGCGTACAGCCGGTGTAGCGGTATCCAAACAGCCGGGATACACAGCTTTCAACCCCTTGTTTATCTACGGTGGCAGTGGAGTAGGTAAAACCCATTTGGCAAATGCTATCGGAAATCAAGCCAAGTTGCTTAACCCGCAAGCGCGCGTACTATATGTATCTGCCAACACGTTTAAGTTGCAGTTCCAAGACGCACATAACTTGAACCGTATACCGGATTTCTTGAATTTCTATCAATCTGTAGATGTGCTGATTGTAGATGACATTCAGTATTTTGCCGGTTTGAAAGGAACGCAAGACACATTCTTCCACATATTCAACTATCTGCAACAATCTCGCAAGCAGTTGATTCTCACCTCTGATCGTCCCCCCTTGGCGCTCCATGACATCGAAGATCGTCTGCTCACCCGCTTCAAATGGGGTTTGGCAGCAGAAATCAAGCGTCCTGACTATCAGCTGCGCCACGACATCTTAATAAATAAGATGCATCGCGACGGCGTTGAACTAGGCGAAGAAGTGATTGAGTTTATCGCCACCAATGTTACCGAATCAGTACGTGATTTGGAGGGTGTATTGGCTTCGCTGCTTGCACATTCGACACTCACCAATTGTGAGATTGACATCAAACTGGCTGAGCAGGTAGTTAGTCGTATTGTTCAGTTTGCTCCCCAGCACAATTCAATGGACGAGATTACAGGGGCAGTATCCGAACATTTCAATATCGACGAACGCTTTATCAAAGGCAAAGGACGCACCCGTCAAATTATGTTGGCGCGCCATGTATCCATGTTCTTGTGTAAGGAATTGTGCGAAGAGCTATCTCTCTCTGAGATAGGCCGGTATTTTGGTCAGCGTACACATGCTACTGTGCTTCATTCGGCAAATACAATGCGCGAGCAGTTAGAGTACGATCCGGTGCTAAGACAGCATATACAGCAAATTCGAGCTGCTCTGAAACGATAAATTACCTTATTATCTATAAAAAATAGACAAATTCTGCACAAAAATGCAGAATTTGTTTGTTTATATCAAAAAAAAGCAGTATTTTTGCACGACCAATTGTGCGCATAGCACGCATGCATACGTATGAAGCGACTGGAGAATTGGAATAAATACGGACTGGCTGTCTTTCTTGTACTGCTAAATGCGGCTTTCTTTGCATTTATAGCATGGTTTATGCCTATTCGCTATGAGCAGAATGACGATATCATGATGTGTATGATCGCCAATGGGTTGTATACAGGGACTCCTGATGCTCATTTGGTATATATCAACGCACTCTACGGCCAACTGCTCGTATGGCTTTATACGTGTACTCATGCTATCGAATGGTACACAGTGATTTTTGCCGGTCTGCATATTCTCTCTATGAGTGTCATCGACTATACGGTACTACGCAGTAACCATAGTGGGTATCTCAAAGCCTTATGGCTGGCATTCCTCTATGTGATGTGGATAAGGATCATCATTTCTTTCCAATTCACCACGACTGCCGGTCTTGTATGTTTGGCAGGCATATTGCTTTTGATGCGTCAGGGCTGGCGCAACTTGCTCTTAGGTAGCGGCTTGGTACTGGTAGCCAGTCTGATTCGTTTTCACTCGGCCGCATTGGTCTCACTATTGATGGCACCGGTGGTGGTCTATCATTGGGGGCGCGATTGGCGTCGTTATGTGCCGATGATCGTGCTGTTTATGCTGGTCATTGGTGGCCGAGTGGGGAATAGGATGTACTATCAGTCTGACGAGTGGAAGTACTACCGCGAGTACAATACCATTCGGGCCAATATGACGGACAACCCCAACGCACGCACGCGGCGCGTGTTCAACAACTTGCCGGAGGGGGTCACCGAAGCCGACTATCGATTGTTCCTCAATTTCTTCCCCGATCCCAACATCATGGATCTGGAAGCACTCAAGCAGATCAATACGCATGTGAATGCCATGCCGTTGTCGCAGAAACTGATGAATATCGAACGCCTAAGCAAATACGGACTGGTGTTGCTGACGATGCTGATTTTGATGATCATGGTTGATCTGAGTCAACCGGAGAAAAAGATGCACCTGTTTATTGCAGGATACGCTATGTTTGTCATCGGGCTGCTTATCTTGGTTAGTTTGGATCAGTTTGTTAAAAACCGAGTCTTCTTATGCTTTGTGGTGCCCATCGTAATGGCCTTCTTCACCCTGCTACCAGAGAAAGTGTCTATGAAACGAGTTACAGGGATGGCTGCACTTATCATGGTTCTCATCGGGGTATATATCTACCAGGCCGGTACAGCACGCGACAATGACTATTATCATCGAACGGTTGTATGGAATGCCTTCCAAGATCCGCTCATCAAGACCCTGCCTGCAGAGAGCCGTTTGGCTACCATAGGCACCACCTTCTCGTTGGAATTTATCAATCCGTTCCATATCAAGGATTTTAATACTCGCAAATTTACGTTGGGGTGGTTTACTCACATCCCGTTCAATAAAGAAGTCGGGGAGTCGTATATGGACCTCACCCGCGACGATATGTATATTTTTGTGCCCTTCAACTATGATGATGTGGATAGTATGATCAACCGTGTTCGCCAGCAGATAGCTTTCCACTACGGTGTACCTACCTATGTGGCCCTGTATCGCCGTAATGGTGGGTATGCGATCGTACAACTCCGCACCACAGAGAATTGGGCTGAAATGGAAGGAATATGGGAAAATCAATAGCCATTATCGGAGCTAGTTATCTCCAGCAACCCCTTGTGCTAAAAGCACGCGAAATGGGGTTGCGAACGATCTGCTTTGCATGGGCAGAAGGTGCTGTCTGCAAAGACCTGTGCGATGTCTTCTATCCGGTCTCTATCACTGAGAAAGAAGAGATCCTTCGCCTTTGTCGTCAAGAGCATATAGACGGTATTTGTACTATTGCCAGCGATGTAGCAGCTCCGACAGTAGCCTATGTGGCAGAGCAAATGGGACTGACCGGCAACTCATACAAAGCAGCTGTCTGTGCTCATAACAAGCACTTGATGCGCGAAGCATTTGTGACTGCCGGTGTAGACTGCCCTCAGTATAAAGTGATTGCTCAAGGCGACACGATAGACACATCAGGAATGGATCTGCCGCTTATCGTCAAACCCTCCGACCGATCAGGTAGTCTGGCAGTCACCAAGATCACCGAATGGGCACAATTAGAACCAGCTGTTAACGAGGCATTAAGTGCTTCGTTGGAACATCAAGCACTGGTGGAGGAGTTTATTGAAGGACGAGAGATCAGCGTCGAGATGTTATCGTGCCGTGGTACCCACTATGCACTCCAGATCACCGACAAAGTGACGACCGGAGCGCCGCATTTTGTCGAACTGGCACATCATCAGCCTTCCTCCTTATCTACCGAGACACAACAACGTATCTTTGATATCACTCGCCATGCATTGGATGCACTGGGTCTGACTAACGGAGCAGCCCATGCAGAGTACAAGATCACAGACTCCGGACGCGTAGTAGTGATGGAGATAGGAGGGCGTATGGGAGGCGATTTTATCGGTTCTACACTCGTTCCTCTCAGTACAGGATATGATTTTCTACGCGGCGTGATCGAGGTGGCTCTTGGCCAACTCATCGTACCGGTCAAAACCAAGACACACCACAGCGGAGTCTATTTTCTGAGCGGACAAACACCTGAAGTGTTGCCCTATATCCAGCAAGCGGAACGCTATCCTAATATAGTGGAGTCTGAACTCACCTCCAATGAATTGCGTCAACTCACTTGTAGTGCCGACCGAAGCGGCTACTTTATCTATACCGACCCGCATTCGCGCTTTGAGACGCTGGCCGGCAAAACCGTTATGATTCTCGGAGGAGGACGCTATCAACTGCCACTCATCAAAGCAGCACGCGAAGCAGGTTGCCGTGTGCTGGTCATGGGGTGGCCCGGTAACTTCCCCGGCTATGCATTGGCTTCCAAGTGGTATAATGTAGATATTATGGATGCAGAGACGATCATCCGTATCGCTCGCGATGAACATATAGACGGTATCGTAGGATGTGGATCGGACTTCATACTCCCCACCATTGGTCATGTAGTAGACGCGCTGGGTATGGCCGGATCATCCTACCACTCCTCCGTCATTGCATCCGACAAACTGCTGATGAAACAAGCCTTTGCACAAGCCGACGTACGAACAGCCGCTTTTGCGCTCGTTGAGACACAGGAGCAAGCGCTCATAGAAGCGGAGCGGATAGGCTATCCTGTTGTACTCAAGATAGTGGACGGCAGCGGTAGTAAAGGAGTGGTCATCTGCCAGGACTCTGACTCGCTTGCTCAAGCCTACACCGACGTACTGCCTCTGACCCACCATCCTTATATGGTGCTCGAGCAGTTCATTGATGGTGTTGAGTTCGGAGCACAAGCATATGTACAGAACGGCGAACTGAAGTTCTGTATGATACACGGCGACCTCATCTATCACGGACAGAGTGGGGTGCCGGTCGGCCATTACGCCCCGGCGATGACAGAGTATAAGGGCCTGCAAGCCGATGCCGAAGAACAACTACGCCGCTGTATCCAAGCGTTGCAGATAGACAACTGCGCTATCAATGCTGATTTTATCCTACACGACGACCAGGTCTATGTGCTCGAGATAGGAGCACGCGCGGGAGCTACGTGTTTGCCGGAGCTGGTCAGCCAATGCTATGATATAGACTATTACCATTACCTCCTACGCGGAGCATGCGGACTATCACTACCGTCGATGAAGATACCTACTTTACACCCTGCGCTGGTGTTTACCCCTTATTCGACCAAGACGGGTAGAGTAGTATCCGTTCAACAACCCGACCTGCCCGAGATAGTCGACTGTCAGCTCTATCCTGAGGTAGGCGAAGAGATCCATGCTTTCCGTACAGCCTATGATCGCATAGGACACCTGGTGATGCGTGCCGATTCGATGGACCGGCTACTAGATGTCTATCATCGTGAAATAGAAAACTTCCCGTTTGTAATACTGCAATCTTAATGCATATGAAATACCAACAATCTATTTCGGTAGTTATACCGATCTACAATGACCAAGAAGTAATCGCCGAGCTCCACCGCCGTCTGCATCCTGTCATGGAAGAGATCACTGACGAATACGAGATCATTCTCGTGGATGACGGTAGCCGTGACGATTCGTGGAGCGAGATGCTCAAAGTGCGTCAGACCAACGATCATATTCGAGCTGTGCGTCTGAGCCGTAATTTCGGACAACAAAGTGCTATCGCTGCCGGTCTATCGTTGACCAACAACGATCTGGTGGTACTGATGGACTCCGATCTGCAAGACCGGCCGGAAGATATACCCGTGCTTATTGATGCCTTACTGGCAGACAAACAGGCTACTATGGCGATAGCACAATGGGAACAGCGACAAGACAGCCGTCTCAAACTGGCCGTATCACGCCTCTTCCAGCGCGTCTCCAACTCCATTACCGAGATCCATACCGTACCGCGACTGGGTATCTTCCGCGTCATGCGTCGTTCGGTGGTGGAAGAGCTACGCAATTTCCCGGAGAAGACCGCTACCACCGTCAGCCTGCTCTATTACATCGGCTCTAAGTATGTACCTGTGCCGCTCAAACGGGACGCACGCTTTGCCGGAAAAAGCGGCTACAACCTCCGCAAGATGCTGGCGCTTACGTTTGCACGCATCTTCTCCTTCTCGATGTTCCCCATCCGCATAGTGACCTATCTGGGAGGCATACTATGCTTAGGATCAATGCTCGCAGCACTGGCGCTTGTCATCTATAAGATCACAGGCAATGTCGTAGCCGGTTGGACCAGTATGATGGTGCTGATGCTCTTCCTATTCGGACTCAACTTCGCCTTCTTGGGTGTATTGGGTGAGTACATAGGACGCATCTTCCTCGAGACCAAACAACGACCCAAATTCATGATTGGAGAGATAGTATGAGCCCAAAACTGAAATATGCATTTCAACAGCTGCATCGCATGATCGGTCAGCGACTCGTTATGTCTGTATGGTTTGACCTGCCTATCGGCCTTCAGTGGCGCGATTCCAAGTATAGACGGCTCTTTAGGGCCGGTAAGGGGCTGCATGTAGGACATCATGTTCATATCGACCGCGAACATCAGCAGTATACCGGCTCTATCGCTATTGGCCAACATGTGTTTATCAGCCACGATGTGCTGTTGGACTATACCGGCCACCTGACTATAGGTAATGATGTATGGATTCTGCAAGGCACCCATATACTGACCCATGAGCATGATATAGCCGAGCTCAGACGCACAGGTATCAATCCTACCGCACAGACATCGCTCGTCATCGAAGACAAAGCCTACATTGGCTCTAATGTCACTATCCTGCCGTCCTGCCACCGCATAGGACGCGAAGCCATTATTGCCGCCGGAGCAGTAGTCACACACGATGTAGAGGACTATACCCTTGTGGCCGGAGTTCCTGCCAAAACTGTCAAAACATTGCCGCATGACTAAGATAATACTCCAATATATAGCACTCATTGCCGTATATCTGTTCTATGCGTCGATATCCGTTATTCTCAAATATACGGGACTGCAAGAGCCTCTTACCTGGGAGTGGTGCCTCGGTTTTGCGGGACTGATACTCACTCTCGGTATCTATGCTGTTGCATGGCAGCAGATACTCAAAGTTTTTGATCTCGGTACAGCATATATGTTCAAAGGCACCAGCCTGATATTCATTATGCTGCTACTCCATAAATTTTATGACGAACCTATCACGTCTACCAAGTTGATAGCCACCGGCATTATTATTGTCGGTATAGCCCTGTACGCCAAATCATGATAGGATATATACTAGTGGTCATTAGCGCCTTGATAGGCGTCGTGTCGCAGATGATGCTCAAGCATAGCGCACGTTTGCCGCACGCCTCCTGGTGGCGCGAGTATGTCAATGTATGGGTCATCGGAGGCTATATACTGATGGTACTTAGCTTGGTCGTTAATCTGCTGGCTATTCATATGGGCGTTCTGGCACAAGAGGTCAGCATCATTGAGTGTATCAACTACCTGCTTGTTCCCGTGGCGGCATGGATCGTCTTTGCCGAACCCATCACACGGCGTAAAGCTGTCGCCATAGGCGTCATACTAATCGGAGTAGTCGTCTTTTTCCTATAAATCGTCAATAAATCGTAAATTGTAAATTGTCAAATCGTCAATAATATGATTAATTTCAATCAACCTCATCTCACAGGCAAAGAAGCTCATTACATGTATGAAGCTGTCTATGAAGGAAAACTGTCCGGCAACGGCAAGTTCACCAAACGCTGCCAAGCTTGGTTCGAACAACGTTACGGCTTTCGCAAAACGCTACTAACCACCTCCGGTACCGATGCGCTGGAGATGTGTGCTATGCTATGCGAACTTCAACCGGGTGACGAAGTCATTATCCCGTCTTACACCTTTGTTTCTACAGCCTTGGCCTTTTTGCGCGAAGGAGCCAAAGTGGTCTTTGCCGACTCTATGAAACGCAATCCTAACCTCGATGCTGGGACCCTTGAGTCACTTATCACCCCCCGTACCAAGGTCATCGTACCGGTTCATTATGCCGGTGTAGCATGTGACATGGATGCTATTATGACAGTGGCACAACGCCACAACCTGTTGGTGGTCGAAGATGCCGCACAAGCCATCGATGGTTACTATATATCCCCGTCGGATCATTCGCCGATCACCAATTATCAATCACCTATGCCGTTGGGAGGTATAGGGCATCTGGCTGCGTTCTCGTTCCATGAGACTAAAAACATCACCGCCGGAGGTGAGGGTGGATTGCTGGTGGTCAACGACAAACGATTCGTTCGACGCGCAGAGATCATCTGGGAGAAAGGTACTAACCGTGCCGAGTTCTTCCGCGGTGAGGTCAATAAATACGGATGGGTGGATATGGGTTCCTCCTTCCTGCCAAGCGAAGTAAACGCCGCTTTCCTGTGGGCTCAACTGGAGAATATAGATGACATCCAAAACAAACGCAGACAGTTGTGGGAGTACTATTACAAACAACTGCAACCACTATCTGAACAGGGACATTTTGCGATGCCTGATCTGCCTGAATATGCCACCAACAATGCGCATATGTTCTATCTGGTATTCCCTGATTTTGAGCGCCGTACAGCCTTTATCAAGTACCTAAAAGAAAATGGTGTAGGAGCGGTATTCCACTACCTGAGCCTCCATTCGTCCGAGTACTACCGTACACGCCACGACGGACGCCAACTGCCCGAATGTGACAGATATGCCGATTGTTTGGTACGTCTGCCGCTCTTCTACGATCTGACACTCGAGCAGGTAGATCAAATCTGCAACACTATCCAACAGTTCTTTGCCTGATGTCCATTGTCTACCGATATCTACGCCCCGCTCTCCAATGGATGCTGCTCCTCGCCTCACTGGCTTGGACGCTGTGGTTCGTCTACGCCGGCTTCGGAAACCATATGGATCCGCTGTACTGGCTGCATAAATATCAGCATTTGGACGGAGGATGGATGTCGGCAGGTAGTTTGTTGTTTGGCCACCTATGCGTTCGGCTGTTTGGCGCTAAACTACTATCGCTCAGGCTTGTAGGGTGGGGACTAACCGTCCTTGCTATCGCGTTGCCATACTGTCTGCTACTCAGCCCTCGGCAGCGTCAAGACCACCTTCACTGGCTGGCTTTGGCCTACTGGATGATGGGTTATGGTGCTTTCCAGGAGCTGTCGCCGGGCACACTAACGGTC
Source organism: uncultured Bacteroidales bacterium (assembly GCA_902779705.1). Classification (GTDB taxonomy): domain Bacteria; phylum Bacteroidota; class Bacteroidia; order Bacteroidales; family Paludibacteraceae; genus Colicola. Next base: position 15,451 of record CACZCR010000010.1, on the reverse strand, counting down.
TTTTTGCTATCAATGATAGCACTGACGGCTGTTCGGTATAGACAGCAACCAACACTGTTAAGAGGAGTAGTTATCGGCTTGCTCACCGGCTTGGCTATAGCGGTACGGTTTCCTAATATCCTAGTTGTCATCCCGCTTGCTGTACTGTTCTATATGGTGCTGCGCATAGTGGGCAAAGTCAACTTGCAAGGCGGTATAGCCGTTATAGCATCTGCTTTCATTTCCACTATTGCTGCAGCAGGAGTGATCTACGGCCTATCGATGGATATGCTTTCCTGGTCTACAGTCGATCCGTCGATGGGAGGGACACACGGCCTATCGAAAATGATCGAAAATCTGTGGAGCAAAGGCGCCTTATTACTGGGTTTTGCTGCCTTGTGGTACGGTATATTGGCTATCGGACGCCGCTCGTGGCATTGGACGATTCCTATAGCGGTTGGAGTAGGGTACTTCACCTTCTATTTCTTTGGTAAACAGTGGTATAATACTAACCTTACCTACTGTTTGTCGGCAGCCTGTATTGTGCTGGCCTTAGCCTCCCGCCGTCAAACTCTACTATGGTTTACCGCCTTGCTCTCGGTAGCTACTTTGGGTACCGATGTCGCATGGCTCAAACTCTTTCCTGCGGTACTGGTGCTCGTTCCTCTGCTGCCTACGGCATATGCTGCCAAAATGCGGACCTACCTCTTCTTGGTGCTCGTTGGCTTTACCTCTGTCCAATCCGGCCGTTTTTGTCACTCTTCTATCGGCAACTCTGACCTGACCACATCCACTGTATGCGCCTCTGTTGCACCATATCAAGGACTCTATATCGACTCCGCTAACAACGCCCGCATTGCCCAGCTACAAGCAGATGGTGAACGCTATAGCCGGCAGGATTCAATACTTGCTGTCGGTCAAGACCTACATTTGATACGCTCTGTAACTAATTGTCAAGCAGGGTATTATAATGAGTTTTGGTCCAATATATTTGACTCGGTCTATACCGCTAAATACGAACCGCAGATTGTTCGACGTCAACCCGTTGTATTCTGCGCTTACTCACCGCATTTCAAAACCAAACCACAATATCGCGACCGCTATTCGGCTTTTGAACAGATGTTGCAACGTAATGGCTATACTCCTGTGGATAGATCCAAATATCAGTATATGATCTACATTCACAGGTAGTTACGGCCGTAGGATAGGGTAGTATGTATTAAAAAATGACTAATGAATCTTAAAAAGTATCACTTTTTTTTGCATATGTCACAATTTTTTTGTACTTTTGTACCCAAATTGAGTAATTAAACATGAAAGCATTTATTTTTCCCGGTCAAGGCTCTCAATTTGAGGGGATGTGTAAAGACTTATATGAGGCGTACCCGGAGGCGCGCGATTTGTGCGAGCGTGCCAATGAAGTATTAGGTTTTCGCTTAACAGATATCATGTTCAACGGCACTGCTGAACAACTCAAACAAACCGATATAACGCAGCCGGCTGTTTTTCTGCATTCAGTAGTGGCAAACCGCGTGATGACGATAGACCAGCCACAGATGGTAGCAGGTCATAGTTTGGGCGAATATTCGGCGCTGGTGGTTAACCATACGCTTCGCTTTGAGGACGCGCTGTTGTTGGTACAAAAACGTGCCCGTGCGATGCAGAAAGCCTGTGAATTACAGCAGTCTACGATGGCTGCTGTACTTGGTATGGCTGATGATCGAGTGGATCAGATTTGCCAACAAGTGACGGGAGATGTAGTAGTAGCAGCCAATTTCAACTGCCCGGGACAAGTAGTTATTTCCGGTACAGTTTCCGGTGTTGAGCGCGCGTGCGAATTGCTTAAGGAGAACGGCGCCAAACGTGCCCTGAGACTGCAAGTAGGCGGCGCTTTCCATTCACCGCTGATGCAGCCGGCAGCCGAGGAACTCAAAGAAGCGATTCTCAATACCGAGTTCTTTGAGCCGATCTGTCCGATCTATCAGAACACCAATGCATATCCGCAAACAGACCCGATGGCTATTCGTGAGAATCTTCTTTCTCAGCTCACTTCGCCTGTACGCTGGACACAAACCATCAAGAATATGATTGTGGACGGCGCTACCGAATTCTATGAGTTTGGTCCGGGCGATGTACTCAAAGGTCTCGTTCGCAAAATCAATCAAGAAGTCTTCGTCGGCTAATCCGTCTATGGATGGCTGATTCGTTTATACATTTGAATACTTAATTGGGATTATGTTAAATAATACTCCGGAAGACATACCCTACACACAGGAAGGCGTTAAGGTTCTTCCTTTCAAGAACAAGACACTCTTCCCCGGTATATTGATGCCGATCACTATCACGCGTGACTATACGCGCCAATTGGTGACGCAAGCACAAAAGCTCAACCAAACGATCGTTGTCTTGTGCCAGAAAGATCCTGATGAACAAGATCCGAAGGCGGAAAACCTATACGATATCGGTACATCTGCTCGTGTGGTGAATGTGATGGATATCAAAGATGAATTGGTGGCGTTTGTGCAAGGCGAATGCCGCGTCAAGGCATCCGATTTTGCCACCGTAGACGGCGTACTACAAGCTACTGTGACGGAGTTGCCCGAACAGTTTCCTGACAAAGACGATCCGGAGTTTAAGGCTATAGCCGACAATATCAAGGAACAAGCCGCTTTTATCTTCTCGCGAGTGGCGGATCTGCCCTCCGAAGCGCAGATAATGATCAAGAGTATCCATAATATCCCTACTCTGATCAACTATATCAGCGCCAATATGTTTAATCAGACTTCTGCTGACAGACAACAATTACTGAGCTACGACTCGATCAAAGAGCGCGGATTTCATCTGCTCGAACTGCTTAATAAAGAGGCAGATATGATCAAGATGAAGGATGAGATCATGCACAAGGCCAAAGCGAATATCGAGAAACAGCAACGCGAATATTTCCTCAGCAAACAGATGGAGACCATCCAGCGTGAGTTGGGAGACACCAGCGAGGAGACCATTCATGATATGGAGCAGCGGGCTAAGGCGATGAACTGGCCCGAGAAAGCGGCACAGACGTTTGACCAGCAGCTCAAGAAACTACAACGGATGCATCAGGATTCGGCGGAGTTTGCCGTGCAGCAGAACTACTTGGAGACCATGCTCTCGCTGCCGTGGAACGTGATGACCGAGGATAATTTTGATATCCAGCACGCCCAAGAGGTGCTCGACCACGACCATTTTGGTATGGATAAGGTCAAAGAGCGCATTATCGAATACCTGGCTGTGCAACGCCAACTGGCTGCTCGGTCGGACAAAGAGAAGAAACAACACCCCTCTACCTCCCCTATCCTATGCTTGTATGGTCCTCCGGGTATTGGTAAAACCAGTTTGGGACGTTCGATAGCCGAGGCGCTGGGACGCAAATATGCGCGTGTGTCATTAGGCGGATTGCATGATGAGTCGGAGATCCGCGGACACAGACGTACGTATATAGGTGCATTGCCGGGACGCATCATCGAGAACCTGAGCAAGGTGCATTCGTCTAATCCGGTTTTTGTGCTTGATGAGATCGATAAGATAGGTGCTGACTATAAGGGAGACCCCACTTCGGCATTGCTTGAGGTGCTTGATCCCGAACAAAACAGCACTTTCCATGACAACTATCTGGATATCGACTACGACCTGAGCCATGTGCTTTTTATCGCTACAGCTAATAGTCTGGATACTATTCCGCGGCCGTTGCTCGACCGTATGGAGTTGATAGAGATGACGGGGTATCTGGTGGAGGAGAAAGTGCAAATAGCCAAACAGCACCTCATCCCCAAACAGCTGAAGAACCACGGTATCAAACCTTCGCAACTGCGTTTGAGCGCCCCTATCATCACACGCATTATAGAGAACTATACCCGCGAATCGGGTGTACGTTCACTGGATAGACAGATAGCTGCTATATGCCGTAAGATAGATACCAAACTGGCCCTGGACGAAGAGTATAATATCTCCCCTACACCGGAGGATATCATCGACTATCTGGGACAGCCACGCTTCAGTCGTGAGATGTATGAGACGAATAAGTATATAGGTGTTGTCACCGGACTGGCTTGGACACAAGTGGGTGGTGAAATACTGTTTATCGAGACCTCACTCTCTCACTCTAAGACACCTACGCTGACTATTACCGGAAACCTTGGTGACGTGATGAAAGAGTCCGCCACTATCGCTTTGGGATATATCAAAGCCCACGCCGATCAGCTGGGCATCAACCGCAAGGATATAGAGACCCAATCCGTTCATTTACACGTGCCGGAAGGAGCCATTCCTAAGGACGGACCGTCGGCAGGTATCACGATGACAACGGCCCTCGTCTCAGCCTTCACCAAACGCAAAGTCAGAGCCCGTATAGCTATGACCGGCGAGATGACACTTAGGGGCAAAGTGCTGCCTATAGGTGGTGTCAAAGAGAAGATACTGGCTGCCAAACGCGCCGGTATAACGGACCTCATACTCTGCGAAGACAATCGCAAAGATGTGGATGCTATACCCGACATCTATCTCAAAGGACTACATTTTCACTACGTCAAAGATATAGACGAAGTACTACAGTTTGCATTGCTCAAATAAGCGCTCTAAGAGACGATCTCTACCCTAGATGTATACTGCTGCATATAGCGGCTGTTCGTGGCTTATACGCAATATGCAACCATATGCATACAGTACGCCGTATCTAGCCGAAAATACTGGGCGAAATAGATAAAGTACCACTATATATCTAATACATAAATCACTGAAAATAAACAATATACAATTTTATTTTCAATCTTTGCAGCACATTGAATAATCATTACAACAATGTATCGACACGTCAATTAAAGTACTACTTTATATAAATGTGTTATTTACTAATAATCAATTAGTTACACGCAAATATGCATTATACAAAATAGCATGAATGTATATTCATTTTGAGATATGAATAAAACGAAGATTTGTCCTAGGTGTGGCAAGGCATTTTTATGTATGCACGATACCCCTACTCTATGTCAATGTTCGGCTATAGAGTTGACAAAAAAAGTGCGCACTTATCTTAGTACGCACTATAATGATTGTTTGTGTATCGATTGTTTACGAGCGTTGTCGGATAGCCTCGTAGATGAAGACGCCGGCAGCCACGGAGACGTTGAGTGATTCGATGGTGTCGGTCATTGGCAGTTTGACCTTGTCGGTACATTGGTCGAGATTGAGCGGGTATATTCCCCTATCCTCCGAACCCATAACGATAGCCGTTGGTTGGGTGAAGTCACAATCGGTATAGAGACGATCGGTATGCTCGGTAGCAGCTACAACTTGTAGCCCACTCTCACGCAGATACTGAAGCGTGTTCTGCATGTTATCCACTTTGCAGATCGGCAGGCTGTATAGGGCACCAGCCGAAGTCTTGATAGCGTCACCGTTGATAGCCACCCCACTCCTATTAGCAATAACGAGTGCATGCACGCCTGCGCATACGCATGTACGCGCGATAGCTCCGAAATTGCGTACGTCAGTGATGCCGTCCAGCACCATGAGCAGAGGGGTCTTGCCTTCGTCGTATAGGGATTGTACGAGGTTCTCTATCGGGTAGAACTCTATCGGGCTAAGGAAGGCGATGACGCCTTGGTGGTTCTTGTCGGTGTACTGGTTGAGTTTCTCTACCGGCACACGTTGGATGGGTGTAGCTGTTCCTTCGAGTTTGGTTTGTAACTCACGTCCGATGGACGAGTTCATGTCTCTGCGCAGAAGCACCTTGTCCAGCACTTTGCCGGCATCGATGGCCTCGATCACAGCACGCAGACCAAAGACCATCTCTTTCTCGGGCGGACGTTTGGTGTCGTAGGACTGACGATTGGAGGATGGACGATTGGAGGATGGACGATGTAGGGTTTTATTTTGAAACATAGTTTAGTATTTTAGCCAATTGATAAACTCCATCGGATCGATGGTGAACGCTTGTGCCTCGCCCACTTGCTTGCCTGTTTTGTCGAGCTGCACATAGTACGGCTGCGCATTGGCGCCGAACAGCTCCCGTTGGATGCGGCTGTTGACGTCTCCTACAGACAGATTGGTATCAGCATTGTAGGGTCGGCGGTCATCGACAAAGAGCTCGATGAAGACGTAGTTCCGGAGTCGTTGTTTGACGCTGTCGTTGTCCAGCACATAGGCTTCCATCTTACGGCAGTTGACGCATCCGTAGCCGGTGAAGTCGATGATGACCGGTTTGCCCTGTTGGCGGGCGTAGGCGAGTCCCTCGTCGTAGTTGTTGAACACTTGACGTCCTTCGATCTGCATTGGCGGAGCGAAGGCAGAGATCGCTTTGACTGGTGCGCCCCATAAGCCGGGTATCAGGTAGCCGGCAAACGAGAGCGAGGCCACGATGACGATGATGCGTATGATGCGTCGGGTCCAAGACACACGTGCAATATGCCACAGCAGGTAGATGCCGATGCCGGCGAAGCATAGGATCCATATAGTGATGAACAGCCAGCGCGGCAATATACCCCACCCGTATGCCATGTCGGCCACGCTGAGGAACTTGAGCGACAGGGCCAGTTCGAGGAAGGCCAGCACCACTTTGAACGAGCTCATCCAGTCGCCCGACTTAGGGGCAGACTTGAGCCATTGTGGGAAGAGGGCAAAGAGGGTGAACGGTAGCGCTAATGCGATAGCGAAACCTAACATACCGACGGTAGGAGCCAAGAGGCTGTGTCCGGCTGCTTCGACCAGTAGTGTACCAACGATAGGTGCGGTACAAGAGAAAGACACCACCACGAGGGTGAAAGCCATCAGCAAGATGCTGAGTATGCCTCCGGTGGAGCGTGCTTTGTTGTCCAGTGCGGTAGACCAAGAGGATGGTAGGGTCAGTTCGAACAGCCCGAAGAACGACAGGGCGAACACCACGAGCAGAACGAAGAAGACGATGTTAACTACAGCGTTGGTGCTTAGCTCGTTGAGTGCCGAAGCGCCAAAGAGCAGGGTCACCAGCAGGCCCAGTCCCACATAAAGGACCACGATGCTCAGTCCGTATAGGATGGCGTTCTTAGCGCCTTGGTCGGTTCGTTTGAGGAAGAAGGAGACCGTCATCGGTATGATCGGCCATACGCAGGGGGTGAAGATGGCCAGCAGGCCACCTAACAGTCCCATCAGCAGGATCCATAGGAGGCTGCGAGTCCGGTCGCTCAACGAGAGTCCTATATTGGTGGAAACAGATGGTGCAGTCCCTAGTTGATTGACGCTGGCCGAAGGCAGCGGGCAGACGGTGGTACAGCCACAGTCCTCTTCGTATGCCCATGTCTCGGGAGCGGTACACTGGCGATCATCGCAGGCGTTGAAACGGATGGGTACCAGTTCGTCTTTGGCTACGGTGATGGCAAAGGAGTCGGCAAACTCCTGTTCGAACTGCCGGTCGCCCATCTCGATGATGGTCATATGCCAGCCTTGTTGGATGTCTGCTTTGAGTCGCACACTATCGCCTATCTCTTCGCCAGACCATGTGACGGGTTGCACCAAGTCGGCATAGGCCAAGATGGGAAAGAGGGTTAGCAATATGTAGAAAATTTTTCTCATTCGTCAGTTGATTGAGTTACTGCATATATATGCGGCAAATTTCGTGCCAAACCGTCCATGTCTAATCCGTAGCCGATGACAAACTTGTTGGGTATCTCGCATCCGTAGTAGTCTGGCTTGGCGTCGGGGTATTGGAGTTGGGAGGGTTTGAAGAGCATAGCAGCCACCTTGAGCGAACGCGGCGCAAGGGCCAGCAGTTTCTGCTTGTAGAAATGCATGGTGGTGCCGGTATCGACGATGTCTTCGATGACGATCACATCCTTGTCACGTATGTCGGTAGTCAGGGGGATGACCTCCTCTACCCTGCCCGACGATGTCATACCTTCGTAGGAGCGCAGTTGAACGCACGAGTATGTGCAGTCCAGCGGCAGAGCTCGCATGAGGTCGGCAGCGAAGAATAGTGCGCCGTTGAGCACACAGATCATATGTACTTGCCGTCCGGCGTAGTCATGGGCGATTTGGTCAGCCACGGTTTTTACCATGTGGCTTATTTGTGCGGATGTGATTAGTTGTTCTTTCATCGTTTTATTCTTCTCGGCGTATATGTGCTCCGATGGCATTGAGGCGTGCTTCGATATCCTCGTAGCCACGGTCTATTTGGTCTATATGGTCGATCTTGCTGATGCCTTCGGCACTCATTGCTGCGATGAGCATGGCTATACCGGCACGTATGTCGGGCGATGTCATGTTGTTGCGACGCAGTTTCATCTGGTGATCATGTCCGATGACGACTGCGCGGTGCGGGTCGCATAGGATGATCTGCGCACCCATTGACAGCAGGTTGTCGACGAAGAAGAGTCGGCTCTCGAACATCTTCTGGTGGATGAGTACGGTACCTCGTGCTTGGGTAGCCACCACCAGCATCACGCTGAGCAGGTCGGGTGTCAGTCCGGGCCATGGTGCATCGGCTATGGTGAGGTTGGAGCCATCCATGAACGACTCTATCTGGTAGTGTTCTTGTGCAGGGATGATGATATCGTCGCCATCTACGTCGATGCGTATACCCATTCGGCGGAAGGCGTCGGGTATTATACCCAGGTCGCGGTAGGAGACATCCTTGATGCGCAGTTCCGAACCTGTGATAGCGGCCATACCGATGAACGAGCCCACCTCGATCATGTCGGGTAGCAACCGATGTTCGGCGCCGTGCAGTTCGGCCACGCCGTCTATCTCGAGCAGGTTGGAGCCGATACCTTCGATCTTGGCGCCCATCTTGTTGAGCAGGCGGCAGAGCTGCTGGATGTAGGGTTCGCATGCCGCGTTGTAGATGGTGGTGTGTCCTTTGGCGGTGACGGCAGCCATGATGATGTTGGCTGTACCGGTAACGGAAGCCTCATCCAGGAGCATATAGCATCCTTTGAGGTCGGATGCGATGAACTGGTAGGCTTGGAGGTCGTTGCGGTACTCCATCTGTGCGCCGAGGTTGATCATGCCCTGGAAATGGGTGTCGAGACGGCGTCGGCCTATCTTGTCCCCACCGGGTTTGGCATAGATGACTTTGCCAAGGCGTGCTAAGAGGGAGCCGATGATCATCACCGAACCGCGTAAGCGGGCGCACTTCTGCAGGAAGTCTTCGGTGTACAGATAGTGGGTATCCAGGCTCTTGGCTTGGAAGGTGAAGGTACCTTTCTCAACTTGTTCGACCTGCACACCCATGGAGCGCAGCAGGTTGATCAAGTTGTTGACATCCAGTATATTGGGGACATTGCTGATGGTCACTTTGTCTTTGGTGAGCAGGGTGGCACAGATCACCTGCAGCGCCTCGTTCTTGGCGCCTTGAGGGGTGATGCTGCCATGCAGTTTGTGTCCGCCTTCTACGATAAAACTTGCCATATCAGATATAGTTTACTTCGGGGTTAATGGTTATATTGAATCGTGTCTTGACGCTTTGGCATATCTGTTCGGCCAGCGTCATGACGTCTTGTGGTGTGGCTTGGTCAGCGTTGACGAGCACCAGCGGCTGTTTGTCATACACCTGTGCGCCACCTAATCGTTTGCCTTTCCATCCGCATTGTTCGATGAGCCAAGCGGCAGGTATCTTCACCCCACCCTCGACGGCAAAGTGCGGCATGGTGGGATATTGTGCCAGGAGGGCTTGGAATTGTTCGGTAGGTACGACGGGGTTCTTGAAGAACGAACCGGCGCTACCTATCTCGTTTACCTCGGGCAGTTTTTGCCGGCGGATAGTGGTCACAGCCTCGCGCACTTGTTGGGGTGTGGGGGTGTCGCCTGTCACAGCCCTGAGGTGTCCGTAGTCAAGTACGGGTTTCGGGGTCTTGGATAGACGATAGATGACCGAGGTGACGATATATTGTCCTTTGAGTTGGTTTTTGAATATGCTGTCGCGGTAGCCATAGTGGCATTCGGCATTGCTGAACACACGTTCGTTGCCATCGGCTATGGCGATGGTCTTGACAGCGATGATCACATCTTTGGCTTCGACGCCGTATGCGCCTACGTTCTGTACGGCCGAAGCCCCCACCTCACCGGGTATATAGCTCAGGTTCTCCAGTCCCCACAGTCCTTGTGCGACTGTTTGGGCGACCAGGTCGTCCATCACCAGTCCTGCTTGTGCTTCGATGTCGATGGTGGTGTCGGTTTGGGAGACGACTTGTGTGTCGCGCATGGCCGAATGGAGGAGCACGCCGTCGTAGTCACCGGTGAACAGCAGGTTAGAGCCTGCCCCGACAGCCATCATCTGTTCGCCACGGTAGCGGCTGAGCAGGGTGCGCAGTTCGTCTACCGAGTGGTACTCGGCCCACACCTTGGTGCGCACATCCATCCCAAATGTATTCGGTATTTTTACCATTCTACTTTCTACTTTCTACTTTCTACTTTCTACTTTCTACTTTCTACTAAATCTCGTTCACATCTGAAGGCATACGCCAGTCGCCCCGTGGTGATAGGCTGACGGTCATCACTTTGGGTCCGTCGGGCATACAGCTACGTTTGAACTGTTGCTGGTAGAACCGGTGCATGAACACATCGAGCCAGTGTGCTATGGTCTCTTCGCTATAGGAGTCTTCGAAGGCTTGGGTAGCCATATAGAGTATCTTCTCGCGGGTGAATCCGAAGCGAAGGAAATAGTATAGGAAGAAGTCATGCAATTCGTAGGAACCGATCTTTTCCTCGGTGAACTGTGCTATCTTGCCTTGTTCGTCGGTAGGCAGCAGTTCGGGTGAGACGGGTGTATCGACTATATCGATGAGGATGCGTCGTGTCTGGTCGTCGAAGAGGTTCTCTGCCGCATAGGTGACCAGATAGCGCACCAGTGTCTTGGGGATGTCGGCGTTGAGTCCGTACATCGACATCTGGTCTCCCGAGTAGGTAGCCCATCCTAAGGCCAGTTCGGAGAGGTCTCCTGTGCCGACGACGAAGCCGTTCATCTGGTTAGCTATGTCCATGAGGACGAGTGTGCGAATACGTGCTTGTGCGTTCTCATAGGTGACGTCGTGGATATTGATATCGTGGTCGATATCTTTGAGGTGTTGTGTAGCCATGTCGGCGATAGGTATCTCGCGCATGGTGATGCCCAGCAGTTCCATTAGTCGGATGGCATTGTCGTGGGTGCGGTCAGAGGTGCCGAAGCCCGGCATGGTGACGCCTACTACGCGGCTACGGTCGTAGCCCAGTTGGTCGGCTGCCAGGACTGATGATATGAGTGCCAGTGTTGAGTCCAGTCCGCCGGATATACCGATGACGACGGTCTGTGCGTGGGTATGTTCCCAACGGCGCATCAGTCCGCTGGTCTGGATAGAGAACACGTCCATGCAGTACTGGTCCTCTTCGCCTTTGGGTGGCAGGAAGGGAGCGGCCGAGAAATGGCGGTGAGCGGGTTCGGTCAGTTCGTGCTCCCGCTCGATGGGAGCGACGTTGATATGGCGGTAGTGGCCCTGTTTGTCCTTGGAGAAATTGGTGTTACGCTGCCGGTCGGTACGGAGTCGTTCGATGTCGATCTCCTGGATGATCATCGAGCTGACGCGCTGGAAGCGGTCGCCTTGTGCCAGCATCTCGCCGTTTTCGGCGATGTAGGTAGAGCCGGAGAAGACGACGTCGGTAGTACTCTCGCCGATGCCGGATGAGGTGTAGATGTATCCGCAGTGGACGCGTGCCGACTGCTGGGTGATCATCTGTTGGCGGAAGGCGTGTTTGCCTACGACACAGTTGGAGGACGAGAGGTTGAAGATCAGTTCGGCTCCCTGGATGGCCAACTGGGTGGATGGTGGCAGGGGGCTCCATAGGTCCTCGCAGACCTCGATGCCGAAGCTGTAGTCCTTGGTGGTGAACAGCAGGTCCATACCGAAGGGCACGTCTCCGCACCACAGGTCGATAGTTGGGATACGCGGTTCGAAGCCTTTTGGGGTGCACTCGCGCACGGCCCGTCCGGAGGTGAACCAGCGTTTCTCGTAGAACTCGCCGGTGTTGGGCAGGTTGATCTTAGGCACAACCCCCATCACCTCGCCGTCGGTCATAACGAAGGCACAGTTGAACAGGTCGTTGTCCACCTTGAGTGGTGCTCCGATGAGCACGATGATCGCCTTGCCGCGGGTGTAGTTGCAGACATCTTCGAGGGCAGTCATAGCGTTCTGCTGGAGCTGCTGGGTGAAGAACAGGTCAGCACAGGTGTAGCCGGTCAGGGTCAGTTCGGGAAAGCAGATCACCTCGACACCTTCGCGGATGGCTTCGTCGATCTGTCGTTTCACTTCTTCGGCATTGTAAGCGCAGTCTGCCACATGCACCATCGGCACGGCGGCTGCCACTCGCACAAATCCAAAATTGGTCGTTTTCATGTTCGCGTAATAAATTTGGGCACAAAGATACGATTTTTTTTGCATGTATGCAAATAAAAGACATTTTTTTCTGCAAAAGAAGCACAAAAATTTGCGTATGTATATTTTTTTGTGTACCTTTGCGCCGAAAATATACCAACCCACCCTTCGATATGAAAAAGCAGATCTCTATCTTTGTAGCAGGTTCCAAGAGTTTTAAGCAGCAACGTATGAGTCTGAAGGCCTTGGCCAATGACCTGAATGCTCAGTACATCGACCAGAAGCGCGATGTGGTGTTGCATATGTGTTCGTACGAGAACTTTGGTGACAGCCAGCAGGAGTATAACCAGTTTATCGAAGAGGTAGCGGGTTTGGTGATTTTTGTGTTGGAGGGCAGCGTGGGTGACCGCACCCGTGAGGAGTTCAACCGTGCCGCTGCCAAGTATAAGCAGGAGGGTGGCCCTAAGATATTGGTTTTTCTCAAGGAGTTTGACGAGGAGACGGAGGGTATTCGTGAGATTGAGCAGATGCTCAAGGAGGGCCTCGGAGCCGACTATTACTATATACCTTATACTTCGATTGAGGACCTGTGCGCCAAGGCCCGCGAGCGCATCAATAGCCATGTGCATCAGGTGCTGCGCAAGCGTATGCTGATTCGTCAGTTGATAGGTGGTACCCTACTCTTGCTCTTGGCGATGGTGTGCTTTGGTATCAGCCAGTGGTGGCTGTTTGTGCGTGACACGAAGACGGAGATCGAGCCGATGTTGGTGTTCTTGGGCGGAGGTTCGGCGGCCAACTTCTTGGCGGCTGAGTATGACTACGATGTGCGTAATAACAAGTACACTAACTCGCTGTATATCAATATGCCCAGCAGTCAGGCATATACGATGATGGCGGACGAGGTGTTTGAGAACCACACCCGCCAGACCAACCCGTCGTTCAACAACAGTTTTTATCCGGTTTGCCTATCGGCGGCGGAGGCCAAGGAGAGTGATTTTGCGGACAGCAATGTGTCGGACGAGCGCAAGGAGTTTGCTCAGAAAGGTATCATCATCGCCTGCCGTCTGGGTGAGGATCCTATATCGGCGCATTTCTACTACCGCCGTGTGGAGGATGTGCCCTTTGATTCGATCGACACGCCTATCTCGTCGGATGAGTTGGAGCAGTATCTGCGCACCAACGACTCGATCAAGCTCTATACCACGCGTCCCAAGAGCGGCACGTTTAAGACCTATCTGGAGTGCACGCACAATGCGCCGGACGCTATTCCTTCCAAGCGGAGGGGAATCTACTATATGACAACGGAGGTGAATAGCCTGGTGGACGATATCGATAAGACTGACTATCTGGGATTTGCGTTGTTGGGCAGTAAGTATTATACGGTACACAATTTTGACACACTCCGTGCTTATAACACGCGTACGTGCTTTGTGCGTCCGGTGGTTAAGGACGGCAAGGTGCTGACCAAGCCTATCTATCTGTATATGGTGGGCTATCGTCAGGAGGACGGCAGTTATACGATCCCTAAGGTAGGTTGTGATTTCTTGAACCAGGTCTTCGGGACCGACACATTCACCTGTCGTATGCACCTGCTCAACAGCTCTGGTACGCCGCTGGTGCGTTCAATCAAGGACTTTGATTTTGACGACAAGTAATACGTCTAACCAATTAAAACTCAAACTATTATGAAACGCTCATTGTTCACTCTTTTGACCATTCTGCTTGCATGCAGTGTGTACGCTATTGCTCCTGTCACTCGTGAGGGCAAGTTCAATCTCAAGCGCTGTCACGGCGCCGTATCCACTTTTTACATCGACTGGGACAACGCCCGTTGCGGTGAGATAGAGGATGGTGTGTTCATCAAGTCGGCCACCCCTATTGAGCAATGGATAGCTCAGAATGACACGCTTGGTGAGTGGGAGACCACTGTAGAGGAGTGTGCCAAGTATTTTCGTAACAAATGGAATGACGAGTTCGGTCGCCGCGGTTTGCGTCTGAGTTTTAATCCTGACGAGGCCACCTATCATATCAATCTGGTGATTGATGGTTTGGATTGGGGTAATATGTCCGGTTCGGAATTCGGTTACGGCAACTCCGGTGGTGCTATATTGACGGGCTATATGGACCTGATAGATCGTGGTACGGGCAAGTTGGTAGCGCGTTATAACATCCGCCAGGTGCAAGGTTCCGGCCATGTCTCCGACCGCTTCCGCCTCCTCCTCGCCCTGCACGAGCTGGTAGAAGAACTGGAAGAAATACGCTAAATTTTTCGGTTATAAAAATAATGCGGCTGTGAGGGCCGCATTATCTATGTTTTGTTAAAAATTGAATTAGGGGTTACTTTTTGTGCCCCTGATACTCCTCTACTGTCTTCGACTGGATAGTGATCGAGGACTTGGTGGAGTCGTTGGCCGTTGTGTAGGTCGACGTGGTTGTGATGGTTCTCCATGCTTTGCATCCTAAGGTAAGGACAGCAACAGCAACTAATATGGATAATAAAATACATACTCTTTTCATAGGATTTACTTTTTGTTTTTAAACCTGTACGTATAATCTATCCCAAACAGCGCACCTGCAAAGGTTGCGACCTCACCGAAGGCAACGAGTACGGACTCGTGGAGTTCGCCTTGCGGGGCAATAAACATGCCGCAGTAAAGCATGATCATTCCCGAGACAGCCAGTATAGCGGCAGTGAGGAGCTGTATGTTTGGATGTTCTTTCATAATGTTACTACGTTTTAGGGATCAGTACCGCGACGTAGGATTTTCTTGCGTCGCGATACTGATTGAGAGACGGTTTAGCCCTGTTCGATTTCAGCTTTGCAGACTGCCCACAAGTACGCACGCATGGTCTTCTTGCCTTCCGGCAGATCCTTCTGTGCGTCGAAGGCTGCTTTGTCGGCAGCAATGTACTCCAGCGATTTGCGGCGGGTTGCTACTGCTGCAGCTACGGCTGCGAAGCTTGCACGTGTAGCAGTCTCCTTCTGCGACAACTGGCGGTTGCTCTGGTCGTACGTATCACCCTTGCGGATGTACAGACGAGTGCAGTTAGGATTGGTGGTTGGAGCGGTACGGTGAGTACCGATCAGATAGTCACCATGATTGTGACCATTCACTTTC
>CACZCR010000009.1 GCA_902779705.1 uncultured Bacteroidales bacterium | reverse complement strand
TAGAAGCCTATGGGTTTATAACAGCTCGTTTTGATGTGTTTATATACAGCGAGGACGAGGAACTCGAGTGGCATCCTGCTGCAGGCAATTTTTCTTGCACAGATGCCGAACAAAGAAAAGAGTTGGCAGCAAGATATTCTATTAAAATCCATGAATAGGAAAAACGGAGTAAGCCCAAAATCGTATAAATAGTAGGCGAAATTTTAAATTATAATACTATGATTAATAAATTATCATTCTTACCGACAGAAAGCCTTTATCCTGTTTGCTTATCATTGGATGATTTTGAAGATAAAAATGGCAATGTTAATATAGACAATGAGCCGCTAGTTGCAGATATTGTCGATACTGATGATGTTATAGGACATCGCATTTATTTAGATAAATTAATCGTTAAATTATGTGCTGGGACATTGAATGAAACGGAAGAGAAAGATCTTTTAACCCTACTAAAAGGTGAAAATAG
Organism: uncultured Bacteroidales bacterium; assembly: GCA_902779705.1. Taxonomy (GTDB): domain Bacteria; phylum Bacteroidota; class Bacteroidia; order Bacteroidales; family Paludibacteraceae; genus Colicola. The sequence continues at coordinate 65,226 of CACZCR010000009.1, read as the reverse complement.
TTATTCGAAGGAGATTCCTTACGAACGTATTGCCGATATCTATAAGACGATGGGTATCGATGAGGATGATGTGAATAATTTGGGGACAAAGATCCAGTTGCGAGTAGTTGCTGAAGATAACATGCCTTACTATAATAGCAAACCTGATTGTTTATATAATATAACCGATTTCCCAACAGAATATTACGGCTACTATGATTCTTATAACTCCGAAATCATATTGTGCCCGGAAAGAATAATTAATGCTCCGGCAGAGTTGCAAAAACAACATAGGCACATTACTTCCAGAGAATTGTACGTAGTTGTTCTAGTTCATGCTTTGGCGCACGCACTAATGAATCCGACAAAGACGGAAAGTAATAAATACCAACCATTAATTAGGATGGTTAATGGCTTCTCGGAAAGAGAAGTGCTCATGGAGGAATCGCTGGTCAATATGTTAACTCTTCGGTATTTCGAGAAATTAGGACAACCGGATGTGGTACGGTATGGCGAAGTAAGAGAATTTATCGAACTTCAGTCGCTGTCATATAAATTTGGCTTGGACCAATACGATATCTTGAAACCGGATTGGCGTCCATGGCGAGAAGCAAAAAGAAATACAAAATTTATCAAAGACAAATGAGCTACACTGAAGAAAATTACCAACAGTGACGCGAAGAAATGTCTCGGCTAAAGAGCGAACTCAAAGCTTTCTTTCATTATCTATGCCACCGGAAATCTAAATGTTATGAACGAGAAATACAAAACACTTGAATTGCTCAAGCAAAACGAGTATGCAGATGTGTACACCATTAGTGGAGAAACAGACGACCCCAAAGGGTTATGTAGGGCATCGGATCGTAAACTCCACTACTTCGGATGTGAAACTGACTACAACAAAGAGTATATCATTCTCTTGCCGAAGGATACAGAGGAAGTCGCGAACTTGTATAAAATGCAGGAGGTCAATAAATGGAAATTCATTGATTGGCTCACATGTAATGCTCCCGAATGCGAAGATCCATTTGATGATAAGCGCATACAGCCCTTTATAGATCTGGTAGATGCTTTGTATATTCATGTAAAAGTGCTTACTCCGGAGGAGAAAAAACAACTTTGGCGCGAGTTTAATAAAGAAAACCTGCAGTTCTATCATGACTGGAACGAGATTTATCAAGGCAGAGAGGAAGGCCCCGAAATGGATAAAAACTATGGTTTCCGTCATTATTTCTTCTGTCAGGAGCATAACGTATCTTGGAAGCAATTACTGCGGACAGAAAATGATCAGGCGGTGATTGCATATATGCAGTTCTTTGAGAAGCATCGCAATCTGCTGGATATTCTGAAAAATCGGTAAATACAAAATAGTACTATGGCTGATCCATTATATAGTGAAATCTTTTTCAAAGGCAAAAAGCAAGCCGTTGTGGATTTTTTGAACCGCGGTCTAAAAGGTGAACGTGTGTCGGTTCAGATGAACGGCGAACAGATCGTGGACCTGTTAAACGGTCTCAAAGAAAACGGAATAGGTATGGAATCGTATGTTCCGTTACCGGAGATCGATATCCACGATGACGAACAACTCAAAGCCGGAATGGACTATTGTTATGAGCACTATGGTTGCCGTGGACCGATGCCGTTCGACAAGTGGCAACTGCTGTATGACCAGGATGATATGTTGTGCCTCTTTACGCTGCTGGAAACGCCGGCAGCTGCGCCCATTCCGTTCCTGAAGTATATCAACGGCTTGGACAATGTGACGGTCTATGCGTTTGGCTCTATGCCGCCAGATGGTTGGACCTATCTGTTCCATGGACGACTGCAAGCCGTTTCTCTCATCGACCCCTATCAAGATCGTTTGCATGCGCAATACCTGCAAACCTTGAACCCTGATGACTACGAAGAGTCTGATATGCCTATTGAAGCAGCCAACATGGTTCAAGAATTCTATATGGAGGCATTCGAAGAAGAATTGTGCAAAGAACTTTAAGCATATACTATGACGTCTCTATTTGAAGCATATTATAATCCGGAAGTAGCTCGTAAACGTGAGGAAGAACGGAATCAGTTTATCCACTCTGACGATCATAAGCGCATGTGGATCGAAAAAGGATTCTCTCCGGAAGTAGTGGATCGTTACGCTGAAGAATTCTTCTATATCGATTGGCTTTACACTCATCATAGTTTCCAAGAGGGTTTTGTGCATCTTCATGAAGATACCATTCGCTATTTTTTAGAAAAAGACTATCCGGAAGAGTTTCTTGCGGAATATTTCAGCCATGAGTGGAATATGGGCAAGAATGAAATCGAAGCAATAATTAACAGAGTGAAATCAGAGCAAGCATAAATGGTCAAACCCACCATACAAAAACTACCGAAACCGCCGATCAAACCATCGGCGGAACAGCCGAAGAAGAAAGGACGCAAGAAACGCCCGACGATAACAGATATCCATGAAGGTCAGTTGTATATCAACGGACAGTGGCTGGCTGTGGATCCGCCGATGAAGAGACCATCGCGTAGTGAGATGCGCAAAGAAGCATGGCATGATATCTGGCAGGGTATCAACGAGAGTATGCTCGCCTTCTTCAATACTTGCCTAGGCGAACTCGTCCTATTATGCATCGTCTGCGCTCTTATAGCCGGTTTCATCGTGCTCATACTTAAACTAACAGGAAATCTACAATAATCACAACCAGTCGGTTACAGATTAACAATTATGAAAGAACCTGCAACATTCCAATACGGCACTCCGATACAGAAACCGTACGCACTATATATTCACGGCTTAGGATCCAGTGCTGCGTCGGGAACGAAATCTTCCTTGGCGCGCAGTTTAGACGGTTACGAATGGCTGTCGCCGGAAATAACGCATAACCCGTTTGAGTCATTAGATATACTGAATGAGTGGATTGCGGCATTCCAACCGACTCTGATTGCCGGCACATCGATGGGCGGTTTATTGACGATGTATGTCAACAGTCCGAATGCTATAAAGGTGGCGGTTAATCCATGCGTTGAGATTGAACGGGTGCTTCGTAAAATTGGTTATGGCAAGCATCCCTATCTGCAGCTGCGGGAGAATGGAGAGACGGAATATATCATCGACGAACCGATGATACGTCAGTTTATTACATTTCGTGAGACCAATACGCCCATTCTCGGAACAAGGAACATCGCGCTTTTCTCCACGGACGACGAACTAATAGGTCGTGAGTTCTCAAAGAAAAACGCCGCACTCTTGGGGTCTTTGGGCTACGAGATATATTGGAACGCTAAATTTGGGCATCGCTGCAACGAGCAAGCCGCCAAACAAATCAAAAGTATTCTAACCAATGCGTAATCTAAACGCAAATAGACGAGAGCAATGAATACGGAAATACGAGAAGACAAAGGGATGACTACCTTCGAAGGCACGCTGAAGCGAGCCCGAGAGGGAAATGCCTTGAGCCAGAACTTATTGGGACTTTGGATCCTTCATGGAGACTTGCCGGAAGGAGTAGAGGTCGATGAAGACCCGTTCGAATTGATTCGTTTGTCGGCAGAGCAAGGCTTTGCAGCTGCTCAGTACAATATGGGCGTCATCCTTGAGACTGGTCTCGGAGGAAAAACAGCAGATGCAGCAGAAGAGAAACAGGCCTTCGAATGGTATTGTAAAGCAGCTAATCACGGATGTGCGGAGGCGATGACATCGGTAGGGTGGTGTCTCTACAAAGGAATCGGCATAGAACCTAAACTGTCTGACGCATTGTCGTGGCTGAAAGAGGCTGCAGCACAAGGAGATCAGCGTGGTCAACTATTATTGGCGGAGATCCTTGCTAAGGACGAACGCTGCTGCGATAATGATGAGGCGTTATATTGGTTTTGTCAACTCGCGCAACATGAATCTCTCCGCAAACCCGAACTAAGAGGATTTGGATTTTAAATTACATAATATGCGGAATGATATGCAATTCCTCTTCCTATTTTTGCCGCCTTGGATAAAAATTTGTACTGGCATAAATGGCATAAATTATTTCCCCGATTTTTCTGCCGTTTCTGCCACTTCTGCCACATCATTTTTTTAATGAATTAGCCAAATTTGGCTGGTAAATCGTTAGTTGTTCTTATATATTCTTAGTTATCCATTAACCATTCTCGGACTTATTACGTACCCGGAACGGCCCCGGAAACCAATTCTAACGCCTCTCCGACACACCCCAAACCGTACGTGCACGTCCGTAATGGTAACGAGATGCGAACGAGATGCGAACGACATGCGAACGACATGCGAACGGGAATGACTGCTAAATACATGCTGAATATATGCATAATATACCCTCAATACATTCTAAATTTATGCAAAAAATCAACAAAAAATCTGCGGCTCTTGCATATGTCAAAAAAAAGCAGTAATTTTGCAGGCAAAATTGGTTTGAGTGAAACTGTTAACCCGTTAATTCGTTAATTCATTAAAATAAAAAATATATTCATTATGCAAAAAAGTCCATTACAGATAGCTCGTCAAAGCTATCAACCGAAGATGCCGGTGGCGCTGCAAGGTGCAGTCAAACTGGTAGAAGGTGAGAAAACACAGTCGGTGGCTGATCAGGAGGATATCAAAGCCCTCTTCCCGAACACCTATGGCATGCCAACTATCAAAATGGAGCCGGCTGAAGGAACGAATCATCTGGATAAACCAATCCACGTTGGTGTGATCTTGTCGGGCGGTCAAGCTCCCGGTGGTCATAATGTGATTTCCGGTCTGTTTGATGGTCTCAAGGCGCTCAACCCTGAGAATAAACTCTATGGTTTCTTAGGCGGCCCCAGCGGTTTGATTGATGGCAAGTATCAGGAGTTGACAGCTGAAATCATCGACGAATACCGTAACACAGGTGGATTTGACATCATCGGTTCAGGCCGTACCAAACTGGAAGAGACCTGGCAGTTCGACAATGGTATCAAAGTGTGCCAAGAACTGGGTATCTCGGCTATCGTGATCATTGGTGGAGACGACTCCAATACCAATGCTTGCGTTTTGGCAGAGTATTACATGCAAAAACAGTGCGGTATCCAAGTCATCGGTTGCCCGAAGACTATCGATGGTGACCTCAAGAACGAGATGATCGAGACCTCTTTTGGTTTTGACACGGCTTGTAAGGTATATTCAGAGTTGATTGGTAATATCCAGCGCGATGCCAACTCGGCTAAGAAATACTGGCACTTCATCCGTCTGATGGGCCGTAGTGCAAGCCATATTGCTTTGGAGTGCGCGCTTCAAAGTCAGCCGAATATCTGCTTGATCTCTGAGGAGGTTGAGGAGAAGAAGATGACCCTCAACGATATCGTAGAGCAGATCGTAGACGTGATCGTCGATCGCGCTAACTCGGGTCTGAACTTCGGTACTATCTTGATTCCGGAAGGATTGATCGAGTTTATCCCTGCTATGCGTGTGCTCATTCAAGAGCTCAATGATATGCTTGCTGCTAACGAGGAGTTCGCTTCGCTTGAGGGCGATGATGCTAAGCGCGAGTATGTTAAGTCGATGCTGACCCCTGCTTCATGCGACCTGTATCGCTCGTTGCCAAAGGGTATCGCTCGTCAGTTGACGCTTGATCGTGATCCTCACGGTAATGTGATGGTAAGCCAGATCGAGACCGAGAAACTGCTGATTGAGATGGTAGGCAAACGCCTGGCTCAACTCAAAGCACAAGGCAAGTATAAAGGTAAATTTGCTGCCCTCAATCACTTCTTCGGCTATGAAGGCCGCTGTGCTATACCTTCGAATTTTGATGCAGACTATTGCTATTCGTTGGGTATGACCGCTACTCACCTGATCGCAGCAGGCAAGACCGGTTATATGTCATCTGTTCGCAACCTCACCAAACCCGCAGCAGAATGGGTTGCAGGTGGTGTACCTATCACGATGATGTTTAACATGGAGAAGCGTAACGGTAAAATGAAACCGGTGATCCAAAAAGCATTGGTAGACCTCAACGGTGCTCCGTTCCTGTATCTCAAAGAGCATCGCGCACAATGGGCTGATGCCAATACATCGTATATCTATCCGGGACCGATCCAGTACTATGGACCGACCGAGGTTTGCGATCAACCAACACGTACCCTTCGTTTAGAGCAAGACAAATGAAACGATTCGCATTATTGATCAGTATAATGCTCATGACCTGTGCGTCCTTGTTTGCCCAGTTCTCTGAGGCAGACAAGGACCTCATGGATGCCTATCTGGAGAATAACATGAGCAAATGGAAGAGCTATATCGACGCAGTGCCTTGGAAGTCAGCTACCAAGCAGGCTCGCCTGCGTTGTATGGCATATGAGTATGGCTATTGTGCCGCGATGATGGACGTGAGCAAGAAACAAGCTGCTCCTTATGTGGAACGGTTCAAAAGCCACGTTGAGGAAATGAAGCCGCACTTGGGCGCCGGATACTATGATATGTATTTATCGTCAGTCTATGCGTTCGAGATCATGTTGGGTAAGTCCGCCCATTTTGTCAGCACGCTAAAGTTGGCCAATTCAGCAGCAGAGAAACAGCCTAACAATCCTATCACCCTGGGATATCGGGCGAACGTGCTGTTTTACGCTCCGGCAGGAATAGGCAACAAGAAAGAGGCATTGGTTATATTCCAGAAGGCGGAGAAAATATACCGTGCTCCGGAGTGGAAGTATTGTTGGAATCGTCCGGCTACCTTGCTGACGATAGCACAGTGTTATGAGAAACAAGGCGACTTGGATACGGCGCTCAAGAAAGCGCAGGCCCTGTTGCAGGAGTTTCCTAACTATAAGTATGTGCGCAATACATATATTCCGCAATTAAAGGCTAAGATAGCAAAGAAAAAATAGATTTTTTTTGATATAATTGCAAAAAAATCACAAAAAATTTGCGTATATCAAAAAAAAGCAGTACCTTTGCACCTGCTTTCCGTCAAAATGGCGGATGTGGTGTCCACTCGTATATCGGTATTACACCGGATTTTGGTTCCGAGAAGCGAGGTTCGACTCCTCGGTGGACAACAAAAGGCTGCGCTTATGCAGCCTTCATTATGAAAACCGCGCGCGAGCGCACGTGTGATGAGATACACGGTATTAAGTAACACAAACAAACAAAACAAATGAAGACTTTTCAATTGGTAGGTACTCCACGTAGCGAGTACGGCAAGAAAGCAGCTAAGGCTTTCCGTAAAGAGAATCTCGTTCCTTGCAACATCTACGGTCTGGGTGAGAACATCACTTTCACTGTAGCAGAGGGCGATGTACGCAAACTCATCTATACGCCCGACACGATGGCAGTAGAGTTGACTATCGGCGATGCTAAGAAGATGGCAGTGGTTAAGGAATTCCAATTTCACCCGATCACAGAGCGTGTACTCCACATCGACTTCCTGGAGGTAAACGAGCAAAAGCCTGTAACGGTTGCTATTCCTGTTAAACTCGAAGGTTTGGCAGAGGGCGTGAAAGCCGGTGGTAAATTGGCTCTTCAGGCTCGCAAGCTCAAAGTGAATGGTATCTACACTCAGATTCCGGAGCGCGTAGTGGTAGATGTTACCTCTCTCGGTCTGGGCAAGAAAATTGCTGTGGCTGACATTCAACTCGAAGGTCTGCGCCTGATGAATCCTGCTGACATGTGTGTTGCAGAGGTTAAGGCTACCCGCCAAAGCAAGCAAGCATAATGTTTCACACATTATTTTCAAAACTGACGGCAGGGCTATTCCCTGCCGTTAGTCGTAAAGAGCAGACAATGAAATTTCTAATCGTAGGACTGGGCAATATAGGTGACGAGTACCAACATACGCGTCACAATATCGGTTTTGACATCATTGATACGTTTGCCGAGAGCGTTCATGCCGAGTGGCAGGACAAACGGTATGGGTTCGTAGCCAAGTGTCGTGTCAAGAGTGCCGAAATGGTGTTGCTTAAGCCTTCTACCTATATGAACCTAAGCGGAAACGCCGTACGCTATTGGCTGCAGCAGGAGAAGATACCGGTGGAGAATATGTTGGTCCTGGTGGATGATCTCAACTTGCCGTTTGGTAAGATTCGTATTCGCAAAGCCGGCAGTAATGGAGGTCATAACGGTTTAGGACATATACAGTCGGTTCTCGGCACCGATAACTACGCGCGAGTGCGTTTTGGTATAGGTAATGAGTACACACGTGGAACGCAAATCAATTTTGTGCTCGGCGAGTGGAGCGATCAAGAGAAAGAGCAGATGGGGGCACGACTCAAAGTGGCTGCAGAAGTCATTCCTTCGTTTTGTCTGCAAGGTGTAGATCGTACGATGAACCTGTATAATAACAAGTAAGATGGCAGAAGTCAGAGTGGACAAATATCTGTGGGCGATGCGTATCTACAAGACGCGCTCTATCGCTGCTGATGCATGCAAAAACGGCCGCATCACCATGAATGGTGTCCAACTCAAACCCAGCCGTACTTTCAAGATCGGCGACCGGTTCTCGGTGCGTAAAGGCCCCATCACCTATTCGTACCGTGTGCTGCAACTCTCGGAGAATCGTCTGGGCGCCAAACTGGTGCCGGAGTATATGCAGGATATAACGGCCCCGGATCAACTGGAGCTGCTTGAGTTGGCACGTATGGCAGGCCAAACGGGTCGCGATCGTGGTACAGGACGTCCTACCAAAAAGGACCGTCGTGAGATCGAGACCTTTATGAGCGACAGCTATCTGGATGAATTGGATTGGGAAGACGATGAAGAATAAACGCGAAAATATAGCTGAATATATTCTCTATCTTTGGCAGTTAGAGGACTATCTGCGTGCTTTTCCCGAGCAAGCGGAGACTAATGCCGAATTGCACGAGATTCATGAGATGATGCATCGGGAAGGTATCACCGATTCCGGTCACCTGCGTCTGGCACAGAACGCCTTACAGGAGATGGAGCAAGTCCACGCTGAGTTGCTGGATCAAGAGGCACAGTATCGCGCTATGATCATCCGCGTTCAGCCTGCCCTTAATATCCTCAAGTCTAAAACCGATCGTCCGACAATGTCGGATGTGGAGGCTTGCCTGATATTGCTGTATCAGATAATGATGCTTCGTTTGCAGCAAAAGCCGGTGTCTGAAGAAACGGCTGCGGTGCAACAACAAGCTACTCGTTTATTACAAATCATAAGTCGCGCCTACTATGACAACCAAACAGCGCTTTGAGTCCATACTCGCTTGGTTTGAGCAGCATATGCCGGTAGCGGAGTCGGAGTTGAACTACTCCAATCCTTATGAGCTACTGGTGGCAGTTATGCTCTCTGCACAATGCACCGACAAGCGTGTCAATATGGTCACACCGGCACTCTTTGCAGCCTATCCGACGCCTGAAGCGCTCGCCAAAGCCACTGCCAACGAGGTGTTTGGCTATATCCAGTCGGTCAGCTACCCACGCTCCAAATCCGAACATTTGGTACAGATGGCACAACGCCTGGTTGAGGTGTATGATGGCCAAGTGCCGGACAATATTGACGATCTGCAGACCCTGCAGGGAGTGGGACGCAAGACGGCTAATGTGGTCTGTGCGGTGATCTGGAATCAACCCACTATGGCAGTCGATACCCATATATTCCGTGTCAGTGAACGATTAGGATTGACTACTCATAGCAAGAACCCTCTACAGACTGAAAAACAGCTGGTTAAGTATATCCCGCAGCAGGTGATTCCTAAAGCGCACCACTGGCTATTGTTGCATGGCCGGTACGTTTGCCAAGCTCGAAAACCAAAATGCGAAGAGTGCGAACTAAAGTCATACTGCCGCCACTTCGCGCAAAACAATAAGCAGTAACATGGAATTGCAAGACAAAAAACATATAGGCTCGCTTTTTGACCGTATAGCAGCGCATTATGACGGCCTCAACCACCTGCTTTCGTTGGGTGTTGACCGCTGTTGGAGGCGTGAAGCGGTACGCAAAATGAAGCCGGTTGATCATGTGCTTGATGTGGCGGTGGGCACCGGTGATCTGGCGCTGCTGATGTGTCGAAAACACAAAGCACAACGTGTGACCGGTATCGACCTGTCGACTGAGATGATGCGGGTAGGAGCGCAAAAAGCGCAGCGTGCACAAGCGCCTATTGTGTTCGAGCAAGTCAATGCACAACAGATGCCCTATGCAGATGCATCGTTCGATGCGGTGACGTGTGCCTATGGTGTGCGCAACTTCGCTGATCTGGACGAAGGCCTAAGCGAGATGTATCGCGTGCTCAAGCAGGGTGGGGAACTGACCATTCTGGAGTTCGGCTATCCCGAAGCGGCTTTGGTTCGCTGGGGATATACCGTCTATTTCAACCATCTACTGCCGTTCGTCGGCCGGCTGTTCAGCCACGACAAGACGGCCTATACCTATCTCAACCAAAGTGTCAGACAGTTTATCTACGGCGAAGATTTCCTGACACACTTGCGTCAGGCCGGATTCCAAACGGTTTCGTTCCGTAAGCAGACTTTTGGTATATCGTATCTCTATCGTGCTGTCAAATGATGAAAAAGATTCTTCTTTGGCTTCGTATCATCCGTCCGCAGACCCTGCCGGCTTCTCTTTGTCCGGTGATCGTTGGATTGGTTTGTTCGCCGGCCGCTATCCATTGGCCGGTGGCTTGTACTACACTTCTATGCGCGTTAGGTTTGCAAATCCTTAGCAACCTGATCAACGACTACTACGATTTCCGTCGTGGCACGGATCGCAAGGCCAGAATCGGTTTTCGCCGTGCGTTGGCCGAGGGGGAAGTGACCGAACGGCAGATGCTGATCGCCATAGATATATGTGTCACCATCACCTTAGCGTTAGGGTTCGCTCTGATCCTGTGTGGCGGATGGCCGATAATGCTCATTGGACTCACGGCTCTGCTGTTTGCGTGGCTCTATACTGCCACCTCACATTCGCTCTCTTACTTGGGTATAGCCGATATCTTTGTTTGGCTCTACTATGGTGTCGTAGCCTCGACGGGTACCACGTGGTTGCAACTATCCATGACTCAGACCGCTGATGTGCAGTGGACCTCTTTTGCACCATCTTTTTGGGCAGGTAGTGTATGTGGTTTGATTTCGATGTTGGTACTGATGATCAACAATCTTCGAGACCTGGATGGCGACCGCGAAACCGGCAAACGCACCTTGCCGGTTAGAATAGGCAAACGCCCGTGCGAGATCCTGATGCTCCTTATTATATTATTCGCGCTCGCGTGCGCGTACGAGGCTTTCTCTATATCTTGGGTACTACTATTCGCGCTTCCGCTGTTGGTTCTGTGGACAGCTGTGTTGCATGCCGAAGGTAAAGCCTACAATATCTGTCTTTTAGGGGCGGGATTGTGCAATTTGTGCTATGTTTTTTTAGTACTTTGTTTTCAGTAATGTAAAACCGTACGCTTACGAAGGCTTTCTGTTTTGGACAACTTTTTAAGTCCCGAAAAAATGCAAATCGCTTATAATGAGTGGTTTGCGTTTTTGTTTTGGACAACTTTGTGATTTTTTTTCAAAAAAAGTTGCTGAAAAATTTGCACATTTCAAAAAAAAGCAGTACCTTTGCATCCGATTTCCGCTTCAGGTTACACGAACGACTATTATACACTATATATATGGAAACATACATTATCAAACGTGATGGTAAAAAAGAGTTGTTTACCATCGACAAGATCAAAAGTGCTATCTCCAAATCTTTCTTGGCAGTAGGCGCTTTTGCGACCGATGAGACGCTGACAGGTATTCTCTCGCGTCTTCGTATTCACAACGGAATTAGCGTCGAGGAGATCCAAAACCAAGTAGAGGTGGCATTGATGGCTGAGGGTTACTATCAGGTAGCCAAAGCATACATGCTCTATCGTCAGGGCCATACCGAGGACCGCGAGACACAGCGTCGTCTGGAGTTCTTGATGAACTACGTACAGGCTTCCAACGCTGCCGAGGGTTCGAAGTTTGATGCCAACGCCAATGTGGAGCACAAGAACATCGCTACCCTGATCGGTGAGTTGCCTAAGCAGGGCTTTATCCGTCTTAACCGTCGTCTGCTGACCGAGCGTATCAAAGAGATGTTTGGCAAGGAGCTCAGTGACCGTTATATGTCGCTGCTCAACCAACACTTCATCTACAAGAACGACGAGACCAATCTCGCTAACTACTGTGCTTCGATCACCATGTATCCGTGGTTGATCGGCGGCACCAAGTCTATCGGCGGTAACGCTACCCCTCCTCACAACCTCAAATCGTTCTGCGGCGGATTCATCAATATGGTCTTCATGGTTAGCTCCATGCTCTCCGGTGCATGCGCTACGCCCGAGTTCTTGATGTATATGAACTATTTCATCGAGCAGGAGTACGGCGATGACTACTACAAGCGCGCAGACGAGGTTGTAGACCTCAGCCTTAAGCGTCGCACGATCGACAAGATCATCACCGACTGCTTCCAACAGGTGGTTTATAGCCTCAACCAGCCTTCGGGTGCGCGTAACTTCCAGTCCGTGTTCTGGAACATCAGCTATTATGACCGTTATTATTTCCAGTCCCTATTCGAGAACTTCCGCTTCCCGAATGGTGATGCACCTCACTGGGAGAGCCTCGATTGGTTGCAACGCCGCTTCATGAACTGGTTCAACGAGGAGCGTACACGCTGCGTGCTTACCTTCCCGGTAGAGACGATGGCCCTGTTGGCTGAGAATGGTGACATCAAGGACAAAGAGTACGGCGATTTCACGGCTGAGATGTACGCTAAGGGTCACTCGTTCTTCACCTACGTATCCGACAATGCTGACTCACTGTCCAGCTGCTGCCGTCTGCGTAACGAGATCACCGACAACGGCTTTAGCTACACGCTCGGTGCCGGTGGTGTGTCGACAGGCTCGAAGTCTGTGTTGACGATCAACCTCAACCGCGCTGTGCAGTATGCAGTACGCAACAATATTCCGTACCAGAAGTACATCGAGGATGTAGTAGACCTGATGCACAAAGTGCAGCTGGCTTACAACGAGAACCTCAAGGAGCTGCAATCCAAGGGTATGTTGCCGTTGTTCGATGCCGGATATATCAATATCGGTCGTCAGTATCTGACCATCGGTGTCAATGGTATGGTCGAGGCTGCTGAGTTCTTGGGCATCGAGATCAAGGATTCGCCCGAGTATGCTAACTTCGTAGAGGAGATCTTGAGCACTATCGAGAAACTCAACAAGCAGTACCGCACCAAGGATGTGATGTTCAACTGCGAGATGATTCCGGCAGAGAACGTAGGTGTTAAGCATGCTAAATGGGACAAGGAGGACGGTTACGTTGTGCCGCGCGACTGCTACAACAGCTATTTCTACGTAGTAGAAGACACCAGCATCAATGTGCTTGACCGCTTCCGTCTGCATGGTCGCAAGTATATCGACCATCTCACCGGTGGCTCGGCTCTGCACTGCAATCTCGAGGAGCACCTCAGCCAGGAGCAGTATCGTCAACTGCTGCGCGTAGCAGCTGTAGAGGGATGTAACTACTTCACCTTCAACATCCCGAACACCGTATGTAACGAGTGTGGTCACATCGACAAACGCTACCTCAAAGAGTGTCCTCATTGCCACTCCAAGAACGTGGACTATCTGACCCGCGTCATCGGTTACATGAAACGCGTATCCAACTTCTCAGAGGCACGTCAGAAAGAGGCTGCTCAGCGCTATTACGCAGAGAAACAGAAAGCTCCGCAATGTTAAAAGTAGCATCTTTCGATATTGTTTTTCAAGAGATTCCGGGCGAGGTAACACTCGCCCTTAATCTCTCTAACTGTCCCTGCCACTGCCCCGGTTGCCACAGCCAGCACTTGGCCGAGGATATAGGCGAACCGCTGACCGAAGAGCTGCTCGGCGGCCTGATCGATCGTTATGGAGCGATGATCACCTGCGTGGCTTTCATGGGCGGCGATGCCGAACCCGAAGAAGTAGCCCGCTTGGCAGAGTGGGTGAAGGGGCTACGGGTAACGGGTTACGGGTTACGGACCGCGTGGTATAGCGGTCGCCCGGCTTTGCCGGAAAGTCTTACAGCGAAGCGGTCTAACAGTGATAACGGTCTAACAGTGATAACGGTCTTACAGCGTAGCGGTCTCCCTTACGACTTTGTCAAACTCGGCCCGTATATCGAATCGCTCGGCGGACTCAAGTCACCCACCACCAACCAGCGCTTCTACAAGCGTACACCCGATGGCTGGGTTGACGACACGGCACGGTTTCAAAAAAGCACCTTCCCCGAATAGGAAAGGTGCTTTCTTTAGCCCTTAGCAGGCCATCTTATGCGTTCTTGCGGCGCTCGATCTGTGTCTCTAATGCGGACAGGCAGCCGTCGATAGCCTCCTCAAAAGTGTCGGCTGTTTTCTCGGCAAACATACCGGCTATACGCATCTTAACTTCCTTGTTGGCATTGGTCTGCGGTTTGATGACCGACATACGAATCTCTACTTTGTCGTCGGCGTTGATGTGACGGCCAAAACGGCTCATTTTCTTCTCAATGAAATCTTCAAGAGGCTTAGCCATCTCAAAGTTTACAGCATTAATCGTCATTGTCATAGTATTGTCTTTTTTAAAGTGAATACTCAAATTGCACTGCAAAGATACGCAAAATAATTGATATATGCAAGCAAAAAACGCCAAATGTGCTATAAAACATACAAAAAAAATCCCACGTACATTGTGTGCGTGGGATTTTTCTATCAAACAATGTTCGGATTAACGGATCTGTGCACCGCGAGCATCGTAGAGTTTACCGTCCAGGATGATATAGAGCTCACCATCCAAGATGATCTTCTTAGCCTTCTCAGTCAACTGGATGTTGTCCACACCTTCCGGCCACTCGCCCAGACGTGCGTTAACAGGCTGGTTGTAAGAGTTCAGACCCTCCAACTCGATCACACCATTCTCGTGGATAGTAGCTTTACCTGCTACGATGAACCATACGTTCTCGATGCCCTGAGTACCTTGTATGCCGGCAAACGAATAGGTGAGGCTACCGTTCGAGTTCAGACCGCTACTTGCGTACAGTGTACCTGCATCGCCGGATGCGTTGATCGGGTACTCACCTGCTGTCAGTTCGCTTTGACCCTCTTGCGGGAGGAATGCCAAACCAACGATCTGTCCTGCCTCGTTTTCAGCCTCAACATAGATAACACCGTTCTTTGACAGATAGCTGTCGTCTACCTCATAAGTTGGGAAGATAGCACCGAAAGCACCTTGCTCGTCATACTGATAGTGACGCTCTGTCGGCTCGATATACGTACCGGTTACATCGATAGCAAACGTCTTCTCCGTCGTACCGTCCGATCCGGTAAACGTACCCTTGACAGCGATCACGTTGTTCTCGTAGGTGACTGTCAAGTCAGCATCTACCAAGTCGAAATAGGTCGAGCTCTGGCTGCTCTGGTTATATACGCCTACGTAGCTGTAGTAGTCATCCAGGTTAGAGGTGTCATAGTGACCGGCTACGGTTGCGCTATAACCCATGATGCCCAGATACAAGCCCTCGTTAGATGCGCCGCTCAGGCTCCACGATGTCGGATTGATCTCCAACTCAAAGTCGCTACCGGTGATCGAATCAGGCAGTGCCACAGGATCAATACCACCACTCGGTGCGTCGCCTTCGCAAGTCAGATTGATCGTGAAGATCACTACATCAGTAGGATCATCCGGATTAACGCCCTTCAGTGTACCGGTTGCAATGTATGCACCCTTCTGCTCGTCATATACTACGCTGAGTGTTGCATCTTCGATGTCATACTCTACGCCGTCGAACAGCACATAGCTCAGGCTGTAGGCGGTGATCAAGTCGTCGATGGTAAAGTCGCCTTCCAGGCTGCTGGCATAGATGAGCAAGCTTACCAACTGGGTCGAGTCTGCGTTAGCTGCCTCCAGTTGTCCGTAGCTGCTACCTGGCTGAGCGATACCATTCAGAGTCAGGGTCTGCTCGCTGACCTGCGGAGCACCTTGAGCATAGCTCAGGTTCCAAGTGTTGCCCTTGTCGTCAAGCACCTGAGCTACCACGGTGAACGAACCGTCTTGAGCCACTGTTTGAGTAAACGATACAGAAGCATAGTTGATATACTCCATCTTGACATAGTTAATACCCTTGGTGTACTGTGCATCCATGTCTGCTAGGGTGTAGGTCTGACCGGAGATCAACTCTGTCTGACCGGTCGGCAACAGAATGTCAAAATAGAAATAATAGTTCTCATCCGAATCATTCATAGAGACATTTATATCACTATACGATGCGCTGTATTCGAGCGAAGCTTTGGCCATCGTCAGGTTGTAGGTCTCAGGAACAGACGCAGCCTCCGAGTAGCTCAGATTCCATATATCGCCATTAACGTCAGTAGCGGTAGCTACAATCGTGAACGAGCCGTCTCCGGCTACAGTCTTGGTGAACGAAGCAGAAGCGAACGCTGTCCCGTTGTAGGTGTCGTTGGCCGGAACCCACTCACAATACGTGGAATACATGTCTGCTAGGGTGTAGGTCTGACCGGATTTAACATCCTTCTCACCCTCTGCACAATAGATGTCAAAGCAGAAAATCTTGCTTTTGTCCTCGTTGTACAGTGCATAGTAGATGTCGTTGTCCGAAGCATAGAAATTGCTTGTTATCGCACTTACTACTACATTGGTCTCAGCTTTCTTAGCCTTTGCAACCTTTGTGGTCTTGGTAGCGGGAGCAAACTTCTCTGCTTGCTTCAACTCAACAGTCTTGCGTAGATCGCTCTTCTTAACTACTACTTTCTTAGCCTTAGGCTGAGTAATAGCGGTGGCAAAACGACCCTTCTCCAACGACTTAGTCGGAGTAGCAGGAACTGCACTAGCGCTTAATACAACTGCAAAAGCGCAAATAAAAGAGAAAAATTTCTTCATAATACAGTGTTGTTTTAGTTAATAATTTTTTGTACAGTTTGATAACAGACTTTGGTCCTTGAACCAAAAAACGCCACAAAGGTATTGCTTTTTTTGTAAATATGCAAATTTTTTCGTAAAAAAAGTAGAAAAAGTGCGAAATTAGATACATTTTACTAACGTTTGTGCCAAAAATATCCTGTTTTTGCATAATTATGCATTAAAAGAGCAAAAAAATTTGCTCATACTCATTTTTTTTTGTACCTTTGTACCCAAATTTGCGTGTAGGCGCAAACAATCATTGATAAACAACTAACAACATAGTATGATGGACAAACAAACACAGATGTATGTGGACGCTTTTATGGCGGACCTCATCACTAAGAACCCCGGTGAGAAAGAGTTTCACCAGGCAGTCAAAGAAGTAGTGGACTCGGTAGCACCTATGATAATGGCGTACCCGTACCTGCGCGAGCAGAAAGTGATGGAGCGCATGGTGGAGCCCGAGCGCGTGATCATGTTCCGCGTGCCTTGGATGGATGACCAGGGCGAGGTGCAGATCAACCGTGGTTTCCGTGTGCAGATGAACTCTGCCATCGGTCCGTACAAAGGCGGTATCCGTTTCCATGCGTCTGTCAACCTCTCTATCATGAAGTTCCTGGCTTTCGAGCAGACCTTCAAGAATGCCCTCACCACCCTGCCTATGGGTGGCGCCAAAGGTGGTTCGGATTTCTCCCCGCGCGGTAAATCCGATGCCGAGGTGATGCGTTTCTGCCAGTCGTTCATGACCGAGCTACAACGCCATATAGGCGCAGACACCGACGTGCCGGCAGGCGATATCGGTGTAGGTGGTCGTGAGATAGGTTTTATGTTTGGCCAATACAAACGTCTGCGCGATGAGTTCACCGGCACCCTCACCGGCAAGGGCCAGAACTGGGGCGGCTCGTTGATGCGTCCCGAGGCTACCGGCTACGGTGCATGCTACTTTGCCGAGGCCATGCTCGCTACACGCGGCGAGTCCTTTGAGGGCAAGCGCGTCTGCATCTCCGGTGCAGGCAACGTAGCCCAGTACGCAGCACAGAAAGCAATGCGCCTTGGCGCCAAAGTGCTCACCCTGAGCGACTCCGACGGTTTCATCTATGATCCCGAGGGACTCACCGAAGACAAACTCAACTATGTCTTCGAGCTCAAGAACATCCGCCGCGGCCGTATCAAAGAGTATGCAACTAAGTTCCCGCAGGCACAGTATTTCCCCGGCGAGCGTCCCTGGCGCATCCCTTGCGATATCGCCATGCCGTGTGCTACCCAGAACGAGATCGAGAAAGCTGACGCCGAGAACCTGCTCAAGAACGGTTGCTTCTGCGTGACCGAAGGCGCTAACATGCCGACCACGCCGGATGCCATTGCACTCTTCCAAGGCGCTAAGATCCTCTATAGCCCGGGTAAGGCATCCAACGCCGGTGGTGTAGCCACCTCCGGATTGGAGATGAGCCAGAACTCGATGCGTCTCAAATGGACGGCCGAGGAGGTAGACCAACGTCTGCGTACTATCATGGCCGATATCCACGCTGCTTGCCTCAAGTATGGCACCGAGGAGGACGGCTATATCAACTACGTCAAAGGCGCCAACATCGCCGGCTTTATGAAAGTGGCCAACTCCATGGTCGAGCAAGGACTGGTATAACGCATCCGCCATACATGGCGGATCATAAACAATGTCGTTCGATTGGTATACATATTGGAAGGATCGCGGCGGCCTATTGAGTAGCGCCCATCGTCCTCACAATACCTGTAGGGATTACAGATCCTCCGGGATATACCTTATTACTATCGTTACGCACGCACGCAAGCGCGTGTTTGGCGAACTGAACAACGATCTTTCCGCTCCCTCTATCGTATTGACCAAGCTTGGTCAATACGTAGAGCAAGCGTGGCTACAGACCTTTGAGATACAATCCGCCCGCGGCCGTCAAATCCGCTCGCTGGGCTATCAGGTCATGCCCGACCATTTCCATGGTATCCTCCAGGTAGAGCGTCCCATGGACGTTCCTCTTGGTGAGATCATCCGCGGCTTCAAAATGGGCTGTACACAGGCGTATCGTTCTTTGTATCCGCCATGTATGGCGGATGCTGACATAGATCGCGACTACCTCGCCCATTCCTCCCGCAAAAAGCGCGAGACCTATTACGCCGAGCATGGTATAGAACCCCTCTTCGACGACAACTACGACGATACCATCTGTTACCGCAAAGGTCAGCTGGAAAATATCATCAACTACGTCCAGGACAACCCTCGTCGGGCTATCATGCGTGCTATGTATCCCGATTTATTCCAGCGCCGCCAGCACATCACCATCGACGGACAGGACTTCGCCGCGTATGGCAATCTCTTTTTGCTCAAGCGCCCGTGGAAAGAACAGGTCTTCTGCCATCGTTGGTTGATGCACGGCGATCAGCGCGACTTTAATACCCGCTATGAGACCACCGACGCGTTCCAGCGCGAACGCGCCGCATGGATTCAGGCGGCTAAAGATGGTGCCGTGTTGGTCACACCGGGTATCTCGAAAGGCGAGCAACAACTGGTCAAAGATTGCATAGAGAAAGCCCTCTCGCTTATCCATCTGCAAAAAGAACCCATACGCGAGGGCTGGCATCCCGAGAAGCGACGTCATCAGCTCTGCGAGATGGGGCAATTGCTCATCCTCTCTCCATGGCAACTGACGGATATGGGAGATGTCAACGACGTCCCCGCAGATACCGATTACAGCCGCTTCCATAACATGAACACCCTCGCCGCCCAAATATGTAAGAACAGCCTCCGCCCTACAATGCATAGTACTACCCGCCATACTGAATAACGTATCCGCCAATAAAAGCATCCGCCATATATGGAGGATCAAAAAGCACCCACCGTATCCGCCATCATGGCATACTATATAATGTATCCGCCATATATGGAGGATCAAAAGCACCCACCGTATCCGCCATCATGGCATTCTATATAATGTATCCGCCATTTATGGAGGATCAAAAGCAACCCACCGTATCCGCCATTTATGGAGGATTAAAAGAATAACACCACCCGATAGTAGACACTTTGTAAACTATTATAAATAATGCAGGATAAAAAGCGCATAACAATTGATTTCCCGGATGAAAAGGATGTAGAAATACGTTCTTTTCGGGTTTAAACACATATGAAGGTAGTATGGAAGGCTCTTTCCATAGCGTTGCTGTCCACATATTGCATAGATTGTTGAAACAATCAAAGGAAGATGGTTTTTTATTTCAACTAACCTCCGATCAAATAGAAACGTGCGAACAAAAGCCTTTCCAAATAATAGACGACGATCCTTTAAAACCTAACGAAATACTAAAATCATATCGTTTTGAATTGTCGTTAAGAGACAAATCGAATGACAGCCACTTGACAATAGTTTGGTTTGATGATGCGCCAAGTTTGGAGATATCACTCCAAGAAATTATAGGAAAACATATAAAATCCATTAACTACCACGACTTTGCACGAGTGATAGATTGGGATAACTTTTAACTTTGTAAAAATTTTTAAACAATGATAGACTCAGTACACGACTATCCGATTAGTCAGATTTTTAGTAAAGACTACAATTGGTATTATTATATACCTAAGTATCAGCGTGAATATACATGGTCCTATTCGCATTGGGGCGCATTGTTTAATGATATTGAGTCTAATGCAGTGGGATATTTTATTGGTTCTATAATATGTATCAACAATACGCGTGATTCATTCCAAATTCAGCAATTGGAGGTGGTGGATGGTCAGCAGCGATTGACAACTCTAAGCATATTGTTAGCGGCAATATATACCCAATTGCAGAAGTACAAGGAATTTATCTCTGATGATGACATTGATGTTTTGCCTTCCATCAGAAAGGCTTTGCGTCGTAATGATTCTCCGAACGGGTTAGTAGTGCAACCTCAAATACAGAATTATAATTCAGATGATTTTTCCTATCTAATGCAAGAAGCGAACATCTTGGATGTCGCTAAACTAGGAAAGAAAAAAGCCATTCCATACTATCCTCAACGTAAAATGGGACGTTGCTTTAACTACTTTATGCAACGAATAGAATCACTTGTTAAAGATCTATCTCCCGAAGATAAAGTAGTAAGGCTTTTAGATATATTCAATAAAATCAATCAGGCCGTTCTTGTTAAAATAGAAGTTAGTAGCCATACGGAAGCCTATATGCTATTTGAGGCACTTAACGACAGAGGAACTCCTCTTACTGCTATCGATTTGATGAAGAATACTATTTTGTCAAAAGCCAAGAATAACGAGGAAGTTGATACATATTACGAGCAGTGGAAATCACTTATTGAATCCCTCAAGGATGACTATCATACTCAAGAACGCTTTTTCCGTCACTACTATAATGCTTTTAAACAACGTCACAATGAACCGTTTGTTTCTGACGATATTCGTAGTAAGGAACCATTGGGCGTAATAGCAACAAAAACAAATCTCTTGAGTATATACGAGAAGTTGATTAACTATGATTTGGAGACATTTATCGCAGATATAACTAAATGCGGGAATATCTATGCTTATTTTGTCACCCCGATAAACGCGCCTGACCAGTTTAGGGAGACATTATTAGATTTGCAACATGTCCAAGCTGTTCCATCGAATACGCTTCTGCTATATCTATTTTATTATCAAGAAGAATTGCACTTATCAGACAAGATGATAAACAAGATCATCTCATTGATGGTGACGTTCTTTGTGCGGCGTAATATAACGGACACTCCTAATACCTATACTCTTGATAGGATATTCATGAGCATAATTGCTGAAATTAACACGAATAAAGAAATTGGCGAAAATGCAATATATGATATTATATATAAATCATTATTAGCTGTGTCTGCAAGCGACGAAGACTTTGCTAATAAGCTTTCTGGTAATATTTACGAGGAAAATGTGGGTGTTACACGTTTTGTATTATGCAAGTTGTGTGAAAAACACATGACTACAGAGAATTGGACGGATTTGTGGGAACAAAATATAGTTTCCAACAAGAAAATTTATGTATGGACAATTGAACATATATTCCCGGAAGGTGCTAATATTCCAGATAGTTGGATTCAAATGATAGCTAATGGCGATAAAGAATTGGCTCACTCCTATAGGGAAGAATATGTGCATAAGATAGGCAATCTAACTATAAGTGGTTTTAATAGCACTTTAAGCAATAAATCATTTGTAGATAAGAGAGATATGAAAAACAAAAAAGGTTTGTATGTCGGATATAAAAATGGTCTGGAAATTAACAAACCACTTGTTGACAAAAATCAATGGACAATAGAGGATATTAAAGCACGCACTACTACGTTAGTTGCTGAACTAATAGAAATGTTCAAACTATAAACTACTATGTTTGTCTTTTGCGGAGAAGAAAGTTTGGAGTATCTAATAGATACAACTGCAGAAAAGGTTTATGCACTCAATGTTGGCGATAATGGTGAAATCATCAGTTATAAAGAACATGGTCAAGAGATGCAAAACTTTCTGAGATGGCATCCGTATTTAGAAGCATTTAAAGAAACAGAGGAAAGACCAGTTTGGCTGAAAGACTAATAAATCCCCCGTCAAACCGCAGTTACACTCGTAAACGACACGTAAACGAGACGTTAACGACACGTAAACGGACAGTACTTTCATGCTGAGAATATATACTAAATAGCATGGCAAAAGCAGAACTAGACATATTGTTAGACAAATTGAGTGGTCGCCTTACCGGTGACAGCAAGTTTTATGCCACTAATCGTTATGGCAAAACGGTAATTAGCAACTATCCGAAACACAAGAATCCTAAAAGTATTACCGCAAACCAAAAAGCCAATAGCTCCTCTTTTGCCCAAATATCCAAGCAAGCCAAACAGGAACTTGCTGATCCTGCTCGCCGTGCCTATTGGCAGCAACGTTACGACGAATACAAATCCACAGCCAAACCCGCCGACAAATACTATTTCACCCTCCGTGGCTTTGTCATCGGGCAGCTGGCAACAAACAATAAAGAAACAAATTAACCCACATAATGGAAACCAACAATTATACATCATTGATGGAGAAGCGCGTGCGGCGCATCCTGCTGGTGTGCAACAACTACGACAGTTTTGCGCTGGAAGAGGACGGCCGTATAGACGTGCAGATAGCGCAAGAGTACGCCGAACTCAATATCTCCAATCCGCCGTCTATCACCCGCGCGGAGACAACGTGTGAGGCCTTAGAGCGGATTAAGGGGTTAGCGGATGATGGAATGAGCGGTCAGCCGTTTGACCTGATCCTGACCATGTACAGCGCGGGCGAGCTGGATGTGTTTGACTTTGCCAAAGAGGCCAAGCAGCTGGTGCCCAACTGCCCGATCGTCCTGCTGTCAGCGTTCAGCAAGGAGATCTACCGCCGCATCGAGCAGCATGAAAAGAGCGATATCGACTATTTCTTCACTTGGAACAACTCCACCGACCTGATCATCGCCATCATCAAGCTCATCGAGGACCGCATGAACGCGGAGCACGATATCCTCACCGAGGGTGTGCGGGCGATCCTGCTGGTCGAAGACTCAGTCCGCTATTACTCCACCTATCTGCCGCTGCTCTACAAGCTGGTGCTCCGGCAGAACAACATAGCCATCCGCGACGCGCTCAACGAGAAACAGCAGTTGCTGCGTAAGCGGGCGCGACCTAAGATGTTACTGGCCACCTGTTACGACGAGGCAGTAGAGCTCTACCAACGTTATAGTAAGAATATCATCGGTGTCATCTCCGACATCGGCTTTGTGCTCCATAAGGGCGATCCGTCCAGTTCCGAGAAACTGGATGCCGGAGTCGACCTGTGTCAACTCATCCGCGATGATAACCCCACGATGCCGTTCCTGATGCAGTCGTCCCAAGAGTCGATGCGTGCCACGGCCAATAGACTCAAGGTGGGCTTTGTCATCAAATCGTCCAAAACCCTGACCCAAGAGGTGAGCGAGTATATCGAGTCGGAGTTCGGGTTCGGTGACTTCATCGCCCGCGACCCGCGAACCGGCAAGGAGATAGCCCGTGCCTCCGATCTGGAGGGATTTGAGCGAATCATATCCTCTATTTCTCCGGCCGCTTTCCGCCGACTAAGCGACAACAACTACCTCTCCAAGTGGCTCTTTGCCCGCGGACTGTTCGCTATCGGCAGACAGGTCAACATCCTTAAGATCCAAGACGAGACCGATATCGAGAACATCCGCCAGACCAATATCCGCCTCATCCATGACTACCGTATCAACCAAGCCCTCGGCGTTGTGGCCAAATACTCGCCCGACACCTACAACGACACTATCTGGTTTGCGCGCGTAGGCGACGGACCGATGGGCGGCAAGGGTAGGGGACTGGCGTTCCTCAACCATGTGCTCCAGAAGAATGACCTCTATGACCGTTGGGAGGGTGTACGTGTGTTAGTGCCGCGAACGATGGTGTTGACCACCGAGTGGTTCGACCGCTTTGTGCATGACAACGGTCTGCAGTATGTCATCAACGCCGACCTCTCGGACGACGAGATACTGTCCGAGTTTGTGGCAGCCGCGCTGCCATTGGAGATGCGTGCGGCCTTGCGCCATTTCATCCGCGTCACCAACAAGCCGCTGGCGGTGCGCTCATCCTCCAAGCTCGAGGACTCCTACTATCAACCTTTTGCCGGTGTCTATAGCACCTATATGATACCCAACACCGAGAACGAGGACCAGCAGCTTCGTCTGCTCAGCAAGGCCATCAAGTCGGTCTATGCCTCGGTCTACTTCGCGGCATCGCGTGGCTATATCACCTCTACGGGCAACGTGCTCTCTGAGGAGAAGATGGCCATCGTGCTCCAGGAGGTCTGTGGCGAGCAGGAGGGTAACTACTACTTCCCCGTCATCTCCGGTGTGGCGCGTAGCGTCAATTTCTACCCGGTCGGCAAAGAGAAACCCGAAGACGGCATCGTCAAGGTAGCGTACGGCTTAGGCAAGGTGGTGGTGGATGGCGAGCAAGTGCTCCGCTTCAGTCCCAAGTACCCCAAGAACGTGCTCCAAACCTCAACGGTCGATCTGGCAATGCGTGAGACCCAGCAGTCGATGTTGGCCCTCTCGCTCAGCCCCGAGCGGTTCAAGACATCGATCGATGATGCCATCAACCTCGAGCGCTTCCCTATACATGAGTGCGGCCAGTTTGAGAGCCTTAAGATGATCGCCTCTACCTATGACCGCGAGAACATGCGTATGGTCGACTCGTGCTATCCCGACGGACCGCGTGTCGTGACTTTTGCGCCGCAGTTGAAGTTCAACACCTTCCCGCTGGCAGACATCATTCGCCAGTTGCTTGAGATGGCGCAGCAGGAGATCAAGTGCCCGGTAGAGATAGAGTTCGCAGTTAACCTTGAGCGCGAACCTCAGATCTTCCATGTGCTGCAGATACGGCCTATCTCGGCCGATTCGCTGACCGCTAAGGTCGATTGGGATAAGATAGATACCCATGGCGCTTTCCTCATCTCAGGCAACGCCTTAGGCGTGGGACAGATAGAGGATGTGACGGATATCATCTACCTGCGTCAAGACACCTTTGATATATTACGCACGCGCGAGATGGCCGACACCATCCGCCAGTGGAACGCCAAGCTACGTCAAGAGGGGCGTCAGTACCTGCTGATAGGCTACGGCCGTTGGGGTTCGCAGATCCCGACACTCGGTGTGCCCGTCCAGTGGGGCGATATCAGCGAGGCCAAGGCGATCGCCGAGTGCAGCCTCGAAAACTTCCGTATCGAACCCTCTCAGGGTAGTCACTTCTTCCAGAACCTCACCTCCTTCAATGTGGGTTATCTGAATATCGACCCGTGGGCACGGCCGGGGGATGTATATGAAATCGGTTCCCTCGACGCCTTAGAGGCTATCGAAGAAACCGATCTGGTGCGCCACATCCGTCTCACTCATCCCTTAGAGATGTATATCGACGGCTTTGGCAACAAGGCGCTGGTTAGATTCCCAGCGAAGCCTTGATGTCTGCTACGCGTGCTTCGGCGGCTGCAGTAGCTGCTTTGTAGCCTGCAGCATCCGGAGTAGGCATGGTAGCCGGTATCTCGAAATAGAACTTGATCTTCGGCTCTGTACCCGAAGGACGAACGCTCACTTTCAGACCACCTTCGGTGAAATACTGCAGCACGTTCGACTTAGCACCCAGTGCCATCTCGATCGGCGTGGTCTTCCACTCGCCGTTCACCAGCTCTTTCTGCTCGGACAGCTGGAAGTCTTTGATCTTAACCACCTTCTCGCCGGCGATCTCCTTAGGAGCGTTAGCGCGGTAGTTGATCATCATCTGCTGAATCTCCTCAGCGCCCGTCTTACCCGGACGAACAACGTTAACGGTCGTCTCACGTTGGAAGCCGAACTCATTGTAGATATTGATCAGGTACTCATACAGCGACATTCCCTGGTCCTTAGCGGCAGCTGCGATCTCGCAGATCAAGCAGATAGCCGAAGGCGAACATTTGTCGCGAACGCCATCAAAACCTAACCAACCAAACGACTCTTCGCCACCGCCGATATACTTATGGGTATCTTCCCACATACGGATACGGTTGGCTATCCACTTAAAGCCCGTGAACTCGTCAGTCAGCGTCACACCCTCTTTGTCTGCCATACGGCGGATCACTTCGGTGGTAACGATGGTCTTAACCAGATACATCTCCGGACGCATCTTGCCCAGACGCTTCAGGGCCTTGATGTTGTAGTACGAGAACATCATACAGGTCTGGTTTCCGTTGATGATGATCCACTCGCCCTTCTCGTCGCGGCATACGATAGCTATACGGTCTGCATCGGGGTCGGAAGCGATCACCAGGTCAGCGTTCAGCTTCGTACCCAGGTTCATACCCATTGTCATTGCCTCGGCGTTCTCCGGGTTAGGGCTTACTACGGTCGGGAAATTACCATCGATCACCATCTGCTCGGGCACAACGTGGATGTTCTCAAAGCCCCACGAACGCAGACACATCGGGATGATCTGACGTCCTGCACCGTGCAGCGGGGTATAGACGATGTTCAGGTCTTTGTGACGCAAGATCACATCCTGATCTACCATACAGGTCTTCACAGCCTGCATATAGTCATAGTCCATCTCGCCACCGATGATCTCTATCAGGTCCTTGTTGGCTTCCCACTTAACGTCCTCCATCTTGACTTTGTTCACCTCGTCGATGATACCCTTGTCGTGCGGTTGGAGCACCTGTGAGCCGTCCTCCCAGTATGCTTTGTAACCGTTGTACTCGCGTGGGTTGTGGCTGGCTGTTACGTTCACACCGCCTTGACATTTGAGATGACGGATAGCGAAGCTCACCTCCGGTGTCGGGCGCAGGCTCTCAAACAGATAGACCTTGATGCCGTTAGCCGAGAAGATGTTAGCCACTGTCTCAGCGAACAGACGTCCGTTGTTACGGCAGTCGTGTCCTACTACTACGGCCACTTGGCCGTTTTGTACGTTCTTAAAGCCGTTCTCTTTCTGTACTTTGTTCAGATAGTTGGCATAGCCTTGGGTAGCTTGTGCCACGATGTACTTGTTCATACGGTTGGTGCCGACACCCATGATGCCGCGCAGACCGCCCGTACCGAATTCCAATGTGCGGTAGAAGGCGTCGATCAGTTCGGTCTTGTCCTCAGCCTCCATCAGCGCTTTCACTTCTGCGCGGGTCTCCGCGTCAAACGGTTCCTTGGTCCATACCTCAGCAACCTCCATCACTTGTTTCAGTTCGTCTGTCATAGCATTAAATTGTATTTATGAATAATAATTTTTTTTGAGAGGGGGGGCTTACTTGGCTACCACCAAATAATAGGCTTTCTTGCCCTTCTGGAACAGCAGATACTTGCCGTTCAGCAGTGCGTCGGTGGTGATCGGTGTCTGCGGGTCAGTCAGTTTGGCTTTGTTCATCGAGAAGCCGTTGGCCTGAATCATCTTTCTGGCCTCGCCCTTCGAGCTGAAGATCTGCGTCTTCTCTGCCAGCAGATCCAACGGACCGATACCGGCAGCCAACTCCTCACGGCTGATCTCAAACTGCTCTACGCCCTCAAACACCTGCAGGAACGTCTCCTCGTCCAGCGCACGCAATGCATCAGCCGTGGCGTTGCCAAACAAGATGTTCGATGCCTCGACGGCTGCCTTGTAGTCTGCCTCTGAGTGTACCATACACGTCACCTCTTGGGCCAAGCGTTTCTGCAGCACACGCAGATGCGGTGCCTGCTCGTGCTCGGCTATCAGGGCCTCTATCTCTTCGCGCGTCAGGGCGGTGAAGATCTTGATGTACTTCTTGGCATCGTCGTCCGACACGTTCAGCCAGAACTGGTAGAACTTATACGGACTCGTATAGCGTCTGTCGAGCCAGATGTTACCGGACTCGGTCTTGCCAAACTTACCGCCGTCGGCTTTGGTGATCAGCGGACAGGTCAGTGCGTACGCATCGCCGCCGCCCATCTTCTTGATCAACTCCGTACCGGTGGTGATATTGCCCCATTGATCCGAACCACCCATCTGCAGCTTGCAGTTCTTGTGCTGGTTCAGATAGACGAAGTCGTATCCTTGCAGCAGCTGGTAGGTGAACTCGGTGAACGACATACCTTGGCTGAACTCGCCGTTGAAGCGTTTCTTGACCGAGTCTTTGGCCATCATATAGTTGACCGTTATCAGCTTGCCCACGTTGCGTGCAAAATCCAGGAACGTATAGTCCTTCATCCAGTCGTAGTTGTTGACCAACTCGGCTGCGTTGGGTTCGTTGGAGTTGAAGTCCAGAAAGTGCTCCAACTGTGCTTTGATACATTGTACGTTGTGACGCAGCGTCTCTTCGGTCAGCAGGTTACGCTCGGCCGACTTGCCGCTCGGGTCACCTATCATACCCGTTGCACCGCCCAGCAGGGCAATCGGTTTGTGGCCGCAGGCCTGCAAGTGGCGCAACATCATCACGCCGCACAGGTGGCCTATGTGCAGACTGTCTGCCGTAGGGTCAATACCTACATAGCCTGCCGTTACTTCTTTGTTCAACTGTTCCTCCGTGCCGGGCATGATGTCCTGCAGCATACCACGCCAGCGAAGCTCATCTACAAAATTTTTTATCATCTTATCTTATTTTATCAATTGTCCTTCTATCGTATATACTTTCTCCCCACGCTCGATCAGCATCTGCCCATCCCGCAACACCTTGCGGCATCCACTCATCCCCTCATCTCCTAATCCACTCATCCGCTCATTCTCCAATCCCTGCGCCATCGGCTGGTAGTAAAACGTGATGCTTGAGCCGAAGTACGACCAACACTCGCCGCTCACTATCGGTCGTCCGGCTGTGTCGTAGCTCAGCTGTATCGTGCCGTTGGTCAGAAACCATATGTCCGTCACATAGCCGTCGTCGTGCACCACTGCCACATAGCACGGGATGATCACGTTGCCGTACATACCCAGTGATGAGCTGAACGTGCCGTTCTCCTCGGTCTTGGCCAACATATACGTGCCGGCTGCCGGATAGTGCTGGTCGGTGTACATACCCAGGTGTATATACGGCCGGCGGAACTGGGTTGATTGCTTGCAGGTCATCACGATGTCGATGATGCCGTCTTTGTCCACTGTCTCGTCGGTCCACAGCAGCGTATCGACCACAAACCGCTGGATCGTTATGGTCTTCTCTTCGGTCTCGTAGGGCTTGTCCTTGCCGTTGGTGGGCTGGGGGTAGAGGTTGATGTACGGACGCATCGAGAATGAGAACCCGTATCGGTTGCCGCTCTCGTCGCGCATGCGCATCGTGTAGCGCCATAGTTCGCCCTCTTGCTTCAATGTCAGCGAGGCGTCGGCCCAGTAGTAGGCAGAGCCATAGAACAGGTTAGCTTCAAAATCGTTCTGGTTCCTCGCCAGCTGCAGTCCGGACAGCGAATCGTTCGCCAGACTGTAGGTGCCTTCTACCAGCGCCATCGGCTCGGTCAGTATCACATCTACCAGCACGGTAGGGTAGTCCTCCGAGTGGCTGAAGTTGAACGTATAGACAAATCGTCCGGCTGCTGTGTCTGATTCGGTGGACAGATACGTGATCACCACCGTGTCGATATCCAGCGTCACGTTCTCTGCCGCCCGCGCACCCGTGTACGCCAGCGAAACCAAACCAAGTAATATAGTCAACAACAGTCGTCTGATCATATTTGGGTGCAAAGATACATTTTTTTTTGCATATATGCAAATTAAAATAAAAAAAAGCGCCGAAAAGCGCTTTTTTTTGTCTTGTACATCTGGTACATTGCTTACTTCACCATCTTTCCTTGCGCATCATACATTGCGCCGTCCAGGATGATGTAGAGCTTGCCGTCCAGGATGATCTTCTTGCCCTTCTCGGTCAGTTGGATGTTGTCCACGCCCATACCTTCGTTCGGCAGCAGCTCGGTGTTCTCGCCATCAAAGCTGAAGTCGATACCCTGACCGTTGTTGTCGTTGAAGTAGTAATAGTGGGTAGCCTCAATGCGCTTCTTGCCATACACAGCCTGGTAGTTCAGGTCCACATCCGTGCAGATCAGCGGACCACCGGTGAACGAGTAGCGGTTGTTGCCCTTCGACGCGATCTTGATCGAGCTGATCGAGTCGTTAGCCAGGTTGCGCTGTTTGTTCGCTTCCAGGTCCTTGACGTAGCAGTTAGAAGCATACATCAGCGTGCCACCTTGGGTTGCATACGAACCGGCTATGTCCTGTACGTCGGGATAGATAGCCAGCTGTACCTCGTAGTTGCGCTCCTCTTGGCTGTCGCGGTTCACGCCCGTGCACTGCATGGTCAAGAAATAGCGAATAGCGTCGTAATCCGTAGGGCTGTAAACGATGTTCAGGCTGTTGACGGTCAGGTCGTAACTGTAGAACTGTTCAAAATAGCCTGCTTCCCATCCGAACACATACGGCGTCTGGCTGATACCTTCCGTCAGGATCTGGTCAGCGTCAAAGCTATACTCGTAGATGTAGGTGTCGGTCTTGTTCACACGCTGGGTGAAGTAGAGTGTACATGCACCGATGCTGTAGTGGGTGTCGTCGATCTTGTTGATCACAAAGGTCGATGTCTGGTCTTGGCACAGCACACGGCTGGTCGTACCCATCGTGAACTCAGAGGTGATCAGGTTGATCGTCTGGTCGTTGACGTTTGCGCTCGAGCTGGTTGTGCTCGCACCCTCGGTTGTATAGACACCGTCCAAGGTGCGGTCGTCTGAGTTGAGCACCAACTTCACTTGCGACTCATAGTACTTCTCCGGCTTCGAGCTGTACTCGGCCGTGTTCTTACATTTCTGGGTGAAAGTCACCGTAAACTGGTTCTTGCTTGCGCTCTGCAGTGTATCTACCGTGATACCGGTGATACCGCATTTGTAGCGATACGTGCTGGCGTTAGCTGCCACCGTCAGCGCACACAGCGCCATCATAAAAAGTAGTTTTTTCATCATTCTATATTTTGTTTGGTTGTTTGTTTATACTCCGTCATTGGCACTCGCGCCGCCGGTAGCCCACTCCATAGGAGTGTGCACGCCCTGTATCAGTCCCACCGGGCTGGCCGCCTGCATCAGTCCCACCGACCCAATCGCCGTGGTCCCTGTTTTTGGTTGTATATAGTTCTTCTTCATAAATCTCAAATTTCAAATGTCAAATCTCCAATCTCAAATCTAAAATCTCCAATCTCATCTGACCCTCTCTCCCATCACACTGTACTTCACCCCATTCTTGATGATATACATCACCCCATTCTCCATCACCTTCTCTGCCTTCACCTCCGTCTGAGTCTTATCAATCGCGGTCGGGGTCTGCTCGTCACCAAGGTTCAGTACCGGGCGATGCGCTAAAGCACCGGCTGGAACCGAAGGATTGAGGATGAAGTATGCTCTCATTCCTCTCAGGCTTCCTTCTGTAGCATAGGTCAACTTGTTGTCCGCCAAAAGGAAAAGGAACGACGCATTGGCAATTTGTCCTGCTGTAACACTCACCTTTCCTAATGTACCATAGAAGTTCACGTGATCGCCTGTAACTTTTTTTGCACTGGTGACCACTTTTTGGGGGGCGATATTTTCAAAAGTAATAGTTGAGAAATCCACCTCTTTTTCCGGTTGGATAAGATAAGGTACACCAGAATCGATGGTTGTTATAGGTGTTGCAGGATCAGAGAAGTTTAATGTCAATGTCTGACTTTCTTCGTCATAGCTGGAACTCGTTAATGTTCGAATATCCGCCTCACCGAAAATGCTCCTTACTTCCTCTGCAGAAAGAGGTATAGGAGAGCAGAAGGTGTTAAAGTACGTATTTTCCATTTTTGCACGAACGAACTTCAAGTTGATGTTCTTCTTTACGTACTTGTGAATATTACGAAGCATTGTTCCTGCATTATAATCGGTCTCATCTACAGTTACATCATCCGACAATGTTAAATCCCCAAACTTAGCATCCGTCCAAGGTGTTGAAGCTAAGTTGCTTGCGCTCGCATCACCAAGTGCTAACGGATTAACCATAAAGGTGATACTCCCTCCATGAATCAAAGAAGGAAGAGTAGATGATGCTGTAGGAACTTTTGCTTGGTTGATATCAATCTCCTTCATTGCTTCGCATCGTTGAAGAATATTGCTTAATGCTGTAATACCACCGGTAACAACTACTTTGTCCACCAAATAGCGGAAATAGTAGTAAGGGTATTGAGACGCTCCGGACGAAGTGACAAATGAGGTGCTCAGCGCCCCTGAACCATTTATGGTCAATACTCCGCTAGTGCTCAAACTCCAATCCTGTCCATCTACTGTGCCGCTAACGTTTTGCTCATTTTTAGAGCGGGCTCCACTTGAGTTCTTGCCTACAGCTGTGCTATATAGCCAATATTTTGCTTCTGTGAAATTTGTCGCGCCCGTCGGCACAATGAGAACACTTGGGTTGTTGAAACTAATAGTTGTAGCATTTGCTAATATTGGACGATCCATTTTATTAACAACGACTGTGTCAAATAGGCACGTAAGAGATGAGCTGTTTATTCTGGAAACGGAGCCTGGTATGTACGCACTTGTAAAATATCGAGCATTATAAAAAGTGTATTGTCTAACAGAGTCTAGGCCTTGTGTGAATATAAGAGCTCGCGATTTCTTATTACTGCCATTAAAGTAAAAACCGCGTGCCGCTTTTACTTCACTATCAACACCGCCTATGGTGCCAAAAGGGTGTCCGGAAGTAGCGGTGATCGTAACTTGTGCCCATTGGTTAGGACTAGATGCATGAATGTCAACAATCTTCTTTGAATTACCAAAATTATTAGTAGCTATACTGGTAAGTGTTGAAGGGAATGTAATGGAAGTCACATTTGTATATTCATCAAAAACATACCTGCCAATCCCCGTTATACCTTCTCCAATAATAATTTTTGTGATATCACTATTGTATCCGCCATAATAGTTATTACCATCGGTGCAGTTTGGTATGGCGCCGGTTCCGGTAATAGTCAACGTGTGTGTCGAAGTGTTATACGAACCTTTAATGTTTTCATTATAATCATGCGTATAGATATCTCCCCACACATTTGTTATGCCGGCTACTAATAGCGAAATAAGGCAAAATATTGTCTTTACATTTTTCATACTCGTTTTGGTTTTGTTTAGTTTAGTTCAGTTTGGTTTTGTTAGTCTTACTCCGGAATAAAAAATAGACCCAATCAGCACTTGTGCTTCATGGGTAATTGAGTAAAGTATTCCGTAATCCGCTGTAAAAGTACTGCTTTTTTTTCAAAATGGCAAATAATATAGCCCAAAAGTCCAAAAAAAAATAATTTTGTTCAGTTTGGTTTACAAATTTATAGCCTCTATAAAATCCTTGTCCTACTTTCACCATAGGACAACCATACAATCACCATAGGATAACCATAGGATAAGAACCCCAAAATGACACTTTTTTGCATCCGGAACAAATACCTCCTATTTATGGAAAATTACGTAAAAATGCATTTTTTATTTGCATATATCAAATATTTGTTGTACTTTTGCGGTTGAAAATGAAAATTAATCGGATTAAAAACGAAAAATAGCATCAAAAGTATGGGAAATATTCGATTTGAGGCGTTGAAAGCCGCGTTTGAACGGAAAATGGATGACCGGATCACCGGATTAGTGAATGAGCGGGTTAGTGGATTACGGGTCAAAGACTATTTTGCGCAGGATGTGTTCACGCGCGAGAAAATGAAGGAGTATATAGCTCCCGAAGTTCTGGAACAGCTGTTTGACGATGTAGACAACGGCCGCACCATCCACCGCGATATAGCCGGCGTGGTAGCTATCGGTATACGCAAATGGGCCATCGAGCACGGCGCAACACACTTCACCCACTGGTTCCAACCCCTGACCGGCGGCACGGCCGAGAAGCATGATGCCTTCTTCACGCTCAAGAACGGCACGCTGCTTGAGGAGTTCAGTGGCGACAGCCTCTACCAACAAGAACCGGACGCATCGTCCTTCCCCAACGGTGGCATACGCAACACCTTTGAGGCACGCGGCTACTCGGCTTGGGATCCCTCAAGCCCCGTGTTCCTGATCGGCGACACGCTGTGTATACCCACGGTCTTTGTGGCCTATACAGGCGAAGCACTCGACTATAAAACCCCGCTGATTCGCTCGACGGCCTCGCTCTGCCACGCAGCACGAGAGGTGTGCGCGTACTTTGACAAGCAAGTGAAGCACGTACATGCCAACCTGGGCTGGGAGCAAGAGTATTTTCTGGTGGACGAGGCGTTGTATAACGCCCGTCCGGATCTGATGCTGACCGGCCGTACGCTGATGGGCCACAACAGCGCCAAGTCACAGCAGTTGGAGGATCACTACTTTGGTGCCATACCGGCACGTGTGCTGGCGTTTATGCGCGAGCTGGAGTACGAAGCCTTGAAAGCCGGTATACCCGTGCGCACCCGTCACAACGAGGTGGCGCCTAACCAGTTTGAGATGGCACCTATATACGAGGACGTCAATCTGGCCAACGATCACAACCTGCTGGTGATGTCTATCATGGAGCGGGTGGCCGAGAAGCACCACTTCCGCGTGCTGCTGCACGAGAAACCCTACGCCGGCGTCAACGGTAGCGGTAAGCACTGTAACTGGTCGATAGAGACCAACACAGGCGTCAATCTGCTTTCGCCGGGTAAGAACCCGTACCAGAACCTGCAGTTCATCACGTTTCTGGTGAACGTGCTGATGGCGGTGCATCGTCACAACGGCCTGCTGAAAGCCTCGATCGTGAGCGCCACCAACGAGCATCGTCTGGGCGCCAACGAAGCCCCGCCGGCTATCATCTCGGTGTTCCTGGGCAAGCAGATAAGCGAGGTGCTCGACAAGCTGGAGCACGCCAAAGCCGAAGAGGCCATCATCATCAATGCCAAGAAGGAGATGAAACTGGGAGTGGCCAATATACCCGAGATACTGCTGGACAATACCGATCGCAACCGTACCTCGCCCTTTGCGTTCACAGGCAACAGGTTTGAGTTCCGCGCTGTCGGTTCGAGCGCCAACTGCGGCGCCGCTATGCTGGCCTTGAATGCCGCGGTGGCCGAGCAACTGATGCTGTTCAAAGCCGAGGTGGACAAGCGTATCAGTGCCGGCGAACCGAAAGAGCGCGTGCTGTTTGATGTGATCAAACGCTATATAGTAGCATGCAAAGCCATCCGTTTTGACGGTAACGGCTATAGCGACGAATGGAAAAAGGAGGCAGCCAAACGCGGCCTGGACTGCGAGCAGAGTGTGCCGCTGGTGATCGACCGCTATCTGGCACCCGCGTCGGTGGAGATGTTCCGCACAACGGGTGTGCTGAGCCAAGCCGAGCTGCAGAGCCGCAGTGAGGTCAAATGGGAGACCTACGTCAAGAAGCTGCAGATAGAGAGCCGCGTGATGGGAGATCTGGTGGTCAACCACGTGCTGCCCGCCGCCAAACGCTACCAGACCATGCTGCTGCAGAACGTGCTGGCCGTTAAACAGGTGTTCGCTGCCGACGAGGTGGCCACGCTCAACGAGATGGACTACAGTATCATCAAGCAGATAGAGCACCACTCGGGCGCTATCTTCCAAGCGGTGGAGCACATGACCGAGGTGCGGCACAAAGCTAACCGCCAGCCTGACGAACGCAGCAAGGCGATTGCGTACCACGATACGGTGCTGCCGCTGATGGCCGAGATACGCGAGCATGCCGATGCACTGGAGCTGATCATCGATGACGAACTTTGGACCCTGCCCAAATACAGAGAACTGATGTTTATACATTAATGGCGAATGGCGAAAAGGCGAATGTTATGGTACATTTTATTAAAATGCATGGCTTGGGGAATGACTACGTCTATATAGACTGTTTTGTCAAGACCACAGCCGAGATAATAGCCAAGGCCGATTTGGCCAAGTTGGCACGTAGGGTGTCGGACCGCCACCGCGGAGTGGGTTCGGACGGGTTGGTGCTGATCCTGCCCTCCGACAAAGCCGATGCCCGCATGCGTATGTTCAACGCCGACGGCACCGAAGCGCAGATGTGCGGCAACGCCATCCGCTGCGTAGGTAAGTACCTCTACGAGAGCGGCCTGTGTACCCAAACCCGGATGACGATCGACACCCTGGCCGGCATCCGTGAGCTGAGGCTGGATATAACAGCCGGCAAAGTGCGCGAAGTGACGGTTGGCATGGGAGCGCCGAGGATAGAAGAGAACAGCATCGATCTGGAGACCGGCACGGTGCCGTTCTGGAACGTGAACATGGGTAACCCCCATGCGGTGTTCTTCTACGACTGGATGGTGACCACCTCCACGATGCTCACGCTGGGCGAGAAGATCGGAACGCATCCTCACTTCCCCGAAGGCACGAATGTGGAGTTTGCGTGCATACGCAACCGCCAAGAGATCGACCTACGCGTGTGGGAGCGCGGCACCGGCGAGACAATGGCCTGCGGCACAGGCGCGTGTGCTACCGCCGTAGCCGCTATCCGTCAGGGCAAGACCGAAGAGAAAGTGACGATCCACCTGCCCGGAGGCGATCTGACGATCCAATGGCAACCGGGTGAGCAGGTCTATATGACCGGACCGGCGGAAGAGGTGTTTAGAGGGGAGATCGGGTTAGTGGAGTAGTGGGGTAGTGGATGACCGGATTAGTGGTTAGTGGATTAGTGATATTATGGAAAAGAATAGTAATTTTGATAAGTTGGAGAACAACTACCTCTTCACTGAGGTGTTTAATCGCAAGCAGGCATATATGGCTGCGCACCCGGATGCGCGTGTGCTCAACTTAGGTATAGGCGATGTCACCCTGCCGCTGCCTGAGGCAGTGATCACGGCGATGCATCGCGCTGTGGACGAGCTGTCGCACAGGGACACGTTCCACGGATACGGACTGGAGCAGGGCTGTGATTTTCTCAGGCGCGCCATCATCGAGCACGACTATCGTCCCCTGGGCATCGAACTCGATATAGAGGAGGTGTTTATCTCCGACGGCGCAGGCTCGGACTTGGGCAACACATCTGAGTTGTTCTCGTCGGCCAATCGTGTGGCGGTGCAAGACCCGGTCTATCCGGCGTATGTGGACACCAATGTGATGGCGGGACGCGAGATCGTGTATATGCCTTGTCACCCTCAGAACGGCTTTGCCGCCGCGCTACCCAAAGAGCATGTGGACCTGATCTACCTATGCTCACCTAACAACCCCACCGGCACGGCAATGACCCGCCCGCAGTTGGAGCGCTTTGTGAACTACGCCCGCGAAGAGGGGAGTATCATCATCTTTGATGCCGCCTATGAGGTGTTCGTCGACGATCCCGAGGTGCCGCATAGCATCTACGAAATAGAGGGTGCACAAGAGGTGGCAATCGAGATACGCAGCTACTCGAAGACGGCCGGCTTCACCGGCGTACGCTGCGGCTATACAGTGGTGCCCAAAGCCACGGGACTACAACATATGTGGTATCGCCGCCAGTGCACCAAGTACAACGGCACGTCCTATATATCGCAACGCGGTGCGGAGGCAACCTATACGGCCGAAGGACGCGCACAAGTGATGGACCATATACGCTACTATAAGCAAACGGCACGGCTGCTGACCGAAGGACTGAAAGGCTTAGGATACGAGGTCTATGGCGGCCAGAATGCCCCGTATATATGGTGCAAAACACCCCAAGGCATGGGTTCGTGGGAGTTCTTCGACTACCTGCTCGAGCACTACCGGGTGGTTTGTGTGCCCGGTGTAGGCTTTGGCCGGTCGGGCGAAGGGTTTGTGCGTTTCTCCGCGTTCTCCGATCGCGCCGACTGCGAAGAAGCAACCAAAAGACTAAATCGTCATTAAATCATAAATCATAAATCATAAATTTGAAATTTGAAATCATAAATAACCATGTGTGGAATAGTAGGATATATCGGCAAGCGCAAGGCGTATCCGATCCTGATCAAGGGCCTGCATCGTCTCGAGTATAGAGGTTATGACAGTGCCGGCGTGGCGCTCATCAACGAGCAAGGCCAACTAAACATCTACAAAGCCAAAGGCAAAGTGTCCGAACTGGAAGCATTCGCGTCCGACAAGGATATCACCGGCACGATAGGTATCGCCCATACGCGTTGGGCAACGCACGGCGAACCCAACACCCTGAATGCCCATCCGCATTACTCGGAGTCGGAGCGGCTGGCGATCATTCACAACGGTATCATCGAGAACTACGCCGTCTTGAAAGCCGGTCTGATGGAGCAGGGCTACACCTTCAAGTCGGACACCGACACCGAGGTGCTGGTGCAGCTGGTGGAGTACACCCAGGTCAACCAACATGTGGACCTCAAGACGGCCGTACAGCTGGCGCTGCAGCAGGTGATTGGTGCCTATGCGATTGCTATACTCGACAAGACCCATCCCGACACCCTGATTGCCGCCCGTAAAGGTAGCCCGCTGGTGGTCGGCATCGGCGAGGACGAGTATTTCCTGGCCTCCGACGCCACCCCTATCGTGGAGTACACCGATAAGGTGATCTATATCGAAGATGAGGAAGTGGTCGTGTTAAAGAGTGAAGGAGTGAAAGAGTTAAAGAATGAAGGGATCGAGATCACGACCATCAATAATGTGCAGAAGACGCCGGAGATCAAGCGGCTGGAGTTGTCGCTCAGTCAGTTGGAGAAGGGCGGCTATCCGCACTTTATGCTCAAGGAGATCTTCGAGCAGCCGCGTACACTGGCCGACTCGATGCGGGGACGCGTCAACGTACGGCAGGACAACATCGCGTTGTCGGGATTTATCGACAACAAGGAGCGGTTCTTGAACGCCAAGCGTATCATCATCACCGCCTGCGGCACCAGTTGGCACGCAGGCCTGATAGCGATGTACGCCATCGAGGAGTTTGCCCGGATACCGGTGGAGGTGGAGTACTCGTCGGAGTTCCGCTACCGCAAGCCGGTGATCAACAAAGATGATGTCGTGATTGCTATCTCCCAATCCGGTGAGACGGCCGACACCTTGGCGGCTATCCAGCTGGCCAAAGAAAAAGGTGCGTTTATCTTCTCGATCTGCAATGTGGTAGGCGCCTCCATCCCACGCGTCTCTGACAGCGGTTGCTATACGCACGTAGGACCCGAGATAGGTGTGGCTTCAACCAAGGCTTTCACCGCCCAAGTGACGGCCCTGACAATGTTGGCACTCTGTATCGGTAGGGAGAAAAATCGAATGAGTGGATCAGCGGATGAGGGGATTAGTGAGGAACGGTATAATCGTATCGTTCGCGAGTTGGGCCAGATACCCACCAAGATCGAACGCGTCTTAGGCGAGGACAAGCGTATAGCCGACTTCGCTAAGATCTTTTCCTACGCCCAGAACTTCATCTATCTGGGTCGTGGTTATAACTTCCCCGTGGCTCTCGAAGGCGCGCTCAAACTCAAGGAGATATCTTATATCCACGCCGAGGGGTATCCGGCAGCTGAGATGAAACATGGACCTATAGCCCTGATCAGCCAGGAGATGCCGGTAGTGGTAGTAGCTCCGCGCTGTGGCACGTACGAGAAAGTGGTGAGCAACATCCAAGAGATCAAAGCCCGCAAGGGTAGGGTGATCGCGGTGGTGAGTGAAGGCGACGAGTTGGTGAGCAAGATAGCCGACTATACGATCGAGATACCTCAGACCGAAGAGTGCCTCACGCCGCTGTTGACGGTCATCCCGCTGCAGCTGCTGGCGTACCACATAGCCGTGGTCAAAGGCTGCGATGTGGACCAGCCACGCAACCTGGCCAAGTCGGTGACGGTGGAATAATGGCGAAGGGCGAGAGGCCAAAGGCGAAAGAAAATAGGACGTCCGGTTGGGCGTCCTATTCTATTAGCCATCGGGCGTACCCGACTTAGCGCAGCTTCTTATAGCCGTACGCAGCACGTGCGCCGAGTTGCTCCTCGATGCGGATCAGCTGGTTGTACTTAGCCATACGGTCGGTACGGCTGAGCGAACCGGTCTTGATCTGGCCGGAGTTGGTAGCTACAGCGATGTCAGCGATCGTGGTGTCCTCGGTCTCACCCGAACGGTGCGAGGTAACGGTGGTATAGCCGTGACGATGAGCCATCTCGATAGCGTCGAGGGTCTCGGTCAACGAACCGATCTGGTTAACCTTGATCAGGATCGAGTTAGCAGCACCCATCTTGATACCCTTCTCCAAGAACTTAACGTTGGTTACAAACAGGTCATCACCTACCAACTGGCAGCGGCCACCGATGCGCTCGGTCAGCTTCACCCAGTTGTCCCAGTCGTTCTCGTCCAGACCGTCCTCGATAGAGTCGATCGGATACTTGGTGATGAGCTCTTCGAGGTAGTCGATCTGCTCAGCAGCGGTCAGCTTCTTGCCGTTAGGATCTTTCTTCTTACCATCCTTGAGCTGACGATAGTCGTAGTACCACTCGCCGTTCTCGCAGGTAGCGAACTCAGAAGCAGCGCAGTCCATAGCGATCTTAACGTCCTTACCGGGCTCGTAGCCGGCGTCCTTGATAGCCTGAATGATGCTGTCCAGTGCGTCCTCGAT
This sequence comes from uncultured Bacteroidales bacterium, assembly GCA_902779705.1. GTDB lineage: Bacteria > Bacteroidota > Bacteroidia > Bacteroidales > Paludibacteraceae > Colicola. The sequence continues at coordinate 24,360 of CACZCR010000009.1, read as the reverse complement.
ACCGTTCAGTGCCGGAGCAAAACCACCCTCGTCACCTACTGCGGTAGAAAGACCACGTTTCTTCAACAGCTTAGCCAGTGCGTGGAATACCTCAGCACCCATGCGGATAGCCTCACGCTCGGTAGGAGCACCTACAGGGCGAATCATGAACTCCTGGAATGCGATTGGAGCGTCAGAGTGAGCACCACCGTTGATGATGTTCATCATCGGAACAGGCAGTACGTGACCGTTAGCACCGCCGATATAGCGATACAGAGGAATCTCGAGATAGTTAGCTGCTGCATGTGCTGCTGCCAGACTCACACCCAGGATAGCGTTAGCTCCCAGTTTAGACTTGGTAGGTGTGCCGTCCAACTCCAACATCTTCTCGTCGATAGCGCGCTGCTCCAGAACAGAGTAGCCAACCAATGCCGGAGCGATGATGGTGTTGACATTCTCAACAGCTTTCAGAGTACCCTTACCCAGGTAACGGCCCTTGTCACCGTCACGAAGCTCCAAAGCCTCGTTCTCACCAGTCGATGCGCCCGAAGGTACGCTTGCGCGACCCATCACACCACAGTCCAATGTTACTTCCACCTCAACGGTAGGATTTCCGCGTGAGTCTAAAATCTCACGAGCGTGTACGTCTTGAATAAACATAGTTTTATAAATTTACGATTTAACGATTTACGATTTACAATTTATTTACGATTTTGTGTTGCCGCTTTTGCTCTGCAAAAGTAGTGCTTTTTTTTAAGATACACAAATTAATATGTTAATTTGGCAATTCTATTTAGCAAAAAGCCCTTTAGGGCTTGGTTAGGGCCTCGATGGCCAGTGCTGCCAGTTGCATACCAAACGTGCCTACAACGGGCGCTAAAGTGCCTTGTGTGCCGCTGATCTCGGGCGAATAGACGCAGCGGAACTTACGCGCCGGGAAGAGTTGGGTCTTGCGTATCTTGGTGCGCAGCGCACGGGCCAGAGGACAACCCTCCACCTTCCAGAACTCCGCTACGTGTATCTGCTGCGGGTCCAGCTTGCGGCCGGCGCCCATCGAACACAGCAGCTCGGCTTGAGACTGTGTGACCTCATAGATCAGCCGTGCTTTGGCCTCCAGATCGTCGATGGCATCGATGACCAGGTCGTATTGGTTGAAGTCGTACAAAGGGGCCGTCTCGTCCGAATAGCGCTGCTCGATGGCCACGATGTCGGCATCGGGCACGATCGCCAACAGCCGCTCGCGCATCGCCACCACCTTGCTTTGGCCGATGTTGGCGGCAGTAGCCACCACTTGGCGGTTGAGGTTGGACACCGCTACCGTGTCATAATCAACGATCGTCAGATGCTTGAGACCTGTACGCACCAGCGCCTCGGCACACCATCCGCCTACGCCGCCTACGCCAAACAGAATCACCCGCGCTTGTTGCAGACGATCAAACGATTCTTGTCCTATTAGTTGTATTGTTCGTTCCATAGTTTGATGATTGCCAATGCTGCATTGATGCCATCCAGGGCCGAGGAGGTGATACCTCCTGCATAGCCGGCTCCTTCGCCGCAGGGGTAGAGCCAGGGATGGGACAGCGACTGCATACTCTCTTTGTCGCGTACGATACGCACCGGACTGGAGCTGCGGCTCTCTACGCCTACTATCACGGCCTCGTTGGTCAAAAAGCCCGGATACTTGCGGTCAAAATCCCGAAAACCCTGTTGCAGTCTGGGTCCTATATGGGCCGGTAACCACTGATCGAGACGGCTGTTGACCAGCCCCGGCAGATAGCTGCACGATGGCAGATCTTTGGAGGCTTTGCCTTCCACAAAATCTCGCATGCGCTGCGCCGGAGCCTGCTCTTGAGCACCTCCGTGCTCAAAGGCCAGGCGCTCTAAGGCCTCTTGGTACTCCAGTCCGCGTAGCGGATCATCGCCGGGTATATCTTCGGGGCGTATCTCTACCACCATACCCGAGTTGGCATACGGCGAGTTGCGATGGCTGGCAGACATCCCGTTGACCACCCTAAGCCCGTTCTCGCTGCCTGCCGGCACTATATGGCCGCCGGGACACATACAGAACGAATACACCCCGCGTCCATTGACCTGAGTTACCAGACTGTACGAAGCGTTACCCACCAGATCGATGAGGCTTCTTTCTTCTTTGAGCGAAGCGGTCTTTTTTCTTTGAGCGAAGCGGTCTTTCGACTCTCCCAAATGGTACATCAACCGATTGATCAGCGACTGCGGGTGCTCAATACGAACGCCCATAGCAAACCCTTTGGTCTCCATCTGTACGCCTTCCTTGGCCAACATCCGATAGGTATCGTGGGCGGAGTGGCCTATGGCGAGGATGATGGGTGAGGGGGTACCGGTTAGGGGGTTAGTGGATGAGTGGGGTAGGGGGGAGAGAGAGTCGATCTTGGTGTTGAAATGGATCTCGCCGCCGTGGGCGAGGATATACTCGCGGATGCGGCGAATGATAGACGGCAGGCGGTCGCTGCCTATGTGTGCATGGGTCTCATAAAGCACACGGTCCGATGCCCCGAAATAGTGGAAGATCTCCATCACGCGTTGCATGTTGCCCCGCTTCTTGGAGCGCGAGAAGAGCTTACCGTCCGAGAACGTGCCGGCGCCTCCTTCGCCAAAGCAGTAGTTCGACTCGGGATTGAGGCCCATGTTGCGGTTGAGTAGGGCAATATCTTTCTTGCGCTCACCCACCTCTTTGCCGCGCTCGTAGATGATGGGCTTGATGCCGTGTTCTATAAGCGTCAATGCCGCAAACAGTCCCGCCGGACCGGCGCCGATGATAGAGACGGGTGAGGGGTTACCGGGTACGGGTGAGGGATTACCGGTTAGGGGATTAGTGGATGAGGGGGTTAGGGGTGAGTCGAGGGGGACATAGTGGCCTTGGTCGTCGGCTAATAAGGTTAGATGCACCTTCAGCTCGCGCTGACGTGCATCTATAGACTTCTTGACGATCCGGAACTGCTGTTCCAGTTCGTAGGCCTTCTTAGGCGAAACTATGACCTGAACCTCGTTCACGCTTTAGCAGCCTCCATGATCTTCTGTTCGATCTCTGCTTGCAACTCAGGGTTGTCTTTGAGCACCGCTTTGACAGCGTCGCGTCCCTGTCCCAGTTTGGTGTCACCGTAGCTGTAGAAGCTGCCGGCTTTCTTGAGGATCTCGTATGCTACACCCAGGTCGATCAGCTCGCCCACTTTGGAAATACCTTCGTTGAACATCAGATCAAACTCTGCTTTCTTGAATGGTGGAGCCACTTTGTTCTTCACCACTTTGACGCGGATCTGGTTGCCGATGATCTCTTCGCCGTTCTTGATCTGGCCCACCTTGCGGATATCCAGACGAACGGAAGCGTAGAACTTGAGGGCGTTACCACCGGTGGTAGTCTCGGGGTTGCCGAACATCACACCGATCTTCTCGCGCAGCTGGTTGATGAAGATACAGGTGGTCTGGGTCTTGTTGATCGTAGCGGTCAGTTTGCGCAGCGCTTGCGACATCAGTCGTGCCTGCAGTCCCACTTTGTTATCGCCCATCTCGCCTTCGATCTCGGCTTTGGGTGTCAAAGCTGCCACTGAGTCGATCACTACCAGATCCACTGCCGAACTGCGGATCAGCTCGTCAGCAATAGCCAGTGCTTGTTCGCCGCTGTCCGGCTGAGCAATCAGCAGGCTGTTGATGTCCACGCCCAGTTTCTCGGCGTAGAAGCGGTCAAAAGCATGCTCAGCATCGATGATGGCTGCTATACCGCCGTCTTTCTGTACCTCGGCGATGGCATGGATCGCCAGCGTGGTCTTACCGGAAGACTCCGGACCGTAGATCTCTACTACGCGGCCGCGCGGGTAACCGCCTACGCCCAAGGCCATATTCAGACTGACACTACCGGTCGAGATCACCGGTACATCTTCTATCTTGTCGTCGCCCAGTTTCATAATGGCGCCTTTGCCGAAGTCCTTGTCGATCTTCTGCATCGCCAACTGCAGCGCTTTGAGTTTGTCTGCGGAGGGTTGTTTCTTTTCCATAATACGATGTTTATTGTTGTATTGATTTATTGTTGTAATGATTTATTCCAACGTGAAGGAGAACTGTCCGATCTGGTTGCCGTCGGCAAAGAACTCTACACGATAGGTGCCTTCTTGCGGTTCGTCGTTGAACGACCAGAAGAACGTGCCGTTGTAGTTCTCGCCGGCATACTCGATCTCCTGTTTGAGCGAGTAGGGTACCTCGCCGTCCTCAAAAGCAAACACCTTGCTTGCCGACTCACCCATCAGTCTATCCGAAGGGTTGGTCAGACGGATATAGATCGTTTTCATGCCCGGTTCGGTAGTGATGTTCTTGCCGATGGTGTAGTCCATCTGCAGCTTGACGATCTTACGCAGATACTTGGTCTTCTTGTCGCGGTTGTTGAGCGGCGTGAAGCTGAAATGGGTCACATCCAGCTGCTTGGCACGATTGACCGTCTCGTTGAGTTGCTGGTTTTGGTTGGTCAGACTCTGGTTGCGGTCGCGTATCTGCCGGTTCTCTTGCTTGACTTGCTCGTTCTCAGCCGTCAGTTGTTGGTTCTGGATATTGAGCTCGTCTATCTGACGTATATAGCCCATGATCAGCTCGCGAACGGCTGCTAACTCTTTGAGCAACGCGTTTATTCGCGCTTTATCGTCCGAGTTCTCACGTTTGAGTTTCTTGATCTCGTTGACCAGATCCTTAGCATGCTCTGTCTGCTGGTCCAGCAGGCGTTGCAGCGAGTCGTTGTCGACCTTGAGATGCTCAAAGGTCTGCAGCTGCTCGTCGAGTGCATGCTCGTCGTCGAAGCGTAAGACCGCTTGCGACTGCTCGAAGTTCATCTGTTCGTTGAGGTTGTATATCTCACGCTCTTTGTCGGCATTGTCTTTGCGCAGCTTGGTCATCGACACCAGCAGGGCGATGATCGCTATCACAGCTACTGCACAAGCAGCCGACACGGCAATGATGATGGTTTTAGTCTTCTTATCCATGTTACAATAGTGGAATTACTTTCTCTAGTTGGTTGGAGCGTGAACCCTTCAGCAGGATGCGGTATCCGCTGATCGGCTCTTGTTGGAGGTGCTCACAGAGTGCATCTACGTTGTCAAACACCGGGTAGGGGGCCGTCGTCTCTTTATACTCTTCGCCCACCAGCAGCACCAGGTCTGCTTTGCGCTCCAGCAGCATGTTGACGATGTTCTGGTGCTCAAGGTGACTGTATTCGCCCAATTCACGCATCGCACCGAGTATGAAACAGCGGGCTGTTTCATGACCGGCTTCGCCTGTAGGACCGCCTTCGGCTGTAAGACCGCTTTGCTGTAGGACCGCTGGCGCTGTATGATAAAACGCTTCGATAGCTGCGGTCATGGAGGTGGGGTTGGCGTTGTAGGCATCGACGATGACGGTGTTGCGCTCGGTCTGCATCAGTTGTGAGCGGTTGTTAGACGGCACATAGGCGCGGATAGCTGCCAGTGCATCCTCTTGGCTCACGCCGAAATACTGACCGACACAGATAGCCGCCGACACATTCTCTGCGTTATAGCCGCCTACGAGGTGGGTGCCCTCCGGCATTGTGCCGGTGTGATAAAGCAGACCGGCTTCGCCTGAAAGACCACTTTGCTGTATGACCGCTTCGCTGTAAGATCGCTTCGCTGTAAGATACATCTCTTTGAGATGCGGATTGTCGGCGTTGCGGAAGATGGTGCCGTTGTGTGCTACGAGCCAGTCGTAGAGTTCGGCTTTGGTCTTCATCACGCCTTCAAACGAGCCAAAACCCTGCAGGTGTGCCCGTCCCACATTGGTGATCAGGCCGTAGTTGGGTTCGGCTATCTGAACCAGCTCCTTGATATCGCCCGGGTGGGAAGCGCCCATCTCAACGATAGCCAGCTCGTGCGCGCGCGTCATTTGTAATAAGGTCAGCGGCACGCCGATCTGGTTGTTGAGATTGCCCTGCGTATAATGCAGCGTATACTTGGTGGACAGCACAGCGGCCAGTAGCTCTTTGGTGGTAGTCTTGCCATTGGTGCCGGTGATGCCGATGATAGGCAGTCCCAGTTCGCGCCGCCAAGCGCGTGCCAGGTCTTGCAGCGCCAGCAGGCTGTTGTCTACACGGATGATACGTCCGTTGTAGTCCTTGGCCTGTGAGCAGGTCATCGGCTGCTCGGCATCGGTGATGGCATAGGCGGCACCCATCTCGAGTGCCTGTGCCACAAATGTGTTGCCGTCAAAGTGTTCGCCCTTCAGACCCACGAACACGCAGCCTGGAGTGATCTTCCGGCTGTCGGTGGTGACGGTGAGCGATTCGTTATTTCTTGTTAGGAAGCTCCAATCCATAGTTCTTCTTTTTGTCCTCTACCTTGAGTGCCAGACTGAGCAGGAAAGCCAGTACGCCGAACGATGCAAACACGATCATCGGTACCAGGTAGCCGTCGGTAGCTACACGCAGCTTGCCGATCAGCAGCGGCACAAGGCACAAGCCTATGTTTTGCACCCAGAAAATCAGGCAGTAGGCCGAACCCAGCACTTTCTCGTCGATGATCTTAGGCACAGACGGCCACATCGATGCCGGCACCAGCGAGAAGCTCACGCCCAGCACGAGGATAGTAGCCAGCGCCAAGGTCTTGCTCGGGTAGAGCGGCAGCACAAAGGCGAACACCGAGTGGCACACGATCATGATCACGGCGCCGATCAGCATCATCGAGGCACCTTTGCCCTTGTAGTCGATGAACGCACCCAGGAACGGGGTCAGTACCATTGCCAGTATCGGGAACCACTTGAACAAGCCTGCCGCTTCGGCATTATCGATCGATAGCGTCTCCTCGAGGAAGTTGGTGGCAAAACGCTGGAAGGGGAAGATAGCGCTATAGTACAGTACGCACAGCAGGGCGATGATCCAGAACATCTTAGAGCTGAATATCTGCTTGAGGTCCGATACATGGAACTCATCCTCCGGATCTTTCTCTGCCGTGGCTTCGCCGATAGCTACCAGTTGTTGGTCAAACTTGGTGTCCATGATAGTGAACACAAAGAAGTTGAGCAGACCTACGATCAGCAGCAACGTCGCGAACAGCAGCGGTGCTACCACCGAGTTGGTGCCATCGATAGCGAACTTAGCGCTGAAGATAGGCGACAGCCACATAGCAGCGAACACACCCAGACGGGCGATAGCCATCTCCAGACCCATGGCCAAGGCCATCTCTTTGCCCTTGAACCACTTGGCCAGGATCTTGCTCACGGTCGTACCGGCCATCTCGCAGCCGCAACCGAAGATCATAAAGCCGAACATCGCTATCTTGGCGCTACCCGGCATCGACGGCCACCAGCAGTTGAGCCACTCGACCGTGTTGGCATCCGCCCAGGATATACCCCAGTACTTGATGCCTGCACCAATCACCATCAGGCTTGCGGAGAGCAGTCCCGTGAAACGTACACCCATCTTGTCCAAGATGATACCGGCCAGGATCAGAAAGCCGAACACATTCAAAAGGTATTCACCTGCAGCATAGGTGCCGAACACACCCTGGTCCCAGTTGAGCGACTTATCGAGCAAGGATGCAAGAGGCGATAGAATGTCGACAAACATATAGGCGAAGAACATCATCGACGCCACCAGGACAAGCACCGCCCAACGTGCTACCATGCTGTCACGCAGGGTCTTTTGTATTGCTTTTACCATAATTAGATTGACGATTAGACAATTGACGATTAGACCATTTGCTTTTCTTTTTCAACCATTCCGCCTTTTTCTTTTCGTATTCGGCGTAATGTTTCTCCAGATAGCCGTCTGCCATCTTACTTGAGGCCCAACGCTTTCTTAACGCCCGGGGTGATATCTACGGCATCCTTGCCCATATAGAGCATTGCCTGCTGATCGAGTACGTAGCTCAGACCCTTAGCCTTTGCCTCGGCTTCGATAGCTTTCATCACTTTCTCCTGGATCGGTTGCATCAGTTTAGTCTGTTGCTCGGTCAGGGCTTGACGAGACAGCTCAGCAAACTTCTGGATACGGCTATCCAGGTCTTGCAACTCAAGCAGCTGTTTGTTACGCTCAGCCTCACCCAGCAGGTTAGCTTTGTCTTGGAAAGCTTTGTATTTGTCCTGCAACTCCTGTTGCATAGCTTCCATCTCTTTTTTGTACTCAGCCTCCGAAGCCTCCAAGGTCTTCTGTGCCTCGGTCAACTCAGGCATAGCTGCCATGATCTCAGAGGAGTTAACGTGTCCGATCTTCTGCGCCATTGCCATCATCGGCAATACCAGCGCCAATACTACAAATAGTTTTTTCATAATGTTTATTGATATTTTATTGTTGTTTCATTCGATTCAATGCAATTATAATGCCAAACCTTACTTAGCTCCCAATTTTTGGAGTACTTGGTCCGATATATCCAGCTTAGAGGACATATAGATCAGTGCCGGATCGGCCGAGCGGTCTTTGACCACATCGATGTGTTTCTCTTCGGCCAAACCCTGTATGGCGGTGTAGATCTCGTCCTGGATAGGTTTGATCAGCGCCTCACGTTTCTTGTAATACTCACCGTCCTTGCCGAAATACTGGCGTTTGAGGTTCAGTACCTCCTGCTCTTTTTTGACGATCTCCTCCTCGCGGCGACGACGCATATCATCGGTCAGGAAGATCTGCTCGGTTTGGTAGTTCTGCGTCATGATTCGTGCGTCCTGCTCGGCCGCCTCGATCTCTTTTTGCCAACGCTTGGACAGCATCGCCAACTGGTCATTAGCCGTCTCATACTGCGGCAGGTTCTTGAGTATATACTGCATGTCGATGTATGCCACCGACTGATCTTTAGCCATCGCCGTGCCCAAACTCAGCACTGCTGCAAATAATATAATGATTAGTTTTTTCATTTTAGTCTTTATTCTTTCAGTGAACGTAGTGAACGGTCTTTATTCTTTCAGCGAAGCGGTCTTATAGTTCTTGTCCCAGCACGAAGTGGAATTGGCTGCCGCCGTACTGGCTGCTGCCGTTTATCTTGTCAAATCCGTAACCCCAGTCTACACCCAGCAGTCCGAACATCGGCAGGAAGATACGTACACCCACGCCGGCGGAGCGTTTGAGGTTGAAGGGGTTGTAGTTGCGTATGTCCGAGAAACAGTTACCTGCCTCCAGGAAGGCCAATGCCCAGATCGTTGCCGACTGCTCGAGCGTGATCGGGTAGCGCAGCTCCATGGTGAACTTGTTGTACACGTAACCCATGTTACGTCCTGTAGCCACGTCGTACGGCGTCAACGAACCCGAGGTGTAACCACGCATACCGATATACTCGGTCGAGTAGGAGGTATAACTGGTCATACCGTCACCACCCATATAGAACGACTCAAACGGCGACTTGGCGTATTGGTTATAGTGGCCCAGATAGCCGAACTCGGCACGCGTCATCAGCACCAGCTTGCTGTCCGGTGTCAGCGGCGTGAACACCTTGCCGGTGAACTTCCACTTGTGGTACTCGATCAGGTGGTACTTCTCGTTGTTGGTCATCTGCGAGTAGTCCTTGCCGTTGATCAGCGAGTATGGCGGGGTGATCTTCAGACCCAGCGTGAACTGGCTACCGCGGCGCGTGTAGATGGGGTTGTCGATAGACGAACGCGACAGCTGCAGGTTGATCGAGAAGTTATGACTCGTACCATCCGATATCAGCAGGTACGGCCAGTCTTTCATCATATACATCTGGTAGCTGAGCTCGCCGTAGAACGAGAAATAGTCGTCCGGCCATTTCAGTCGCTTACCGTATCCCAGCGACACACCAAACGTGCGCAGGTACTTACCCGGGTCGGCCTCCGACTCGGCCAGCTGCTGGTAGTAGTTGGAGTTGCCTGAGTAGTAATAGTAGTCCGAATAGGTGTTATACAGGTTTTGGTAGGCCTTGTAGTAGCGGTTCGAGTAACCCGTCTGCGATGCAAAATAGATGCTTGCGCTCAAGCTGTTAGGACGCTTACCGCCCAGCCACGGCTCGAGGAACGATATCGAGGCCGAGGTGTAGTACACACCGTTGGTACGGGCGTTGATCGAGAAGGTCTGTCCCTCACCCTGTGGCACGATACGATAGGATTTTTTGTTAAACAGGTTCTGGATGGCGAAGTTGGTGAACTTCAGTCCCAACGATCCCACCAGGCCTGTGGCACCCCAACCGAGTGAGAACTCGATCTGGTCGCTCGACTTGGTCTCCAGCTGGTAGGTGATGTCCACCGTTCCCTCTTCGGGGTTAGGCTGGATGTCCGGCACCAGTTTCTCGGCGTTGAAGTGCCCCATCTGTGCCAACTCACGCAGCGAACGCATGATGTCCGACTGCGAGTACAGCTGTCCGGGCTTGGTGTAGAGCTCGCGGCGTACCACATGCTCATACACGCGCTCGTTGCCGACGATCTTGATCTCGTTGATGGTCGCCGGACGACCTTCGTACATACGCATCTCAAAGTCGATCGAGTCACCTGACACACTGGTCTCGACGGGCTCGACGTTGAAGAACAGGTAGCCGTTGTCCGTATACAGCTTGCTGACCGCATCGTCGTCGTTGATCAGACGATCGTTCAGCAGCTTGAGGTTGTAGGTGTCACCCTTCTTGACGCCCAGCATGTTGTTCAGCGCCTCGCTCGGATAGACGGTGTTGCCCACCCAGCTGATGTTGCGCACGTAGTACTTGCCACCCTCCGATACGGTGATGTACACATCTACGCGTGTCGGGTCTTCGGGGTTGGGCACCACGCTGTCGGCTACGATATAGGCGTCGCGATAGCCGATCTCGTTGTATTTGTCGATGATCGCTTTCTTGTCGTTCTCATACTCCTCGGTCACAAACTTCTTGGTGCGGAACAGGTTGATGATGTTGTTGTCGTTGGTCTTCTTCATCGCCTTGTTGATCTGCAGGTCGGTCAACGCCTCGTTGCCTGTCAGGTAGATCTTACCCACACGGGTCTTGGCTTTCTTGTCCACCAGCACTGCTACACGCACGTATCCCGGATGGTCTTGGTCCTGATACTGGCGAATGTCCACGTCGGTGTTGTGGAATCCCTTCTCGGCATAGTATTTCTTGATCACCGTCTTGGTGTTGTCCAGTATGTTAGGCGTCAACTGACTACCGGTCCGCAGGCCCACTTTGACCTCGATGTCCTCTTTCTCACTCTTCTTCACACCCTGATAGACCACCTCCGAGGCACGCGGACGCTGCTGGAGTGCTATCTCCAACCATACGCTGTCGCCTACGATCTTGTTGGCTTTGATCTTCACGTCGGAGAACAGTCCCTGCTTCCAGAAACGCTTCACCGCTTTGGTGATCTGCTCACCCGGAACCTCTATCTCGTCTCCCACAGCCAAGCCGGAGAAACCTATCAGCACAAAGTCCTCATAACTGTCAGCACCGCTCACCTTGATGTCGGCGATGGTGTAGGTCTGACGCTGCAGGGTGTACTCTATCTTAGGCAGCGATGCCGAATCTGCTACTTGAATGCTGTCCTGCGCATACAATGACAGCGACAGCAGCACGGCGAACACTATGTTAACTATCTTTTTCAATTTACAATCTACAATCTACAATCTACAATTTTTACTTAATTACCTGTTCACTGGTCTTCCCGAATCGTCGTTCGCGGTGTTGGTAGTCCACGATGGCTTTGTACAGCTCTTCGGTGGTGAACTCCGGCCACAGACAGTCGGTGAAATAGAGCTCAGAGTAGGCCAGCTGCCATAGTAGGAAGTTTGATATACGCAACTCGCCACTGGTGCGGATCAGCAGATCCGGATCGGGCATCTGGGCCGTCGTCATCAGCGAGGCTACATACGGTTCGTCGATGTCTTCGGGACGCAACTCACCTTTGACAGCACGCTCTACGGCTATCTGCATCGCGCGGGTGATCTCCCAGCGGGACGAGTAGCTCAGCGCGATGACCATGCTAAGGCCCGTGTTCTTGCTGGTCTGCTCTACACAGCCCAGAAACTTCAGACGCGCACCCTCCGGCAAGCGGTTGATATCACCTATGGTCAACAATCGTACGTTGTTGTCCATCAGCGTCGGTGTCTCTTTGACGATCGTGTCCACCAGCAGGTTCATCAGCGCATCCACTTCCTCTTTGGGACGGTTCCAGTTCTCGGTCGAGAACGTGTATAACGTCAGATACTCGATGCCCAACTCGGCTGCGGCTACCGTGATATCGTGTACGGTCTGAACACCCTGACGGTGACCAAACACACGTGCCATGCCTTGTTTTTTAGCCCAACGACCATTACCATCCATCACGATGGCGATGTGACGCGGCATCCGCTCTTTGTCTATTTGCTCTTTATAATTCATATTCATTAACCACTAATCCCCTAATACCATTTCTCGCAATGGCGGCATACTTTCTTCTCTTTGGCGAACTCAAACACAAACGCCGCCGTCAGTTGGCCGGTGATGTCGCAGTTCAGCCAGTTGTGACCGTTCAGCTCGTGCAGGTCCCGGAGTGTTGCCGAACCCTCCACACCGTCGGTGAAATAGAGGTTGTGCTGCCATGCTATGTTCAACCCGCAACGGGGGGCGAACTTCCATTTCAGTCCTATACCTACCGGCAGGTACATCGACACCTGGCTGTACTCTTTCCACTCGTCGGTGTTGTAGTCGTGTGCGCCGCCGTGGATCGAGGCACCTATACCTAAGAATATATACGGGCTGATCTGCTTAACCCGTGCGTCGTACTCCGCGCCGCCGAAGCGGAAGAAGTTGAACTCACCCATCACATCCAGGTTGATCAACCTGTTCTGCCACTTGGTGTCTTGCTGCACCATGTCCTCGTCGTACTCCCATCCGGTGATGCGCTGTGACAGGCCCTTGACCTGGATCGCCCAGCGGGGAGTGAACTTATAGCGGAAGTGGGCACCGTAGGTCTCACAAGGCTGCATAAAGATATACGGAGCAGCATCACCAACATAGTAACCCACACCCGCTTGCAAACCCAATTCACATACATAATTGGTGCTGCGCGCAAAGGCCTGCGCATGGGCCGTAGTAGGCACACACACCAGCGCGCAAAACACTATCAATCCTATGTATAGCTTTCCGATTTTCACTTCCTTTCGCATAATTAGCGTGCAAAGATACAACAAATATTTGAAATGTGCAAATAATTGTTAACTTTTTTTGTCATTCTGCCGATTTTATTTGTGTATATCACGAAAAAAGTGTAATTTTGCGGCCGATTTCTCCGAAAGATGGCTTTTGAGTAAGTTCGGAGAGGTGTTTTGGAATTACTATCAGTACAATATTATGTTAAAAAATTTCGTAGGATTTGATCTGGTTCACCAGATGTACAACAAGAAGCACGACAAGCGCTTCGACCCGACCAAGAGTCTGAAAAAGGGTCTGAAGTTCCTGGTCGTAGCCGCTGTCTTTTTCACCTTATGGTTCCTGCCGACTGAGTCGTTCGGTATGGAAGGAATGACGCTGGTTCAGCAGCGTATCATTGCTATTTTTGCGTATGCCACATTGATGTGGGTGATGGAGTTGATCCCCTCGTGGGCTACTTCCGTCAGTATCATGGGCTTGTTGTTGCTGCTCACGTCCGATTCCGGCGTCAAGTGGATCTGCGACCCTGAGCAGGTGGGCGATCTGCTGAGCTACAAGCAGATCATGGCATCGTTTGCCGACCCGGTGATCATGCTCTTTATCGGTGGATTCATCTTGGCGATTGCTACCACCAAGTCGGGCCTGGATGTTCACTTGGCTAAGGTGCTGTTGACCCCGTTTGGCAAGAAGAGTGAGAACATCCTGCTGGGCTTTATGCTCGTCACAGCGCTGTTCTCTATGTTCATCTCCAATACCGCCACTACGGCGATGATGTTGACCTTCCTGGCGCCTGTGTTCAAACAGCTGCCCGAGGCCGGCAAAGGCCGTATCGCTATGGCACTTTCTATCCCTGTAGCTGCCAACCTCGGCGGTCTGGGAACGCCTATCGGTACACCGCCTAACACCATCGCGCTCAAGTATCTCAACGACCCCGAAGGACTGAATTTGGGTATCGGTTTTGGTCAGTGGATGCTGTTTATGGTGCCGCTGGTGATCGTGCTGATCATTTTTGCGTGGTGGGTACTCAAGACCTTGTTCCCCTTCACCCAGAAGACGGTTGAACTCAAGATCGATGGCGAGATGAAACGCGAGAAGAACACCTATATCATTATCGCTACCCTGATCGTCACCATCCTGCTGTGGATGATGGATACCTTCACCGGTATCAACACCTATACGGTGGCTTTCATCCCGTTTGTAGTCTTCACCCTGTTCGGTATCATCACCCGTTATGACCTCGAAGAGATCAACTGGTCGGTACTGTGGATGGTAGCCGGTGGTTTTGCACTCGGCTATGCCATGAACGGCTCCGGTCTGGCAGCCCTGGTGGTTAAGTCGATTCCGTTCGGTGAGTTCTCGCCGATGTTGGTGGTTATCCTGTCGGGTCTGCTGTGCTACGGCCTGTCTAACCTCATCTCCCACTCGGCTACGGCAGCGTTGCTGATGCCTATTCTGGTGGTCGTTTGTACCGCTATGGGCGACAAGTTGGCCGCTATCGGAGGTACCTCGACGGTACTGATTGGTGTAGCTATCGCATCGAGTAGCGCGATGTTGCTGCCTATCTCCACGCCGCCGAATGCACTGGCGTTTGCCACCAACCTGTTCCAGCAAAAGGATATGATTAAAGTCGGTGTGATCGTCGGTATCGTCAGCATGGTGCTGGGCTACCTGGTGCTCTTCGCAGCCGGTTCGCTCCACCTCATCTGATCCCCGATCTACTATACCAACAAAGCAGCTCACCGAAAAGTGGGCTGCTTTTGTTTTGTCTTGTCTCGCTCTTATAGCATCATCAGCAGTACCGGCAAAGGCAGCCGACTATCGAAGCTATAGAGTATGTCGCTGCTGTAGGTAGACCGTCCGCGGTAGAGGTGCCCATGGCTGACGGTGTAGAGTATGTCGCTGCTGTAGGTCGAGCGGCCGCGGTAGATATAGGTCCCGTCGAAGGTGAAGAGTATATCGCTGCTGTAGTTCGACCGCCCTTTGTAGATATACTGCCCGTCCCACGTGAGTAGGATGTCGCTGCTGTAGTTCGACCGGCCGTTGTATATATACTTGCCGTCGTAGGTGTAGAGGATATCGCTACTATAGGTGGACCGACCGTTGTAGATATACTTGCCGTCGAAGGAGTAGAGTATATCGCTGCTATAGGTCGAGTTGCCCTTGTAGAAACGGCTCTGCGCCATCCCTCCCACCGCCATCACCGCTGCGGCTATAATGATCATCAATCGTTTCATGGGTTGTAGTTGTTGTTAGTTGCTTAATCATAAAATCATCTGATATCTTCGAATGAACTATCTTGTTATTACTGCTATCTACATAAGATAAATACCCAGCTTTTGTGCAACATATTCTTGAAAATCTTTTTCTGCATTGGGGTTATCTATGCGCATATAGTTATCCCTCGATTAGTTTTATCTCATCTTCCGTTAAGCCATACAACGCATAAACACGTGCATCTATCTCCTTATCCGTTGCACATATCTGCACTGAAATCTCGTTTAGTGCCGCTTTATACTGTCCGAAGTACTCTTCCCATTCGTCTTGTTGGACGAGGGAGAGTTTAATCTTCTGTTTCTTGAGTTCAGCCACAAAGCCCGCGAAATCAAGGGTATCAAAGGTCTCTAAGGTGCCTGTGATCTTAATGTCCGGCATATTGTCTTGCAATCTCCGCAAGAACCGAGCGCGTTTGGTTTGGAGGTCGCGATTAAGGGATAACATGCGGTCAGCAAGGTCAACAAACGGCTGTTGGTCGGCACATTCGGGGATAGGGAAACAGGATAAATCATCCAAACTTATTTTTGCAAACACTTTCCCTTTTATGTCATGCAAGCATCTATAAAAATATGTAGCCGGCTTACTATTCAAAATAGCAAGTAAATATTTTAAGGAATATTGTGTATTCACTTGATAGATGCCATGTACTAATGTGTCAAAATAATAGTTTTGGTCATCATACGAACAAACTAATCTATCTCCTGTTTTGCGAATAACAAGTTTCTCTACTTCAAACAAAGATTTATCTCTTAACGCAAAGTCAATCTTTGTTTGTTGATTCATACCTTTTTTACTTTGGATATCATTTATCGTTAGAGTATCAGCAATATGTTCATCATAGATAATATAATCGCCTCCCCAAATTATACAATATTGTTTAATTTCCTTTCCCCATATTATCTTCTGAGTTAATTCGCCAGGAATTCTTGTTATAAGTTTCTCCTTGATATTTCCTGGGTTTAGTCCATTCTTAAATTTATAGAATGTTTTAGCCTGGGGGAATTTAATAATCTTAGATTTTATTTGATCTGAATCTTCTGATTGAATAACTATTTCTGCTTTTTCTCCCTGTAATAATATATTCTGATTCACAAAGTTTTGTACAATATTTGTACCATCCCTGAAATCTGTTGTTTTCTCACAATTAGCAAGACGAACAAGATGGTTCTCTTTTATACTACTCTTTATTTCAAAAGTAATTATTAAACTTGAACCCACCTCTGCATCCTCAAAGACTTTTTCTGTTATTGTAAATAATTCCCTCACCTCTGAATTTGAAAGAATATATCTACGAATATCCTCAAAATAAGAATTAATCAATAGAGACTTTGGAATAATAAAAGAGACTACACCTTTTTTATAAATCTGGAACATTCGCTCTAAGAATAATATATAAAGGTTGAGTTTGTATCTCGACAATGGGAAATTTTTAGTGTAATAATCTTTTAAAGAATCATCAATTAATATTCCATAGGGCGGGTTACCGATGACCACATCAAAGCCACCTTTTTCAAACACCTGCGGAAACTCTTTCTGCCAATCAAAAGCCTTCTCTCCCGCTATTTCAGGATCGGAGATGAGGGAGTTGCCGCACTTGATATTATTATTGAGCGAGTTGAGTTTGCGGTGGGGCTTGGCGGTACGAAGCCACAAAGCCAGACGGGCGATCTCGACACTCTCTTCGTTAATATCGACACCATAGAGGTTGTTTTCAAGGATAGAGTTCTCAACCGCTTGGAAAGCAATCGTCGAGCCGGTGATTTTCGCTTCCATCTCGTCGAGCAGTTTATGCTCTGCCATCAAGAACTGGAGTGCGGCATTGAGGAAAGCCCCCGAACCGCAAGCTGGGTCGCAGATAGTTATACCAAGCAACCATTCGCGGTAAGCGGTCAGCTGGTCCAGAAGCCTTTTCTTCGTTGCCGTCTGGCGGTTCTTGTCCGCGAAATACTCTTGTTCGTCGATACCCATTTCGGCTTTCTTCTCTGCACATAGCCTACCAACGGTGTTCTCGACAATATATTTGGTGATATACTGTGGGGTGTAGAACACACCGTCGCGTTTACGCTTGCTGACTGTTGGAGCCTCACCGGCGTTGATCTGGGCTGTGACTTCTTCAATCTCGTTAAGCGAGTTCTCGAAGATATGTCCGAGGATGTTGACATCGACTTCCGTTGAATAATCGTAGTCAGCGAGTTTGCGTGTAAACCGTGCCAGGATATCGTCGCTAATTTGGATAGAATCAAGCACCTCATCAGGTTTGAACAGGCCACCGTTATAAGCGAAGATCTCGTATTTCTTACCCTGCCAGCCGGTGTCCATGTATCCGAAATACTTCTTAATGCGGCTGTAAAGCGGCTTGTACTCGTCCATCTCTTTGAGTTGCTCCCATTGTTTGAGAATCTCAACCATTGAGTTAGGCGGCAACAAACCGCAGTCTTCCGCAAAGAAGATGAACAGCAGTCGGTCAAGCAGTTTTTGGGTCTTCCGGAAGAGAAGCAGGATCTGCTCTTTTGGTGTCTCTTCTGTAGTGTTGTTGGCGAGTATGTCCGCAAATATCTCCCTTTTAAATGCGGAGTAGTCTTTGTAGAGTTGTTGGGTGATCTGATCCTCGTTGCTGACGCTTTCCTGTTTGGCTTTAAGCGGCAAATCGTTGCTTATATTTGTCCATGCGAGGCAGAAATAGAGCAAACGGAAGTCGTCCTCGTTGAGCGTGAACAGGTTCCATTCGATATGCTCGACCGCGTTGTCAATATAGAAACGTAGTTTCTCGAAGTTGGAAATGACCACATACTTCGTATCCTTGTGCTGGCTCTTGTAGCCGAACGCTTGACGCTCGACGTGGCTGAGGTCGGTCGTCTTGTGGTCTTTCAACTCAATAACACCAATCACTTTCTCATCCCTCAATATTGCGCCATCTGCTTTCTTGGCGTCGGTCTCGTTCTTCTGCTCAGTGATGAGGTTGAAGTTTGGCGAGGGGTTGAGGGTGTAGCCAAACACCTTCACGAAAAGTTCGCGGAGGAAGCCCTCTTGGAATTGTTCCTCTTTGCTTGAGCGTATATTCTCCTGTATCTCCTTGTTCAGGAAATACGCTTTATAATCTTCCCACGCCTTTGCTACACGCTCATTATCAAGCGCCGCGAGGTACTTCTTTATGACACTATTCTGAAAAAACATAGTACTACTTTTTCTCGTTCAATTATATTTTATCTTGCCTCTTCTGCCTGTTCCTTTTTTGAAATCTCTTCTTCTGTAAACTTAAATTAATCAAAACAAGTATAGGGGTTGAGGTCTTGGGGGCTGCGCCAGATCATGTGGTATTCCTTGCGCAAGATTTTCTTCTTGTGTTTCCAGAACGTGTGGCACGAGCCAAACCACCATTCGCCTTTTGGCATGTTTAGTTCTTTTCTGGTTAATCGCTCAGCTTTAGCGTCAACCTTCTTCTTGATGGCATTGTATTCAGCCAAGCGGGTTTTACCTACTTCTCCTTCCATATCTTGGTATTAGTTTAAATCGCTCACATACATACACAAAAAGCGCAGGACCTGTAATTGTTACTTGTCCTGCGATTTAGAGGCCTTAGGATTGCCCATCTTTGTCAGATACAAGCAACACAGAGCCTACGCTAAAAAAGTATATAGTTCTCCCATAGCAATAGGAGGGTTATATACCCAACGCAGACATCTATTGTTGCATGCTTTGAACAAAGATTTTTGAAAGTTGCGAAGTTTCTAAATCGTCAAAACAAGCGTCAATAAACGCCTTTCAGTATGTAACTGCTTTTTTACGTTGCCAGCCTCAACGATCCGGTTTTACGTCATGGATGGGACGGTATTTACCTTACTTCCTTCAATACCACCTCCGGGTTCCAATCCATCTTCATGATGGCGGAGAGTTTCTTGCCTAAGTCCTTGACGGAATGGCCGCAGTGGTAGAGGGTATCATCGATAATCACCCAACGGTCATGCGAGGACTTTGACCACTTATGCGTATTCACCGGCTGTTTACCCTTACCGGCATTGTGCATATCACGCAGCGACTTATGTTCTCCATCTGAATAAATATCCGCCGTTACACCTTTGGCACGCACATCAAGCATATCAAATGTCTCTGCATCAATATAGCCATCAATAATAACAACACGCTTGGTCGCGGTTTTGATTATCTGCTCCAGCAACAGACGAGCCTCGAAGAACTTCCCTTCAAAGAAAATAGCTTCTTTCGGAGTAGTTTCTCCTTCGTCTAAACGACGAAAGACTTCTTCCAGTTTCTTGTCGTTCTCTGCGAGATGTGAAGACAACTCCGCTTGAGAAGCGTTCATAGCCAACTGATTGCGCTCCATTACCTCCAAGCGTTGGAATACCTGCGTATTAGAAGCAATGAAATGACGCATTGCATTGAACGCGCGCATTATTTGGATATTGATGTTAATGGCTTGCGGGGAACGGAGGACACCGCTCAACATGGCTACGCCGTTTTCGGTGAAGGCGTATGGGAGCTTACGAGCACCCATCTTAATGGAATTGGAAGTTGCAAATTGTGACTTCCAATTTTCTTCTTCGGTTGAGGTTGCAAATTGTGACCTCAAAGATTCGTCCGAATTGGAAGTTGCAAATTGTGACTTCCAATTTTCGAACTCCTCTTTATTCAACTGGAACATAAAGTCCCCAGGGAAACGTTCGAGGTTACGTTGCACTTGCTGATTGAGACGTTTTGTTTCTACTCCATACAACCGCGCTATGTCACGATCAAGCATAACTTGTTTTCCACGGATGACGTGAATGAGGTTCTCGATGTTCTCCAACGGCTGTAATGATGCCGATTCTGCTTTTGCTATTTCATTCTTCTTAGCCATAGGCACGATTATTACTTAGCCATAAGTATTTGTTTTCTTGTAAAGTACAAAAAATGCACATTTCAAAAATCGGGCACAAAGTTACTAAAAATTTCTGACATATGCAAATTAAATTGCATATTGTCGGAAAATTGGAGCGGATTTTAGCCATTACATATCATTGCGATGATGAACCAAAGAGCTAAACCTGCTTCCATTAAACCGAGCAACATACCGATTGTAGTGGTTGCGAACTGGCCTCCGTCCGGGGCGATTTTGAGAAGATTGTACGTTAACATAAGCGCGTCTTTTTGAAATCGGGTGCAAAGATAATACATTATACTCCAAAAACACGGGAGTCAATCAAAAAAAATGCAAATTCCAAAAATTTTCTAAAATCTTCATTTTTTAACCAAAATCGGCAGTTTTGAAAAATGGGCCTCTAACTCGCTGTAAATCAGGCGCAAAAAAAATCAATTTTTTAAGCATTTTTGGGCGTTTTTGAAGCAATTTTTATTACTCGCTCATTATCAGTACGTTAGCAGCTAACCTAACACCAAACGAAAAATCAGGGCTGAGCAGACATACCAATCAACCCGATTTGCATATGTCAAAAAAAAGCAGACAAATATTTGTTGTACCGTCGGCACGCCCTTATTCATTCTGAACAAGGAATCCTCCGAAGGTACGTTCGCAGCCAATCCTTTAGCCATAAAAATCAATTTATGCGAGCATAATTGCATTTTTTCTGCCAAAAGTCTTGCACATTTCAATAATTTGTTGTACCTTTGCAGCCGGAAACGAATAAAAACGTGCGAAATTAGCATTTTAAATAGCTAAAAATCGTGAAGAACAAGCTTTATAAATCCTATAAATTCGTGAAACAATATGATGAGGCGTAAGATTTATGACGAATTGCTTGACTGGAAAAAGCAAAGGAACGGTAAGGTCGCAGTAATGATTGATGGAGCCAGACGTATTGGTAAAAGTTACATAGCGGAGGCTTTCGGACGCAATGAATACAAGACTTATATCCTCGTTGACTTTAATGACGCAGATAAACAGCTGCTGAAAATATTTGACGAATACCTCACTAATTTGGATATGTTCTTCATGCATTTGTCGTTGTACTATGATGTGCAATTGCATGAACGTGATTCGCTTATCATTTTCGACGAGGTGCAACTTTACCCGCGTGCACGTGCGGCTATCAAATATCTTGTTGCAGACGGACGATATGATTATATTGAGACAGGTTCGTTAGTCAGCATCAACCGCAATGTAAAAGATATTGTCATTCCTTCAGAGGAACACCGTATCGCTATGTACCCGATGGACTTTGAGGAGTTCTTATGGGCAATGGGGAATGAGATGCTTATGCCGTTTATCCGTGATTGCTACACCAAGAAGACTCCGCTGGGACCTATTCATCGAAAAGTGATGGATTTGTTCCGGCAGTATATGATAGTTGGCGGAATGCCACAGGCTGTACTCACTTTCCGCGACACGAAGAACTTTATTGAAACAGACTTGGTCAAGCGCGATATTCTGGCTCTGTATAGAGCAGACATAGAAAAATATGCAGTAGGGTACGAGAGCAAAGTGAAAGGCATCTTTGATCAGATTCCCTCAGAACTGCAACGACATGAGAAGAAATTCCACTTAGCAGACATTTCCGGCACAGCCCGATATCGCGACTATGAGAGTTCGTTCTTCTGGTTAGCAGACGCACAGATTGTCAACATCTGCTATGCTGCCACCGAGCCTACCGTCGGACTGAGAATGCGTCTGGACAGTTCTGCTCTTAAATGCTATATGGCGGATACAGGTTTGCTTATTTCACATGCCTTTGACGAAAATACCATCGCTTCCGAGAAATTGTATCAGAAACTGCTATTGGATAAATTGGAAATCAACAAGGGGATGTTTGTTGAAAATATCGTTGCACAAATGCTACGCGCAAGCGGACACAAACTATATTTTTATTCCTCATATTCTCAAACAGATGCTTCGGAACGCATGGAAGTGGACTTTTTAACACAGAAGCCTAATCTGACCAATCGTCATAATATCTGCCCCATAGAAGTCAAATCCACAACCAAGTACACAATTTCTTCATTAGAGAAATTCCGAAAGAAATACGCTGAACAAGTGGCAACTCCTGTTGTGCTACACTCCGGCGATGTAAAAGAAGAGAATGGTATCACTTATCTGCCGTTGTACATGACACCATTATTATAATTAAGATGGACGCTAAAGATAACGCGAGCCTGAAGTCTCACGCACAAGATAAAGGAGAATCGAATTTGTCACGTGCTTCGGGCGTAAGACCGAAAAAGAATTGCTACGCTCCAATCAAGCATAATCGCCTCCGTCGCAAAACCGGACACAATTATGCTGGTGTCTGCATCTATCTTATTACAGTTAATATAGCCAATCGCAATCGCCTTCTTGGTACTTTAGTCGGCAACACTCCAGACGAGGCATATATAGAGTCATCTCCTTTAGGCGAATATGTGGCATCTGCTTTTCGCAACATGGCAGACATCGTTACCACAAAGACCGGCAGTCGTGTACAGGTATTGCAATATCAAATTATGCCGGATCATTTCCATGGTATCCTTTATGTGCGAGACCCACTTCCTGACGGATGGAATCTGGCGCGGATGGTTGCAGCATGGAAAGGCGATTGTTCCCGAGAGTTTTGGAGAAACGCTGGTCTGACGCCCGACGCACGGGACAAAGAAAGGGAGTCTCTCTTTGAGCCGAATTTTAATGATAAGATCCTCTTCCACGAAGGACAGCTTCAAGCGTGGTATGATTATCTTCATGATAATCCTCGCCGTCTTTGGCTCAAAGTGCATTACCCTGATAGACTCCGCAAGATATACGACTTCAAAGCCGGCAAGCAAGGGCATTCCTACACCGCCGTAGGCAATACTTTCAATATCACCTATCCGGAGCGTGTACAAGTTCGTTGCCATCGTAATTTGAGTGACGAGGAAATACAAAACGAGGTATCGCATTATCTTAGATTGGCGCGAAGCGGAGCTATTTTAGTCTCGCCGTTTATCTCGCCGGCAGAAAAGGCGGTGTATGAGGCGTGCTATAAAGAGAAACTGCGGATGATACGCATTGTAAATCGCGGACTGGATGGCAAGTTTATCTATCCGTCCGGCAGGGATTTTAAAGGTTGCTCAGATGGATTCTTACTTGTGATGGCGCCTTATTCGGACTATAGTCCGGAAACCTCGGCCACGCGCATATCTCGCTCTCAATGCCTCGATATGAATGCCTACGCGGCGGATCTATCTATCATCGTCGCTCTGACGCGCGACGCACACAACAAAGAAACGCGAGCCTGACGTCTCACGCACAAGATAAAGGAGAATCGAATTTGTCACGTGCTTCGGGCGTAAGACCGAAAAAGAATAAGAATTATTTACCCAGATTGATAAGATAAGCAAATGAACGAGAAAAATTTTGACATAGACGACATCATGACCGCATAAAGGACGCAAGTGTGTCATAACTTTGTCGGAACTACTCGTTCTATTTCAAAAAAAAACAGTAATTTTGCACTCGATTTCGAAAGAAGTCGGGTGCATTTTTAATTTTAGGGAAATTTTCCTCATTTTTTGGAAAATTTTTCCGTACCTTTGCACTCGAAATAATAAAACATAGTACTAACCCGCGAGGTTTTGACTTGTGCGCACAAGAACGGCCGTTCACAAAGCCAAGCACAAATCTCAAAGGTTATGAGACAAATCATCAACGTAGAAGACGCATTCCGTCTATGGGTGCGCACGATGCTTGAGCAGATGTTGGGTGACGAACCAGGCAACGTTCGCTATGGGATCTTCCCTGTCAAACAATTCACACAAATCGCCATCGAGGAAGTCTTCCTCTATATCGGTCGTAAACAATGGCGGGCACCACAAAAATCGACCGCAGACATGCTGGAAATAAATGTTTCCACCGTCTCGCGCGCGATAACATAATTTTCCAAATAAACACGGCATTTTGCAGGCTTTTTCACAAAAATAAGCAGTACTTTTGCACCGGATTTCCAAAACGGAGGTCCGGTGCTCTGCTTTTATAGGCATCGGTCTCCACAAAAAAATAACGACAAGCGCTTGTCATAATTTATTAACCGGGTCCTAGGTAGAACTAGGACAAAAAAACATTAAGAATTATGGCAAAGAAAAATGAAAAAAA
>CACZCR010000008.1 GCA_902779705.1 uncultured Bacteroidales bacterium | reverse complement strand
CATTATGAATAACGAAAGACTTTTCAAGATCATAGAGACTATTGTCATCGCTGTTATGACGTGCTGCGCGATCGCCTTGGGTGTCACTTCCTGCAAAGCGTGGCGCACGATCACGACTACCAGCACCTACACCCAAATGCAGGACTCTGCCAAAACCTCTGCCACCATCACTACCAAGACTGTAGAGGAATACCAAGGGCACAAGAAAAATTAACCGGTAACCCGTAACCCGTAACCGGTAACCCCTAATCCACCAATGGGGTCCCCGCAAATTTCTAATTTTCGGGGACAGCAGGGAGAGGAGTTACTCCGTCAACTCGTAATTGGTTGAGCGGCCACCTTCGTTTGTCTTACGGAGGATTTGTTTCTCGATGAGCGACTGGATATCACGCAAAGCCGTATCTTGCGAACAATGGTTGATCTTGGCGTATTTTTGTGTAGTCAGTTTACCATCAAAACCATCCCACAGGCGATTGAGGATCTTGCGCTGACGCTCATTCATCACCGTATCCTTATACCGCGCCCAGAATTCCGTTTTCCGTATCACGCGGTCGGTAGTTTGCAAACCGTATACTAACGCTTCACGTAATGCACTAATGAACCACATCAGCCAAGGTGTGATGTCCATCGGACCTTTTTGAGCCTGTTCCAGTGCCTCATAGTAGTCTTTCTTTTGCCGCATTATCTGAGCAGATAGGCTATAGAAACGTTTGGCCGTTTTATCTGCCCGTGCCAACATCATCTCCGTAATGATACGCGCCATGCGTCCGTTGCCGTCATCAAACGGATGAATCGTCACAAGCCATAAGTGCACGATGGCGGCACGAATGATCGGATCGGTTGGAGCATCGGTGTTGACCCATTGAATAAACTGCTCCATCATTGCCGGAACAGCATCGCTGGACGGTGCCTCAAAATGCACTTTCTGCTTACCCATCGGTCCACTGACAACCTGCATCGGTTCATCACCTACGCGCCAATTGGCGACAGTGATCTTGTAGCCATCACTATACCCCAACGGAAAGAATGCGGCATGCCAAGCAAACATCCTTTCGGCAGTTAGCGGTTCGGCAAACGCTTGGGTCGCTTGCATCAAGGCATTGACCACACCCTCTGTATAATGATCGGTACGCTCGACACCTGCGGTCTCTAATCCAAGATGCCGCGCCACACTGCTACGTACACTATCCGCATTGAGCACCACACCCTCAATCTGTGACGAACCCAAGATCTCGCTCGTGAGCGCTTCTACTTGTGCTGCCAAACCTTCAAAGCCCAAAGCAGCCATGCGCCCAAGCAATTGTCCTTGCAGAGTATGCACCTCACCAAGTGGGGGAAGTAACGCATCCGCATCCCACTCAAACTGCGGGAAT
Organism: uncultured Bacteroidales bacterium; assembly: GCA_902779705.1. GTDB lineage: Bacteria > Bacteroidota > Bacteroidia > Bacteroidales > Paludibacteraceae > Colicola. Next base: position 60,941 of record CACZCR010000008.1, on the reverse strand, counting down.
CGATCGTTCTGCCATAGATAGAATTTAGCCATCTTCCGTGTCTCCTATTTGTGTTTTGCGGTGAAAAAGACCACTTATCTCCGCATATTTGCGGTGAATAAAACTACTAATCTCCGCATAAAATCATCAAAACTGCGTGCAAAGATACAACAAATATTTGAAACACACAAGGAATTTAGCAAAAAATGCAAATATTTTTGGCATTTTTACGCAAAAAGCCCTCTTTTACCTCACCGTCAGGGAGATGAAGGAGACGGGCTGGGGCTCGCCGTAGTAGGTGGCCCAGTCGGTGAAAACCAGTGCCTTCTGGCCGATCAGATAGCCGTGGGTGGTCTTGTTGCGCGAAGCGAAATTGAGCGTGATGGCGTTGCCCGAGACCGTATAGATGAACTCATACAGCCGGTGATCCGACAGCACATTGGTGGTCGTCGGCATAGCCACTACACCACTGTTGCGGGCATAGTAGCCGTTCTGGTCATCGACAAAAAAGAGGTAGTACTGATCCGTATGCTCCGCACCGGTGGTGGTCAGATAGGCCGTATACGCCTCCCCCGCCAACGAGACAGCCCGGGCATCGGCTGCAACCGTCTGCACCTGAGCGGGCGCACCCGCAAAAGATATACTGTCCACATCCGAAGCGTCGTGGGAGAAGATGATCGTACCGTTGCGCCAGATATACATCTGGGCGGACATCGTAGTAGCTGCCATAAGGAGCATAAGGGTGTAGAAAAACTTTTGCATAGTTGTCTATTGTTTGATGAATTTTTGCATATGAAAACCGGTCAGCAGGATATACGTACCCGGGGCTAAACCACCCACCGAGACCACCGTACCGACACCGGAGAGCATACAATGACCCGCCGTGTCATAGATACGATAAGGCGTATCGGCATCCTGCCCATCGATCAGCAGACGGTCCACCGCCGGACTGGGATAGACGCGCACCGCAGAGGACTCCACCTGCTCAACATCGGTAGGCACATCGCGGCAGAAGACTATACGCCGCACACGCGCCATCGGCATCGCCGCCAACTCCACCCCATCCGGTGAGACCAGACGCAGCTGCTCGCCATCCATACGGATCGCCCCGATCGTGTACCGCGCCGACAGACGCTCCGTCTCGCTGAGGGCAGACACAACGACTGCCGCCTCGGCACGAACAGCACCGAAGAGAAACAGGGACACCAATATGTAGAACGAGACGCGTCGCATGTAACAAAATGAACAAATATTATGCCAGAGACACCCCCCGACCCCCTCTCAGAGGGGGAGAATACGTAAAAAAGCGGGCTTTTTTGATCTATTTGCTCAAATTATTTGTACATTCAAATATTTTGTTGTACCTTTGCACCAAATTTTAGAAAAACATATATTACCATGAATCGGGACAATGAGATTTTTGACATCATCCGCCGTGAGCGGGAGCGTCAGATGAAAGGCATCGAGTTGATAGCCAGTGAGAATTTTGTAAGCGACCAAGTGCTGGAAGCCATGGGTAGCGTGCTGACCAACAAGTACGCCGAGGGTTACCCCGGTCACCGCTACTACGGCGGATGCGAAGTGGTGGACATAGCCGAGGATATCGCTCGCGACCGACTCAAAAAACTCTACAACGCCGAGTACGTCAACGTGCAACCCCACTCGGGCGCACAAGCCAACATGGCCGTCTTTATGGCTTGCCTCAAGGCCGGCGACACGTTCATGGGGCTCAACCTCAGCCACGGCGGCCACCTCAGCCACGGTTCGGCAGTCAATTTCTCAGGACTGATGTTCAACGCTATAGCCTATAACCTCGACGAGGCAACAGGGCGCGTAGACTACGACAACCTCGAAGCCACCGCCCGTGCTGAGCGTCCCAAGCTCATCATCGCCGGCGCATCGGCCTACAGCCGCGAGTGGGACTACGCCCGCATCCGCAAGGTGGCCGACGAGATAGGCGCTATCTTCATGGTGGATATGGCCCACCCTGCCGGACTGATAGCCGCAGGGCTGCTGGACAACCCGGTCAAGTACGCACACATAGTCACCTCTACCACCCACAAGACCCTACGTGGTCCGCGTGGCGGTATCATACTGATGGGCAAGGACTTCGACAACCCATGGGGCAAAACCACGCCCAAGGGCGAGATCAAGAAGATGTCTGCCCTACTCGACTCCGCTGTCTTCCCCGGCACCCAAGGCGGTCCGCTGGAGCACGTCATAGCCGCCAAAGCTGTCGCTTTCGGCGAAGCCCTGACGGAGGACTTCAAGCGCTATCAACAGCAAGTCAAAAAGAACGCTGCCGTGATGGCACAAGCCTTCATGGACAAGGGCTACAAAGTCATCTCCGGCGGTACGGACAACCACTCGATGCTCATCGACCTGCGCACCAAGTACCCGGAGCTGACAGGTAAGGTGGCCGAGAAAGCACTGGTCAGCGCCGACATCACCACCAACAAGAACATGGTGCCCTTCGACAGCCGTTCGGCCTTCCAGACCTCGGGTCTGCGGTTCGGTACACCGGCTATCACCACCCGCGGCCTCAAGGAAGATAAGATGCCGTGGATAGTAGATCTGATCGATGAGGTGCTGATGGCTCCGGAGTCGGAGGCAGTGATCGCCAAAGTACGTGCCGAAGTCAACAAAGAGATGAACCAATACCCGCTCTTCGCATGGTAAGCCTACTGGGCAAGACATTAGCAGAACTACAAGCTATAGCCCTGGAAGCAGGGCTGCCTAAGTTCGCCGGCAAACAGCTGGCGGAGTGGCTGTACGTCAAGCGCGTGCAGACCATAGACGAGATGACCAATATCTCGCTCAAAGGACGCGAAGCACTCAAAGCCCGCTACACCACCGGACGCCATACCCCCGTACGCGAAGCAATCAGCGAAGACGGCACACGGAAATATCTCTTTGCGGTTGAAAATCAAAAATCAGAAATCATAAATCATAAATCTCTCAATTTCATTGAGAGTGTCTATATACCCGATGAGGACAGGGCGACGCTGTGCGTATCGACCCAGGCAGGATGTAAGATGGGCTGCCGATTCTGTATGACTGGTACCCTGGGTTTCAACGGCCATCTGCCCGCCTCCGAGATACTGAACCAGATATTCTCAATCCCCGAGAGCGAACGGCTTACCAACATCGTCTATATGGGCGAAGGGGAGCCGATGGACAACATCGACGAGGTGATGCGTTCGCTGGAGGTGATGACCGCACCATGGGGATGCGGCTGGTCGCCTCACCGGATCACCGTATCGAGTGTGGGTTACGACAAGGGCCTGAAACGGTTCTTGGACGAGAGCGAGTGCCATATGGCCATCTCGCTGCACAACCCCTACTCTACGGAGCGCCGGCAGATCATGCCCATCGAGCATAGCAACCCGATAGTCGACGTGCTCGACCTGCTGCGTCAGTACGACTGGACCCACCAACGGCGACTCAGTTTTGAGTACATCTGCTGGGGCGGGCAGAACGATACCCCACGCCACGCCAAAGAACTGGTCAGGCTGCTCAAGGGACTGAACTGCCGCATCAACCTGATCCGTTTTCACGAAGGTGTGGACCGTGATTTCCCCGCCTCGGACGAGCAGCAGATGGTGTGGCTGCGCGACTATCTGACCGAGCACGGCATCACCACCACCATACGCCGCAGCCGCGGCGAAGATATACTTGCCGCGTGCGGAATGCTGGTTAATGCGTTATCTTCACATCCACGTGCGGATAAGCAAAAGTGAATCCCTGCGGCGGTAACTCGGTATAGAAGCGCTCCAAGATGTCGGCTTCCACAGCCAAATAATCTTTAGCATACACCCAGCCACGTGCCTGGAACGTGATATCGCTGGAATTGAGCGATACCATGATCACGCTCGGGTCGTGATTGATCTTCCTCACTTTCAGCGGATCGAGCATCGCATTAGCGTTCTTACGAACATGCGCATAGGTCTCCTCGTTCAGGATACGCGGGTCGGAACGCATGATCTCCATCATCGCTTCTTTGCAGGCCTTGGCGTCTACTCCATAATCGACGCTGATGTTCCACTGTTTGCGCAGTATGCCCTGTGCGGAGAGGTTCTCTATATTGCCGGTGAAGATATTACCGTTAGGCAGGATCACCACCTTGTTGTTCAGCGTCAAGATCTTGGTCGACACTATCGTCACCTGCATCACATATCCCTCCTGGTCCTGTGCCTTGATATAGTCGCCCGACTTGAATGGGCGGAAGATCAACAGCATGATTCCTCCGGCGAAGTTCTGAACCGTACCCGACAACGCCATACCGATAGCCATACCTCCGGCAGCCAACAGAGCCGCAAACGAAGTCGTATCCACACCCAGCGTACCAATCGTGGCCAAGATCAGCAGAACCGTCAACACGATGCTCACCAGCGACGTAACAAACGACGCCAACGTATGCTCGGTCTTACGACGCTCAAAGATACGGTTGAGTATATGCTTGATATAGCGAATCAACCATATACCGATCATATAGATGATCAGTGCGGCTACAACCTTTAGTCCAAACTGGGCAAGGTCTTGCAAAGCATTATGCCAGAAGCCTTCGGGATTGGTCTGCACTTGCTCAATAACAGTCTGCATGGTCTGATGAAGCGAATCAGGCGACAGTTTCTGTGCCTTCTCAGCTGCCTGTTCAGGGATGACGAGATCTTGAAGGAATAACATCTTGAGATTGACGATTTTACGATTTACAATTTACGATTTATTTACGATTTTTATAATTGTTCAATTGTTCAATAATTCAATCAATTGTCCAATCGTCACTTGTCCAATTGTCAATTAAATTGACGATTTATCGGATGCGGTCGGCAGCGCGCACAAGGGCCTCGTCTTTGAGGATGCGTCGCGTAGCCATCAGGGTCAGTATCAGACTAACGAGCGGGAACGATGTCCACACGGTCAGATACCAGTCGGCCGCAAGGCTCATCTTAGCCAACCATACATAGATAGCCAGCACACCGTAATAGCCCAAGCAGAGCATCACGGTGAAGATATTAAGTCGCGCCTGCAGGATACGACGGCGATAAAGGAATATATCCACCAAGGCCATCACAGGTATCAGCACAGTCGTGATAGTCAGTCCCCACAGTCCTTGCAGGGGAGCACCGCCCAACGCGGTGAGTTCGTATAGTTGGCCATCAGGGGTAACCAGTTGCAACACCGGCAACCACACAAGGGCAATGCCAAGGGCCACTACGGCCAACAGATAAAGGGTTTGAATACGCTGGATCATATCAATTTACGATTTGACGATTTACGATTTGACGATTTATTTACGATTGGGTTAATTGTCCAATTTTTCAATTATTCAATCAATTGTCCAATTGTCAATTGTCCAATTGTCAATTAAACTTATGATTTCATGGCTTCTTCGAGGGAAGCACACTTATCTCCGTGGGCATTGACCCAGCCGATCTGGCGTGCGGGGTTGCCTACCATCAGAGCATAGGCCGGTACGTCCTTAGTGACCACCGAACCGGCACCTATCAGGCAGTACTCGCCCAGTGTATGGCCGCAGACGATGGTAGCATTAGCGCCTACCGATGCGCCGCGACGGATAATAGTCTCGCGGTACTCATCCTTACGGCTGACCGCTGCACGGGGGTTGATGACATTAGTGAAGACCATCGACGGCCCAAGGAACACATCGTCCTCACAACGTACACCGGTATAGACCGAGACGTTGTTCTGGATCTTGCAGTTACGGCCCAGCACCACATCGGGCGAGATGACCACGTTCTGGCCAATGTTGCAGTCCTCACCAATCGTACATCCGGACATGATATGGCTAAAATGCCAAATCTTAGTCCCCTTACCTATCGTACAACCTTCGTCCACGTAGGACGATTCATGAACAAACACATCCATCAGAAGAAGAATCTTAATATATCATTACCATTAGCCAACACGAGCAGGGCGATCAGGATCCAGAAGCCTACTTGGTTAGCCACCTCCAGGAACTTATCGCTCGGTTTGCGACGAGTGATCATCTCCACCAACAGGAAGAGGATGTATCCGCCGTCCAATGCCGGTATCGGCAGGAAGTTCATAAACGCCAGCACCAGCGACAAGAAAGCGGTCATATACCAGAACGCGTACCAGTTCCATACAGGCGGGAACATCGATCCTATAGCGCCAAAGCCGCCCACCGAGCGTGCACCCTCTTTGGTGAACACCAGACGCATCTGACCTATATAGTCAACCAGGGTCTCCCAGCCGTGCCGTATGCCGGCAGGGATAGACTCCCAGAACGTATAGTCGGTGTGCTCTACTTTGTAGAACTGCGTCTTATCCTTCATGATAACACCCAACTTGCACTGGTCACCCACAAACGCACGGGCGGTCATATACCTGCCGTGGCGATAAAAGCCTACGGTGATACTGTCGAGCGGATGTTTTTTGAGTTCCAACTGAACCAGTGCCTGGCAGTCAGCCTTAACCGAATCGATCGACACGATGCTGTCGCCCCGTTGCAGTCCCGCCAGATCAGCCACATTGTCCGGCATCACAGAGTCAATCACAAACGGTACATACTCCTGAATCAGCACATAACGCGAGCGAACATACTGCTTGTCCTGACGTGCTTTCTCACGCTCTTGGTGATCGGTCTGATTGAGCACAGCCAGACAGCGTGTGCCCAGGTCTTCGGACATAGTCAGCGACACAGTGTCTTGGCCACGCAGCACCGTGACGTGGCGTTTGCCCTCCAGGATGACAGACTGGACGAAATCGTTCAGCTCCTCGGGTTGCTGTCCATCAATAGTGAGCAGATGGTCGTGCTGCTCAAAACCTTCCTCCAACAGCACCTCCGAGAAATAGAGTCCGTCGGACACGTTCTTAAGCGGCAGCTTGTCCGTTCCCCATTGCCACAGCACCATCGAGAAGATGACCAGCGCGCCAATGAAATTAACCAATATACCGCCCAGGATGATGAAGAAGCGTTGCCACGCCGGTTTGGAGCGGAACTCCCATGGTTGGGGCTCAGCGCCAAGCTCATCGGCCGTATGGGTCTCATCGACCATACCGCCTATAGCACAGTATCCGCCAAAAGGCAACCAGCCTATACCCCACTCGGTGTTATCAGGGTATTTGGCCCACTCGTCGTCCTCGTTCTTAGACAAGAACTTAACGTGCCATTGGCCGTTGAACTTCTTAAATCGTACCAGGCTGATCCATGGGTTGAAGAACAAATAGAACTTCTCCACACGCACATGGAAAATCTTGGCAAACGTGAAATGTCCCAACTCGTGAATCAACACGAGAAAACTAAGGGCTAGTATCAGTTGTATTGCTTGTATCATTGTGATATTGACGATTTTACGATTTACGATTTACGATTTATTGACAATTTAGTCATTTTATCATTTGCTCTGCTATCTGCCGTGCCTCGGCATCAGTAGCGACGTAGTCTTCGTAGGTCGGTTTGGCGATGAAGGTGGTTCGGGTCATCGTTTGAGCAATGACATCACTCATCTGCAAAAAGCCGCATCGGCCTTCGCGGAAAGCGAGGTTGGCCACCTCGTTGGCAGCATTCAGTATACAGGGCATATTACCTCCCCGACGTGTGGCCTCATACGCCAACCCGAGGTTCGGGAAGCGGGTGAGGTCAGGCTCTTCAAACGTCAGGTCCTTCAAGGCAAACAGGTCTGCTCTCGGGAAATCCGCTGCCAGACGTTCAGGGAACGACATGGCATACTGTATCGGCAACCGCATGTCCGGTGCACCGAGTTGGGCTTTGATAGCGCCGTCGGTGAACTGTACCGCCGAATGGACGATCGACTGCGGATGAACAAGCACTTGTATCTTCTCTACCTCAACGCCGAAGAGCCACTTGGCTTCGATCACCTCAAAACCCTTGTTCATCATCGATGCCGAGTCGATAGTGATCTTGGCACCCATGTCCCAGTTAGGATGGCGGAGTGCATCGACCGCCGTCACGGTCTTCATCTGCTCGAGGCTATAGGTGCGGAACGGTCCTCCGCTGGCGGTGAGCAGGATCTTCTCTATCTCGTTGCGGTCCTCGCCCACCAAGCTTTGGAAGATAGCACTATGCTCGCTATCCACCGGCAGTATGGGCGCATGGTGCTCCAGCGCCAGCTGGCACATCAACTCACCGGCTACCACCAGTGTCTCCTTATTAGCCAACGCAATGGTCTTACCGGCACGTATAGCGGCCATAGTTGGACGCAAACCTGCATAGCCCACCATCGCAGCCACCACGATATCGATGCTCGGCATCGTCACCATATCGGCTATAGCATCCGTTCCTGCCCAGATCTTGCCCGCAAAACCAACCGCCGAGAGTTTCTCCTTCAACTCGTCGTATTTACTTTCGTCAGCTATACACACCACCTCAGGCTTAAACTCGCGTGCCTGCTCCACCAGCAGATCCACCGAGCGGTGGGCACAGATAGCATAGACCTCATAGAGATCCGGATGGCGACGCACCACATCGAGTGTCTGCGTGCCGATAGAACCTGTACTGCCGAGTATAGCTATCTGTTTCATTTGGCTTCGTGTTGTTGTTCAAACTCTTGTAAGCGCGGAGTCTTCTGCTCGATCAGTTTTTCGTGCTCCAGTATCTTCATCGAATCCAGCGGCGGCGTGGAGTCCTTGTGGTCCTTGCCGGAGAGGGCGATACGAATGCCTTCTACATACTGACTCTGGCGGTCCAGTGCCCGCTGGAGCGAGTCGAGGCGCATGGTCTCGTCGAGCAGGTACTGGCGTTCGTCGTCAGTCACCGCACCCGGCAGCACATTACGCAACGGCGTATAAAGTATTAAGACCGAGCATAGGGCCAGTGCCACGAGGAAGAAGAGCAACGCCAACAGCGCAGCATGCAGCTTGCTGACACGAAGATGCCAATAGGTCTGCATCGTGTCTTCGTTTTCAAGCGTCAAACGGTACTTATACCACATCCGCTTCCACCAGCCGTCTTTCTTGGGTTCGTTCATCAGAGGATCGTGCAGCCCTCGCAGGGTTTGAGTTGTTTGAAGAAGTCGTTACCTTTGTCGTCCACCAGGATGAATGCCGGGAAGTTCTCTACTTCGATCTTCCAGATGGCCTCCATACCCAGTTCGGGGTACTCAACGCACTCGATAGACTTGATATTGTTCTGCGCCAAGATAGCTGCCGGACCACCGATAGAGCCCAGATAGAAACCGCCGTGTTTCTGGCACGCATTGGTCACATCGATCGAGCGGTTACCCTTGGCCAGCATGATACGTGAGCCGCCGTTGTCTTGAAACTCATCCACATACGGATCCATACGTCCGGCTGTCGTCGGGCCCATCGAACCGCAAGCCATCCCTGCCGGAGTCTTAGCCGGTCCGGCATAGTAGATCGGGTGGTTTTTGAGGTATTCCGGCATCGGCTCGCCTGCATCGAGGCGTGCTTTGATCTTAGCATGCGCTATGTCACGACCTACGATGATCGTGCCGTTCAGACTCAGACGTGTACCGATCGGATACTTGGTCAGTATCTTGCACACCTCGTCCATCGATTGGTTGAGGTCGATACGTACGGCATCACCTTCGCCTGCTTGACGCAATTCCTCAGGGATGAGGCTGGCAGGATTATTATCCAACTTCTCGATCCATATACCGTCACGGTTGATCTTACACTTGATGTTACGGTCCGCCGAGCAGCTCACGCCCAAACCGATCGGGCAGCTGGCACCGTGACGCGGCAGACGTACCACGCGTACATCGTGGGCCATATACTTACCGCCAAACTGTGCACCGAGACCGATCTTATAGGCCTCTTTGAGCAGTTGCTTCTCCAACTCGATATCGCGGAACGCACGTCCGGTCTCGTCGCCTGTAGTAGGCAGCGAGTCGTAATAATGCGTCGAAGCCAACTTAACCGTCAGCAGGTTCTTCTCGGCACTCGTACCACCGATCACAATCGCGATATGATACGGCGGACAAGCAGCGGTACCAAGGCTCTTCATCTTCTCCACCAGGAAAGGAATCAACGTGCCCGGATTCTGGATACGTGCCTTGGTCTCCTGATAGAGGTAGGTCTTGTTGGCCGAACCGCCACCTTTGGTCACGCACAGGAATCGGTACTCCGCACCTTCGGTAGCCTCCAGATCGATCTGAGCCGGCAGGTTACACTTGGTGTTGACCTCATCGTACATATTGAGTGGGGCGTTCTGGCTATAACGCAGGTTGCACTCGGTATAAGTGTTATACACACCCTTGCTCAGTGCCTCTTCGTCGCTTTGTACTTGGTCCTTTGTCCCTTTGTCACTTACAAGTGTCCATACTTGTTGGCCTTTTTCGCCGTGGATGATAGCCGTACCGGTATCTTGGCAGAGGGGCAATTGGCCTTTACAAGCCACTTCGGCGTTGCGCAGGAAGGTCAGTGCCACGTATTTGTCGTTAGCACTTGCCTCCGGGTCGCGTAGTATCTTAGCCACCTGCTCGTTGTGCGAGCGGCGGAGCATGAAGCTCACGTCGTGGAAAGCTTGCTGAGCCATCAGCGTCAGGGCTTCCGGCTGGATTTTGAGGATCTCGTGTCCTTCGAACTGGCTAACCGACACATAGTCTTTGGTCAGCAGATAATACTCTGTCTCGTCTTTGCCGAGTTGGAACATCGGCGCATACTTGAATTCCATTATATGATGCTATTTATAGTTATTTTCGCGCTGTCGCATAATTTGCGCTGCAAATTTACAACTTTTTTGGCATATATGCAAATTTTTTTAGTATTTTGCCAAACAAAGAGGCGACCCACTTAAGTGAGTCGCCCGTTTGTGTTAGTTAGTGAAGCCTCTAGGCTTCGTCTTGGAGATTAGTTCTCGAGGCAGATACCCCAGCTGTAAACTGCAGGATCGCTCCAGTCGAAGGTAACGTTGGTCTCGTCACCAAGAACTTGGTTAGGCATCTCGTTCCACTTGTCGTTCTCAGCGTCGAAGCCGTTGATCTGTACAGCCCATGCACCGAATTCTTCAGTAGGCTCAGCTACGTGGCCACGGAACTTGATTTGGTCACCCGACTTAGCTTGGATAGTAGCGGTGTAAACGTTACCGTTCTTAGTCATAGCTACAGGAGTAGCGCCCCAGCCTTCGAACGAACCTACAACCTCGATTTCATACTCTTGGCCGCAGAACTCCGGAGCCTTGAGGGTCAGGTTGTATGCCTCAGCAGATGCGCAAGGCTTAACGTTCCACTTCTTAGACTCGAGATAGATAACGAGACCATCGTTAGCATCACCCTCGGTGAAGCTGAGGTTGATCTCACCATATCCGGAGTCAGCGATGTTAGCGTCGCTACCACCCTTAACCAATACGAGGTCCTCGCCGTTGTGCGACCAGTCATAGCTCCACTCGCCTTCGCCATTCTGGGCTTGAATAGGACGACCGGAGATGCAAACACCTGTCTCAGCGTCAACCTCACCCGGAAGGAGAACGATCTTGTACCAACCGTCACCAATAGACTGCATAGCGTGAGCAGTACCGAATGCCCAGTTAGTGTCATCGTACTTACCTACGAAGAGGATGTCATAGCCCTCGCAAGGAGCAACGTCAAACTTAACTACCAAAGTAACAGCGCCAACTGTAGCGTCAACCTTAGGTACCTGTACTTCTACAGGAGGATCGATGGTGATAGGATCGTCAACTTTCTTCTCACAAGATGTGAAAGACAATACTGCCAAAGCAGCTGTCATCATAATAAAACCAAATTTTTTCATGATTTTGATGATTAAATAAAAATTGTTAATAATGTTGATTAATAAAGTACAAGTTTAGCTTGTATTATAATTAATATCCTTCAGCCTGCTTCAAGCCCTGAACGACCACGTCAGAGTTAGGCAATGGGAAGATATTGTATTTCTTGTCAAGCGATACGAATGCCTCACCGGATTTAGCGCTACCACGTCCTTCCCAGCTATAGCCATGTGCATCAGCCTCAGGACCTGCAAAGTAGCCCAGACGAACCAAGTCGGTACGACGGCGTCCCTCGCAGTAGAACTCGCGGCTCCACTCGTCGCAGAGGGTCTCCTCGTCCAAGTTATCCAGCGGAGCTGCGTTAGCACGAGCACGGATAGTAGAGTTGATCAGGTTTTTAGCACCATTGGCATCACCCTTATGGAACATAGCCTCAGCTTTGGTCATATAGGCCTCAGCTACACGCATGAACGGGATATCGGTATCCGGCCACTCTGGGCTATGACCTGCGATGTTATCGCCACCAATCGGTTGGGTCGAATAGCGACCTGTCCATTTAGGTACTGACCAGCACTCGTAGAACTTACCGTTGTTAGCCGGGCCGTTCAGTCCGCAGGTGTCGGTAGAGCCGGCATTGACAGAACGCATGATAGCACGGTCGTCACCGAGCGCAGCAGGCATCGCGAACTCATCCTTAAAGATCGTAGCAGCGGTAGCCAGATCTACCCATTTAGCCACGAACTCAGGGCTGGTACGGAAGCAAGACCATGTATCGGATATACCGAAGTAGTTGTAGTTAGCATCGCGGAAAGCGGAGCAGTAGAAACGTGCGCCACCCCAGCACTGGGTCATGATACCATCTTGGTAGATATTGAGGATACCCTCGCCATTACCGCCTATGTACTTATGGTTGTCACCCATGAACAGCTCCTGATAAGCAGAGTAGTTGCCGGCGGTACTGGTCATATGGAGTTGATACTGCGAGCCGATGACCTTGTCAGCATATTGCTCAGCCAGATCCCATTGTGCTGTACCGGTATACACCTTAGCATTCAGGTAGAGACGAGCCAGCAACATCTGTGCAGCCACTTTGTCCACGCGGTAGTCGCTTACGCGGCTATCGGGCAGCGTACGATCGATAGCGTTCCAATCGAAGTTAGCCACTTGGGTCTTCTTGAGAGCAGCAAACTCTTCTGCAGGCAGTGTACCTTCCAGGTCTTTAAGCTCAGCCTCGAGCCAGTCATAGAGCTCTTGGCGGGTGAGCTGTGGCTTAGCAGCCTCGCTAACCTCCAGTGCGAAAGGCACGGATCCGAAGAAGTCGAGCAGATAGTAGTAGTTGAGGGCGCGAATGAAGCGTACCTCAGCGATCTGTGCTGCGCCTTCGCCCTCTGCCGTAGCATGCTCGAGGAAGTGGTTGCAAAGCGATACATCAAAATAGAGACGATAGTAGATACCGGATACCAGCGGGTTGACTGCGGTCCAAGAGATGACACGCAAATCCGGCATTCCGGCATCACCGTCCCAGATCCACCAGCCTTCGTCTGTCGGGAACTCGTTGAGCTCGAAGATCATACGTACGAAAGCAGATACACCTTCGTCTATACCCTCGACGTCACCATTGCCGGCAGGGCCTGTTTGGCCGGTGGTAGCCAGCGTGGCGTAGATTTTGGTAAATACTCCGTTTTGATCGAAGTATTGGATGTTATTCGGGTCCTTAGGAGTGACGTCCAAATCTTGCACACAGGAAGTGAAGAGGAAGGCTCCAAGACCAAGTAACAATAATGATTTTTTAATAGTATTCATAATGATTTGTTTTTAGCAAGATTAGAACTGTAAGCTAACACCAAGCATCGTTGTCATACAACGCGGATAGATATTGCTGTCAATACCGCCGAAGTGCTCAGGATCGAGGCCCGAGTAACCGGTGATAACGAACGGGTTGGAAACGGTTGCATAAACACGGCCACGGAGAGTGGTGTTCTTCGGAGCGAACGAGTAACCGAGTGTGATGTTGTCGCAACGGAGGAACGAAGCGTCCTCGATGAACAGGTCGGTGTAGTAGTACTCGTTGAACTTGGTCTGAGTAGCCTCGTAAGCGCCGGTAGTCTTGTTCCATACATACTGGTACATCTTGTCCGGGCAGATACCGTCTTTGTAGTAAGCGTTGAATGCATCCATCAGCACACCATGGTAACCACCATTCTGGGTCGAGTAGAGATTGTCAGGCGATGAGCTGTAAACGTTACCGCAGAGTACGTCGTTGTAAACATAGTTACCTACGTTAGCGTGGAACGACATCGACAGGTCGAAGTTATAGAACTGGAACTTGGTTTGGAAACCGAAGGTGAACGGAGCCATAGGCACGATCTTGTTGTTGAGAACGCGGTCGTCCTGGGTGATCTTACCGTCCTTGTTCTTATCGACTGCATAGATATAGGTGCGGCCCTGTGCATCTTTGCCCGTGATGGTCTCATAGTACCAGAAGGTAGAAGCAGCATAGCCGGCTTTGTGTACTTGGATATAGCCGTCACCGAGACCTGCGCTGATACCACCGGTACGAACGAAGCTCTCGTCCTCGCCGAGGTTGAGGTCGGTGATGCGGTTTTGATTCCATGTGAAGTTGAATCCGAGATCCCATTTGAACTTGCTCGGGTCGCGTTGCATATCGATAGCCACAGCATTGAGAGTGAACTCGACACCTTGGTTAGACAGCGAACCGATGTTCTTGGTTACACGGTTACGGAAGTTAGCACCTACAGGTACATCCACCGTATTGATCAAGTCAGTAGTCTTACGATAGTAGTAGTCAATACTACCGGTGATACGTGCATTAAGGAAACCATAGTCAAAACCTGCGTTGTAGGTAGTGGTCTTCTCCCATGTCAGATCCTCGCTGATAGCACCCGGACGATAACTGTAATAAACAGGGTTGCCATCCAGGTCATAACGTACGTTGATGATCTCGCCGTCCACCATCTCAGGATATCCTACAGGATAGTAAGCGTGGTCGATCGAACGGGTGTATTGGGTCATATACGGATAGTCACCACCGATCTCTTGTTGACCTGTGATACCGTATCCGAGACGCAGCTTCAACTCAGAGAGCCATGATACATCTTTGAGCCAAGCTTCCTCTTTCATCTTCCAACCCAGCGCTACAGATGGGAACAAGCCCCAGCGGTGGTTCTTGTGGAAGCGGCTGGAACCGTCGGCACGCAGCGTAACAGTTGCCATATAGCGGTTGAGTGCACTATAGTTGATACGTCCGAAGAACGAAACGAGGTAGTTCTCGGTCTCGTAGCTGTTCTTAGAGCGGCTCGGCGTATAGACCTCACCTGCCAGCGGGTTGAGGTTCTCATCTACAGCCTGACTATTGGACGGATAAACGCCCCAGCCGTCGTACGAGCCTTGACGGTGGAAGTGTTGCCACTCATAGCCCACCATAGCATCGAAGTGATGTTTCTCGTTGAAGTCCTTATAATATTGCGCGTACGCGTTGAACTGGAGGTTGTATTTAGCTTCCTCAGACCAACCGTCCCAACCATAGTAGAAGTTGGAGTACGAGTACGGGCTAACGGTTGTGGACTGCTTACCATAAGAGTAGTCAGCACCGAAGTTAGCGTGGAGGCGGAGGTCCTCAAATCCGTGGATCTGGTAGTCAGCCTCGAGGTTACCTACGAACGAGCCAGAGTGTGCGCGGTCATTCTTGTGAGCCAGCGTAGCAGCCGGGTTGGCTGTGGTCTGTGCGTTCTTGGTATAAGGCCATGCAGCATCACCATAGGTACCTTTAGCAATACGCTGATAGTAGCCGTCAAACCAGGTGTTGACAATATCCAACTCGCTACGATCAACACCATCCTCACCGGTGAACATACGGGTGGACGAACCGCCCTTAACAGGCTGTGTCGGATCCATCGCCAGCGACGAACCTACAACGCCTCCGTCTGCATAGCGGTTGTAAATATACATCCCTTTGGCATTGAGGTTGAAGGTCAAGTGCTTGTCCAGGAAGGACGGATTGAGGTTGATAGAAGCGGTTACACGTTGCATCTCAGAGGTCTTGATAGTACCCTGTTGGAGGGTGTAGCCGATCGATGCACGGTAAGGCATATTCTTAGTACCACCCATCAAAGAGATGTTGTGGTCAGTACCGATAGCGGTACGATAGACTTGGTCTTGCCAATTGGTGTTAGCGTTACCCATCTTACCCATCTGGATATCGCTGTGATCGAGTTGCTGAGCCAACTGGCGAAGTTGGTTACCACTCATGGTCTCCAGACGGCTAACGAGGTTACCCATCGAGACATTACCCTCGTAAGAGACTTTTAGTTTTTGGTTCGCTGCACCTTTCTTGGTGGTAATGATGATGACACCATTGGAAGCACGAGAACCGTAGATAGCGGTTGCCGAAGCATCCTTGAGGACAGTGAAGGTCTCGATATCCGACGGATTGACCATTGACAGGGCATTAGCTGCACCCTTGATACCGTTGTTATCCATTGCCAGACCATCGATGACGATCAACGGGTTGTTCGACGCATTCAGAGATGATCCACCACGGATACGAATGGTCGAGCTACCACCAGGAGTACCACCGTCGCTGGTCACATTCACACCGGCCATCTTACCGGAGAGCATGTCGGTAGCGTTAGTGTTAAGACCCTTGTTCATGTCATCAGGCTTGATAGCGGTAACAGAACCGGTTGCATCGTTTTTCTTAACGACACCGTATCCTACAACCACTACCTCGTCGAGCAACTCGGCGTCCTCACTGAGGCGTACGTTCATCTTAGGCTGAGCAGCCAGCTCCTGGGTCTTATAACCCAAGTAGGAGATGGAGAGCTTGGCACCGTTCTTAACGATGAGCGTAAAGTTACCATCAAAATCAGAGACAGTACCGTTAGTAGTACCAATCTCCAGCACAGAAGCGCCGATTACGGGTTCGCCATTGGACGCATCAATGACCGTACCTTGTACGGACATCTGCGCAAAGGCAGCCATCCCTGTCATCAACAGGAACGCCAAAAGCACGGCGCGGAATGAAAGAAAACAGTTTTTCATTTGCTTGTGTTTTAGTATTGATAAATTGTTAGTAATTGATTATTTTTTTCCTTCTTTGATCAAGAACACGCTTGCGGCACCCAAGACGAGCAGAACACCTGCCAATACGAGCATGCCTACCTGCGCGCCTGCACACACATAATTAAGGAGTAGTCCTCCGCATAGTGCTGCTATGATCTGCGGCACACAGATGGTACAGTTGAACAGACCGAGGTAGTAACCCATATTGCCGCCCTTGATGGCATTTGTAACAATGGTGAACGGCAACGCGAGCATCGCAGCCCATGCTGCACCCACCAAAGCGTAGCTGATCCAGAGCACATATTGGTTAGAAACGAAACATATCGAAACAAAACCTGCAGCTCCAACAAGCAGCGAAATAGCGTACGCTCCCTTGTTGCCAAACCAGTGCTCCAACTTAGGCAGAACCATCGCCCACAAGAGCGAGCCGACAGCCTGTACGCAGAACACCACGCCTACCCAGTTACCGGCATTTTGGAACGCTGCATCCTTAGCATCCAAGCCATCCCAACCGAAGCAGTTGGTAGCTATAGCGCCATTCGAATATGTCCACATATACATGAACGCAGCCCAGCAGAAGAACTGCACCAGACCTACGGTCCAGAAAGCGGACGGTGCCTCCTTGAGAAGCTCTATAAAGCCCTTGTTATCTTCCTGTTTATCAGCCTTGCTTAGATCGATACCGTGGAACTCGGCGTACTCCTCCGGATTGAGTTCCTTGACTGTAGCGAAGGTATAAAGCGAGCACAGGATCAGGATGGCTGCGCCGGCATAGAACGACCACTTGACAGAGTCAGGAATAACGCCCTCCGGCGCCTCATTCATAATACCGATCCACGTAAAGAAGATCGGGAACAGGTAACCCACTACCGAGCCTGCATTACACAAGGCAGACTGGATGGCATAAGCCGTTCCTTTCTGCTCCTCATTAACCATATCACCCACCATCATTTTGAACGGTTGCATAGCGATATTGATACTTGTATCAAGGAACATCAGGCTGAACAAACCGAACCACATAGCGGCATTCAATCCCAAGAAAGCAGCCTGGGCAAACGAAAAGTTACCGGCATTAGGCAACAGCAGCATTACCGCCACAGCAATCAACGCGCCCACGAGCAGATAGGGCTTACGACGGCCCAAACGATTCCAGGTCTTATCGGAATATTTACCCACCAACGGCTGCACGATCATACCCATCAACGGCGGGAGTATCCAGAAGAAACTCAGGGTGTGGGGGTCGGCGCCCAATGTAGCAAAAATGCGGGAGATATTGGCACTCTGCAGCGCATAAGCAATCTGCACTCCAAAGAAGCCGAAACTAAGATTAAAAAGTTGTCCAAACGACAAGTTGCGTTTATCCATAGTACGTATATTTAACTAATCGCCGACAAAAGTACAACATTTTTTTGACATACGCAAATAAAAAATGCGTTTTCACAGAAAAAAAAAAGATTTTCTCTAAAAATTTGCATATATCATTTTTTTTTCGTACTTTTGCAGTCCGATTTCAATACATACGCGAAACATACTTTATAAAACAAAATATGGCTGAAAAGCAACACTCAACACACGACCGACTGATCGAGGCCTTGCAACACTATTTTGGCTTCGACAGCTTCAAAGGTAACCAAGAAGCTATCATCACCAACTTAATGGACGGGAAAGACACGTTCGTGCTGATGCCTACTGGCGGAGGCAAGAGTCTGTGTTACCAGTTACCATCCCTACTGATGGACGGAGTAGCTATAGTCGTATCGCCGCTGATAGCGCTGATGAAGAATCAGGTCGATGCCATGCGTACCTTCTCCGAAGAGGACGGTGTAGCACATTTTATCAACTCCTCGTTGTCGCGTCCGGAGATTCATCAGGTGCGTGAGGACGTGCAGAGCGGCAAGACCAAACTGCTCTACTTGGCCCCCGAGTCGCTTCAGAAACCGGAGAACGTAGACTTCCTGAGAGGAATGAAGATCTCCTTCTACGCCGTAGACGAAGCCCATTGTATCTCGGAGTGGGGACACGATTTCCGTCCGGAGTATCGACAGATACGCTCTATGGTGATGCGTATAGGCAAAGCGCCTATTATCACGCTCACGGCAACAGCGACGCCCAAAGTACAGCACGACATACAAAAGAACCTGGACATGATGAATGCGACGGTATTCAAATCGTCGTTCAACCGTCCTAACCTGTACTACGAAGTGCGTCCCAAAACGGCCGATGTTGACAAGGATCTGGTCAAGTACATCCGCAGCATGGACGGCAAGTCGGGTATTGTATACTGTCTGGCACGCAAGGAGGTAGAGGACCTGGCTAAGACACTGCAAGTGAACAACATCGCTGCCCTTCCCTATCACGCAGGAATGGATGCTGCTACGCGTTCAGCCAACCAGGACGCCTTTCTGATGGAAAAATGCCAGGTGATCGTAGCCACTATTGCTTTCGGCATGGGCATAGACAAACCGGACGTACGTTTTGTGGTGCACTATGACATTCCCAAATCGCTGGAGGGTTACTACCAAGAGACCGGTCGTGCCGGCCGAGACGGAGGTGAGGGACAGTGTATCTGTTTCTATTCGCCCAAAGATCTGGAGCGCCTGCGCAAGTTCCAACAGGGTAAGCCTGTGGCAGAAATAGAGATCGGCAACCAGTTGTTGTTTGAGACGCAGGCTTATGCCGAGTCCACCAATTGCCGCCGTCAGCTGTTGCTCAACTATTTCGGCGAAGAGTACAACGAACCCAACTGCGGCAATTGTGACAACTGTAAGAAGACCTATCACACGATTGACGCCACGGAGTTGCTGGAGTTGATACTGGAGACGATCGTCGAACTGAAGGAGAAATTCAAGACCGAACATATAGTGGATATCCTCCACGGCAACAAGACCTCGGAGGTGATCAGTTACCACCACGACGAGCTGGAGAGCTTCGGTTCGGCAGAGGATGAAGACGAGAACACCTTGTTGGCTATCATCCGTCAGGCACGTTTGAGCGGCTATCTGGTCAAAGAGGTCGAGAGTTACGGTGTACTCAAGTTGTCACCGGACGGCAAGAAGTTCCTGAAGCGTCCTAAGACCTTTGAGGTGAAGCTAGAGGTGAAGAATGACGATGACAGCGATGTCATGGAAGGCATGGTTGGCGGCTGCGCTGCAGCGGATGATGTGCTGTTCTCCATCCTCAAAGATGTTCGTAAGAAACTGAGCAAGCACTTGGGTGTTCCGCCATTTGTGATCTTCCAAGATCCTTCGTTGGAGGCTATGGCAACCACCTACCCGATCACGATCGAGGAGTTGCAAAACATCCCTGGTGTCGGCGTAGGCAAAGCCAAACGTTATGGAGATGAGTTCTTGCGGGTGATCAAAGAGTACGTAGAAGAGAACGAGATCATCCGTCCCGAGGACTTGCGCGTACGTACTGTGGCCAAAGACTCGACGCGTAAGATCAGTATCATTCAGGCTATCGACCGCCGTGTAGAGTTGGACGAGTTGGCCGAATCCAAAGGGATGTCTATGGAGGAAATGCTTAGCGAGATAGAGGCGATTGTCTATTCGGGAACTAAGCTGAACATCGACTACTTCATCGACGAGGTCATCGACCCGGATGAGAAAGAGGAGATATACGACTATTTCCAGAATGCGGACAACGACAACCTGCGTATAGCGATGGACGAGTTGGGCGAAGACTACTACGACCCTATCCATGTACGACTGGTACGAATCAAGTTCCATTGTGACTTGGGTAACTGATGCATAAAGGTGAGATTGATTTCATAACGCTTGGCTGCTCGAAGAATCTGGTAGATGCAGAGCGCGTGATGCGGCAGTTAGAGGCTACCGGTTGGACGTGCGTACACGATGCCGAACAGCCCAAGGGAGAGATCTGTGTGATCAACACCTGCGGGTTTATCGGCGATGCCAAGGAGGAAAGTATCAACATGATCCTTCAGATGGCGGAACGCAAGAAACGCGGACAACTCGGTCAACTGATCGTTATGGGCTGTCTGAGTGAGCGATATCGGGCAGAACTGGAAGCTGAGTTGCCGGAGGTGGATGCGTACTATGGGAAATTTGATTTCGAAGGGATGATTGACCGACTCGGGACCTACTCGCATCGGACTAATCCTAGACCATTGCCATGGTTTGAACGCAAGCTGACCA
Source organism: uncultured Bacteroidales bacterium (assembly GCA_902779705.1). Classification (GTDB taxonomy): domain Bacteria; phylum Bacteroidota; class Bacteroidia; order Bacteroidales; family Paludibacteraceae; genus Colicola. The sequence continues at coordinate 40,028 of CACZCR010000008.1, read as the reverse complement.
CCCCATCCCACTATGCGTACCTGAAGATATCGGAGGGATGTAACCGGATGTGTTCCTACTGCGCCATTCCTCTCATCACCGGCCGCCACACCAGTCGGCATAAAGAGGAGATATTGAACGAGGTGAGGTGGCTAGTCAGTCAGGGCGTCAAAGAGTTGAATGTCATTGCGCAGGATCTGAGCAGTTACGGATTGGATATAGAACACCGTCATATGCTACCCGAACTGATAGACGAGATGGCTCAGATAGAAGGTGTCAAGTGGATACGGTTACATTATGCCTACCCGACCGATTTTCCGGAAGAGCTACTGGACGTAATGGCCAAGCATCCTAATGTGTGCAAATACCTGGATATCGCTTTGCAACATTGTACCGACCATATGCTCACCCTGATGCGCAGACACATCACCCAAGAGGAGCAAGACCGGTTGATTGCCACCATTCGTGAGCGTGTGCCGGGCATATGCATCCGCACAACCCTGATGGTAGGACATCCGGGTGAGACAGAGGAAGATTTTGAGCAGTTGAAAGACTGGACGCGTCGTATGCGATTTGATCGAATGGGTGCTTTCGCCTATTCGGACGAAGAGGGCACATATGCCAACCGGCACTATAAGGACGATATCGCAGACGACATCAAACAACAACGGCTGAGCGAGCTAATGGCCATCCAGCAGGAGGTATCGGGCGAGTTGATGCAACGCAAGGTGGGACAAACGATGCGGGTGATCATCGACCGCCAAGAAGGTGACCTATTCATCGGCCGTACGGAGTTTGATTCGCCGGAGGTGGATTGTGAGGTGCTGATAGAAAACGGTGATTTGAGAGTTGGGGAGTTTTATGACGTGACGATCACCAAAGCAGAAGAATTTGATTTATACGCAACAATATGTTAACGAAAGAAATCATTGCCAACATTGCTGACGCTACGGGCCTGACCAAAAAGCGGACCACAGATCTGTTGAATGCTGCCAATGCAGTAATCATCGAGTCATTGATGAATGATCAAGCGGTTCCTCTACAAGGTTTGGGTATCTTAGAAGTGAAGCAACGTAACGAGCGTACCATCGTACACCCGAAAACCGGAGTACGCTCCGTCATTCCGTCGAAGAAACAAATCAGTTTCCGCCCGACGGCCAGTATGAAAGATCAATTCAAAAAAGCGTGAAGGGTATGGCTGAGAAAATGACATGGATAGAACTGCGTCGTAGTATCGGCGCACGCGCCGGAGCCAACCAGAAAGAGACAGCCGCCTTTATGGATGAGTTGTTGAATCAGATTGTAGCCGGACTAAAGGCAGACAAAGTGGTCAGAATAGCGGGTCTGGGAACATTCAAACTACAAGAGGTTGCTCCTCGTAAGAGTGTGAATGTTGTTACCGGTGAAGATATTGTGCTGGCCGGCTACGAGAAAGTGGTGTTTGTGCCGGAAGCCGGCATCAAAGAGTTGGTAGCCACAGCCGGTGCACCCGCCGAGCAGGAGGCTGCAGTCGAAACCGATGACATCAACCCGTTACAGAAACTGGGAGAACAGGCCAATGAGATCGTAGGGTTGCTGGCAGACCTGGGCCAACCGGTCAATGACGAACCGGCTCAACCCAAGACACCCGAGCCGGCACCGCAGCCGATACCAGAACCGGCACCGCAGCCTGTCTTGGAGCCAACACCTCAACCGGTTCCCGTTCCGACTCCACAACCAGCCCCGGTTCCTCAACCTGCTCCACAGCCGGTACCTCAACCTACTCCTCAGCCAGCGCCGGCGCCTGTCAAATACCATTTCCTGCGTGACACTCTGATCACGCTTATCGTGTTGCTGTTGGTTCTGGCCGGAGCATTCTTCTATTTCCGCTACGAGGTCACCAACTGGGTAGAATCACTACGCACCAAGCAACAGACACCTATTGAGACAGTCGTTCCGGATACCGTACCTGCTGTAGTAAAAGAAGTGGCAGACACGGTAGTGATCGACACCGTTGCGGTGGTGGAAGAAGCACCTCAACCTGTCATCGAAGAGGTGAAAGAAGAGCCCCAAATCGAGAAGCAAGAGCCTCAGCAGGTTGTGGAAGACAAGAAGCCTAAAAAACAAGTCGAAGAGGAGTATTACATCCCCAAGACCCTCACCATTCGCAAGGGAGACGGGCTGATGCAGATCTCTCGTCGTTACTTTGGCCATCCGGATTTCTGGGTGTTCATCTTCGAAGCCAACGAAGACATACTCAAGAGTCCCGATGATATATGTTGGGGTATGCGTATCAAGATGCCACAACTCAACAAAGAGGAACGCGACATCACTAATCCTCAAACAAAACAACGTATACGTGAGTTGAAACAAAAATACGCAGCTCTTTGAGTGAGTTCATCCACATAGAGAATGCCAACACGCACAACTTAAAAAGCGTGTCGGTAGACATTCCCCAAGGCAAACTGGTTGTGATAACGGGTGTCAGCGGCAGCGGCAAATCGTCGTTGGCGTTTGACACCTTGTATGCCGAGGGACAACGTCGCTATGTGGAGAGTCTGTCATCCTATGCGCGGCAGTTTCTCGGGCGAATGCAGAAACCGGATGTAGAAAAGATAGAGGGTATACCACCCGCTATAGCCATCCAACAGAAGGTCACCAATCGAAACCCACGTTCTACCGTAGGTACTACGACGGAGATATATGACTACTTAAAGCTTCTTTACGCGCGCGTAGGGCGCACCTACTCGCCCGTGACCAATGAAGAAGTACACAAGCACACGATTCGTGACGTAGTGTCCTATATGGAGCAACAGCCCAAAGGCACACGTCTGTATCTACTCTCCCCTATCGTCCAACGGGAGCGGAGCATAGAGGATCAACTGGCCATATGGCGTTCGGAAGGTTTTGCACGACTGATGCAAGACGGCAAGACGGTTCGTTTGACCGAAGACACCATAGACGAGATCACCGACGAGCAGGGCAAATTACTACCGGAGACATACTTGATGGTCGACCGTGTCGTTTGCGATCACGAGCAAGCCACCAGCAACCACTTTGCAGACTCCGTCCAGACTGCGTTCTTCGAGGGATACGGCGAATGTGTGATATGGATCGAAGGCAACAAACGTGTGTTCTCCGAGCGATTTGAAGCGGACGGGATTTCGTTTATCGAGCCGTCAGAGCACCTGTTTGACTTCAATAATCCCTTAGGAGCTTGCCCCGAATGTAAAGGTTCAGGTATCGTATCTGGTATTGATCCGGACCTGGTAGTTCCGGACAAGTCCAAGACGGTATATGACGACGCAATTGCATGCTGGCAAAGCGAGAAAATGAGCGCCTACAAGAACGAGTTGATCTACAACGCAGCGAAGTTCGACTTCCCGATTCACACGCCGTTCTATGCGCTTACCCCTGAGCAGAAACAGTTACTCTGGACCGGTAATGAGTATTTTACGGGCCTACACGGTTTCTTCCGCGAGCTGGAAGCCAAACAATTCAGCAAGATACAATATCGCGTGCTCCTATCGCGCTATAAAGGACGTACTATCTGTCCCGAGTGTCTGAGTTTGCGTCTGCGCAAAGAAGCCACTTATGTCAAAATACGCGGTATGGCCATAACGGATCTGGTCAAGATGTCCGTGAGCAGCCTGTATGAGTGGTTCAAAACGCAACAATGGACCAAACAGGAACAGCAGATCTGCAAGCATATACTACGCGAGATTACAGCGCGCCTGCAGTTTATGGAAGATGTAGGACTGGGGTATCTGACTCTCAACCGTCCCAGCAACACCTTATCCGGAGGAGAAAGCCAACGTATCAGTCTGGCCAAATCGCTCGGCAGCAGTCTGGTGGGTTCATTGTATGTGTTAGACGAGCCGTCTATCGGTCTTCATGCGCGTGACACGGAGCGTTTGATACGCGTACTCAAACAACTGCGAGACATCGGCAACACGATCGTCGTGGTAGAACATGACGAGGACATCATCCGTGCGGCAGACCATATCATCGAGATAGGGCCGGCAGCCGGAAGACACGGAGGTGAGATCGTCTATCAAGGCAAACCGGACAAGAAACATTTTGATTACACTATTCCGATCAACCGTCGCGGATGGCGAGACTACATAGAAGTAGTAGGTGCATGTGAGAACAACCTCAAACATATAGATGTTCGTTTCCCGCTAGGTGTTATGACCGTGATCACAGGTGTTAGTGGTAGCGGCAAATCGTCTCTGGTAAGCAAAGTGCTCTATCCGGCCATGAAGAAATACTATGGCGGCGTGGCGGAACGCACAGGCGACTATAACACGCTCAGGGGCAGTATGCATCTAGTTAAAGATATTGAGTTTGTAGACCAGAATCCGCTCAGCAGAAGCAGCCGCTCCAATCCGGTGACCTATCTCAAAGCCTATGACGAGATACGCAAGCTCTACGCCGAGCAAGCCTTGTCTAAGCAGTTAGGTTTCAGCGCCTCACATTTCAGTTTCAACACGCCCGGTGGACGCTGCGAAGAATGTGAAGGCGAAGGCACTATCACGATAGAGATGCAGTTTATGGCAGATCTGACCATCGAGTGCGAACACTGCCACGGCAAACGGTTCAAACAGGATGTACTGGATGTGCATTATCGCGGCAAGTCGATATACGACATCCTGACTATGACGATCAACCAAGCTATCGAGTTCTTCTCTGAAGACCCACAATGTAAGAAGATTGTCCAACGCCTTAAGCCGCTGCAAGATGTCGGCATAGGCTATATCCAGTTAGGTCAATCCAGCAGCACATTATCCGGAGGCGAGAGTCAGCGTGTCAAACTGGCCAGTTTTCTGGCACAAGAGAACCAACCGGCGACGATGTTTGTTTTTGACGAACCCACTACCGGGTTGCATCACAAAGACATACAAGTGCTCATCCATGCGCTGAACCGTTTGATTGAAAAAGGGCATACCGTAGTAGTGATTGAGCACAACGCATCTATGATCTTGGCAGCAGATCACGTCATAGATCTCGGACCGGAAGGCGGCGACAAAGGAGGAGAGATTGTGTTCGCAGGCACTCCGGAAGAGTTAGCCCAATGTGATAATAGTTATACAGGAAAATATATAAAACCTCTCATACAATGAACACGAAACGAAACGAGCTTCTCTCGTCGGATATCTTTTCGCATATTCCTGACGGCAAATACCTACCACGTTGGGGGGTATTGATGTTGGATATGGTATTGGCAGCCGTTGCGTTTGGGCTTAGCCTATGGTTAGGCACCAGCGCATTCGACTATGGCTTGGACGATCCGAGTGTCACTCCAATACGTTGGCAGTTTTTGATTACCATGTCGGTTCAGTTGCTCACATTTTGGATTTTCCATTCCTATTCAGGCATCTTGCGATACTCCACTTTTATAGACACCATCAAGTGTCTATTGGCCGTATTCAGCTGTAGTGTGATTATATGGGTGTGCAATTTGATTAGTCGTCACACGGGCGGCAGCAACCTCGTACTCAACACATTAATAGGAATATATTTTGCTTTCGCATTCACTCTTCTGTTCTGCTTGCGCGTGGGAGTCAAAACACTCTACGAGAGTCTTTACCAACAGGCAACCACTAATCCGAAAGTCATGATCTATGGTACCAAGTCGGCAGGTTTGGCCATTGCCAAAATGCTTCGCTCGGCTGGTAACGTGCCATATAGACCTGTCGGTTTTATAGACGACTCCGAAAAACGCGACAGATACGAACTTATGGGATTAGGTGTCCATTCGCTCAACGAGAAGCTGTTTGACTGGATGAAGATGCGAAATGTCAAACATGTCATTGTATCGCCTATCAAAATGCGCGAGATCGTTCCCGGTCGTGATCTACAAGTATTTATCAATCATGGCGTGCACGTCCTAATAACTCCTTACTTCACCGAAGTAGAATCCGACGGAGGCAAAATGGATCTACAACAGATAGGCCGTATCGAGTCGATCAGGATTGAAGACCTGTTGGAGCGTCCCACCATATCCATCAACACGGACAATGTCACTACCACATTGCGCAACAAAGTGGTACTCATCAGCGGCGCTGCCGGAAGCATCGGTTCGGAGATTGTTCGGCAAGTGCAGAAGTTCAGCCCCAAAGCAACCATCTTGGTTGAGTTGGCAGAGTCGCCGCTACATGACTTGACGCTAGAGGTAAGACGCGAGTTTCCCAAGGCACGATTCATCCCTATCATAGCAGACGTCAGAAACAGAGAACGTATAGAACAGGTGTTCAGCGAATGCAAACCGGACATCGTCTATCATGCAGCAGCCTACAAACATGTACCGCTCATGGAGGACTATCCCAACGAGGCTATCATGGCTAACGTTCTCGGCACGAAGAACATGGCCGATATGGCGGTCAAGCATAACGTCGAGCGCTTTGTCATGATCTCTACAGACAAAGCCGTCAACCCGACCAATATTATGGGAGCCAGCAAGCGCATCGCGGAGATTTATGTTCAGTCACTATTCAACAAACTGCACAAAACAGATCCTAATTGCACCAAATTTATCACCACACGCTTCGGTAATGTCTTAGGTTCTAACGGTTCGGTCATTCCGTTCTTTAAGAAACAAATCGCTGCCAAGGGACCGGTCACAGTCACGCATCCTGATATCATTCGCTATTTCATGACCATCCCTGAAGCTTGCTGCCTTGTCATGGAGGCATCGACCCTTGGAGACGGCGGAGAGATCTTTGTGTTTGATATGGGACAACCGGTCAAGATACTGGATTTGGCGCGCAACATGATTCGTCTGGCCGGATATATCCCTGAGAAGGACATCCCTATTGTATTCACAGGTTTGCGTCCCGGCGAGAAACTATACGAAGAACTGCTCAACCAAAAAGAGACCACTATTCCTACCGAAAACGAGAAGATCATGGTAGCACGGGTGCGAGAAGAAGACTTCGACCAAGTCAAAGAGCTTATCGACAAACTTATCGACCTTGCACATAGCAACAAACCGTTTATGACCGTGCAGTTGATGAAACAGATAGTACCGGAATTTATTAGCAACAACTCCATCTACGAACAACTAGACAAATAATGATGTCATTTATTTTAGACCACACATATATCATTGGCTTTGTATCCTTTCTTTTCGGACTGGTACTAATGCCCCTTGTTATTCGTATAGCTAAGAAAAAAGATTTTGTCGTACGTCCTAACAAGCGGATGAGCCATACGGGCGAAGTACCTAATATCGGAGGCTTGGACATCTACTTTAGTGTAATGCTATCCTATCTGTTATTTGACTACAGCCAGATAGCCCACAATCAGTTCTTCCTGATCGGCATTGCAGCAATCATGGCCATTGGTTTTATAGACGATGTACTCGTCTTGACTCCATTGTCCAAACTGCTGGGTGAGACCTTTGCCGGTATAGCGATGATCGGGTTTAGCGATCTACGCATCACCCATCTGCATGGCATCTTCGGCATTAACGAGATAGGCATTATTCCAAGTTATCTCATATCCCTGTTCGTGCTCATTGCTATCATCAATGCCATCAACCTAATAGACGGCATCGACGGCTTGGCTAGCGGCTTAGGTATGCTATACTGTCTGTTCTTTGCCATCTACTTCCATCTGGTAGGTTCTACCAGTTGGTCTATCTTAGCCATCTGTATGATTGGTGCATTGGCGGTGTTCTTTATCTACAATGTGTTTGGCCATCGTGAAAAGATTTTCATGGGAGACTCGGGAAGTCTGCTATTAGGCTATCTGCTGACTGCTTTCATCTTCCGTTTCTGCGAGCAGAACGCTTACCATGTCATTCCGGAAGCGTATCATATGAATGCTGCTCCGGCCGTAGCTATCTGTGTGCTGACTGTGCCTATCTTCGACACTATCCGTGTGAGCCTGACGCGTATCAAGCAACATCGCTCACCCTTCAAACCGGATAAGAATCACATCCATCATCTATTACTTAGAACCGGATTAAACCACATACAGACCACCTGCGTGCTGCTCAGCATTAGTGTGCTGTTTATCGGTCTTGCCATCTTAGGCAGAAACTGGAACATATGGATCCTACTCATAGCAGACTTCTCTTTGGCAACGGCTATGACCCTGTTGTTATGGCAAATTATTAACAAAAAACTCTACGGCTCGGATGCTAAGCATTGAACACCTATCCATAGAATTTGCCTCTCGGCCCATACTGGATGATATATCGCTACTAATCAACCGTAGAGATCGCATCGCGCTTGTCGGCAAAAACGGCGTAGGAAAAACTACGCTACTACGTCTGATTGCCGGCGAGTATCAGCCCACATCCGGACGCATAGCCAAAGAGAATGGCATGACTATCGGATACTTACCGCAAGTGATGCTACATCAAGACGGCTTGACACTTCGCGAAGATGTAATGACCGTTTATCATGAGCAACCGGAAGGTGCTATCGACGAGGCACGTTTCATCGCCGAGATGGATCGAACCATCATAGGTCTTGGCTTTGAGCGACGCGATTTTGATCGTCCTGTATCGGAGTTCTCCGGCGGTTGGAGAATGCGCATCGAGTTGGCCAAGATACTACTTCGCCACCCCGACCTTCTGATGCTCGACGAGCCCACCAACCATCTGGATATAGAGTCTATTCAGTGGTTGGAAGAGTTTCTCAAAAACAGTCCCAGCGCCGTACTACTGGTTAGCCATGATCGTGCATTCCTCGACCATGTCACCACACGCACCATAGAGATCACTTTGGGACGCATCTACGATTACAATGTCCCCTACTCTCAGTTTGTCACGCTTCGTCAGGAACGCCACGAGCAACAAGTACGCGCCTATCTCAACCAACAGAAGATGATAGAAGACACGGAAGCTTTCATCGAGCGCTTCCGATACAAAGCCACCAAGGCTGTACAGGTACAAAGCCGTATCAAGCAACTCAACAAACTGGAGCGCCTGGAGGTTGACATAGAAGACACCAGCCGGCTCCACCTACGTTTCCCGCCTGCACCTCGTAGCGGCGACTATCCGCTGATTGTAGAAGACCTGCGCAAAGACTTTGGCGAACACAATGTCTTCCATGACGTCACCTTCACCATCAAGCGCGGCGAGAAAGTGGCCTTTGTCGGCAAGAACGGAGAAGGCAAGACCACACTCGTCAAATGTATTATGGGACAGCTGGACTACCTCGGCACACTCAAGATTGGTCATAATGTCAAGATAGGCTACTTTGCGCAGAACCAAGCAGCTCTATTGGACGAGAACCTAACGGTGTTCGATACCATAGATTATGTTGCTGTGGGCGATATACGAACCAAGATACGCGACATACTCGGTGCCTTTATGTTCGGCGGCGAGGCGAGCGAGAAGAAGGTCAAAGTGCTCTCCGGAGGCGAACGTAGCCGTCTGGCGATGATACGACTGCTGCTGGAGCCTTGCAACCTGCTTATACTGGACGAGCCTACCAACCATCTGGATATGCCGTCCAAGGATGTACTCAAAGCCGCCCTCCAAGACTTCAACGGAACGGTCATTTGTGTTAGTCATGACCGCGACTTCTTGGATGGACTGGTAAGCAAAGTGTATGAGTTTGGAGGCGGCAAAGTCAAAGAACACTTGGGTGGTATATACGATTTTCTACGAGCCAAAAAGATGAGCACTCTCCAAGAACTGGAGAAAAAATCTAACAGTCCAAACAACGGTCCTACAGCAAAGCGGTCGTGCAGCGATAGCGGTCCTATAGGCAAAGCCGATCAGAACGGAGCTATCAGCTATGCTGCCCAGAAAGCAGCGGCGGCTGAGAAACGCAAGAAAGAGAAACAAATAGCCAAAACCGAAGAGGAAATAGCCGCCCTGGAAGCGCAGCAAGCGGATATAGAGCAGCTACTCTCTTCACCGGAAAACCAGACTCAGGAGATGTTCCAGAAATACGAGTCTGTCAAACATCAAATCGAACAGAAACTATACGAATGGGAGATATTAAATGAAGAATGAGATTGTACAATATATCATCTCATGGCTATGCTATGAACGTCCGCAAGCTGCTCAACGAGTGGCTTATACTGCCGATGTAACCCAGCATGACCAATACGATGTCATCATCTTGCCTAACGGCCATCTGGGCAAAGACATCATCCTGCCGGATATGAATAAGCCGGTCGTCAGCTGTCCGGCCAAGGGTAAGTATATCATTCATACAGACATCGTATATACCGCATTCTTCTTTATCTCCCGCGCCGAAGAGGTAATCAACACCCAACGGGATGAACACGGACGATTCTTGGCACAATATTCCATACTAGGCAAAAACAGCCGCTTGCTTATCCCCCTGCTGGACGAGTATGCTCGACTACTGCTCAAGTGCCTGAATGAGTCCTTCCCTTCTACCGGGTTTAACAATATCTACCTCACCCATGACATCGACTCGATGACGCAATATCGGCATCTGAGAGGTGCCCTTGGAGGATTCAAACGAGGAGAATGGCGACAAGTACTCGCATCGTGGAAGAACATCCATAATGATCCGCTGTATACGTTCCCATGGCTCGTAGAGCAAGACAAAAAAGTGGCAAATGCACAGCCTATCTATTTTGTCAAAATGACTTCCGGCTTAGGCTATGACTATCCGCAGTATTGGCTGAAGGGCGAAGATTTTCATCAACTCAACGCCTACTTGCTGCGCAACGGAGCTTATACCGGCATTCACAACAGCTATTACAATATGGCTCAGCGCATCACGTTGGACAAAACGGTCGAACATCCTACCGTCTATCAGCGTTTCCACTATCTGCGCTGTCCGTTCCTCAAGATGCGACTAATCCACCAACTGGGCTATACCGATGATTTCACTATGGGCTTCGCTGACCGAGCAGGATTCCGCTTGCAAACCACACGAGCCGTCAGATGGATCGACCCAGAGCAAATGCAGCTAACACAACTCACCCTCCATCCGCTTATGATCATGGATACGACGCTGAGCAACGAGAACTATATGCATCTAACCGAAGACGAGGCATACTATCTTTGCCAGCAGATCATAGACAAAGTGCGAATGCATCACGGCGACCTCTGCATCTTATGGCATAACAGCAATCTGTTGCCTACCACCTATCACGCTTCATTATACAGCAAAATCATCACTCTTCTGGCATGAACATACTCATCTTATCGGACGGATTCTCAGCCCCGGCATACAAGCCGCGTCTACGATTATTGTGCGAATACTTAACGCAAAAGGGACATGCTGTCCGCGTGATCTGCGAGAAGGCGGATCCTATCACTTTTGCGCATGAGTACCCGATCGATGAGGTGTCTTTATATAAAGCCGGCTTTGCCGATTGGACCATCAAGAATATAGGAACGATGCTGTTCAATTGGAAAGAACGGGCCTTCGAACGCGAGGTAAAACACATTATCCGTGAGCAGAAATACGATTTGGTCTTCTGCACCTCGTTCCACACCTTTCCTCTTCGTACAGCCAACCGGATAGCCCGAAAACTTCATATTCCTTGTGTGGTGGATTTAAGAGACATGGTGGAGCAGGCGCCGGCCAATCAAATGCTGTATCTGAGTCATCACAAGCCTTGGTTAAAGCCTTTTGCGGCATTGTATATCCGTCAGAACATACGCCGCCGGAACAGAGAATTGCAACGCGCCGACGCCATCACTTCCGTATCCCCGTGGCATATTGAACTGATTCGCTCGATCACGCCCAAGCCCTGTTCGTTGGTGTACAACGGCTATGACAGTCATGTGTTTGTGCCGCAAGACATTCCGACAAAGACTTTTGACATCGTATATACCGGCAAAGTCTTTCCGGCCCCGCAACAAGACCCGATTTTGTTGTTCCAAGCGCTCAAACAATTATCCCTATCGCCCAAAGAACTTTCTGTCAGTTGGTACACCGATCCGGCAAGCGAACAACTGATTCGCGCTTTAGCGCTGCAAGAAGGCGTCGAAGCGTACATGCACTATCACGGCATCATCCCGCAGGAGCGCATCGCGCCCACCTTGCAGCATGCCTCTATTTGTCTGGTGCTCACCAACCGAGCCGGCAAAGAAAGCGGTCACGGCAAGATGACCACCAAATTCTTTGAAGCTTTGGGCGTGGAAAAACCGGTACTGTGCGTCACCAGCGATGAGGAATGCCTGGCGCAGGTAATAAAAGAGACCAACGCGGGCCTCTCCGCTACGACCGCAGAAGAAGTCGTTGCGTTTATCCTTGACAAATATGCCGAATGGCAAAAGAACAGATTTACCCGTCAGGCTGTCGTACGAGAGAAGAAAGCGCTTTATTCCCGCCAATATCAGGCGGAGTTATGGGAGCATATCTTCTTGCGTTTACAAAAATAGGCGCGTCACTTCAAACACTTCCGCGAACGGCAGTCCTGCTTGCACACCCCGTGTGAGGGCTTGCGAACGAATGAAGTCCTCGGACATATAACTCTTTCCCTTTTGCGAGTGATACTCGGCGAGCGCTTGGTGCTTCGCCGACAAATCGTCTTCATTCAGTTCCACAAAACACTGCGTGTTGAAGGTCAGATTATTCCAGATCAACTCGTAGCCTAAGAGCGTTGTGTTCTTAAAGGCGCGAATCGCTTCCTGTGCAATGGTCTGATGATCCTGATGCACGTCGTGCGTACTCGGGATAAACACGATATCCGGATGAAGCTGCTCGCGCAACTCGATCAGTTTCTCCAGAATCTGCTGACGAACATAATTGAGTTCGCGTACTTCATAGTCGTATATAACCAGGTTTTGCGGATGGATACCGAGCGCACGTGTCGCATTCCTCACTTCATTCTTCAAGGTGTCTGCCGGCATACCTGCAGGCAGCGACTTGGAAGCCGTAGAAAAGGCCACATAGGTCACCTGCTTGCCTTCCTTTAACAACTTATGAATGGTTCCGCCCATACCTAATTCTCCATCATCAGTATGCGGAGCGAGCACTAACACTCGTTTAATTTCTTTGAATAACATATCTGTTTTTATTCGGTTGTATATACAAAATCCACTCCTGCGTTCGCGGCCGTTTGGCAATCCGTCTCGCCGTCTCCCACGAAGATTGTTTCTTCCGGCCGTACACCTGTTTGCACCATCAGTTGTTGCAACGCGCGGGGCGAGGGCTTGCTCTCAATCTCCGAGGCATAGACTACAGTCAGCTGCGGGAACAACTCCTTTATCTGCAAGTTAGCTATTTTCTGCCGTTGCTGCTGACTGTTTCCGTTGGTCAGGATCGCGACCTTCTTTCCTTTCTCAAGCAGCTGCGCTATCAGGTCTTTCTTCGCCGGATAGATAGGGAGCGCACATTCGGTTGTTCGCAGTATTTCGAGCATCTGCGGAATGCTTAGCGCGACCGCATATCGGTCTTTGAACCGTTGGAATAAATCCGTTCTGCCCTCCCGAGTAAAAGAAGTACACAGATACGAATAATACTCCTCTGCGGTTGGAGGGTCAGCAGCGCACCTTTCCGCAATGCGGCGATAGGCTGCAAACAAATAATCCGTCTCGCGATACAGCGTGTTATCGAGATCAAAGACCACTAACTTATATTTTGACCACTCCTGCCTCATTGACTCCGATAGCTCCCCAATACCGTATCAGTCGCGTGTTCCAATCGATCTGCATGGGCTGCGACGGCAGTTGCAGACAATCCCGGACTGCTGCCGCAATGATATTGGCCCCGGCCATTGCCGACATGACCATCGTGCCTTGCACACGCGGGTTGCACTCCAGCAACACCGGTTTTCCGTCTGCATCCTTCTTGAACTGAAAGCCGAAACAATAACGCAAATCCAATGCCTCGCTCAGTTTTTCTACGGCATCCATAATCGCTTCATTTTTTTCTAAAGAAGCCCTGAACGTGATACCGCTCCGCATCGCTTCGCGCTTACGGGGCAACGCGACAAACTGCCGGCCTGTACGCAACACATCTACCGTATATTCCTCTCCCGGCAGATAGTCCATTACCAGCAATTCCGGAAACTGATCGCCCAAAACGGCATGCAATTCTTCTAAGGTACAGTATAGCGAAGAAGGCTTGGAATTATAAAAATCCTCCTTGCAGTTCCTCCCCTCGCCCGCAATGATCACCCGCACGCCGCGCGATCCGTTGCCGCACGGCGGCTTGACGACTGTCAACAACCCTGCCTCGCGACGCCAAGCAACCTGGTCGGCCAGTTGCTCGAAATCGGAGCAGAGAGAGAACGAACCCGTCGGAATAGCCAATTCTTGTGCTTTGCACAATAAACGGTACTTGTTATTGGCATCGGCAATACTTTGTTTTTCCGACACAAGGACCTTCGTGCCTATTTGCTCGAACGCGCTTTTGTGCTCGGCAAGAACGGATAATTCTGCCGTATTCTGTGGAACGATACAATCAACCTGCTTTTCTTTGCACAGAGACATCAGATCACTCAGATACCTCTCCGTCTCCTTCGCCTTTGCGATAGAGAAGAATTCATCACAGAGATATTGGCCAACCGCCATCTCATCGGCGTCTGTGCCGATGATACGTCCCTGAAGCGCACGCAACGCATAAATCGTACCTTGCACGCCGGGTGCCCCGACTCCTGTCAAAAGTATATTCATGCTGCAAAAGTAGTGTTTTTTTTGCACTTACACAAATTTTATTGAATAATTGCGTACTTTTTGTCCAAAAAATTTGCGTATATAAAAAAATAGTTGTACTTTTGCTGCGCAAAAAGGCACTATGATCAGTATTATTGTACCCATCTTTAACGCCGAGCACTACCTCAAGGCCTGTGTGGAGAGTCTGTTGGCGCAGACTTGTCCGGACATCGAGATTGTCTTAGTGGACGACAGCAGCACAGACGGCAGTTTGGCGATCGCACAAGCCTTTGCCAAGCAAAACAAGCGTGTGGTCGTGCTGCAACAACCGCACGCAGGGCAGTCTGTCGCGCGGAACGTAGGGATGGCCAAGAGCCACGGCGAATATATCGCCTTCGTGGACGCAGACGATCAGTTAGAGCCCGATTGGTGTGAACGGCACATGGCGGCTATCGACGGCGTGGACTATGTGCAGAGCGGCTATAAACGGAGTATTCCGGCGCAGAACAAGTTGCCTAAAGGGAACCTTCCCTGCCATCCCTATCAGTTCACCTCGCCTTGCATGCGTCTGTATCGCCGCGAGACGATTGCCAAACAGCAGTTTGCGCCGGGGTTCATCTATGAGGATGTGCTCTTCTCCGCGGACCTGTGGATGAGCGGAGCGAAATGCCGACGTATCAACTATGCCGGGTATATATACACCCTCAATCCGAACAGTACAACCTCTGTGCCGCATCCCGAGGCACGCCGGGCCGTAATAGAGATGCTACGGGAGAAAACCAAAGAAGCAAACCTCAGAGGCAAGTTGATTCTATGGTACACCATTATTCGTTTACAATGTCATTTTATATTACGATGAAACGTTCTTTTCTTTTTATCACAACAACGCTATTGACCGTCAGCCTGAGCGCTGCTACCTATTATGCTTCACCAAGCGGAACAGGCAACGGCACGTATAACAATCCATGTTCTTTTGCTGATGGACTCAAGAAACTAAGTATGCCGGGTGATACAATATACCTGTTCAGCGGACAATATGACCTGCTTACAACCGATATCAACTCCCTCAACGGCACTGCCTCCAAGCGCATCGTTATCTCCGGCTACGAAGGCATCAACCGCAGCGGCACATACGACGCCATTCTCGACTTCCGTCAAACCGCTTATGGCAAACGTGGACTGCAGATCAAAAACACATGTACTTATCTGCATATCAAGAACCTCACGCTCCGCTATTCGGGTAAGAACAACCTGATCAACTACGGCAGTTATTGCCTCTTTGAGAACCTCGACATCTACGGCTCGGCCGATACCGGGTGCCAGATGAAAGAGGGAGGTAACAACATCATCAAAAACGTCGACAGCCATGACAATTTTGACTATGAGACTATGTCCGGCACGACTGCTAACTTCGGTGGTAATGCCGATGGGTTTGCCGACAAACAGTTCACCGGAGCGGGCAACCACTACATAGGCTGTCGCGCTTGGAACAACTCCGACGACGGATGGGATTTCTTCCAACGCGTCAGCACATCCAATACCGTGATCGAGAATTGCGTATGCTACCAAAACGGTTCACCTTATTATGATATGTCTGCGCACCCGCGCGCGATAGGAGTGGACAAGTCTTGGTTCGACTCCAAAGTAGGTACCACAATGAAAGACCGTTATGGCAACACCATCACTATTACGCTCAATAAGTTTCCGTGTCAAGGCAACGGCAATGGATTCAAGATGGGCGGCAACTATACAAACCACAAGATCGTCGTCCACCACTGTCTGGCGGTGGGTAACTATGCCCGCGGCTTTGACCAGAATAACAATGATGGAACAATGTGGCTGTACAACAACACCGGCTATGACAACAATGTCAACTACGGTTTCACCACTGCCTATGGCACAGTCACTCTACGCAATTGTATCAGTTTTGCCACGCAGAACAGCGATGCGTACAAGGCACAAACAGTCGCCAACGATGATCATAACACCTGGTCCAAAAACTTCTCGGTTTCCAAATCAGACTTCCAGTCTCTGGATACCACCCAAATCTTGGCCCATCGCACCTCCGACGGTTCACTGACTGATGGCACTTTCATGCGGCTCAAAGCATCATCGGCACTCATCGATGCCGGTATCGATGTGGATCTCACATACAACGGCTCCGCGCCCGATCTGGGATGCTATGAGTATCCCGGCGAAGAGCACAAACCCGACACTACAGATACGGTTCCTACAGTTCGTCCCGAAGGAACACATTCCGTGGCGTTTGTGACCATTCCCAATTGTGCGGAAGACAAACCCTTGCTCACGTATCTGCGCCAGAACGACAGCCTGTGGATAGTCGAGACCGAAGCAGCCGACCCGACTGTAGACTACAGCGAATATGAGGTCATTGTCCTTGGCTGCAAGCCCTCCTCGTCTGCTTCCGGATTCACGCCCCTCAAAAGTTGTGACAAACCTATGGTCTTACTCAAGCCCTGGCTGCTCAAACCGGGTGTATGGTCGTGGGGAACAGCCATCAATACCGCCGACATGAGTGTGACGGTATCCGATGCATCGCATCCTTTGTTCCAAGGGCTGAACATCACAGACAACGAGCTACAACTATTCTCGCAATGCAACACCAATGCCGTGACTGCTATCTCAGAATGGACCCTGCCGCAAGGCTCAGCTCAGACGCTGGCTACCCCACTCTTCCAACCCGAGGCATCCGCTATTGCCATACTACCCGGAGATATAATCATGATTGGTGTCTCCGAATACTCCACAGCGCACCTGACCCAAGACGGCAAACAGCTCATCGAGAATGCCATACTCTATCAGTTAGGTATCCAGATGCCTACTCCACCGGAGGACACAGAACAAATAATTACCGAGCCAAGCCCGGTAATTAGAAAGGTCCTTCGAGATGGCGTGCTATACATCCTCAGAGGAGACCAAGAGTATACTATACTCGGTCATTTCTGATACTTAGCCAGATACTTCATTGCCAAGAACAGCAGCCAGTCCGGCGTATGCTTCAACAATGGAGTAGATAGCCAGTTGATCACACCCGGAGTATCTGCTTTCTTGCCCTTGAACACATCCTTGAGGGCACGTTTCACCAGTTTCTCGGGGGGTATAGAAACGGTCAGATTAACCGCCAACTTACGCAGATTGGGCGCCAAGCCAAACAAGGCTGTATCGACTGCTCCGGGAGCCATAACGGTAATATTGACACCTTGCGGTTTCAACTCATACCACAGCGACTTGGAGAAATTATAGATAAACGCCTTGGTTGCATTATACGTCTGAATACCCGGCATTGCCATCCATGCTGACATCGAGGACATATTCAGGATATAACCCTTCTTACGCTTACAGCCGCATATACGCTGATTTTGCTCCTCTGCTGTCAGTTCGCGCTTGATCATATCATCGCCGAACAAACGAGTCAACTTAGCGACCGTGATCATATGCAGGTTGAGCATCAGCTCGATACGCTTCATGGAGGTCTCGCAGTAGGGGTTGAAGAAGAACACACCTGCGTTATTGACCAGCACATCCACCATATAACCGTTCTCCACTACCCAGTCGTGCAATATCTCTGCGGCATCCGGCTTACTTAGATCTGCATAACGTGCTATGGTCTTCACGCCATAACTATCCGCCAAATCCTTGGCTACCTGCTGCAGTTCTTGCTCTTGATTAGACACCAGCAGCAAGTCACTCTTATAATCGCGAGCCAACTGCGTGGCATACTGCAAGCCTATTCCGCTACTTGCTCCTGTTACTAAGCTCAGCATCTTTTTCCAATTTAGCGATCTCGCGTTTGATACGTGGTGCTATTGTCTCACCATCACGCTCCACACACTCGTGGCACTTCATATCAAGCGTGTACATTCGTCCTACGCAATAGTTAGAGCGCTTACATCCTGCATGGTAATGCGGATCAGCCTCTACATGCTTCACAAAATCCGGATCCTTGATCAGCACATGCGCTATCTGGAACAACTCAAAGCCCTCGTCCATGATCTGCTGACAGTTATCTCCGCTCTGCACACCTCCGACATAGATCAGAGGAGTGTTCTTGATCTCTTTTTGGAAGATCTTGGCTTTGTCCATGAAATACAGTTCCTTGAACGGCACCGTAGGCGTCATGATTGCCGCCACACCCGGTATATTCAACGCAGCCTTGAGCCACCAGAACGACTTCATGTTCATATAGTGCGCCAGGGTCTTATACGGCATCGCGCCACCCAAGATCGTCATCGGGCTACGGCTAACCGTTCCTCCGGACAGCACAATGGCATGCACCTTGTGCTTCTCGATCTCTTTGGCTACTTTGATACCTTCCTCAACCGATACGCCGTGCCAGCAATCATCCCACATATTGGTCTTCACTACGACAGCCATATCATCTTTGGCGTGCGCCATCACTTCGTCCAATACCTCGTTGAGGAAACGAACACGGTTTTCAAAACTGCCGCCATACTGATCGTGACGATGGTTGGTACGCGGCGAGATGAACTGCGATATCAGATAGGCATGACCTGCATGAATCTCCACACAGTCAAAACCGCACTCGCGGGCCCAGTCAACTGCCTCGCCAAACTTCTTGACTAGGTTCCGGATCTCCGACACTCTCAGGCGACGATGCACCGTCGGGCTGTAGAGGTTGAACCATGTATCGGCACTAACCGGCATACAATGACAGGTGTAGAAATGCGTCATGTTTCCGCAATGTCCCAATTGGATAGAAGCCTTAGCTCCCTCCGCGTGGATAGCATCGGTCATCTTCTTCATCTCCGGTATGATCTCCGGACGTACATAGAGTTGCCCGTCAAACGATACGCCACTCAGATCTACTGCGCAATACGCCACAGTCGTCATGCCTACTCCTCCGCGAGCAACAGACACATGATAGTCCTGCAACTGCTGGGTCGGCGCATTCCCACGCGCCATATTCTCAAAAGCAGCGCTGCGGATAATACGATTCCGCAGCGTTATAGGTCCCAATTGATAAGGGGAAAATAATTTATTCATTAGTAGATAAACGGTATTATACGTTTCAGTTTCTTACGATCAAACTCATCAGGGAACTCCTCCTCATACTTGTGGTAGATAGCGTTGCTACGCGGCACAAGATTGCAGCAACTGAACCAGAAGAACAACAGTCCCGCCAGTGACCACGTCAGGATAGCAAATCCCAGCCACTCCGTGATCTCGCCCAGATAATTGGCACTCGTCACATACTTATACATACCTTTCTTAGGCAGATAGTGATTGGTGTCTCCCGGCTTACGAAGGGTACGAATGACATAATCAGAATGCATATTGATGCACCATCCCGTTATGAAGATCAATGTACCGATGATAAAGCGCGGATCGGTCAACCAGCCACTCGTATAGAGCTGCGAATACGTAGGATCCTGCGGTGCCAGATGGAACAGGAAATAGCCCTGTATATAGCCGTTGATCAGGTTCCATACCACCGACAAGATCATGATCGCAAAAGGCATCTTGCTCTTGCCCTTGAGCAAAAACGGGAAGATAAACGAACGCTGGAAATAGTGGAACTCAAAAATCAGGAAGAACACCCAATACGGGGCATTTTTAACCGCTTGTGAGATCATAGGATCCGGACTGCTGACAGCCTTCGAGTACAGATAGAGCACCACAAAAAATACCGGACACTCCATGAGCAGCCATCCTACCTTGTTGTTGATAGCCGGGCCCCACTTATCCGAACGCATCTTGCCATAGCCGGCATCCACAAAATATAACGACACAAACACCACCAGTCCCACAAGGAACATAATGAAGAGCAGGTCGTAAAAAAAATCAATTGAGTATATATGTGCCATAGTACAATTATTTTCTATTCACAAAAAGCGCACAAAGTTACACTTTTTTTTTGATATATCCAAAATAATCTTAAGATTTGGACATTTTTTCTTGCTTTTGGCATACAAACAAGCCAAAAATGATTAAAATCATTCCTATCCACTTAGCCATCGGCAATTGCTCACCAAAGAAGAGCAACATCCACAAAGCCGTAAAGGCCGGACGGATATTGTTGAACGCATTGGCCTGAGTCACACTCGTCTTACGCAAGCCATAACAGAACAGCACAAAAGCTACTACGCTGGCAAAAACCGTCAGATAAGCCACACACCAGAGCGCAACCTGCATCTCAGATTGGTAAATGGTAATTGGTAATTGGTAAATGGTTTCCGGTCCTTCCTTAAACAGCCATATCGGCAAGAAGAACAACAGACTCACTGTCTGTGCATAAAAAATGATCGACAATGGGCTGTACTTAGCAGGAATCTTGCGAATAATGACCGTATCCATCACAGCGGCTGTCACAGCCAAAAAGGCCAACAGCACCCCAAAATAATTACCGATCGCAAAATGCTCACTTCCTACCAATATCAGCAGATACATCCCGACCGTTGATATCAGTATACCCAACACATTGTTACGCGTCACTTTCTCACGCACGATCAACGCAGCAAACAAGGGACTAAGCAACGGACTCGTACTAAGCAACGCCTCCGCTATCGTAGGGCTGTTGAGGGCCCGGTAGGTAAACGTCTCCAGCAGATAATACAGAAACGGCTGACAGAAACCCGCCGCCACAAACAGCGGTATATCCTTCTTGTCCAATCGCTGCAGACCAAACAAGTCGCTCTTGCGGCACAGCATCCCGATGACCAACATCAGCAGCACAGCCGGAGTAAAACGCAGCACAATCATCGTAAATGGTGGCAGTACCGCCAAGGCATGCTTGATAGCGATACCGCTGACCGACCAAAAGATCATGGCCACCACAATAGCTATAGTAGGTATCCAACGACGCATCATTCCCAAGTGTTATGCATTATTCCGGCTTTCTCAATCATCTCATTACGCGCCACCTCACACATCCGATCCACCTCTGCGCGGCGCGGCTGGGTGGTATCGGGCAATACGGGCTCGCAGATCTCCACTTGCAACAGCGGCATCTCCTTTGGCCCGAACCAACGGTAGATACCTTTACGCTCACGATAGGTGATCACGCAGGGCACGATTGGCATGTTATACTTATAGGCCATCGTAAACGCCCCTTTCTGGAACGGACGGATGGGTTTGTAGAACTCCCAGCGTTTGGCCTCCGGAAAAATATGGAACCAATAGCCTCGACGATGAAACTCATCAAACGCCTCGTTGAACCGCTTCATAGCCGTCATACCCTCTTCGGCCGGAGGAATAGGTATGCCTCCAACCGAACGCATATACCACTCGTCCGACGTACCGAAATTGGGGGCAAACATCGGGATCTTGGTAGTGCGCTTACCATGCACAGCCAACAACACACACGGACAATCCAGACGGAACACATGGTTGCTGATTGTGATAGCTCCACCTTTGAGTTGGTCTTTATATTGCTTCAGATAGCCCCTGCCCTTGAAGCGCAAGCCCATCTTGATACGCAGCATGAACACACGCATGATCAGTCGCATAATCAGGTTATACACGATCCAGTTGTCACGCTTCATCTGCCACGAGTCGTCCACAAACGGATAGTCGGCATCCACTTTCACCTCATGGTCATACACAGGCTTATACATACCCTCATACGGATCATCCTCCGGATAATCCAGCATCACCGGCGGCACATACGTTCCCGGCGTCACTTTCAAATCTATATATCGCTTATTCTCCATCAGTCGTTATTAATTTTCAGATATTTGGCTCCTACCACACGAGCAGCTTCGCCGTCCTTGTCGTCTCTATCCCCCACAAAAAGGGTGGTCTTAGGATCTGCTCCCAGCATCTTCATCAGTTTGTTTACCGAACCCTTAGCCGGCTTCAAACCGCCCGTTGCCGGTGCATCTATGCGCACCTCAAACAGCTCGGGATCAATGCCTAATGCATGCAACTTGTCCTCCACGCATCCATAGTCCGAATAGATAGCCATCGTTAGTCCCCTTCGCTGCCCTTCGCGCACAATTGCCATCACCTCTTCGCGAGGATGATGATAGCGATGAATAGCCCGCACCATTGTGGGCAGATAGACCTTGTTATACCACTTGTCGGCTATCTTTCCGGTCCAGTAATGTCCTTTGGCCATCTGCTCAAAGAATGCCTCATAGAACGCCTCTGCCGAGTCGTACATCTTGTTCTTCATCGCACGGCGGGCCAAGCGCTCAGCGGCCAGCATAGGCATACACCACCACAATCGGCTGACTATACGGCCGGCCAATCCACGTTTGTCATACAACGTCCCGTCCAGATCAAACACGACGGTTTGCACGTCTTGCAGCACGTCGTTTAGCTCGTTCTTTACGTCTTTCATCAATCTTGTCTGCTCTATCTATGATACCTTCGCTGAATTGCTCGAAACGGTTCTCCAATCGTTGGATGAGATTGAACTTGTTGCGTCGTTTCTCGTCTTGCATCAGCAGATTGAATTTAAACTGTCCGTCTCTAAATCCGTCCTTCAGACACGATGCCTTGAATCGTGCATACGCATTACTGAGCAGTATATGTGCTTTGGGTTCGCCCAACCTAAAGGACTTGCGTTTGGATTCGTATTCGATATTGATGTGTTGCAGCTTATCGTCCACTACCCGGGTGAACGCATCCGCTTGCTCTTGGGTGATCTTCTCGTCCTCAAACTCATAGTAGAAATGGTAGCACGATTGTACCACATCCGCAAAGCCGACAAAGAACTTGGTCTTGATCCCGGTCTGCTCCTCGGCTTGATGTACTGCCTCGATAAACTGCGGCTCGTACAGTTTCTCACCCGTCATCGATACGATACCGTTGACCTTCGAGATCATATGTACCGTAGGCGTGTTGCGGAAAAAGCCGCCCACCTCGATCAGGTCGTTCATGTTATACCGATACAGGCCCGAATAGGTCGTCACATACGCACAATAACGTTTGCCCAACTCCAACTCATCAATCTGCAAGAATCGCTTATGCGGATTATCCAAATCCTCTTCGGCCACAAACTCATAGTAGTGGAAATGCGGGAAGAGTACCGACTCGTTGCTGTCGTCCAACGCAAAGCCGAACCTACACTCCGTAGCTATATAGCCCAACTCCTGATAGAAGGTCTTGTCCCAGTTGAACGCATCCATATACTTGTCCATATAGATCTTGGTATTGCCGCACTTCCACGTGCTCAGGTACTGCAACCAGGGCCAGAAGTCTTTGGGTTCGAGTTTGCCGGTTCGCTCCACAATCGCTCTCAACTCGGCCGCACGCTCCGGATGGGGCTTCATATAGGCCTCCAACTCCTCACGAATCATATCGGGTATATCAAAATCCTCGGACAATGTGCCATACTCTATATCGTGGATGATATCGTCCCTATACTCACCCGCTACACGCAACAACTCCAGTATAGTCGACGGGTTGGCTGTTGCCCACAGGGTCACATCGCGATGCTGCATCGCCAACCGCATCAGCGTATAGTTGCGCGCCGTATAGTCGCTGATCGACATCACACAAGCGGGCGCCGTATAATGTTTCTTGATGATGGGGGGTATATCGCGCACCAATACCCCGCTTACCGCACCATAGATAGTGCCGTCCGGCGCATACCCCTCCAACTCTTTGCCTACGGTCGTAAAGATATGGCCACCAAAGATACGACTGCGATGCTTGACAAAGTTCCAGGTCCATATATGACTCATCTTGCCGTACACGTCCTTCAGATACTTATGCGTCATCGGTATCCACTTGGGTGCAGCTGTCGTGCCCGAGGTCGTGGCATACATGTCCGGCTTACCCGGAAACAGCACGTCCTTCTCACCATGCATATGCTTCTCCACATACGGCCGCAAGGTCTCAAAGTTCTCATTAACCGGCACATACATTCGATACAACCTAAACAAGTCCTCAGCACTCGTGGCCGACAAGATACGGTCAAAATGGTGCTCACGCCCATACTCGGTATTACGCGCCAGCGTCAGGATGTCACGCAAGGTCTTCTCAGCCGTATGACGGGGTTTGCGACTCCAAAACCGCAAACGACACGTCTGCGACCCGCCAACCAGCATCAGCATTGTGTTAATGATCCACGGATAGGGCAATGCATGCCCCTCGTTGTCAACATAAGGTTTCATATTCTGTTTTTTAATCTTCTCTTTCCACTTTGCGTCCGCACAACAACAGGAACGGACAATACGTCGAGCATGCCTTCTCCCCTTGTTTTTCGAACTGCTTGTCGTCATAGATCGTCTGCACCAGTTTCTGCAGTCCTTCCTCAAACGACTTGCTAGCCTTCTTATAGTCCGTCACCGGCTCATCCCCCATCGTCACGGTCGTTTGCAACCCACGCATGTCCTTGGTGCAGAAGAACAGGTTGGGCTCGATCGGCAATTTCGTACGCGTCGTCCGCGCCACGGCGGCGGCATACAACAAGGTCTGCAATACATAGCCTTTCTCTTTGTCCTCAAACACATCCTTCTCGGTAGCCGACAGTTTCTTCTCGTCATATCGTCCGGTCTTATAATCCACCACCCGCAATCGTTCTTGTCCCGGATGACCTACTATATCCAGTCTATCCACCACACCTTCGGCATGCACCTCTCCCAGACCCTCAATCTGACCCAGCGGCATCCGATAACGCTGCTCCAATTGCCATATATACAAACCCTCGGCAGCATCCTGCTCGTCACGCGCCAGGATATGATCCACATAACGCAATATCGCCTCGTTCTCCATCACATGCTCTTCGCGGCGATACGTAGACTCGGCATACGCCTTATCCAACGCTTCGCTTAAAGTCGTCTCCGATCCTCGAATAGCCTGTATCTGCTCTGCCAACACCTGCTTAGGCGAACTACCATCACAACCCAGTCGCTCGGCATACAGATACTGCATCATCCTATGCACCATCGTTCCCAGTTCGTTCTTGGGCATCACACTATCCGGCGTCTCTTCTTCGCGCAACCCCTTCACGTACTGCCAGTAGAACTTCTTAGGACACTCCACATAACTGTTGATCGCACTCGGCGACAGCCACGTACGACAGAACGGTTCGATCGGCTCGTCCAGTATATCCGCACTCTCCACATCAGCCGATTCGTTCAGCTGGTACTTATTGACCTCAAACCGATCAGAGGCTAACATCTGCAGCACAAAGCGCGACAAGCCTCGGCTGTTGGCATTGGCTTCGGCGGAGGTATAGAGCATCGTCACCTCGCGGGTGCGACTGAGCAATCTGAAGAAGTTATACGCATACACCGTTGCCCGTTCGTCATCAGTCTGCATATGATAAGCCTTGCGCAGGTAGAAGGGTATAAAACTGACATCGTGACTCTTCTGCGGCACGATTCCTTCCTCTACGTTCAGCATCAACACCTTATCAAAATCCAGCACACGCGTCTCCAGCACACCCAACACTTGCAGATCCGTCACCGGTTCGCCGTTGAACGGCATGGTCACATTCTCCATCTGACGACGCAGCAACATACGCACCAGCTTGACCGTGAACGGCACATCCGTATACTCGGCTATCATCGCGCACATCTGGTTGATGCACTTGCGCACCTGGAACAACGCCTCCTGAGCCAACAAACCATGCCAACTGTCATCGGTCATGATCTGCTCCTCATCATTCTCCACCAACCTATCCGCCATACCATACAACTCATCCAGGGTCTCCATCCCATCCAGCATCGCCATCACACGCGCAAAAGCACGGGTGTTGCGCAGCGGGAATCCTTTGGTGATATTGATAGGCTCCACCTGATCGCTTCCCTCCAGCCGAACAGACGGCAGGCTATAGATCACCGGCTCCAACATCCCTTCGTCGCAGATCACAACTGCCACATGCTGCCCTTTGGCCGTATAAGCCCTGCACATCCAATCGTGCACATACTGCGCCTGTGAGGCAGACGACGAACAACTGATCACATCCACCTGCTTACGCCCTGTCCATTGGTTAGGCGGCGCGGCATTGCCCAGTATACTCTGGTTCAACTGCGCAAACGAGAACGCTTTCTTATTGGCTGCAAAATCGGGTATATAATCCCAGTAGAACAGCGACTGGTTCTTTAGCCTGAGCATGATCTCACGCTCTACCGGCAGCAGGTAGTTGAAGCCCACAAACACAAACGTCCGGCCTTTCAGCTTCGGCGCAATCGCATCCCAATGCTCTATCACACTACGCGAACGCATGCCCTCGTAGCCCTTGCGCTCAGCGGCCATCTGCTGATGCAGGTTGCGGTACAACTCATACAACCTACTCCACAGGTTCTTATACTGATTTCGGATCGATTGTATATCTTCCGACAACGGCGCGGCATTCGGCCTCACCAGAGCGCGAAGGCGCTCTTCGGTATCCTGATCCAGTTGCCATTCGCTTAACTCATGCGCAGCAACCGCATGCCTGAAGAACGGCTCCACCTCCTCGGCCGACATCGACACGTCCACATTCGTAAAATCGGCTATCATCTGCCGTCCCCAGCCGTAGAACATATCCAGCGGCAACTCGTCTTGCTCGGTCGCCAGGTACTGACGATAGAGCGTATAGAGCCGCATGATCGTCTTCAACTCATCTTCGGCATACAACGGGCTCAAACCATCGATAAACTGCCTGAGCGTTTGTACCGTAGGCGCATAGACTGCCCCGCGGCCGCTCAGTTGCTGCAGCTGCATCAGCTCCTCGCGCAGCATCAAGCCGGCACGTTGTGAGGGCAACACCAACGTGGTTGTCCTTAGCGCCTCCCAGCCCAGACGCTCGCAGATAGACTGCGCCGTTTGTTGTACAAAGCCGTTCATTTCACTTGTTTCAATTCACCTGTTCGTGCGTACCACAGGTAACCCTCCACATGCTCATAACCCAACAGCTCCATAGCCCGCATGTAGGTACGTACTTGGTCGTAGTATTTCTTATCTTCGTGGCCGAACTTATAGTCCAGCACGATGGCTCTGCCTGTCGCCCGGTCGGTCATCACACGGTCAGGTCTATACTCTTTGCCGTGCATAAAAATCGCCTGTTCGCGATCTACCGTCCAGGGGTTGGTGAACCAATCGGTCATCTTGTCGTTGGTCCACGCGTTGTTGATCAGCGCCTCAATCGTCTGACGCTGCTCTGGGGACTGGATCAGTCCCCTACTGACAAAATCATCCATCACGCCATTCAGGTCGTCGATAGTCTGCATGGCGGCAAAAATCTCGTGGCACAGATTGCCCTCGTCTATGCGTGCGGCACGACGGTCGGCTTCCTCACCCATCTCGATATAGCGCATACACTCTTGCGACTGCACAAACCGCACCCTATCCCCGTTGCTCCATACCACCACATCGCGGTTCGGGCTGCCGTTGAAGTCAAACACCCCTTGCTCCTGCTGCTTGGCGGCCGCTATCACGGATTCGCCAAAGCTCACCTCGTCCTGCTCGCCCATCTCCAGGCTGCTCAGATCCAGTCCCCATGCCTTAGCCACATAATCGCCCACATGACTGGTGCTGATGCCATCTTTCTTCGTCCGGTTGAACAAGGCCGACACATACAGGTTATCCACCGCACGCGTCAACGCCACATATAGCAGGTTCAGGTTCTCGATGCGCTCTTTGTCATGCTCTTCAGCAATCTCCTCCTTATACGCCGAATCGGCGGCAGCCTTGCCGTCCTGTATCGGCAGATAGCCCATCGGCTTGCCATCCGCTTGCGCATACCGGGCCTCGCACCAAACGGTACCAAACTTAGACACCTCTTTGGACCATTGGCAGAACGGCACAAACACCGTCTGCGCTTCCAGTCCCTTGCTCGTATGGATGGTCATGATGCGGATGGCTTCACCCGTCGGAGCAGGAATAGCCTGCTTGCACATCTGCTCGTCCCAGTATCTGAGCCACTCCTCCGTATCGCTGCCGTACTGCGTCACATAACTGCGTATGCTGTCCAGCAGACAGTTGACATACGCCACTTCGCCCTCTTGATAGCGTCCCTCGTTGTCGCATAAGAGCAGTCGTATCACTTCGCTCACCAACTCATACAACGGCAACTGCGGGTTGATCTGCTCCAGTCCTTCTATCGCATCCAACCTGCGCGTCAACTGCACCACCATCTGTGCGGCCAGGCGGTCCTTGGTGTGCATATAGCGTATGCCGTTGACCACAGCTTGTACACTACGGGCTGCTTGCAACTGATAGCTGGCGGCCTCTACAATGGCTGCTCGACGCAACAGCGGATAGCTCTCCTCAGCCAGCGTAGCATGCATGTCCGTGATCAGCTGCGCCTCTTTGTGTCCACGCACAAGCACCATCATATGGGATGGCAACGCACCCTTCTTGAGCAGTTCCTCCATCGTATCGAACATCCCCAGCACCACCCGTTCCGCTGCATGCTCATCGCCTTTGCCCGTCACGTAGCCTCTCATCTGCACAAACCCGCCTTCGCGACCCGGACGGTAGTAGTTCTGTATGTTCTGCCCGTCATAACCCTCGCCGTAGATCGATTGGAAGATCGTCTGCTGCTCTTCCGGCGCATGGGCTACCACATGATCAAACAGCCTCAGGTTCTGCTCCACCACCACACGACGGCTGCGGAAATTACGCACCAGTTGTTCCTCCTTGCCTTCCAACCCGGCCATAATACTCCAGTCGCCGTTACGCCAGCGGTAGATACTCTGTTTGATATCGCCTACGATCAGCACGCTGTTACCGCCACTGGCCATCAACTCCTCCAACAACGGTTTGAACACCTGCCATTGCAACCGGCTGGTGTCCTGAAACTCGTCTATCAGTATATGGTGATACCGTATACCGGCTTTCTCTAAGATAAAATCGGCATCGCCCGCTTTCAGGGCTTCGTGCAGGATAGAAGCTGTCTGCGCCAGCAACGCGCTATTCTGTTCGGCCAAGGTCTCAGCTATCAACGCTCGAAGAGCACTCATCAGTTGCATCTCGTAGCTGAAACCCGTACTCAGTTTGATGGTCAGATACGGTTCACGCAGCTGTTTGCCCAATCGCGTAGCCTCCACCATCATCATCGCCGCCGGCTGCTTGTTCCATTGCGGAGCATCGGCCATCTGCTTGTCGGTCAACCCGCAGAACAGCTCCTCTGTCTTCATCTTGTCCGGCGCTGTCAGCGACTCGTGCAAGCGCTCATAGGCTCTGCTCAGGTCTCTGCCATGCGGCTGATCCATATCTATCAACGGCGCCGCCTGAGCCAGTAGCTGCTCCAACGGCTTACGCTCCTCCAAGTTCTTCCACACCTGCTGCAGATGAGTCCGATAGCGCGCTATAGTGGCTGCATCAAACACAATCTTACCATCCGTTTCCAACATCTGCACCCGCTCCTGATACAACCTGACGGCCATGTCCTTGACCGCCTTACGCACATCCCACGTGCGCTCGTTGTCCAGCTGCACATTCAGATACTGCTTCAACAGCTTCTCCACCTCCGGCGTCATCGCGCCCGTCAGCAACTTATCTACCGCACGGCCGATGACATAGTCGATATCCAGTTCGGTACTCAAACCCGTTGACATACGCAGCACACCCGCCATACCCGTCAGCAGGGTCAGCAGAAACGAATCGATCGTCTGCACCTGCACATTGTCATAGTCCAGCAACATCTGCTCAAAGCACTCGGCGGCACGATGACGAATATCCTCGCCGATAGCGTCTATGCGCTTACCCAGAGCTTTCTCAACAAACGGGACCACCTCTTGCGCGCCATTGGCGATCGCATACAGATAACCCAGTATACGCACCCGCATCTCGGCCGTCGCTTTGTTGGTGAAAGTGACCGCCAGTATATTGCGATAACTCACCCCGCGCAGCAACAGTCCCACATAGTACGCCGCCAGGGTAAAGGTCTTGCCCGTACCCGCCGAAGCCTTACATATGTTGATTGCGTTGCTCATCCTATACCAAGAATCGTTTGCGTAACAGCTGTATATCTTCGTGCGTCAAGCACAGTATATCGTTCAGATACGCTTTCATGCCGCCATACTCGCGGTCAATCAGTTCCAGGGTCTTGATAAAATTAGCAGTCGAAACACCCATAAACGCCTGTATTACGGCCATCTCTGCCTCGCCGCCTCCACGCTGGATGATATCGTTGTTCAGTCGCTCCACGATAGGTCGATACGCCTCGTTGCTTAGGTCAAAATCGGCTATTACGGCCTCACGTTCCACACCCAGCGCAAACATCACAAACGCCGCTCCCCAGCCGGTTCGGTCCTTGCCTTGCGCACAATGCCAAAGCAGTCCGCCATCTTCGGGTGCCTCGACGATCAGCCTCAGAAAGGCGGCATACTGCAACTGCGAGAACTCCGAACGTATCAACGACGGGTACATATTCGCCGCCATCTGCTGCACCTCCGGGTAGAACGAGTAGTTGACGATGTGGCGGTCCAACTCAAAGAACGCCTCCTCCGGTATCGGCTTACCCGTATCCTGCTCGGCACGCATATCGATGGTCGGCAGCAGGTGATGTTGCACCCCTTCTATCTCGCGATCAGGCACCACGTTAAACTCGTTCATCGAGCGGAAGTCAAAGATCCGGCATAGGTTATACTCCCTTTTCAGCCGCTCCACATCATTGTCCGTCGCATCATGCAGATGAGCCGTACGCAACAGCCGATGCGGACGTATCTCTCGTCCTCCCGCGCCGATCATTCCTCCCAAATCCCGCGCATTATCAATATGTTCAAAAAGAACCCTCACGCAAACACTTCATCTATGAGCCTCACAAACTCCCTATACGCAAACGTATCTTCCAACTCCTTGAGCGACGCCGCCAACCCGCGGTAGTGCCACTCGTGGGACGCTTGGTCCTTGACGTGGAAGATCTGCCATAGCTCATCGCCCTTCATCTGATAGTCACGCCAGATGGCACGCATGTTGCTCAACTTGTCGCCCATCGCCACGATCTTAGCATCGTGACTCGCCATAGCCAAACGGTCTATAGCCGCCTGTTTGCGTTGGTGCCAGGTCTCGGCCTCGTTCGCAGCGCCGGTGAACACCTGACCATCCAACTGGTCACTCTCCGCGTGCACCAGTTCGGCCACACGATCGCCAAAGGCCGCGCGCAACTGCTCCACCGTCACATCGGTATCTTCTACCGCATCATGCAAAGCCGCAGCGGCCAGCAACTCCTGATCGGATGTCATCGTAGCCACTATCTCTACGGCCTCCATCGGATGAACGATATAGGGAAAACCCTTGCCGCGACGCTCAGTGTTATGGTGCGCCTTCACCGCGAAGATAATAGCGCGGTCCAATAAGTCGGTGTCCAGGTATTTGTTTGCCATCAAATTAAATTTACGATTTTACGATTTACGATTTACGATTTATTGACGATTTTTATAATTGTTCAATTGTTCAATAATTCAATCAATTGTCCAATCGTCACTTGTCCAATTGTCACTCTGCTAAAATGTTTTCAGCCAATACCGCCCTAAACTCCGGCATCGGATGGTGGGTACAACTCTCTATCAGCAGGGTCTTCAATCCTGCATACACACGCACCACTTGCTCTATCTGCTCCAGATCGGCATCCGGCCCGCAGCCTTCGATCGGGCAGTCGGGCGAATGGAAATACGCATCTGCAAACGCGTCCCAGAAACGGGCAGCCGTGGCATTAGACATATGATACTGCTCCATCGTCCATGCCTCCTCATTGAGCTTGCAGCATAGATACACCATACCCAGATCGAACATCGGATAGCCGTAGCAGAAATCGCCCAAGTCGATAAAATACTGCTGTCGACCTTCGCCATTCGGCCCTTCGTCCACAAAGATACCGTTCGAGAACTGCAGATCCCCATGGATAGCCGTATCCGTATCGGGCGCGGCAGCGATGAACGCACGCAGTTTGGCTTTCTCCTCGTCCGTGAAGAACGGGTTCTCGTCCAGCAACTTATACTGACGCTTTTTGACGTCCTCAAACAGCGTTGTGTCCACGTGTGTATTATGCAGCTTCAGGCACATCTGCGCGAACTCACGCGCATACTCGTCGGTCTTCTCCGGGTTATCGCCACAAGCGCGAGAATAGCTTTTCTTGCCCTCTATTCGGCGAAAACGAATACCCATCCGCTCGCCATCCGTCACCAGGTCACCCGGTTCGGGACTGGGTATACCCATAGCATACACTTTCTTGGCCATCTCCAGTTCGGTACGAGCCGACTCAAAATTGCGCAAGTACAGCTTCATCATCACCGACGGGTCGGTCTTGTGGTTATAACTGGCACCATTGGCTCCTTCGCCGGTGCGGATATAGTCGTTCAGATCTATCTTAATTGGTTCCATAAAAATATTTACGATTTGACGATTTATGATTTACGATTTATCATTTACCATTAGCCATTATCTTCATTGCTTGTTCATAGGTCATCTCGGCGATGGCTTCGTTCTGGCTGTTGTGTCCGTTCAACGCATCGAACAGTCTTACCAGTCCCATCTTACCGCCTCCGGTGGCCAGGATGCAGACGATGCAGATGTTCTGCACACCCACCGACGACGAGATGATATCCAGGTCGGTATTGCCCAACTGATACCGCGCCAACCGGTAAGCATTCTCTTCGTACTGTTTAACCAGTCGTTGCACATCGCCCAGGGTCTTGCATCCGAAGGCCAGGAACACCCGCAGAAAGCGCATCAGCGGCACCTCTTGTATCTCGGCTTGGTTGATCGCGGCGATGCGGCGGTTGAGACGGTCAAAAGGCCGAGCCTGCAGATAGCTGTTGAACGTGTCACCATCCAGTTGCACGTCATCCAGCTTGCCGTTCTGCACCAGCGTCTGCACGCGGCGACGATAGTCGGTTATCTCCGCACGGATGCGGCTGAACTCATCGTCGGCCATCTCCAGTATACCCGCCAGACGGTTGATGCGGCGCAGGTACTCACGCGGGATCTCCACGCCGGTCTTATACCCCGTGTCGTGGTTGATCGTTGCCCAGGCGTGCTGCAAGGTGGTGCGCAACTGCAACTCAAACCGGTAGTCATAGCCCGGCAACTTGCATATATAGTGAACCGAGTTATAGCCGAAGCTGTCCAGCTGGTGCAGCATACGCTTGTCAACCGAGTTCTGCCAGTCGATCTCAAACAGCTGCTCCACTATCGCGGCGATGCGGTCCACATCGTCGGTATAGAACGTCACGATGCGGGCACCCAGAATGTCGGTTATATCGCTCAGGCTCGCGTACTTAGCGCCCTTCAACGCCAACTTACCGCTCAGACTCTGCTCGGTCTTGATGCGCGACGTGACGGCGGTAACCATCAAGCCGCTACGCTGGAGCGCGTCATTCAATATACGCTCCACCTCCTTTTGCATCCGCTCGAACACCGGCAACTGCGCGCGGTACTCGTCCAGAAGCATTTCACAATGCAGATCCATAAAACTATTTACGATTTGACGATTTACGATTTACGATTTATTGACGATTTTTATAATTGTTCAATTGTTCAATAATTCAATCAATTGTCCAATTGTCAATTGTCCAATCGTCACTTGTCACTGTATTTCAAACAATGACACAAACCCCGTCATCATAAACACCTGACGGATGTCGTCATTGATATTACGCACTATCACTTTGCTGCCGTGTGCGCCGGCCTCTTTGCGGATGCTCAGAAAGATACGCAGACCCGACGAGGAGATATACTCCAGTTCGCTGCAGTCCAATACGATCTCCTTGTTGGCAGTGGCCAACAACGGCTTCACATCCTCTGTTGTTTGTACGGCAGCGGGGGTATCCAATCTGCCTGAGAACGTAGCAACCACTTGGTTGCCGTTTTCTACAATTTCCGTTTTCATATATTTATACACTTTACACTTTACACATTCTTAATAAGCGTTAAGACATTCTTATCCTCCACCCTTTCGTAGCTCACCTCATCCATGATCTGTCTTACCAGATGAATGCCCAGTCCGCCTATCTCGCGCTCTTCGGCTGATAGCGTTATATCCGCCTCTTTCTGCTGCGTCGGGTCAAACGGTATACCGCTATCCGACACGGTAAAGATCAACCGCTCACCGGTAACCGGTAATCCCTCACCGGTAACCCCTCTATTAAACTCCACAAACACGTTTCCTCCCGTTCCCGGGTACGCATAGAGCATCACGTTGCTGACCGCTTCCTCCAGCGCCAGATTGATCGGCATGTTCAGTTCGGCCGGTATACCCAGTCCTTCTATCCATTCCGACAGGGTTGGTATCTGTTCGATATCGTTGCGCATCACCAGTGCCGGTGTCTGATAGCGGATAGCCAGCATCGTCAGGTCGTCGCTCTGCTCAGCACCTTCACGAAACGCCTCCACACGCTCCTGCATCCGCTCCACCATCTTCCGCGGTCCCACTAATCCACTAATTCCCTCACCCACTAATCCGTTCACCATTCGTCCTTCCCCAAACTGCTCATGCTCTCTATTCTCGGCTTCGGTCAGTCCGTCGGTATAGAGGAACAGCACATCGTCGTACGCCATCTGCGTCTTCTGCCCCACAAACGCAAACTCCGGCTCTATACCCAGCGGCAAGTTGGGGACAACGGGCAGGGGTTCAAGCGTACATTGTGAATTGTCCAATCGTAAATGGACAGGTGCATTATGCCCTGCATTACAGTAGTTCAACTCGCCGGTCTTGCAGTCCAGCACGCCCAGGAACAGGGTCAGGAACATATTCTGTGCATTCTGCTCCACGAACGAGCGGTTCATCTTAGCCACAATCAGTTCCGGTTGCTCCTCATAGGCGGATATATTGCGGAACAGCGACCGCGTCATTGCCATCACCAGCGAAGCCGGCACCCCTTTGCCGCTCACGTCGCCGATACAGAAGAACAGCTTATCTTGCCGCACATAGAAATCGTACAGGTCGCCGCCTACCTCTTTGGCCGGGGCTACCATGCCGTATATATCCAGATCCAGTCGGTCCGCAAACGGCGGGAACACCTTCGGCAACATAGCCGTCTGGATAGCGCTGGCTATCTGCAGCTCATTCTCTATGCGTTGGTTCTTAGCCTCCAGATTCAGCATCGTACGCACCATACGGGTCGTATAGACCACTATCAGCGCCAGCACGATCAGACCCAGCAGCATCAGCAGTCCTACCATCCTACCGATCGAGTTCAGCTCTTTGAACAGCTCGTCCTCGGGGATGATGATCTCGATGTGCCATCCGGTGTCGTCTATCTCTTCGTGGAAAATGTTATACTTGCGTCCGGGCGTCGTATCGGGGGCTTGAACGATGTCTTGCCCCTTGCTCGAACGAATCGAATAGTAGCTGTTGTAGATCTGCAGATACTCCGACACGCGTTGCAGATAGTCCAGCGACAGGTCCACACACACTACAGCCACCACCTTGCCACTCTTGTCGTATACCGGGCACGAGCAGCTGACCACCATCGCCTTCGAACCCGAGTCGTCCATATACGGCTCGCACCACCAGCAACTATCGTGTTTAAAACCGTTCTGATACCACTCCATCTGCGTATAGTCATGCTCTGCGCTACCTATCTGACGCGTATAAATACTATCACCCGCTGATCCGTTCATCCTACTGCTGCACGCCTCAAAGTAGCGCCCTTGGCTTGGGTAGTAGTCCGGCACGAATGCGACGGCCAGGCTGGTGTTTTCGCGGATAGTGCTCACGGCCAGACGGGTGTCGGCAAAGATCGAATCGGGGCTGTCCAGATGTTTCTCCACCAGTTCGGCCAAGGCTTTGGCAGCCGTCTCCATCTCGATCGTGTGTTTCTCGATCTCCAACTCTGCCTTACGCAACTCGGTCTTGGCACGTTCTTCGGCCTCGTGACGAATAGCGGCACGGCTGGTGAAATACTGCAGACACGATATCGCCTCCAGCACCACAGCGGCCACAATCAATATACCCACTCCGGCCCGACGACCTTTGTTCTGCAAACCCGATTTTCTTTTGCTCTTACTCATAAATATCTTCGCGCGCAACACGCGTACAACAGTTCAGGCGACAAAGGTAATAAAAATTTTTTACATATGCAAATAAAAATCTATTTTTATTGCAATCACAAAAAAAATGCACCCGGGTGAGCGCATTTTTCTATTTAGGATTAAATTTTCCTATTATTCCTCGCATTCGAGTTCAAAGCTTATTTTCGTGACGTTGGTGGCGCAATGGAATCCGAGGATGCTTTGACTGCTTACTCTTTCTTTATAAATTTAACGATACAATCAATACAAATGGGTTTGCCGGATTGCGGGTCGATGAAGACGTTAGCTGGGTGCATATCTTCAAGATACAAACGTTCGCCAATATAGTTCATACCATTCCCGTCACGGTTGTCACGAAAGCCTTTTGAGGCGGCTAACTCATCTATCTCTTCTTTTGTGGCAAGACGTTCGCAGGGCACATATGGCTGTGTAAGAACTACTCTAAACAAGCCATCTGAATCGCGTGTGAATCCTATCACTTTCATCTGTGTCTCCGGGAACAGCGTGTTATGCAGTACGATGGCTTCAAGCGCCTTGCCTAATGTTGCATAGATAGATGTACGTTCCTTGATAACAGATAGATCTCCGGCGCGATAGTACACTTTTGCTTCGGCTTGTTGCGCAATCTTGGGACCAAACGTGGATGTTATCCATTTCTCGGAGTCCGGAATCCATAACTTCTTGGCTTCAGCCCATTGTTGTAGCACTTCTTCTTGTTTAGCGTCTATTTCCCAGTTTGCTGGGCTGCCTGTTTGGCATTTAGCAGAAAAGCGACCTGGCTCAAAGCTTGCTCGCGCGTAGCTGCAGATGGCATACGCCCCAATGAGCGGCGCACCTCCTGTGCAGAGTCCTGCATGCTCTTGCAAATCAAATCGATGAATGTTTGCTCGTCCATATAGTATATCGTTTATATAGTTATCAATCAATTGGAGCGTGTGCTCCGAAAATCCGTTGTATTTAATAGAAGTATTGATTTGTTCTTGGCGTGTAGGCCATGTATCTTCTCGATGACTTAGGCGATCTTTTGAGTCCCACTCAGCTTCTCCAAATAGCACTTCGTTCACCACCTCAATTATCTCCTCGTCTGTCCATCCGAGACCTGAACGACGGAACTCCTCCAGTAATTCCGGAGCCCAGCGCGGATCAATCAGCTCTGTCCAACCTCTGTCCTCCAGATAATTGTCAGCTACACATATTGCTGTCGGATATTGTTCGTTCATGTCTTTGCAACTTCCGGCTGCAAAGGTACACATTTTTTTTGATATATGCAAGAGTTTAATGCAGAATTCGACGTTCCAGCGGCGATTTTGTTATGTTTTTTAGCCGACAGAGCGTCGATTTTGCCATTTTGGAATATACACAGGATCCACTGTTTGGTTTGGCTGCCGAGATCAGTCTCATCGATGTAGTAGTAGCCCTTGTCGTCGCATTTGAGCGTGTGTCATAAATAGCAAGTGTTAGCACACGTCTACTTGCATGCACGTTTGACCAATTTGATGAATACCACCAACAATACGTTCGCGTTGAGCCGGCTTTGGGCGGCGTGTGCCACATGCATATTGAGAAAGCATCGCCTTACTGATGCCAGTTAATTGTGAAAGATATGCGAAAGATATATACTCTTTGCATTCTTGTAGTACCGCTGACATATCTTTGACAAACGTGAATGAGGCTTGTACATCTTCACCCGTACGCTCCTTGTGCTCCGCGCGAAAAG
This sequence comes from uncultured Bacteroidales bacterium, assembly GCA_902779705.1. Lineage (GTDB taxonomy): Bacteria > Bacteroidota > Bacteroidia > Bacteroidales > Paludibacteraceae > Colicola. Next base: position 1,905 of record CACZCR010000008.1, on the reverse strand, counting down.
CATCAAACGTCGCTAAAAAGTCACGCTCTGCTTCTTCTACCGTTGCGCCCTCTCCAAAAAAGCCAAACGGAAACTCTTCGTTGCAATACACGCTGTACCAACCAGCGCCGTTGCTTTCTACATGTGCTTCGTACTCTTTCATAACTGTTTCATTTATGCGATACCTGCATCGCGGATGATGTTTCGTAATGTTCCTGGAGCTACTTCCTTACTGCCATGATTGCTTGTGGGGAAGTATTTGCCCGTTATCGGGCTATACCATTCCGGATGTCCTGCTATAGATTTTCCGGTAGGATAGCAACCGAATTTCTTTAGTCTTTTGTGTAATTCGTTATATTTCATAACTAAATCCGCTGCAAAGATAATGCTTTTTTTTTGAATAGCAAAATATTTTTGCAAAAAAATGATATTTTTCTTTAAATTCTATTATTTTTTTAATATTCTTCATGCCTTACGCACAAAAAAATCCGGTTGCAAAGATAGTGAAACTTTTCCACATATGCAAATAAAAATTTATTTTTATTGCAATCACAAAAAAAAATGCGGCTGTGAGGGCCGCATTATCTATGTTTTGTTAAAAATTGTTTTCTTTGTAGGCCTTTGCGGTTGGCATAGCCGAGGTGGACCCATTCGGATTTGCCCTTCTTCTCGTCGATACATTGGTCGAAGGGAATATGACCTTGCTTGAGAAGGAACTTGACAAAGGCTTTGAACTCTTTGATTTTGCCATTGGCAGGGACTATATCCGCTGCCCAGCCGAGAGGGTGAACGCCTGTGTCTGAGCCGCCGACTGCTTTATTGAGACGAAAGCCGCGAAAGCCGGAAGTGACATTTAGTCCAGATCCCCACGCGTCACGTATAGGTTGGAGGGTGGAAACGCAGAGCTGCTTGAGTCGTGCGATGTCCTCCGGTGTGGGCGTATTAGGGATGCCCAGTTTGGCGGCAGTAGTGGAGCGGGTGAACTCTGATAGGACAAAGTTGCGTGATAGACGGATTTCCATAACTCAATTCTTTTTGCGTCCTTGGTACTCTTCCACTGTTTTTGACTGGATGGTGATAGTGGACTTGGTTGAATCACTGGCGGTGGTATAGGTGGAGGTAGTGGTGATAGTACGCCACGCTTTGCAACCTGTTACCGCGATTGCTACAGCCGCTAAGACTGCTAAAACAATATAAATCTTTTTCATAGTGCTTACTTTTTGTTTTTAAATCGGTAGGTATAGTCTATTCCAAACAGTGCACCAGCGAAGGTAGCGACCTCTCCGAACGCAACAAGAACAGACTCATGAAGTTCTCCTTTCGGGGCAATAAACATACCGCAATAGAGCATGATTGTTCCCGAGACAGCCAATACTGCTGCGGTAAGGAGTTGTATGTTTGGATGTTCTTTCATAGTGTAGGGTGTTCCTAAGTTAGCATATAGCCATGCAGGAACGATTTTAGTTAAACAATAATTTTAATTGTGGATGTAGGTGTGGGTGGGGCTATGCCCCAACCCATTCACCATTCATCCTTTACCATTAGCCGTTGTTGGACTCGATTGCAGCTTTGCAGACTGCCCACAAGTACGCACGCATGGTCTTCTTGCCTTCCGGCAGATCCTTCTGTGCATCGAAGGCTGCTTTGTCGGCAGCAATGTGCTCCAGCGATTTGCGGCGGACTGCCACTGCTGCAGCTACGGCTGCGAAGGTTGCACGTGTAGCAGTCTCCTTCTGCGACAACTGGCGGTTGGACTGGTCGTACGTATCCGCCTTGCGGATGTAGATACGAGTGCAGTTAGGATTGGTGGTCGGAGCGGTACGGTGCGTACCGATCAAATAGTCACCATGATTGTGACCGTCTTGCTTTTTCGGCTTTGCCAGGGAGCCCTGTACGAACTCAATACCTGGTGAATAGGTTACTTTT
>CACZCR010000007.1 GCA_902779705.1 uncultured Bacteroidales bacterium | reverse complement strand
ATTAAACGCTTTTCCTGTTTCGCTGGGGTCATATTCGTACCCGCAGACATCACAAATGTACTTTGCCATAGTTATAAAATTTTATGTGAATAAGTTATTGTTTTGCTCGCAAAATTACAACAAATATTTGAAATACGCAAGTATTTACTCAAAAATCGTTTGAGAAAAATAGTTTTTGCTAAAAAAACAGCCCTTTCATCGTTGTATATTTAAAATATTTTTTGTACCTTTGCAGCGGATTTGGAAAACGATGTACATACACATAGACTGCAATAATTTCTTCGTCAGTTGTGAGTTAGTCTCACGGCCAGAATTGAAGGGTACACCTGTCGTTGTTGCCAACAACAATGACAATAACGGCGGTATCATCCTTGCGCTCAATCAAGAAGCCAAAGCAGTCGGCTTGAAACGTGGCAACCCGTTATTTCAAGTCAACCAAATTATTGAGCAGCAACATGTTACGGTCATTGACGTACATCACCATCTCTACCACGAAGTATCGGGCCGTATCATGGAAGAGGTACGCAAGACCGAAATGGTTTTGGACTTCGTGCAATACAGCGTAGACGAGTTCTTCGGCCAAATGCCGGATGACGACCCTACCCGACTGCGCGAATACTTGCACAAGCTCAAAGACATCATTTGGCGCGAAACCGGTATTCCTGTCAGTTGTGGTGCCGGCCTCAGCTACACACTTGCCAAAACCGCCACTTGGTTCGCAAAACACTACCCTGCCTACCAAGGCACATGTATCATGCCGGCCGAAGCACGCGAAAAAGCCTTGGCACAGGTACCAATCACAAATGTATGGGGCTTTGGACGACGTAGCGTCAAAAAGATTGAGTTCCGCGGCATAAAAACCGCATTAGATTTTGCCCGTCAGCCGGAGGGTTGGGTGCAAAACCAGTTTGGCGTAACAGGCGTGCGGATGTGGAAGGAACTGAACGGCGTCCCCGCAATCACGATCGCCAGCCATGAGAAACAGAAGTCGATCATGTACAGCCGCACTTTTGCGCATATGACGAGTAGCAAGACGGTCCTTCTGCGCGAACTAAGCAATTATGCGACAGCCGCTACACGCAAGCTGCGTGCACAAGGTTCTATATGCCAAACCGTCAGTATTTTTCTTGCCACCAATCGTCACCGCGAAGACTTGGCACAATACAACATAGAAGATACCATCAAACTGAGCACGCCGACCGACGATTCCACCCAAATAATCAGAGCCGTCACTCGCCTATTGGACAAACTCTTTCGAGAGAATTACCAGTACAAGCAAGCCGGTGTTATATTAGGACAACTGCAAAGCAACAAGACTATACAACTGGACCTTTTTGCCCCCAACCAGGTAGCAGAGATATCGCGTAAGAAAAAGCTGATGAGTGCCATTGACAAGATCAACCAACGGTTTGGCCGAAATCAGATTCATTTTGCCATACAGGGCTCGACTGCCGACACCGAAGATCAGCCTGCCGGCTTTATGAGACCGCATAAAATAGACGAAATACAGAAAAAATAACACTAAAATTTGCATATGTGTAAAAAAAAACGTACCTTTGCAGTCCAAAACGACTAACTGCCTCCGGAGGCTCTCCGGTTGCAGCCCGAAAAGGTATTAGTTTGATATATGAATAAGTCTATCGAGATTTCTAATCTCTGGGAGTTGAATCCTATCTGGTCGGTACTTACCGAAAGTGAGAGAGAATGGTTGAGTGAGCGTGTCAATGTCATTCAATTAGCCAAAAACACTATTATTCACTCTGAGGGTGACAAGGCAGAGCATATGTGGACTCTGGCAACCGGCAAAGTGCGCATCTATAAAGAGGGTGTGGGTCAACGTGCTCAGATCATTCGGCTGCTCAAGGCACAAGATCTGTTCGGTTTTCGTGCAGTAATAGCAGGTGATACATACACTTCCTATGCGAGCGCCTTCGAGCCCTGTAAGATTTTCCAGGTAGAAGCTACCGATTTCATGTATCTGCTACGCAAGAACAACCGCTTCTGTTTTGAAGTGATGACTGCTTTGGCGCGTGATTTAGCGGTGTCTGAAGTACAAACGGTCAATCTGACCCAGAAACATATCCGCGGCCGTCTGGCAGAAGCCCTGCTGACTATTCGCCGCAACTATGGTTTGGATGAAGACGGAGTGACTCTGGCTTTGCGTATCAGCCGTGAAGATCTGGCCAATATGTCCAACATGACGACATCCAATGCCATCCGTACGCTTAGTCAGTTCGCGCAAGAGGACCTGATAGCCGTGGACGGACGTCACATACGCATCTTGGACGAAGACGCGCTCAAGAAAGTGTCCCGTATAGGTTAATCCAACATGTCGCCGGCATTCTGATTGAGACGCAACATCCGGTCATACTGCTCGGGCGACAAATCATAGAAATAGTAGTTACTCGGATCCTGCGGACTCCCCTGCACGCGAACCTCATAATGTAAGTGCGCGCCCGTAGATTTGCCGGTAGAGCCGACTTCAGCAATAATATCGCCGCGTGAGACTTTTTGTCCTGCGCGGCATAATTGTTTACTGAGGTGGGCGTAAAGCGTCTCATAGCCAAAGCCGTGGTTGATAATAATGGTATTTCCATACCCCTGTTTCCAGCCCACAAAATCCACCACCCCGTTGCCGGTCGCCATCACTTCGGTACCCGTCGGTGCGGTAAAGTCCATTCCTGAATGGAAACGGCGCACATGGTAAACCGGATCCACACGCCATCCGTATCCCGAAGCCATTCGCTTAAGGTCTTCGTTCAAGACCGGTTGAATAGCCGGTATACAAGCCATTCGTTGTGACTGATTCTTGGCCGCTTTGACCACCTCGTCATAGGATTTGGATTGCTGATAGAGTTGTGCCTCCAGCTGATCCATATTGCGATGCAGTCGTCCCAGCAACTGGCTATTGGTCATAACAGCTATCGAATCATAATACGCTTCCCGCTCACTCTCGCCGGTCAGTTCGCTGATAGAGACTGGGGCTGCACCCAACAAAACACGGTAAAGGTTCTGGTCACGATCTTGCAAATCAGCCACCACCAGCTGCATTTGTTTGGCGCGACGCTCTAAGAGTTGTACTTGCTGCATAGCAGCCTTGTTCTGCTGGCGCAACCGTGCCTCTTCCGGAGACGGGAAAAGCCAATGGAACAGGAAGAAGAAACCTATTCCTGCACCTATACCGATAAACAGCACAGCGCCTGTACGGCCTATCCATGCCATGATACTGCGTTCCACTTTCTCCAGTTCCAGCGTATCGGGATTGATACGATATTTGGCTAATCTGCTTTTCATGATCGTTTATCTTTTTTGTACCAGAAGAAATAGTTCCGCTGGCGTTCTTTCTGTTCTTTGGTTTTGGCCACGAAGACCGGTTGCATAGTATACGGATTAATACCCGTATAAAACATCGTGGTCGATAGCGTCATAGGCGTCGGCGTGAAATCCTGCACCTGCTCCGGATGATAGTGCATCTTCTTGGTCCACTCGGCCAGATGGGCCATGTCGCGATTGGTACAGCCCGGATGAGACGAGATAAAATACGGGATCAACTGCTGACGCAAACCGGCTTGTTCGTTCACACGCAAGAAGAAATCCCTAAACTGCATATAATTCTTCCACGAAGGCTTACGCATGATCTTCAACACCTCGTCCGAAGTATGTTCAGGTGCCACTTTCAGTCGCCCGGACACATGACGTGTGATAAGCTGGCGTCCGTATTCCTCGTTCATCAAGTCATAACGTATACCCGAGCCCACAAAAGCATGCTTCACATAAGGCAACGCATCCACCGTGCGGTATATATCCAACAAGGGCTTAAAGTCCTGATTCAAGTTCTTGCAAATAGTCGGGAACAAACACGTAGGTCGCGCACATTTCTCGCATAGCGACATATCCTTGCCATGCATACAATACATATTGGCAGAAGGTCCGCCCAAGTCGGATATCACCCCTCGCCAATCCGGCAGATGACTGAGCCGCTCAATCTGGCGCAAGATAGACGCCTTGCTGCGCGAAGCAATCTGCTTGCCCTGATGGGCAGAAATAGTACAGAAAGCACAACCTCCGAAACAACCTCTATGCATACACACCGAGAAACGGATCATTTCATACGCAGGTATATGCTTTCCCTTGTATTTAGGGTGTGGCAAGTACATAAACGGCAGATCATAGACGGCATCCAGTTCTTCCGTCGTCATCGGCTCATAGGACGGATTGACTACTACCAATTGATCTCCAACCGGCTGTATGATACGTGTCTGGTGAATCTTATTAGACTCAATCTCTATCAATCGGAAATTCTCAGCATGAGCACGCTTATCTTTGAGCGCCTGCTCATAGCTATGAAGCATAATAGCAGGCTGATAGGCGTCAATATCGCTCTTAGGAGCCAGATAAGCAATCTGTGGTATTTGGGTCGTATCCCTACCCTGCTCAATGGCTTGCGCCAAGGCAGTCATCGACTTCTCACCCATACCATAAACCAAGTAATCGGCCTTACTATCCACCAGAATAGAAGGCATCAAGCGGTCTTGCCAGTAGTCATAATGGGTCAAACGACGCATCGACGCTTCTATGCCTCCTATGACAATCGGCACATCAGGATATAGTTGCTTGAGAATCTTACAATAAGTGATCGTACAATAGTCCGGCCGCATTCCCGGGCGCCCTTCGGGCGTGAAAGCATCGTCCGAACGTTTGCGACGAGCAGCCGTATAGTGGTTGACCATCGAGTCCATCGCCCCTGCCGAAACGGCAAAATAGAGTCGTGGACGTCCCAGTTTCTTAAAATCTCTATAATCCCCATGCCAATCCGGCTGAGGCACTATCGCCACACGATACCCCGCGGCTTCCAGCGTACGACCGATGACTGCTGCCCCACTCTGCGGATGATCGATATACGCATCGCCGGAGAAGAAGATGATATCCACTTCGTCCCATCCACGGAGTTCGAGTTCCTTTTTGGTCGTGGGCAGATATTTTTTCAGGTCGTACATCTATTGATGGCTAGTCGATTCTTACTCTATTTGCAATCCTAAACGTGCTTTGAGTTCCGTTAGTTGCGGGTTCTTCTCTACCATCAGCTTATATCGGTCCTCCATCGTCAGCGAGTCCATCTGCGGGGTATACTCGGCTATCTGAAGACGAACATGCAACTGGTTGTTCCGCAGACGTTTGTGCAACTCCGATTCGATAAATCGCATGCGCGACTTCAACTCTGCATGCTGCCAAGGATTGGCCAATGTCAGCAGACAGGATAGATGGTCTTTTTCCAATTGGGGCAGATTGTGTGCAAAAACAGCTGCCAAGCGCGGTTCCTCCGGATAGAGTTCGGCCAGACCAGCCCACGCGCTATTGAACTGGTCTACCGTAAAAGGGGCGTTTTGCGCTGTTGGTGCCTGCGGCTCAGGCGCTTCTGTTTTCTCTACCGACTGAGTACCCTTGACCGATGTTATCGAGGGAATAGATGGCATCGATGGCATGGTCGGGATAGAGGGCATAGTTTGTGCTGCCGGCTTGGGTTGCTCAGGTGCCTGCTTCGTAGGTTCCGGTTTAGCAACAGGAGCCGATTGGGCAGGAGCTGGTTTGGGAGCTGCCTGCTGAGGAGCAGCCTTGATAGGTGCTGCCTTAACCGGTTGCTCTACAGGCATAGCCTGCGGGGCTAGCAGTTGAGCCATTTTGATGAGCATCAACTCAACGGTCAAACGTTTATTCTTAGCCGTACGATACTGGATGTCACATGTGTTGGCCAGATCAAGTGCACGGAAAATCCACGGCGCAGAGCACTTAGTCGCCTGCTCTTGATAATGCTTGCGGATAGCCTCTGAGGTCTCAAGCAACTGAACAGTCTGCGGATCCTTAGATACCAATACATCACGCAAGTGTTGTGCCAAACCGGTGATAAAATGCTGCGCATCAAATCCCTTGTTCAGCACCTCATTAAACAGCAACAACGCATTAGATACATCACCCGCCAAAGCCAAATCTACCAGCCGGAAGTAATAGTCCGTATCCAACACATTGAGCACGGCTATCGTCTGCTCATAGGTAATAGTGCTGCCACAGAAAGAAACCAACTGGTCGAATATCGAGAGTGCGTCACGCATTCCGCCATCCGCTTTCTGAGCCACTACATTCAATGCCTCTTCAGACGCCTCAATGCCCTCTTGGCCAGCCACATACTGAAGATGGGCTATAATATCTGCCACTGTGATACGCGAGAAATCATACACCTGGCAACGACTCAAAATAGTCGGCAACACTTTATGCTTCTCCGTGGTAGCAAGAATAAATATAGCATATGAAGGCGGCTCTTCCAGAGTCTTCAACAAGGCATTGAACGCACCTGCCGAAAGCATGTGCACCTCGTCGATGATATAAACCGAATACTTACCTACCTGCGGCGGTATACGCACTTGATCTATCAGCGCGCGGATATCATCCACCGAGTTGTTAGAAGCAGCGTCCAGCTCATGGATATTGAACGACCGCTGTTCATTGAACGCACGGCAGGACTCGCACTCATTGCACGCGTCATGCTCGGCTGTAGGATTGAGACAGTTGATGGTCTTAGCAAAAATACGGGCACAAGTCGTCTTGCCTACTCCACGCGATCCGCAGAACAAATAAGCATGAGCCAAATGATTCTGTCGGATAGCATTTCGCAAAGTCTGCGTCAAGGCCTGTTGCCCCACTACAGACTCAAAATTAAGCGGACGATACTTGCGTGCCGAAACAATATAATTCTCCATAACACAAAATTAAGTGCGCAAAGGTACGAAAAATTTTGCATATATGCAAATAAAAGTGCAGAATTATTTGCGTATATGGAAAAAAAAGTGTAATTTTGCAGCCGCTTTGCGCGTGAACGCAATTTTTAATTTGTAATTTTAAATTTATAATTCCATCCCATGGATAGTAAGTACAATCCTACTGACATTGAAACTCGCTGGTACCAATACTGGCTGGACAACAAACTCTTTCATTCCGAGCCGGACGGCCGTGAACCCTACACAATCGTTATTCCGCCACCTAATGTAACAGGTGTGCTGCATATGGGTCACGTGCTCAACGAGACCATTCAGGATATCCTCGTTCGCCGTGCACGCCTCGAAGGCAAGAACGCTTGCTGGGTACCGGGTACCGACCATGCCTCTATTGCAACCGAAGCCAAGGTTATCAAGCGCCTCAAAGAGCAAGGCATCAACAAATCTGACCTGACACGCGAAGAGTTCCTCAAGCATGCATGGGATTGGACCGACGAGCACGGAGGAATCATCCTCAAACAGCTCCGCAAACTCGGTTGCTCCTGCGACTGGGATCGTACTGCCTTCACTATGGACGAGACACGCTCGCGCGCTGTCATCAAAGTGTTCTGCGACCTCTACAACAAAGGTCTCATCTACCGCGGCCTGCGTATGGTCAACTGGGATCCAGAGCGTCAGACGGCTCTCTCCGACGAGGAAGTGATCTATCATGACGAGCATAACAAGTTCTATTACCTGCGCTACGAAGTAGCCGAAGAACCCGGCAAGTACGCCATCGTGGCAACCACCCGTCCGGAGACCATTTTCGGCGATATAGCTGTCTGCATCAACCCAAAAGAGGAGAAGAACCAATGGCTCAAAGGTAAGCATGTTATTGTGCCGGGTGTAGGTCGTAAGATTCCTATTATCGAGGACCGCTACGTAGAGATCGGTTTCGGTACCGGTTGCCTCAAAGTAACCCCCGCCCATGACGTCAACGATTACGCCCTCGGTCAGAAATACAACCTCCAAACCATCGATATCTTCACCCCCGACGCGCACCTCAACATGGACACCGTCGAGCCCGAACTCCAAGCCAACGTACGCAAGTACCACGGCATGGATCGTTTTGACTGCCGCAAGCAGATCGTCGAAGATCTCAAGGCACTCAACCTCGTGGAGAAGATCGAGGATTACGACAACAAGGTCGGCTACTCGGAGCGTACCAACGTGCCTATCGAGCCGCGTTTGTCGTTGCAGTGGTTCATCCGCATGAAACACTTTGCCGACATCGCCCTGCCGCCGGTAATGAACGACGACATCGTCTTCTATCCCGCTAAATACAAGAACACCTACCGCAACTGGTTGGAGAATATCAAAGATTGGTGTATCTCGCGCCAACTATGGTGGGGGCACCGTATTCCGGCATACTACGATGCCGACCTGCTGGCACAGACCGGTCTGGAGAACTATCCAGACGACAAAATCATCGTTTCCGAGACCAAACCGGAAGGCAACTACGTACAAGACGAAGGCGCACTCGACACATGGTTCAGTTCATGGCTCTGGCCGATCAGTTTGTTCGATGGTATCGAGCATCCCGACAACAAAGAGATCAAATACTACTACCCCACCGCCGACCTCGTAACGGGTCCGGATATCATCTTCTTCTGGGTAGCACGTATGATCATGGCGGGCTACGAGTACGTTGGCAAGATGCCGTTCAAGCATGTCTATTTCACCGGTATCGTGCGCGATAAACTGGGCCGTAAGATGTCCAAATCGCTCGGTAACAGTCCCGACCCGCTGGATCTGATTGAGCGTTACGGTGCGGACGGTGTCCGTATGGGTATTCTCCTTTCTGCTCCTGCAGGCAACGATATCCTCTATGATGACTCGCTCTGCGAACAAGGACGTAACTTCTGCAACAAGATCTGGAACTGCTTCCGTATGGTCAAAGGTCTTGAAGTAGCGGATATCCAGCAGCCAGTAACATCTAAATACGCCATCAACTGGTTCGAAGCCAAACTTGACGAGACCGAGAACGAGATTGCCGATCTGTTCAGCAAATACCGCCTGTCCGAAGCACTCATGGAGATTTACAAACTCTATTGCGACGAGTTTAGCGGCTGGTATCTGGAGATGATCAAACCCGCTTACCAACAGCCTATCGATCGTGCCACTTATGAGGCATCGCTCGCGTTCTTCGATCGCCTGCTGCGCCTGCTCCACCCCTTCATGCCGTTTATCACAGAAGAACTCTGGCACGGCTTAGAGCCGAACAAGATAGGCTGCGCCGCGCCATCTATCATGTGTACGCGTCTGGAGTCTATAGCCGCAATCAACACCGGTATTCTTGCGGAGGTGGATAATCTGAAAGAGATTATTACCAACATCCGCGCCGTGCGGGCAAGTAAGAATATACCGCAGAAAGAGCGCCTGACGCTTATCAGTCCTGTAGCCTTGAACGCATTGGTGGACAAGTTGGCGAATGTTGAAGTTGCCATAAACGGAGAAGTGAGCGGCAACTGCTCGAAGTTCATCGTAGGCACGACCGAGTTCGCCATTCCTATGGATCAGTTCATCAACGTAGAAGAAGAACTCCGCAAACTCGAAGCTGACCTGGCTCACCAACAGGGATTCCTCCGCGGCGTAATGGCCAAACTCTCCAACGAGCGCTTCGTACAGAACGCCAAACCGGAGATCGTGGCGCTCGAGCAAAAGAAGAAAGCCGACGCCGAGACGCGTATAGCAGCATTGGAAGAAGCAATCAACGCACTCAAGAAGTGATACTATACCCGAATTGCAAAATCAACATAGGCTTGCGGGTTATACGCAAGAGAGAAGATGGTTACCATGATTTGGAGACCATCTTCTACCCTATCATGGGTGTACACGACGAACTGGAAGTGAACCCTTCCGACCGGTTTGAGTTTATTCAAGAAGGGCTTGCTGTAGATTGCAAAGCCGAAGACAATCTGATCATTCGCTGTTACGAGCGGATGAAGAGCCTCTATCCGCAGATAGGGCCTGTAGCTATCCGATTCAAAAAAAACATCCCCTTCGGTGCCGGACTGGGTGGCGGTTCAAGCGACGCAGCACACATGGCGCTGGCGCTAAACGAGTTATTTAAACTAAAACTCAGCGAAACGGAACTCATCGACGCAGTACGTCCCTTAGGAGCCGACTGCCCGTTCTTCATCCTCAACAGACCTTGCTTTGCCGAAGGCATCGGCGATCAGTTGACTCCAATCGAGATGGATCTTTCAGCCTATCGCTTGGTAATGATCAAACCAGAAGACAAAGTATCTACCAAAGAAGCTTACGGAGGTATTATCACGCACCAGGAAGCGGCAGGTACGCTATTGAGAGACCAAATCTATGTCAACGATTTTGAACAAACGGTCTTCCTCCTTCACCCAACAATAGCAGTTATCAAAAAGCACCTGCTGGATGCAGGTGCCTTATATGCGTCAATGAGCGGAAGCGGCTCAACTGTGTTTGCTCTGTTTGACCACAACAGCGAATACCGTGCCTTGACCGACATGGCTCTGTTTGACATACAGCCTTCCGCCATGATACTCTTCGACGATACGCTTGGCGAGCGTTAACCCTAATCCCCATCCACGTTTTTTGGTCGTAAAACCGGGTTGGAAAATCTGGCGACGAGTAGCACTGTCCATCCCCTTTCCTGTATCAGCTATCAGCACTTCTATCTCGTCATCCAGTTGTTGACAGGAGACCGTTATCGTACCCTTTCCCTCCATAGCATCCACGGCATTCTTGACGATGTTCTCAATCACCCATGCAAAAAGAGGTGTATTGACATCACCCACTAATGGACAATCCCCATCCACTTGATTCACAATCTCTACCTTATTAGATACGCGCGTACGCATGTATGCCAGCGATTTGTCCACTACCTCGCTCATCTTAGTAGGCACCAGGTCAGGTTCGCTACCTATCTTAGAGAAACGGTCAGCTATCATACTGAGTCGTTTAATATCATTCTGCATCAGCGGGATCACCTCGTCTTTCGGATACCGCTCGCCAAGTATCTGTTGACAAGCGATCAAAGACGAAATAGGCGTACCCAGTTGATGAGCAGTCTCTTTGCTCAAACCTGCCCATACACGGTTCTGCTCGCTGCGATGAGCCGTAAAAAGCATTATCACAGCCACCACGATAAAAATAAAAATCAACGCAAACTGCAGATACGGCACATAGCGCAACTGACGCAACAGCGTGGATTCAGCATAATAAATATACTGAGCATCACTATCCGAGAGGCGCAACTCTATAGGACCGTTGAGCACACGCGGGTCTGCCACCGTATCGATCACATTCACACAACTCAGAATCGTTCCCGTCGAATCAACCAAATATACCGGAATAGACGTATTTGACTGAATAACAGACAATTCAAAACTCAAATCGGCATCTTCAGGAGCCTCTATCATCGATTGCGTTGCAGCGACCCATGTCTCGACTTTCTTCTGCTCCTCGTCAGCCAAACGACGAGCCAAATTATTGGTAAATAACACAGAGGCTATCACTATCATCAGCGACAGAATCAGTATCAGCGTGCCTAAACGTTTCTCTTTGGACATATCGAATAATTTATAAAAACGATGCAAAGATACGTTTTTTTTATCATATACGCAAAATAAAATACTTTTTATTTGCAAGTTCAGTTTTTTTTTTGTAATTTTGTGCCGAATTTGTGCTTTTGAGATAATTAATTACTAACATACTAAATTTATTTATTATGAAACCCACACACATCGAACATTTGGGCATTGCAGTGACCTCTATCGAAGAGGCTGCACCCTTCTTCGAATTCCTTTCAGGAAACAAATGTTATTCGATTGAAGTAGTCGAGGACCAAAAAGTACGCACCGCTTTCTTCAAAGTAGGTGAAGTTAAGATCGAGCTCCTTGAGCCGACCAGCCCGGAGTCCACGATTGCTAAGTTCATTGAGAAAAACGGAGGTCGCGGCGGTGTTCACCACGTTGCTTTCAACGTAGAGAACGTTGCAGAAGCACTCGCTGAGTGCGAAGCTGCCGGTATCCAACTCATCGACAAGGCTCCCCGTAAAGGCGCAGAGAACCTGATGATCGCTTTCCTCCACCCTAAATCTACCAAGGGTGTATTAACGGAGTTGTGCCAACAGCCGGCATAAATTGTAAATGGTAAATGACTAAATCGTAAATGATTTTATGGATCAAGCTAAATTAGATAAACTGGTTGCTAACCGCGAGAAAGCGCAAGCCGGAGGCGGTGAAGCTGCAGTCGAAAAACATCACGCCAAAGGCAGTTATACCTGCCGCGAGCGTATCAATATGCTGCTGGACGAAGGTTCGTTCGAAGAAGTAAATATGTTCCTCACCCACCGTTGCCACGACTTTGGTATGGAGAAGAAAGTGTTCCTCGGTGATGGCGTGGCTGTAGGATCCGGTACTATCGACGGCCGTCTCGTCTTTGTCTTTGCACAAGACGCAACAGTCATCGGCGGTTCACTCTCCGAGACCATGGCGCTCAAGATTTGTAACGTCATGGACCAAGCCATGAAACTTGGAGCTCCAATCATCGGCCTCAACGACTCGGGTGGAGCACGTATCCAAGAAGGTGCGTGTGCTCTTGCCGGCTATGCCGAAATCTTCGAGCGTAACATCCTTGCTTCAGGTGTTGTACCCCAGATATCCGTCATCTTTGGCCCGTGTGCAGGTGGAGCCGTATATAGCCCTGCCCTCACCGACTTCATTATGATGACCGAGCAAAACTCCTACATGTTCATCACTGGTCCAAAAGTTGTGAAGTCCGTTACCGGCGAAGACGTTACTGTGGAGCAACTGGGTGGCGCCAAAATCCATGCTACCAAGTCCGGTGTAACCCATTTCGTGGCTGCTACCGAAGAAGAGGCACTCGCCGAAGTACGCCGTCTCATCAGCTTCATCCCGCAGAACAATATGGAAGAGGCACCACTCTTCGAGTGTACCGACGATATCACCCGTGTAGATGATAACCTCAACGACATCGTGCCGGCAGACCCCAACAAGCCCTATGACATGCACGAAATCATCAATACCATCGTGGATAACGGTGATTTTATGGAGGTTCATAAAGACTACGCCAAGAACGTCATCTGCGGTTTCGCACGTTTCAACGGTCGCTCGACTGGTATCATCGCCAACCAGCCTTCATGGCTTGCCGGCGTTCTCGACTGTGACGCTTCTCGCAAAGCCGCTCGTTTCGTTCGTTTCTGCGACGCGTTCAATATCCAGATCCTGACCCTCGTAGACGTTCCGGGATTCCTTTGCGGTACCGGACAAGAGTACGCAGGTATCATCGACCACGGAGCAAAACTGATGTTTGCTTATGGCGAAGCAACCGTTCCAAAAGTAACGATTACTGTTCGCAAGTCGTACGGCGGTTCGCACATTGTGATGAGCTGTAAACAACTGCGCGGTGACATGTGTTACGCTTGGCCAAACGCAGAGATTGCTGTCATGGGTGCAAGTGGAGCAGTAGGTGTACTCCAAGCAAAGGCTATCAAGGCTATCGAGGACCCCGCAGAGAAGAAAGCCTTCATTGCTGAGAAAGAGGCAGAGTACAAAGATCTGTTCGCTTCTCCGTACCAGGCTGCTAACCGTGGATACATCGATGACGTGATTGAGCCGCGCTACACCCGTAGCCGTATCATTCGTGCGTTCGAGATGCTCCAGACCAAACGTCTGACCAACCCGCTCAAAAAGCACTCGAACATTCCGCTATAACCCATAACCCGTAACCCATAACCGTTATGACATTATTAGCAGTTACAGCAGATACATGGATTGTTACCGGCCTTGGTTTCGGTATTGTTCTGGCGCTCCTTTTCTGCCTTGTCTACATTCTTCAATTCTTTGGATGGACCATGCAGAAACTATCTGAACCCAAGACACCGAAAGCTCCCAAAGAAGACCAACCTACCCCGCAGGCTTCCGCGCCATCAGCGGAGCCTACGGACGAAGGTACCAAAGCCGCTATAGCCATGGCTATCTCTGAGGCAGGCAAAGAGGATATAGCTGCCATCGCCTACGCGCTTTACCTCGCGCGTGACGTTAAACATGATATCCCCACGGCCATGATCTCGCTCCACAAACACGAGACCGCGTGGAATGAAAAAAGTATTGGAATGAACAATGTGGGCTTTTGACCACATTAATCGTTTCTTAGAATAAGACTAATCAAGGTTTTTAATATGAAAGAATTTGCATTTAAAATCAACGGCGCTGAGTACAAATGCGCTGTAGAAGAAATCGAAGCCGGCAAGACCAAAGTAACCGTCAACGGCAAAGTATATGAAGTAGAGACCGAAGCAGCTGCTCCGGCCGCAAAACCGGCCGCAGCTCCTGCTCCGAAACCCGCTGCTCCTGCTGCACCCAAAGCAGAGGCTAAACCCGCCGCAGCTCCCGCTGCAGGCGTACAAGTAAAGAGCCCGCTGCCAGGATCGGTCATCAAAGTGCTCGTTTCCGAAGGCCAAGCTGTTAAAAAAGGCGACACCCTCCTCACCCTCGAGTCCATGAAGATGGAGAATGCTATCATGGCAGAAGCCGACGGTACGGTTAAACAAATTGCCGTTACCCCCGGTCAGAATGTCATGCAAGACGACCTCCTGATCGTTTTAGGATAAATCACCAATCACCAATTACAAATCACAAATAAAAATTCAAAATGAATATTTTGGAATTTTTTAATGGCATGGGTTTCATGCAGATGACGTGGCAGCAAGGCATTATGCTTCTGGTGTCCTTCTTCTTGCTGTACCTGGCCATTCACAAAAAATACGAGCCGCTTTTGCTGCTTCCTATCGCCTTTGGTATGCTCCTAACGAACCTACCGGGCGCCGGGATGTTTCATAGCGAGTTGTGGTCGGCGTTCCTTGATCCGAACAGCCCTGCCTACCACTCCTACGGAGCAATCCTCAAAGACGGAGGTCTGCTCGACGTGCTCTATATCGGTGTCAAAGCAGGTGTCTATCCGTGCCTTATCTTTATCGGTGTAGGTGCGATGACCGATTTCGGTCCCCTAATCGCTAATCCAAAATCACTAATCCTTGGAGCAGCCGCACAGATCGGTATCTTCGTGACTTTCCTCTGCGCTAACGCGATGGGCTTTACACCCGCTGAAGCCGGTTCTATCGGTATCATTGGTGGAGCGGATGGACCAACCTCCATCTTCTTGACCTCCAAACTGGCGCCGCACCTCTTAGGCCCGATCGCAATTGCCGCCTACAGCTACATGGCACTCGTGCCGGTGATCCAACCGCCTATCATGCGTGCACTGACCACCAAAGCCGAACGTGCTATCAAAATGGGACAACTTCGTCCTGTTTCCAAAACAGAGAAGATCGTCTTCCCGATCATCATCACCGCTATCGTAGCCCTTATCCTGCCGGACGCAGCACCTCTGATCGGCTGTCTGATGCTCGGTAACCTGATGAAAGAATGCGGTGTAGTAGATCGCCTCTCAAAGACCGCCCAGAACGAATTGATGAACATCGTTGTCATCTTCCTCGGCCTCTCTGTAGGAGCTACCGCAACAGCCGGCAGTTTCCTCAATCTCCAAACGCTTATGATCCTTGCGATGGGTATCGTGGCGTTCGGTATGGGATCGGCAGGTGGAGTGCTCTTGGCTAAGTTCATGAACCTCTTCCTTAAAGAGAAGATCAACCCGCTGATCGGTTCGGCAGGTGTTTCGGCTGTGCCTATGGCCGCACGCGTCAGCCAAACGGTCGGACAGGAAGAGAATCCGTCGAACTTCCTGCTTATGCACGCCATGGGGCCAAACGTCGCCGGAGTAATTGGCTCAGCTGTCGCCGCAGGTGTATTACTTACAATGTTAGGTTAAACATCTAATATAACAAAATACGACACGCCGACAGCGTGTCGTATTTTTACAGTCCATATTCATTGAACGATATTCATGTTTTTTCAAATCATACATCCAACCGAGGTATTAAAGCCGTATATCACACGCTACGTGTTTGTCCGTGCCGAAGGATCAACAGATACAATGGCACCACCTACTGACGATCCACGATTCGTCAATGGCAAACATGTACAACAACTATTGCCAAATTTCGGAGGATTTGTATTTATGCGCAATGCAACCGCCGATTTCAATGGTGTACATTCCGACGGGATGGTTCTGTTTGGCCCTACTCAAGAAAATATCCTCCTTACCACTCTCTCTGGATGGTTCGAAGGCATGATGTTAGACTTTGAACCAGGAGGTATGCACGCGCTCTTAGGTATTGATCTCCAACAACTAGCGGGCAAAGTAATTACAGTCCAAGAATACGGAGACCAAGGATTGCTGCAACTGGACAGAATTTTCAAATCTGTACCTTCTGAGCAAGACATAGCACCCCTATTAGACGCATTCTTTATCGGTCACCTACCCCATAAAAAAGATATGAATTACGCGCGCCTACGCAAGGCCATTATCGCTTGCGACCAACAGAAAGATATCACATCAGCTGCCAAGATGGCCTCCGCAGCTTATTTGGGTGAACGCCAGTTCCTTCGCGTATTTCGTAGCTATGTGGGTATTCCACCCAAACAATACATGCGTCTAAGACGTTTTCATCGCGCACTCGAGTCCATGCAACAACAAGCAGATACACACAAAACCATTGACCTGATGGATATAGCTCTGCGAAATGGCTACTACGACTTGAGTCACATGGCATTGGAGTTTCAACAGATGGGATGCGTTTCCCCTAGCCATTTCCGCATGTTAGGCATACCTCTTACGGCAGATTTTTCCATCTTTTTTGCATAATGTCCGATTTTTCATATCCTGTATGCACAAAAAGCAGTACTTTTGCACTCGATTTCAAACTGCTAAAAAATATACGAAAATGAACAAACGTTATTTATTAACAATCCTTCTGCTGATATTGACCTACTGGTCGATGTCGGCAGAAACTATCAAAGGTCGTGTGGCCGACACCAATGGTGAGGCTATGCCCTTTGTCACAATCTCTGTATTGGCAGAAGACTCTACCCTCTTGACCGGTGCTATTACCGATGACCAAGGCCGCTATGAAGTGGAAGTGAATACCAATAAGTATATCATGCAAGCTTCATTTATCGGCTATAGTACCGAGTTTGGCGGCCCTAATTTTGTGCTCAAGCAAGAAGCCGAACAACTCAAAGAGGTGGAAGTCAAAGCCAAACGTCCGCTCATAGAGCGTCAGATGGACAAACTGGTGGTCAACGTCAGCCAATCGCCCCTATCAGCCGGTTCTAATGGTAACGACATCCTGCGTCGCGCACCGGGTGTGCGGATCGACAAAGATGGCAATATAACCGTCAACGGCAAGTCGGTGGAAGTATACATCGACGGTAAGCCCTCCTATCTGAGCGGCCAACAACTAAAAGCCATGCTTGATGGTACGGATGGTAATACGATCGAAAAGATTGAGATCATCTCTAACCCATCCGCCAAGTACGACGCCAGCGGTCAGGGAGGTATTATCAATATCAAGACCAAAAAGAACATGATGCGCGGACTGAACGGTACATTATCCGCTAGTTACGGAGGTATGTACTTTGGAGATGTCAAACGCTGGCTACAGATGGATGCCGTATCGCTCAATCTCAACTACCGTGGCGAGAAGACTTACACCTTCGGTCAACTGACCCAAGTCTATGCACAGAACGATATCGATTTGGAGACCTATCGCAAGACACCACTATTGGAGAGCTACTCCCGTTCCGGATATAACATTGATTTCCAGTATTATATGATGAAAGTGGGTAACGACTGGTATATTGACAACAAGAATACACTCGGTTTTATTCTCCAAGTGCCCTACATGGACATGAAACAGTCTATCATCGACGGGCGCAACTATGCCTATACTATCCAAGGCAATGATACAGCGCGCAGTACAACGGCCATCAACACCCGAATCATGGCACCGCAACATACCGCCAACCTCAACTACACCCACACGTTCTCTGAGGCATTGGAACGCGAGTTAACCATTAACGTGGACTATAACCGCTACAAGACTTCCTCCCATAACTTCCAGGAGACGGACTACATTGGCATCAACAAACTCGGGCTGGACATCAACACCAACCAAGTGGCAAACATATATAGTGCCAAGCTGGATTTCCAAACCAAGTTCTGGGAAACAGGTATGATTGAATGCGGCGTCAAATATGCACTGTCTTCGACAGACAACAACATGCTTACCGATTCTATCCGCGACGGCAATCCGATCAGCACTACGCCTTCGCAGTTCCGCTATGACGAGCATGTGGCTGCGGCCTATATATCTGTCGGTAAGCAGTTTGGCGAGCATTGGTCGGTGAAATTGGGTCTGCGTGGCGAATACACCTATAGCCGAGGAGATTGGATGAGTGCTGACTCTGTGACCCGTAAGTCCTATTTCGATCCGTTCCCTACCGCCTATGTAGGCTATACATCTTCTCCGCTGGGCAAGCTGCAACAGCCAATCTCCGTCAGCGCCAGCTACACCCGTCGTATCAAACGACCTAACTACTGGATGTTGAACCCGTTTGTCAACTATGTAGATGCCTATAGTTACCAATTGGGTAATACCGAATTAACACCGGAGTTCAACAACGATGTCGAGATACATTTCTCCTGGACGCAATATCTGAACCTCACATTCAATTTTGCGCACACACAGGATATGTTCTCTCAACGTACTACCATCCTACCCGACGGAACAGGTTCGATCAAATGGACCAATTTCGGAACCTGTACCACTCATGGTGGAAACATCTCACTCACCGAACTGCCAATTGTGCCTAAATACATGACCATGGAAAATGGAACTAAGTCCCTATCCGGTGCATGGCTGGCATTGACGGTGAATGCCGGTTGGTACCACTTCCTCAACAAGTCGTACGAACTCAATGAGGTAGGAAAACCGGTATATGAATTGGGCAGCCACTATGGCTACGTAGGCGGTACGCTCTCTGCCTACCTGCCCAAAGATTGGACACTCAGCCTGGACGGCAACTGGTCGTCCCCTATGACAACCGGATATGACAAACAAGGTAGCATGTACTACATGAACTTTGGTATCCGCAAGATGTATATGGCTAAAGGCCTTATCTTCAATCTCAATCTACAGGATATGCTACGTTCGATGTCCTTCCGTTCCGAAGACCAAGGACAACAAGAGGGCTACAGCAGTTGGTATACCAACACCGTTCGACAACAACGCGTCACGGCGTCTATCGTCTGGATGTTCGGACAATATCAGCAACATAAGAACCGTAAAGTCGGTAATATGGACGAGCTGAACCGACTCGGCGGTGGAGGAGGCGTACAAGCCGGACAATAATAGTATAAGGAAAGAAAAAAGCGCTCTCGGGCGCTTTTTTTATGCCAATACTTGCATATGTTAAAAAAAAGCAGTAAATTTGCACGCAAATTTGTTGACACATGTTACTATCTGAGATTAAAACGATTATCGGCGACCAACTCCAAGTGATTGGTAACGAGGATTTGGATATCCGCTATCTCTTAACTGACAGCCGTCAATTAGGACCGGAGCCTGAGAAAACACTGTTTTTTGCAATCAAGACAGCAAAAAACGACGGAGCAAAATATATCCCAGACTTGCAAGCTAAAGGCGTCAAAGCCTTCGTCACAGGCGATGCCATAGGCGCATTGCAGGATCTGGCAGCCTATGTGCGTAGCCGCTTTCAAGGAAAAGTGATCGGTATCACCGGCTCCAATGGCAAAACGGTTGTCAAAGAGTGGCTATACCAATTGCTCAAGGAGGACTATACCATTATTCGCTCGCCCAAATCGTACAACTCACAGATAGGTGTTCCACTCAGCGTGTGGCAATTGGATGGCATTAAACCATGCTCACAAAAGCCTCTTTTAGCTATCTTTGAAGCAGGTATTAGCCAGCCCGGAGAAATGGAGAAACTGGAGCGTATCATTCGCCCGACGATAGGCGTGATCACGTATATCGGGCACGAGCATGACGAGAACTTCGAGTCGCTCGAGCAGAAGCGCGAAGAGAAGATGAAACTGTTTGTGCATTCCGAACAAGTGATCGAAGACCATACTCACCAGAATGTGCGTACCTGTGCAGCCGTGATGCGTGCGTTGGGTTATGACGAGGAAACAATTGCATCACGCATTCTTCACCAAACACATGAGACCGTATTGGGTGTCAACCTGACAGCATTGGTGGACAACGTGCGCTATTTCCGCAACCTACTCAAACCGGAGACCAAACTGACCTGTATGGTCAAAGCCTTCGCTTATGGTGCAGGTAGCTTAGAGGTCAGCAAAGCACTACAAGCCTCCGGCCTAGTGGACTATCTAGCGGTTGCCGTAGCAGACGAAGGCGTTGAACTGAGACGAGCAGGTATCACATTACCTATCATCGTTATGGATCCCGAGGTCGCAGCTATGGATTTGATACTTGAGAACAACCTCGAGCCGAATGTCTACTCACACCAGTCGCTCAAAACCATCGTAGCAGCGGCTCAAGCCAAAGGATTGGAAGACTTTCCTATTCATATCAAAATAGACAGTGGTATGCACCGCTTAGGCTTCTACAAAGAAGACATTCCATGGCTGCTCAACAAACTGAGCCTGACAAAGACTGTGCGTGTTCAGTCCGTATTCTCGCACTTGGCAGGCAGCGACGAAGCACAGTTTGACCAGTTCACCTTAGAGCAGATCTCCTATTTCAATGCTTGTGCTGAAGAACTGAAAGCCGGTCTTAACTACCCGATACTCAAACATATTTGCAACTCTGCCGGCATAGAACGCTTCACTGACTACCAGTTTGATATGTGCCGCTTGGGCATCGGTATGTACGGATTCTCGTTCAACGATGCCAAGTTGCGTAATGTATGCAAACTGGAAACCACAATCCTTTCGGTAAAAAAAGTTCCGGCTGGCGAAACTATTGGTTATGGCCGCCACACCAAACTGGACGAAGAACGTGTCATAGCCGTTATCCCTATCGGCTATGCTGACGGCTTTGATCGCCGATTCTCCAACTACGGAGGAGAAGTCTGGATTCGTGGCAAACGCTGTCCGGTAGTAGGCAATGTTTGCATGGATCAGGCCATGATCGATGTCACCGAAGCTGACGCACGTCCGGGCGATCCCGTAGAGGTCTTTGGTGAACATATGCCACTCGAGGAACTGGCTGCCAAATTAGGTACTATCACATATGAAATTCTAACTTCTGTCAGTCGCCGTGTCCAACGTGTCTATTACTACGAATAAACTCACGATCGGTTACCGAGTACAGCACACCGAATATCGCGTACAGACCGACTTAAACTTCTCGCTCAACGAAGGTGAGTTGATTTGCATGTTAGGCCCAAACGGTTGCGGTAAATCTACCCTGCTGTGCACATTAGCTGGTTTACTGCCCGCCCTGGAAGGAGAGATCACAATGAGTGGTGAGCAATTAACGATGAATGGGCAAAGCAAAAAACTGGCGCTCGTTTTAACAGAACGCTTGTCATTAGACAACACTACCGTACATGATGTCGTAGCACTCGGACGCTATCCATACACCTCATTTATGGGAGGACTAAGCGCCGAAGACGAAACGATCATAGACAAGGCCCTCGCAGAGGTCGGCTTCAAAGATCCGGCAATTGGGCACTCACACTTCAATGCACATTCAGACGGCGAGAAACAACGTATCCTGATAGCCAAAGCTTTGGCGCAACAAACGCCTATAATTCTATTAGATGAGCCTACCGCCCATCTGGATCTACCGCACCGAATACTGATTCTACGACTGCTACGCCGTTTGGCGCACGAGCAGAACAAAACCATACTGATCTCAACACACGAACTGGATTTGGCGCTGCAATTGAGCGACCGTATCATGCTCATGACACCACAGAAAGGTCTTGTATTGGACACTCCGGAGGCACTAAAAAAGGCTGACGCTTTCACGCCAGCCTTCGGTATGGATATCTTCCATCCTCTTGATTAGTATTCACTCATCTGTTTGCGAACGGTCTCGTTGATGAAATCAGCAAACTCTTGAACACTCATCTGTCCTTTCTCTTCAGCACCTTGCTGACGAACAGATACCAATCCCTGCTCTGCTTCTTTCTCACCAACGATTAGCATATACGGAATACGCTTGAGCTCGTTGTCGCGAATCTTACGTCCCAACTTCTCGTTACGATCATCCACGATCACACGTACATCTTGCTGCTCAAGCATCTCTTTCACTTTCCATGCATACTCGTTGCTCTTCTCTGATATCGGCAATACAACCGCTTGATCAGGAGTCAACCACAACGGGAACTTACCGGCTGTATGCTCAATAAGAACAGCCACAAAACGTTCCATACTACCGAACGGCGCACGGTGAATCATCACCGGACGGTGTTTCTGGTTATCCTCACCCGTGTACTCCAGTTCAAAACGCTCCGGCAGGTTGTAATCTACCTGAATCGTACCCAATTGCCAACGACGACCAAGAGCATCCTTTACCATAAAGTCGAGCTTCGGACCGTAGAAAGCGGCTTCACCATACTCTACACGTGCAGGCAGATTCTTCTCTTTGCATGCGTCAATAATAGCTTGCTCTGCCATCTCCCATACTTCATCCGAGCCTACGTACTTAGTTTGGTTGTTCGGGTCACGAAGCGAAATCTGTGCCTCAAAGTTCTCGAAATTCAATGCCTTAAAGATGATCTCTATAATCTCCATCACGCGAATAAACTCCTGCTTGACTTGATCTTGACGGCAGAAGATATGGGCATCGTCTTGAGTGAACGAACGCACACGCGTTAGGCCGTGCAACTCACCACTCTGCTCATAACGATAGACCGTGCCAAACTCAGCACAACGGAACGGCAGATCCTTATACGAACGCGGACTGTTCTTAAAGATTGCACAGTGGTGAGGACAGTTCATCGGTTTCAACAGATAAACCTCTCCCTCTTCCGGCGTCGTAATAGGCTGGAACGAGTCCTTGCCATAATGATCCCAGTGACCTGAAGTCAGATACAAGTTCTTAGAACCGATATGCGGAGTGATCACCTGTTGGTAACCATAACGTTTCTGGATCTTCTTCAAGAAATCCTCCAAACGCAAACGCAAAGCCGTTCCCTTCGGCAACCAAATCGGCAGACCCTTGCCTACCATATCGGAGAACATAAACAGCTCCAGTTCCTTACCTATCTTTCTGTGATCGCGTTTTTTAGCTTCCTCAAGCAAGGTAAGATATTCATCTAACATCGCTTTCTTGGGGAACGAGATACCATAAATTCGAGTCATCATTGGACGACTCTCGTCGCCACGCCAATAGGCAGCTGCACAGGAGAGCACTTTGACTGCCTTAATAGGCTCTGTACTCAACAAGTGCGGACCACGACATAAATCCGTAAAAGCACCCTGCGTATAGGTCGTAATATGGCCATCCTCCAACTCAGAGATCAATTCGCACTTATAAGTCTGCCCCTTGTCACCAAAGGCCTTCAGCGCATCAGCTTTGGAGATCGACTGCTTATCCAAACGCTCTTTGCGGGCGCGCAGTTCCATCATTTTTGCCTCAATTGCAGGGAAATCCGAGTCCTTAATCACTTGCCCCTCAGCAGGCATTACATCATAGTAGAAACCGTTCTCAATAGCGGGACCGATACCGAACTGAATTCCCGGATATAGTTCCTGCAAAGCTTCGGCCATCAAGTGAGACGACGTGTGCCAGAAAGCATGCTTGGCTTCGGCATCCTCCCACTTGTGCAACTTAATGCTACTGTCTGCATCAATAGGATAATTGAGTTCTACGATCTGATCATTAACCGATGCGCAAAGGATATCTTGCGCCAAACGAGAACTGATAGACTCAGCAATCTGCAACGGCGTCACACCGTTTTCGTACTCGCGGACAGAATTGTCCGGAAAGGTAATTTTAATCATATTTAATAAACGTACAAATGTTTATGCCCGCGCGGCTCACAACTGCCCCGCTGAGCGATCATATGGTTTTGTTGTGAAATTTGCTGCAAAGGTACGAAAAAAAAACAATATTTGCAAATTAATTTGCATATTTCGAAAAAAAGCAGTACTTTTGCATGTCTTTTAACATAAATACTATACCAGATGAAAGATTTGATTAAAAGTGCTTTGGTGTTCGCAGGCGGCGCTGCAGCAGGAGCCGCAGCCGTTCTAATGCTCACCACACCGGAAGGAAAAGAGTTGCAAAAAAAGCTCAAAGAACACCTCAAAGATGCCAAAAAAGCATGTGAGGACGCAATGAAAAAGGCGGAAGAAACATTCGCCCAACCAGATGAAGAACAACAACCTAAACAGGAGGCCTAAAAATGGAAAACGAACTAATCAACAACCTCAAACAAGAAGCCACACAATATGGCAAAGCAGCAGGCAAAGTTGGTAAATTACAACTCATCGGAATCATCAGTCGCATACTGGGACTCTTCCTGCTGATTTTCACTGTAGTACTATGCGCTCTTGCACTTTTCACCTTTGGTGCAGTAGCGGCTATTGATGCAATGGCTAAATGCATGCCGGTTTGGACGGCAGCACTTATCATCAGCAGCACGTATATCGTACTCATTATTATCGCTGTCGCGTGCCGTAGACCGCTATTCATTCATCCGTTCATTGCACTTATGACCAAGCAAATGATCCGCACACAAGAAGACTTGGATCTGGAAATGCTCAAAGCCGAGCATGAACTGGACCTGCAAAACATGCGCATAGAAACAAAGGTGGAAAATGCTACACGCGAACTGAGTATCTACACCTCCCTTATTCACCATGTATGGAAGTGGATTACTGGCAAGTTAAGTAAATAACAAAGCATATGTTTAGTCGTCTCTACGGCGTACTACTGCCGTTTTTTGTCAGTTTCCTACTGGCTTATCTCCTATCGCCGGTAGTAGACTTCTTCCAAGTTAAGTGTCACCTTAAGAACCGCATCCTGTCGGTACTTGTGACACTACTGTTGTTTGTCGCTGTGCTAACCGGCGCAATTGCAGCCTTGGTGCCTGTCGTGTCCAACGAGGTAAAATCAGCCGCAGCTGGTATTGAGCAGTACTTTGCCGATTTTGATGCCGATCGCTACTTCTCACAAGAAGTGCAGGATAAGTTCGACGAGGTAATGACTGACCTCGATGCCACCAAACTCCTCTCCTACCCAGAGGTACGTAATGCCCTGCAAAACATCGCTCCCAAAGTTGCGGGGTGGCTATCAGGAGGACTGAGTATGATGTCCGAATTATTGGTGTGGATCATAGGACTTATGTACCTGATATTCTTACTCATAGACTTTCCTAAGATCCAAGCCAACTGGAGCAAATATATTCCTGAACGATACCGCCATTACGCCATCACACTAATGCAAGACATGGACACCAATATGAACGCATACTTTCGTGGGCAAGCATTAGTAGCCTTGTGCGTAGGCATACTATTCAGTATAGGATTCGCACTAATAGGACTGCCTATGGGCGTGGCTATGGGACTAATCATTGGCCTACTAAACCTAGTTCCCTATATGCAGGCATTAGGCATTCCGCCTTGCATATTACTAAGCCTCGTTCAGTCTGCACAAACTGGCCAACCTGTATGGTTGACACTACTAATGATGGCTGCGGTTTTTGTTGTTGTACAAGGAATACAAGATATGGTGCTAACGCCTAAAATCATGGGCAAAGTGACAGGTATGGGACCGGCTGCTATATTGTTAAGCTTGAGTATCTGGGGCGCTTTATTAGGACTGATCGGTATGATCATTGCTCTCCCGATGACATCACTTATCATCTCCTATTACAAGCATTATGTACTCAAAGAACAGCCTGCTGAGCCTACACCTAAAACACCTCAAAAAACTACTGCGGATAACCCTAAAAAACGCCGTCCAAGACCCAGAAGAAACAAACCTGCTTCCAAGCCTGAATAAAGTTTGGCATGATAGTTGCATAGATGAAATTAGACTGCGATCGATTCGTGGTTAACATGAGTATTAACCCCTAAAAATCAAACAGTTATGAAAAAGGTTTTATCTATGGCTCTTCTCGTAGCCGCAATGGTAGGCACCTCCGTAGGTGCAAGTGCACAAGAACTTCGGCCTCACCGTCGTATGCCGCAAAAAGTAACTATCCGTCGCGAGGTACGCAACCCGCGTTTCATGAATAAATGTGATGCTCGCCAAAATGTTCTCTTCGTACGCTGCGACAGGTGCGGTAAGGTAATACTCCTCAAAGCACAAGATTTCAGGCCAAAAGACGCACGTCGCCCGGATTTCCGCAAAGACAAAAAGCAACATTCTCACCGTCATTCACGCCACGTACATAGACGGTAATACATAGCCCAACACCCGAGATTTCAACCTCGGGTGTTGCTTTTATCGATATCTCACCATATGTTATGCAATAAAAATTTATTTTTATTTGCACATTTCTTTTTCTTTTTGTAACTTTGCAGCCGAATTTGGATAATAGGCTTTGCCATGTTGCGACGCGTACGCAAATACATAGAAACGAACATTGGTGAGTGGGTAAAGAATCGCCCGCTTCTGGTGGGTGTAAGTGGAGGCGCAGATAGCATCGCACTGGCAGATGTACTACAACGAGCAGGATACAACTGCATCCTCGCCCATTGCAATTTTCACTTGCGCGGCGAAGAGTCGAACCGTGACGAGGCATTCGTCAAATCATATGCCACCAAACAGGGACTCCCACTACGCACGGTATCTTTTGATACTAAGGCATATGCCGCTATAGAGAAGATAAGCATTGAGCTGGCAGCTCGCCAACTACGCTATCAATGGTTCGACCAAGTGGCCAAAGAGGAAAACTGCGCTGCCATCGCCGTAGCTCATCACCAAAATGACCAAGCCGAAACAGTACTGATGAACCTTAGACGAGGCGCTGGACTAAAAGGCTTAGGCGGTATGCGTCCAGTAAGCGAAAACCCGATAGTGGACAGCGATATAGTGATCATCCGACCACTGCTATGTACCACAAAAGCATATATACGTCATTATCTAAAGGATATACGACATCTCGAATGGGTCGAAGACTCTACCAATACAGATACCTCGATTCGCCGCAATGCTATACGCGCGGAGATAGCCGGCTATTCCGAAGCAGAAATAGAGCATATAGCCCATACCGCAGAAACAATGCAAGGCTATGCAGACTTGATTGCGAATAAGCACACCCGCGCGGCGGGCATATGCCAACTATACGAAGAACTAAAGCCTTATGGTTTTAGCGAAATTGAAAAAATTTACGATGCCATGCAGCAAAACGAAGGCGGCAAAACTTGGGAATCGGCCACACACCGCGCTACATGGCAACGACACAAACTAACAATAGAAACAAAATGAGACATTTTGGCATCATAGGCTACCCCTTAGTACAGTCATTCTCGGCACGCTATTTCAACGAAAAATTTGAGCGTGAACACATCGATGCCGAGTATTCGCTATACCCTATCGACAAAGACGAATGGGACAAGGGAAGCAAAATCAAAGAACTGCTGCAAAAAATGGATGGCATGAATGTGACCATGCCATACAAACAAGACATCCGTCCATTCTTAGACCGATTAGACGAAACTGCTAAGAACGTGGGAGCAGTAAACGTAGTGTACCAAAAAACCGGCTACAACACCGACTGCGCGGGGTTTATGCGCTCCATCCAGCCCCTACTCCTCCCGACCGACCATCAGGCCTTAGTTTTAGGCACAGGAGGTGCATCCAAAGCCGTCAAATACGGATTAGAACAACTAGGCCTAACTGTCCAATTGGTTAGCCGCACTCCTCAAAAAGGTGTGATCGGATACAACGACCTGACCGAAGAAATCATGCGCACTCATAGTGTAATAGTCAACGCTACCCCGCTGGGCATGTTTCCGGACATAAATAGCTGTGCCCCGATCCCTTACGAACTGATAGACAAAAACCATCTTTTGTTCGACTGTGTATACAACCCCGAGTTAACTGTTTTTCTTTCGCGCGGGCAGGCACAGGGAGCGCGCATACAAAACGGACTTGGGATGCTATACGGCCAAGCCGAAGAAGCTTGGCGAATATGGTCAGGAACATCGAACAATATGTAAAAATGAGATAAAACTAAAACAATGAAACGTATACTTATTTTATTCGCTGCTACCATATGCGGCATAACAGTTTGGGCAGATACCATCGCTGTTCAGCAAATGGGCATTCAATACTACTTGCCCAAGACCGAAGCTACCATTAGTGTGCGATACACGCAAAAAGAATACCAAGCAGGCATCTATGCCAAATGGGCACAGAAACTGCTGGGTATCGACCAGGTCATCGAACACGACACGACCACATATGATATCAAAAAAGTACGGTTGGAGACCAAAGCCGTGCCGGATAAAAATCGTGTCTACACTATTCTGCCGGAAGCAGGCAAAGAAATGCAACTCATAAGTGTAACCAATGAGGGCATTCTACAGGGCTACAATATCCCTGCCGCTCAAAAGCCTGACAAGCATACATCCTATCATCGTGAGCAAAAGGACACTTCCTATACCACCCACCCATCCACACCGTCCCTCTTGGAGTCTACCTTCAAAAACGACAGTGCCTACGTGCGTGCTAAGAATGTAGCTAAACAAATTTTCCAACTCCGCGACAACCGTGCATTCTTACTGGCCGGCGAACTGGAAAACATGCCTTCAGACGGTGCTGCCATACAAGCTTTGCTCAAAGAAATGGAGAAACAAGAGAAGGCACTAACCGCTTTGTTCACAGGTAGCGTTAAGACGCACGTAAGATGGGTAAAACAAACTATCGACCCTGCAACAGCACAAGACACTCTACTTTGCATTATCGGACAAGACAGCCTCCGAATCAATGTAGAGATTGAACGACGCGAAGCTGCGCCTATAGTCGTTGACCCTAAAGCCAAGCCTAAAAAAGGCGAACCCAAACCATCACAGATATGCTACAACCTGCCAGGTGTGGCACATATACGCGTCACACAAGCAGACACAGACCTATTGGACGAGATGATTAATGTCGCACAACTAGGCATTAGCATACCACTAAACGAGGACCTGTTCATCGGCGAACCGGTGCATATAGTGTTTGATACCAAAACCGGTAATATTCTTTCTATCACACGAGGCAAATGAAAAAAACACTCCTAATAGCACTCCTGAGTTTGGCGACGATCGTATCGGCGCAGGAGTTTCAGTGTACTGTAACCATCAACTCCGATAAAATCGAAGGTAGCAACAAGCAAGTCTATCAAACGCTCAAAACAAGTATCGAAGAGTACATCAACCAAAACAAGTGGACCAACCTCCAATTTATGGAGCATGAGAAAATAGACTGCCAAATGCTAATCATCGTCAATGCGGTTGAGGATAACCAATACACGTGCGAGATGACCCTGCAGAGCCGCCGCCCTGTATGGGGAAGCAGCTACACTACCCCGCTCATCAACTTCCAAGACCGCAACTTCAACTTCACCTACCAGGAGTATGACCAGATAGTCTATCAGCAGAATCAGTTCACTACCAATCTTACAGCAATGTTGGCATACTACTGCTATCTGATGCTTGGCTATGACATGGACACATTCCAACGTCTGGGAGGCACACCGTTCTACCAAGTATGCGAAGAAATAGTCAATGCCTGTCAATCGGCATCCATGTCCAACTTAGAGCAGAAAGGCTGGCTAGCTTTCGACAGCAACCGCAATCGTTATGCCCTGATCAACAATCTTATCGACGAAGTTTTCAAACCCTTGCGACAATATATATATACTTACCACCGCTTGGGTCTCGACATCATGTCCGACAATGTGAATAACGGAAGAGCTGCCATAGCCGAAGGTATGGACGTACTCAAAGAAGCCAACCGTGCGCGGCCGGCCACCTACGTAGTAAGCACCTTCCTTGACGCCAAAGCAGAAGAAATAGTATCCATCTTCCAACAAGGAACAAGCGATGAGAAAAAGAAAGTATATGACCTGTTGATGTCTATTGATCCTACGCGACAGAACACCTACGACAAAATCAATCAATAATGCTTAAGCATCTACACATACAGAACTACGCATTAATCTCCCACCTGGATATCGATTTTGGTGCCGGATTCTCAGTACTGACCGGCGAGACAGGTGCAGGTAAGAGTATCATCCTTGGGGCCTTAGCTCTCGTGCTAGGCGCGCGGGCAGATAGTAAAGCCATCACAGACGGAGAAGACAAGTGTATCATTGAAGCAGAGTTTGATAACTATATTATCCGCCGCGAACTATATGCCAACGGCAAAAGCCGCTCCTTTGTCGATGACAGCGTAGTGACACTACAGGAACTCAAAGCGCTATCCAACCAACTCATCGACATTCATTCCCAACATGCTAACCTGCTCATAGAGAACGCCGACTTCCAATTGGAAGTATTAGACGCTATCGCGCAGAACGAGACACTCTTAGCCGACTATCATGCGCAATATGAGAAATGTGAAGCTGCCAAAGCCAAGTGGCTCCATCTACAACAATTAGCCAAACAAAATCAGCAAGACGCAGATTATATCCAATATCGATTTAACTTACTGGACGAAGCATGCTTGGAGAAAGAAGAATTAGAGCAATTAGAAGCAGAGCACTACCAATTAACCCATGCTGAAGATATTCGCAACGCACTGCAACTAACAGTCGAAGCACTCAACGGAGAGCAACACAGCGCTATCGATGCTCTGCGTATGTGCAGACTTGAACAAGCGGCCCCTGAACTGGCAGAACGAATTGAGAGCACACGCATTGAATTGCAAGATATTGCCCAAGAAGCCGAACGGATGATCAACAATATTGAAATGGATCCGCAACGCCTGCAATGGGTGGAAGAACGAATCAGTACACTCAACGACTTACTGCATAAATTCAGCGCACAAACCATCGAAGAATTGATTGCAATAAGAGATGAGTTAGCACAACAAGTACTGCGGGCAGATAGTATTGAGTTCGATGTCGAACAAGCAATGAACACCTACCTTGCTGAGCAGTCCTGCCTTCTTCAAAAAGCCAAAGTACTGACCGAAAGCCGTACTGCTGTTATACCGCAGATTTGCGAACGACTGGTAGAGGGACTGACACGCCTTGGCATTGGCCATGCCAAAGTAGAAATAGACATCACTAAAAGCAAAGAGTGTATGCCTAGCGGGCAAGACGAAGTACAACTTCTTTTTGCCGCCAACCTCAACCAAAGCCTACGCAATGTAAGCGAAGTGGCTTCAGGAGGAGAAATCAGCCGACTCATGCTGTGCATCAAAGCACTCATTGCCAGCACCAAAGGACTACCTACAATCATCTTTGACGAGATAGACACAGGTGTTAGCGGAGACATTGCCACCCAAATGGCAAGTATTATGCGCGATATGGCTCAACACCGACAGATCATCGCTATCACCCATTTACCGCAGATAGCTGCTTTGGGCGAAAATCACTATAAAGTTTATAAAGCTGATACAGACACTCGTACCGAGACACATATCAGCCGTCTAAACACGGAAGAACGAATAACTGAGATAGCTTCAATGCTAAGCGGCAAGAACCCTTCTGCTGAAGCTATCGCCAATGCCAAACAACTGTTATGTTGCCATTAGCCGAACGACTTCGTCCTAAAACATTGGACGACTACATAGGACAAAAACATTTGGTAGGACAAGGAGCTGTTCTACGACAAATGATTGAGAGCGGAAACCTCTCCAGTTTCATTCTGTGGGGGCCTCCGGGGGTTGGTAAGACTACCTTAGCCAAGATTGTAGCACACGATTTGGAACGTCCCTTCTACACGCTGAGCGCTGTAACAAGCGGCGTCAAAGAAGTGCGCGAAGTCATAGACAAAGCCAAGCGCACCGCTGTGGTCAATAGCGGCCTTTTTGCTGCACAAGTGGACCAACGAAGCCCGATACTCTTTATCGATGAGATACATCGCTTTAGCAAGTCGCAGCAAGATAGCCTTTTGGGTGCAGTAGAAGAAGGTGTAGTGACGCTCATCGGAGCTACCACCGAGAACCCGAGTTTTGAAGTCATCACTCCCCTATTGAGTCGATGCCAGGTATATGTACTCAAACCGCTGGGTAAAGATGACTTGCAGGAACTGCTAAACCGTGCACTCGAACAAGACACATACCTCAAAAGTTGCCAACTGGAGATCAAGCAGACAGAGGCGCTCTTACGATATAGCGGCGGAGACGCACGCAAACTGCTCAATATACTAGAACTGGTAAGCAATAGTGGTGTCAAAACCATTGACAACGAGACTATCACTCAACAATTGCAACAAAACCCTGTGGCATATGACAAGGACGGAGAAATGCATTACGATATCATATCCGCGTTTATCAAGTCTATACGAGGTAGTGATCCGCAAGCAGCTATCTACTGGCTGGCACGCATGATCGAAGGAGGAGAAGATCCCAAGTTCATCGCCCGCCGACTGGTGATCTCTGCCAGCGAAGATATCGGATTGGCTAACCCTAACGCGATGCTATTGGCTAACACGTGCTTTGATATAGTCAACAAGATTGGATGGCCCGAAGGACGCATCCCCTTGGCAGAGACTACCATCTACCTAGCCACATGCAAGAAAGACAACTCAGCCTACTTGGCGATAGACAACGCCCTGGCCAAAGTGCGCGAGACTGGTAACCTACCCGTTCCACTGCACTTGCGTAATGCACCTACCAACCTGATGAAAGAACTGGGCTATTCGGATGGCTACAAGTACCCACACGACTTCCCGGGACACTGGGTGGAACAACAATATCTGCCGGATGAATTGATCAACACCATTTTTTGGCACAAAGATTGATGGTTGGAATATATGTACATATACCGTTTTGCGCGTCGAGATGTCACTACTGCGACTTCTATTCGACCACAGCACTCAACCGACGTACGGCATATGTGCAGGCTTTGAAACAAGAAATAGCACTTAGGCGCGATGAATGGAAGGAAGGTGTACGCACTATCTATTTCGGAGGAGGAACACCCAGCCAACTGAAAGCCGAAGACATAGCTGATTTGATAAAACGAATAGATGCAAAACAAGCCGAAGAGATCACGGTAGAGATGAACCCCTGCGATGTAACCCTCGACTACTTACAGACTCTACGCACCGCAGGAGTAAACCGGCTGTCGATGGGCATACAGTCCTTTCACAACGAACGCCTACAACTGATCGGCAGACGCCATAATGCAGAACAGGCCATTAGAGCCGTAAGCATTGCACGGGAAGCCGGAATAGCCAATTTGTCACTGGACCTCATGTATGGTCTTCCGGGACAGACAATGGACGAATGGGAAGAAGATATAGACCAATTGCTGGCATTGCATCCGGAACACATATCTACCTATTGCCTACAATGGGAAGAAGGCACACAGTTGACAACTATGATGGAGAAAGGTATAGTCGAACCGGTGGATGAAGAGATTGAAATGGCAATGTACGACCGCCTTACCGATCGGGCCGCAACGGCTGGATACGAACACTACGAAGTGAGCAATTACGCCTTAGAAGGATACCGCTCGAAACATAATAGCAGCTATTGGCATGACGTGCCCTATATCGGTCTTGGAGCAGCCGCTCACTCATACGACCGGCAAATACGAAGGTGGAATGTAAGCGATTTGGAGCAATACATTGCTATCATGGCTGATGCCACCCAAACCGGAGTAATCAAATATGATTTTGAGCGGCTTAATGACACCGAACGGTATAACGAATATATAATGCTTTCTCTTCGCACCGAAGAAGGCATCGAACTTAGTAAACTACGGAATATAAAAGCGATTGAGCAATATTTATCCGAAGGATTGTTAGAACAAGAAAATGGATACATTCGCACAACACAACGCGGACTACATATATTGAATCGAATAATAGAAAACATCATAACATGACAGAACAAAAGATCAATGTTTCCAAGCGAAACAAATTCTTAAAATGGTTTTGGGGCATTTTTGCCGGAGGAGTAGTAGCTGTACTGTTGGCTATATTCTTAATTAGTATCGGTTGGTTGGGTTACATGCCGCCATTGGAAGAGCTGGAGAACCCGCAGAACAGAAACGCCAGTGAGATTTACTCTGCCGACAACAAAACAATCGGCCGTTTCTACAAGACGGCCAACCGCCTCAGTGTCGACTACTCAGAAATCAGCCCATACATGGTTGACGCACTTGTTGCTACCGAAGATGCCCGATTCTATGAGCATATGGGCGTGGACCCGAAAGCATTGTTCCGCGCTGTATTCAAACTCGGTAAAGCCGGAGGAGGTAGTACACTTACACAACAACTCGCTAAGCAATTATGGTCGCAAGGAGGAGCACGAGGATTCCAACGTATGTTGCAGAAACCTATCGAGTGGGTCATTGCTGTCAAACTGGAACGTCTTTACTCCAAAGAGCAAATCATCACGATGTATCTCAACCAGTTTGATTTTCTCTACAATGCCGTAGGTATAGAAACAGCGAGCCATGTGTATTTTAACACCACGCCTTCCAAACTAACAATCGAGCAAGCTGCTATGTTGGTGGGTATGTGTAAGAACCCGTCACTCTATAACCCATTACGATACCCTGAGCGCGCAAAGAATAGACGTAACGTCGTATTCAGCCAAATGGCCAAATATGGATACATCACACAAGCTGAGTGCGACTCTCTGCAACGTCTGCCATTGGTTTGCGACTACCATGTGATAGACCATAAGAATGGTATTGCACCATACTTCCGTGAGCATATACGCAAATACCTGATGGCTGAAAAACCGCGCGAAAGCGACTATCCGGAATGGAATAAGCAACAATACCGCGTAGACAAATTTCTGTGGGAGAATGATCCTATGTATGGCTTCTGCAACAAAAACACCAAGCAGAACGGCGAACATTATAATGTCTATACAGACGGCTTGAAGATCTACACAACTATCGATACGCGCATGCAGAAATATGCAGAGGAAGCTGTCGAAGAGCATATGCGCTATCTGCAGGGCGTATTCTTCAGTTCCAAAAAAGGACAAGCTAACGCACCTTTCTCACGTCAGATTAGCAAGGAGGATGCCGAACGCATCATGGATCGTTCCATGCGTCAGACGGATCGCTACAGAAACCTGAAAGCGGAAGGTAAAACAGAAGAAGAAATACGCAAGATCTTCGATACACCGGTAGAAATGCAAGTATTCAGCTATACGGCCAATCATCGCAAAGACACCGTCATGACACCTCGCGACTCCATCCGCTGGACCAAATACTTCCTGCGTTGTGGATTTATGGCTATGGAGCCGCACACAGGACATGTCAAGGCCTATGTCGGAGGCAACGACTTCGATTTCTTCAAATACGACATGGCTACAATCGGTCGCCGACAAATCGGTTCTACTGTCAAGCCCTACTTGTTCGCTTATGGTATGACAGAAGGTATGTGGCCGTGCGAGAAAATTACCGTAACACGTGCTGATGTGACCTTTGAGAACCCGGGCGGAGGCCACTGGACTCCACGCGACGGCCACGGAGGAGGCCCTATGACATTAGCTCACGCCTTAGCTATATCATCCAACTGGATGTCTGCTTACTTTATGGCGATGTTCGGTCCTGACCCTATCGTCAAACTGATGCGTTCATTCGGTTTGAAAGGAGATATCGATCCCAATGTAACCATCTGTATGGGTTCATGCGAAGTATCGGTAGAAGAAATGGTGAACGCCTATACAACATTTGTCAACAAAGGTATACGTATCGACCCTATGTATATCACCCGAATAGAAGACAACACTGGTAATGTCATTTGCCAGTTCACACAGCAAGCCCACGAAGTGATGGATGATGTGAGCGCCAAGAAAATGGTATACATGATGCGCGAAGTAGTACGTTCTGGTACAGGTCGTCGCATGAACGGTATTTGCACTGTTCCTATGGCGGGTAAAACAGGTACTACTAACAACAACTCTGATGGTTGGTTTGTAGGCTACACTCCTCAATTGGTAAGTGGTGCATGGGTTGGCGGTGAAGACCGTTCTATCCACTTCGACTATACCGGTATGGGACAAGGTGCCTCTATGGCACTGCCTATCGTAGGTAAGTTCACTAATAAGTGTTATGCCGATCCTTCACTTGGATATGACCGCTCTATGCAGTTTGATTTGGACCAAGACTTTATGGACAACATGAAGAACAGCTGCAGTGAGTATTCAGCTTTCGATGTCGAAAACACAGAGTACGAGGTTGCTGAGGAAGAGTAAATACATAGTATCACTCCTAATTGGGCTGATGTGCGCTTTGTCCACCTCAGCCCAACTCAATACCGACCGCCTAACGGCTATCGGACGTAATGCTTTGTATTTTGAAGATTTTGTACTCTCCATCCAATATTTCAATCAAGTCATCCGGCTTAAGCCATATTTGGCCGAACCCTATATGCTGCGAGCAATAGCCAAAGTACAACTGGAAGACTGGGAGGGAGCTTTGGAGGACTGTAACCAAGCCATCGAGATCAATCCGTTTGTTCCCAACACCTATTATACACGTGGGTTCATCTATCGCCAACTAGAGCAATGGGAGTTAGCCGAACAGGATTTTGACAAAGCACTCAAAGGAGCACCACGCAATAGGACATATACAGCCCTGCGTGCCGATGCGCGGCTACATATGGAGAACTATGACGGTGCACTCGAAGATCTCAATAGACTCATAGACGAGAATCCCGAGTCTGCAGACCTACTGCACGATAAAGCATATGCTCTGCTGCAAAAGAAAGATACTGCACAAGCCATCGAGTATTTCAAACAAGTGGCAGACAAAATGCCTAACGAACCAAACAACTGGTCCGTACTAGGCACCCTATGCCTAATGCGCAATGACGAGGAGCATGCCTTGGAATACTTAACCAACGCTATTGAACATGGTTCTCAATGGGCTGGAGACTACATCAACCGAGGTATAGTTTCCTACAAACAGCACGACTACAAAACAGCGCTTAACGACTACAACAAGGCTGTCAAAATTGCACCTAATGATGTACAATGCCACTATAACAGGGCATTATTACTACAAGAAGTCGGCGACTACAACCATGCCCTAACAGAATATGATAAAGCTATTGCTCTTTCGCCCCAATCGCATGAGTTATACTATAATCGTGGACTTATTCGCATGCAATTGATGCAATGGAACAAAGCCCTGCAAGATCTCGATCTAACCATTAAGCACTATCCCTATTTCATGCCGGCTTACTACTTAGCAGCGCAAGCAAAAATGCAATTAGGTGACTATCAAGGGGCGCAGAAATACCGTG
Source organism: uncultured Bacteroidales bacterium (assembly GCA_902779705.1). Classification (GTDB taxonomy): domain Bacteria; phylum Bacteroidota; class Bacteroidia; order Bacteroidales; family Paludibacteraceae; genus Colicola. The sequence goes on along the minus strand of CACZCR010000007.1, from coordinate 25,953 downwards.
ATCGTGCTTATCAATTGGATCGCAACAAAACCACCACGCGTATCTACCCTAAACCACGAACAGATGTAGATATAGTCAAAGAAAAACCACAAGAACGCGACCGCCGCAAAGAATTTTCTGTCACCCAAGCACAACATAGCGAGGAGGTGCAAGACAATAAATATGAGTCTGCTTCACGAGGCTCTGTGCAGAAACACTACACCGATGTACAGTTAGAGCCAAACATTACCATCGGATACTACGCCGCAGGCAAAGAGTTACGCCAAACCAACTACACACATGCTTTGTTAGACGAAGTCAACCGCCGACATATACTGCAAGCCCCATTGCGTTTCTCTTCCAAGCAAGTCACCCTAACGCCGGAGATCCTACAACAGCATTTCGAACGCATCGCTCAACTGGATGCGCCACACTTCTTTGCACGCGCTCTGGAGGAGAACATCGTGCGCGACGACGCATCAGCTATAGAAGACTGCACACGAGCGATTCAGCATATGGCGGCAGATAGTATACTAACGCCCTTTGTTTATCTAATGCGCGCTGACCTACGTGCCGCGCAAAACATGGAGTTGGATATCACCTTACATGACTATGACGAGGTCATTCGCCTCGCGCCTACTCTGTCTATAGCATATTACAACAAAGCTAACCTACTCTATAAGCATCAAGATTATAAAGGGGCTATTCTACTTTACACCAAGGCTATAGAGATTGATCCGGACTTTGCAGAAGCTTATTTCAATAGAGGCCTTACACGCATATACATCGACCAAGTCAAAGAAGGACTTCAAGATCTAAGTCGAGCCGGAGAGCGAGGAATATATCAAGCTTACCACCTGATTACAAGATTCAGATAAACAACACAAGACAATGCGCAAAACATATATCACCATATTCACTCTCTTATTCCTTTGCCTGACATCGCTACACGCGCAAGTACTGTACGAGATATCGGGAAACGGGACGAAAAACAAATCCTATCTGCTAGCCATCAACCGCATGACAGATATCTCTTTTTTGGACACTATACCCAATGTTTTTAAGTGCTACGGGAGGTCCGACAAAGTAATAACTGAGTTCTCGATGCAAGAATACCAAGCTATAGCGGCCCTACGTCAAGCTGCTTTGCTCCCTGATTCGGTAACCTTAGCCAATTTCTTCACTGAAACCGAATATCAGTATATAGAGCAGTCCCTACAAGTCAACATTGGTATGGGATGGGATAAACTATCACGTATGAAACCGGCCTATCTAACCGAACTGCTGCGAAACGAAATAGTACGCCATTGGTTGGGGTATGATCCGCAACGGTCGTGCGAGAATTTCTTTGAGCAAGTAGCTGCCGAAGAAGGAAAACCTGTGTATGGTCTGGATGATGTAGGAGAGACTATGTACATGCTCTTTGACCGAGAGCCGTTTCATTGGCAATGCGAAGAACTCAAAAAGATAGTGGAATATCCCGAACGCGAAGTGACACTTGAGCGATCTATCAAAGCCTCCTATCGAATGGGGTATCTGTCAGACATCGCTTTTACCATCGAGAGTCCGGACAACAAATCATCCCTATCCTACTCCGATTACAAAGTCTTTGCTGCGCGCAACGAGCAATGGGCTAAACGTCTGCGCCCATACCTGAAAGAAGGCAAAGCCTTCATCACACTCAATTGCATCTATTTGGGAGGAGACAAAGGACTGATCCAACAACTACGCAAAGCAGGATATCGTGTTCGCCCAGTCAACCGCCGACTTCATAAATGATCAACTATGAGCACAAAAAAAGCACCGTATAGTGTTTTGCTCGAGAAAACTCCTATAGACAGGATTTGAGGTCCACCTTACCTTTGTAATCCGACCACCTCATCGCTATCGGTTACCCGAGTCTCGGCGTAGAGTATCGGCACGCCATTGGTAAGACTTCACACTCGGTAATTGATATTTGTTGAGTTTTCCGGTCTCGTAACTATACGATGCCAAATATGTATTAGTTATGCCATCCCAACGTAAACACCACGCGGTGTGTATCGGCATTGATGTCATACGGCTGAGCTGCTTCGTGTGCATAGAGTTGCATCTTCTGCCAACGATATTGGTATGCTACCTGAGCTACTATAATCTGACCTCTATAGCCTATTCCCGCACTGACATACTGCGTATGTAACGGGAAAAGCGAATGCGTGTCTTGGCGCTCAAATGTAGGATCCATTGCATAAGGAGTATTGGTTGACTTAAAAGTGGATTCATATGCATAGCCTGCATTAATATACAATCCCAATACCGGTACTACTTCTAAGCCGGCCTTCAGGGTATGCAAGGTGTTCATGTATTTGGCATGAGCCATATCGTACTGCAGACTAACCAATCCATAGTCGCCCACCTGAAGCGCTGCGCCAAAACTAGCACGCCAAGGAGCAAAATATGCGCCCTCGTCCTTCTCCGTTGTACGCCATGAGAGATCCGGTGCATTACTATAGCGCAAACTATCAGTCTGAGCACTAAATGTTCCGGAAGTGTATGTCCTAAGCGTATTGACCGTAGGCGTCTGAACCGAAGCTCCCAAACGTACCCATCCGCATGGACGGTATATTAATCCAAAAGCTCCGCCAAAACCTACCCCACTCATGATCAATCTGTTTTCATTCTCTATATCATACGGTTTGCCGCTTTCATTGAAAATATTGAATTTCTCATAATAGTCCGCGTCTGCCGACAAACGATAGGAGTACAACCTCATCCCTGCGCCAATATAGAGACGATGCGATATATTGATTCCCCAATCGAGAGCATACTGATTAAGGTAACCGGTCTCCTGAAGAGTCATCACATTGGATACACTATTGCGCGCTTGAGGGTAATCCATTCCCATTTCCACACCGGATGTAGCAATCAGTGATCCCAGAGAAGCATCGCCATCCGGGCTACCACTCTCAATAGTACGATTGAACGTCTTGAGACGCTGATAGGAAATCATAAAATTGTTAGCTACCACGCCTTCATCCTCATCCGGATCTCCATAACTGAAGATAAAAGAAGCTTGTGGAACCATATACAATCCACGCGTAGTACGTGAAACACCATCCCATGCATGATCTCGCATATAATCCATTGTGAACATTGCTTCACTACGACGATATACACCCAGACCGGCAGGATTATCCACCACGGCAGAAGGATCACCGCCAATAGCGGTCATTGCACCCGACATACCAACATAGCGACTGGTTCCCATTATGTCGCGCTCACTCAAACGGGCATGATCTTGAGCATCAATAGTGCTGAGGCACGTAATGCTCAAAGCGAATAGTATGTATCGAAGCGGTTTCATTTCTTAACGCGAATAGTTACAGTTGTATCTTGGACATTAACATACTCTACGGTCTTAGCATTCGTTTCCGGGGAAGCGGAAGTAGAAACCGGTGTAGATGTAGCAACCGGAGTAGTCTTAGTGGTCGAAGCCTTGGAGGATACGGTAGTATGCGGCCAATAATAGACATCATCCGAAGGAAGAAGGGAGGTTGTCGAGCAGCTAATCAACATGGCTGCTAACAAAAACAATATATATGCTTTTACTTTCACTTTCAGTCTTAGTTTCAATTATCTGAATCCTATAATCTGCCTTACCTCGCGGAGTGTTTTCTCTGCCGATTCAGAAGCACGTTCAGCTCCTTGTCTAACCACTCGCTGCAAATAGTCCTCGTCTGCCGAATATGCCAAAATCTTCTCACGGATGGGAGCGCAGAAAGCGTTGATATCTGCTGCCAACTGCTTTTTGAGATCACCATAACGAATCTGCATAGTATTATACTGTTCGTTATAATAGTCATATGCTTCCTTTCCGGATACTAATTCCAAGAATGTGAACAAGTTACGTATAGGTTCCGGCTTTTCTTGATTAGGCTCTGTAGGACCTGAATCGGTGACAGCTCGCATCACTTTTTTCTTGATAGTTGCCTCGTCATCACAAAGGTAGATACAGTTGCCTTCAGACTTACCCATCTTACCTGAGCCATCCAATCCGGGGACTTTCACTGCCTGTGCTGTATAGTGGAACGACTGTGGCTCTTTGAAATACTCCACATCGTAGATACGATTGAAACGGCGCGCAAACAAACGAGCCATCTCCATATTCTGCTCTTGATCCTTACCTACAGGCACCTTATCTGCTTTATGAACCAAGATATCTGCAGCCATCAATGTCGGATAGGTCAGCAAGCCGGCATTAACATTATCCGGCTGCTTACGTACTTTCTCCTTAAACGATGTCACACGCTCCAACTCGCCCAAATAAGCATTCATATTGAAGTACAAATATAACTCCAACACTTGCTTTACATCGCTTTGAATATAAATAGGAGCCTTCTCAGGATCAATGCCACATGCCAAGTATTCTGCCAAAATTGTCTTGGCAGACTGACGAATGTTCTCGGGTTTGGGGTGTGTAGTGAGCGAATGCCAATCCGCGATGAAGAACATACAATCATACTCGTTCTGCATCTGAACAAAACTTTTCACTGCACCGAAATAATTACCCAAGTGCAAATTACCCGTGGGCCGTATTCCACTAATTACTTTTTCCATCTATTTAGTTATCTTATCAGCCGACATTAATCAATCGGAAGTGCTCTATATATACTCTGTTCCAAGGCCGTCAGTGTCTCCGTATTGGCAACACCGGGAATGCTTTGAATCTGACCATTCAACAAACGCATCAAGTGCTGATCATCCTTAGCAAACACCTTGATAAGCATTGAATAAGCTCCCAATGTATACTGCGCCTCTACCACTTCAGGAATCTTGTCCAACTCTTCGCATACTGTGCGATACATCGAACCTTTCTCTAAAGTCAAACCTACATATACGCAAAGTTGATATCCAAGCTGCTTGGGTTGAATATTATATGCTGAGCCAATAATTACGCCATTCTCAAACATTTTCTGCACACGCTGGTGTACAGCCGCGCGACTAACACCGCACAACTCCGCTACTTCCTTAAAAGGCGTGCGGGCATTCTGCGTAATAACTCGCAAAATCTTGCGGTCCAATTCATCGATCTTTTCCATACTATTATGATTTAACTGTTAATATGCTATTAATATTGTTAATTTGGCGCAAAATTAGTGCTTTTTTTTGACATATGCAAATTTAGATGCATTTTTTAGAAGAAAAAATAGAATATCTCTATTCTTTCTTGCATATATCATAAAATTTCACTACCTTTGCATCCAAAATGATAGATTATGACGCTAGACGAATATATTGAGCAGATGTCATCGCCTGAAAATGAGGCATTGGCACAAATCACCCGTCACACCAATGTGCACATCCTAAATCCGCACATGCTTTCCGGTCAGGTACAAGGTAGAGTCTTGGCTATGTTAAGCAAGATGATTCGTCCTGCGCGGATACTTGAATTAGGCACTTTTACCGGCTATTCGGCATTATGTTTGGCCGAAGGACTGAGTCCTAACGGCAAACTTCTCACTATAGAACATAACGATGAATTGGAATCTACTATTCGTCACAATCTTTCTCTCTCACCACTCGGCGAGAAAATCGACCTTGTGATTGGTGACGCTGTTGACATCCTACATCAACTCGTTCTGCAGAATGGAAGCCAAGCTGAAAACAGCATGTTTGATCTCGTGTTTATCGACGCAGACAAACGACAATACTGTGAATATTTGGACATGGTCTATCCATTAGTCAAAACCGGAGGATGGATATTGGCTGACAATGTACTATGGGACGGACATATCATCGACCCCGCTTATGACAAGGACAAGCAGACACAAGGCCTTAAAGCGTTCAATGAGAAAGTGAAGAATGACTACCGTTTTGAGCAAGTTATCCTACCCCTGCGCGACGGATTGACTCTGATACACAAAATAGATTAATAGAGTCGATTAGCGTAATGGAGTGTGGAATCCGGTGCACCATCTAATACATTGACTATATCGGACAATATCTCTTCCGGATGGACTACACCTCGTTCCCAGAAATTATTGGCACCATCTATGCGGTATTGTTTGCGCCAGTTGTACACCCGGCCGTTCTTATACGCCTTAAACCACTGATGTTTCTCGTCCAGATCTGCCAACTCAGCCATAGAGTTAGCCGAAGCGCCAATCCACACATCTGCCTCAGAGAACTGATTTAACACCTGCTCAATAGTCATAGGCACCGACTCACCACGCATATCCTCGGCATACCTATAATTGGCTCCTGCATCATGCAACAAATAGCCCATATACGTATTCCCAGAAGGCATATACCACGTCCCTTTAAAATTATTTCCCAACATCACGGATACCGTTCCTCTGTTCTTCGTTTGCCGTTCTGCTTCAGCCAGATAGCGCTGCTCTATACAATTGAATAACGAATCTGCCAGTTCCAATTTACCAACTAGTGCACCCACAAAACGTACCCACTCAGCACGCGCCAATGGAGACTCCTCTCGCCATTCGTTGATATAAATTGTTTTGACTCCCAGACGGGCTAGACGCTCTGCCTCCGGATTGTTCTGACCATACGAGACGACCAGCAATGCATCCAGCTGGGCCTGCAAAGCCCTTTCAGACGAAGGTTTCATCGAATCGCCCAGATCGATTGGTTTAGACGGAAGAGTTGTATAAATCAGTTCCGGATTACATACCGCCACCACCTTATCCAAAGCATTCAAAGCGCCCAAAAAACCGATTTGCGTAGTACTGGAAGTGGCTATCCTGTTCAACGGCTTAGCAATGCGGTATTGTTCATGCGGCTCCATCACTTCCAACAACAAACAGGTATCTTCGTCTATAATGTGAAAACCTGTCGCATATTTATTCGGCAACGCTTGTTGAGACGATGACTGAGTTGGCGAAGATGTACATGCCACATTTGCCAACACTATCCCAACACCCAAAAGCAAACGATATATCTTAAATCTACACCCCATTCTAACGAATACGTTCCAATAGACCGATCAATGCTTTTTGACAAGCACGATCTGTCACCTGTTCTCGCAGTTTGCCCAACTGAAAGCATGTTGCATCAGTACCATTGGGGGTTGCCCAGCCGATCCATACTGTCCCTACCGGCTTCTCCGCACTTCCTCCTGTCGGACCTGCAATACCGGAAGTAGCTATAGCATAGTCGGAATGCGTTATACGACGCACACCCTCGGCCATCCAGCGCACCACTTGTTCACTGACTGCGCCATATCGCTGCAAATCATATTCCGGTATACCCAGTACATCACGTTTGACATCATTGCTGTACGCAATGACCGAACCGCGGAAATAAGATGAACTACCGGAGTGCTTGGTCAACAATGCCGCCAATTTACCACCGGTGCAAGATTCGGCAGTTGCTAATGTCGCACGATGCGCATTGAGTGCGTCCGCCACATGCACCTCTAATGGCCTGTCATCTGTTACAATCAGATAGTTATGCACCACAAACTGCAACTGATCTATCCATTCCTCCAAGGTCTGTACAGGCACCTGTCCATCCGAAGAAAGACGCAACCTAATGACTCCATCCTTAGGCAGATAGGCCAATCGAAGACCTTGCGGCAACGAAGCCTCATATTCAGCAAGCATAATAGCCAGCGATGACTCCGGGATGCCACTCACCATGATTGTGCGGTGCTCTATTGTACCCAGCGAAGGATGACGCTGTCTTAAGAACGGCAGCACCTGTTCGGTCATGGCTATCTCCATCTCATACGGGACCCCCGGTAGACAAATAAGTGTCTTGGTACGCATCGGGAAGACCATAATAGGGGCTGATCCTACTCTGTTGGGCAGTATTGTTGCACCATTGGGGATCATCCACTGAGTAGCTGTCAACTTGTTCAGTACTTGAGGACGCGAAGCATATAAACGCTCTATATGCGCTTTGACTTGCGAAGACTCCACTAGTTTCATGCGGAAATACTCGCACAAGACATGTTTGGTAATATCGTCCTTAGTGGGACCCAGACCACCTGTCGTAAGCACTATATCAGCACGCGAAAGTGCATCGTTGAGCGCTTGTACGATATGATTGCGCTCATCATGCACCGATGTCACTTGTAGCACCTCTATGCCACATTCGTTGAGACGCTGAGCCATCCATGCCGAGTTGGTATCTACCACCTGCCCTATCAGCAGTTCGTCACCTATAGTTATTATTTCTGCGCGCATTGTTTTTTCCATTCTGTTGCAGTTAAATCCAATTCATTATACCAGTCTTCACCAAAACGCCGTATGAGCGGTTCTCGAAGAAATTTATATAGTGGGATATGCAGTTTGCAGCCCAATTGGCGGGCACAATGACAAATATCCCAACGATGATAAGCCACACCTGTCATTTCTCCCACTTGATTGAGACGAATAGGATAAAGATGACAGGAAATAGGCTTTGCCATTCCTTTCTTTTCGATGACACAATAGGTCCATCCATTGTTATCCGTGCGAGCAAACACACAATCCTTGCCATTAACAATAGACAGTACTTGTTCACCCGTTTGGTCTATGTAACTAAGTCCCTGTTGCTCAACCACTTCACGTGCCTGAGGTGTCATCTGCGGCAAAAGTGAGGGCAACTCCTTGTCTATCACAGCCAACTCCTCATCGCTAACCGGGGCTCCCGCGTCACCTTCTACACAACAACATCCCTTACACCGCTCCAAGTCACAGCAGAACTCTTTTTCAAGCACGTCAAGACTAACCAGTGTGTTTTGTATTACAAACATAGACCCTCCAAACAAATCTTCACACCTAACAAGATCAGCACTATACCACCCACGATCTCCATATTAAACTTCAGCTTACCCACATACACACCTACCAAATAGCCGCCAAGAGAGAAGAGTGCGGTAATAGCGCCTATGGTCAACACCGAAGGCACAAGCCAATCCGGATACGGCACAAACAGCAATCCGGTCGCCAACACATCAATACTGGTAGCCACAGCCAACATTAGCAAGTTAGACACCTGCCAATTTGCGGATTTGTCTTCTTCTTTTTCATGCAGAGATTCCCAAATCATCTTTATTCCCAAAAAACCTAACAATCCCAACGCAATCCACGGGGCGTAATGCTGCATGGAATTAACAAACAAGTTACCCGCCAAATAGCCTATCACCGGCATACCCATATGGAACAAACCGAATATAATAGCCATCAACAGTGCACGCGGATGCCAGTCACGCTGGTTCGAGCCCTGAACAGCTGACACAGCACAGCAATCCGTCGCCAAACCGATAGCCATTATGATGACATTGATCCAATCCATAAAATCATTTAAGATTTGACAATTTACGATGTACGATTTAATTCCTCTTATACTTATATCTTGCACCTGTTTTGCCTTTGGCAATATTAGTCAACTTGCCCTTACAAAACTGCTTGCGAATAGGAGATATACGATCGGTGAACACATGTGCCTCCAAGTGATCGTACTCATGTAAGATTATACGTGCACAAAAGCCCGAATAGGTCTCCTCATGTTCTACAAAATCCTCATCCAGATAATTGATCGTTACAGACTCCGGACGCACGACATTCTCCGAAATACCAGGCAAGGAAAGACATCCTTCCGAATAAGTGGAAGTCTTATCCGACAATTCCACAATCTCGGGATTGATAAAAGTCTTCTTAAATCCTTTGCATTCCGGATATTCCTCTTCCAGTTCCGATCCGTCAACAATGAACAAACGCCAACTTCTGCCCACCTGAGGAGCGGCCAAACCGCATCCCTCAGCCTGAGTCAGTGTCTCATACATGTCGGCGATAAACTGTTTCAACTCCGGCGAATTTTCAATTTCTTCAGTCTCTCTGCGTAATACAGGTTGACCATATAAGTATATAGGTAGTATCATTTTCTCTTCTAATCGTTTAACGTAGGCTATCCATATAGCCTTCCAAAATAATGCAAGCAGCTATCTTGTCCACTACTGCTTTGTTTTGCCGGTCCTTTTTCTTCATGCCTCCGGCTAGCATAGCTTGGTGCGCCAACACCGAAGTGAAGCGCTCATCATACATAGTTATAGGTTTGTCAGGAAACTGTTTTTTGAAGTTTCCCATAAACGGACGAATATAGTTCATACTCTCCGATTCTTGTCCGTTCATTTGTGTCGGATGGCCGATAACGACCTCATCCACAGGCTCTTTGGCAAAATACTGTTTGAGCCAATCCATGAGATCCTTGGTCTCGACAGTAAGCAACGGATTAGCCGTTATGCGGAGCACATCCGTAACGGCTAATCCTGTGCGTTTGCGTCCGAAATCTATTGCCAGAATTCGTCCCACAACAGATTTACTTGTTTTGCAATTCTTTGATACGTTTCATGGCTGCGTCATACTTAGCCTGCATTCCCTTACGAGAGATGAAACGGTAGTACAACTTCTTGAGCTCAGTCCACGAAGACAAGTTGTCGGGCTCCAGCTCTACAGCTTTCTCCCAATAAGGTATTGCCTCTTCGTACATCGTGTCCTTGGTCTTCATAGCTGCGTCATATGCTTTACCGGTCAGACGGTAGTCGATATGATCCTCATAGTCTTTTGCACGCAATCCGAGTGCTACAGCCATCAACTGGTAACCCAGCGCATTGTTCGGCTCCAATTCGATAAACTTCTTGTAGTCTGTAATAGCCTTGTCAAAACGATTCATGTTCTCAAAGAGCACACCACGGATACGATAGTACTGAGCAGAATTCGGCTCTTTCTCTATCGCGTCATCCAACTGCTTGATCGCATCGTCCATCTTGCCGGACTCATAGTAGTAGTTGATCATGTTCTGCGCAAAATAGCGATCCTCCGGGAAGCGCTGCATACCGCGCTCCAAGGTGCTAACCATCTTGGCAGAGTCTTTCAGCTGCTTGTAGGTCTCATACAAGTACTCGGTTACCATCTGCTCGCGCTGTACGTTCTCGATGGTCAACATGCGCTCAAACTCAAATGCCGCAGCCTTGTAGTCCTGAATACGATAAGCGTAGTTAGCAGCATAGAACATATACATCTGGAAGGTCGAATCCTTTACCATCTTGGCTTGGATCTTCTCATCCTGCATGGCTTGCATGTAAGGGATGTTCACATGAGCACTAAAGCCTTCATACACACCACGATCGTTATCAGCATTAGCCATAGTCTGTGCATACATAGCCAGTTGCTCATCTTCAAAATACTTCAACAGACGAGTCTGAATAGTCTTGTGCGTCTTGGTGTCCACTACCTCGCGACCTTTCTTATCCAGTGTCGGAGTCATAGCCAACTGGTCAGCCTTATCATAGTACTTACAGCTCTCCAAGATAGCCGGTCCAAGTACTGTGTAATCAGGTCTGTAAGACGGATCTGCATACACCTTATCTACTTCTGCCATCAACTGCTTATAACCAATCTCACCGGCTACAAACCATGCCTCTGCCAGATTCTTGGTCTCCTCGTTACTCAAGGCAGGAACGATAGCTGCACGGGCACCGTCAAAATCCTTCTTAGAGGTCAGTTTCTTAGCCAGTTTAACGTTGGCTACTTGGGCAAATGCGCCTACGCTCATGAGCGCTACGGCCGCTAAAACAAGTGTCTTTTTCATATTATTCTTGATTTTCAGTGTTGTTTACTTCTGTTTCACCATTCTCGTTGTTCAGTGCGTCTTCACCGTTCTCTTCTTCATCCTTCGGTACGATGCAACCAAACATAAGTGTGTCGTTACGTTTCTGCAACTCGATGAGTTTGACTCCCTGTGTTGCACGTCCCATAACACGAATCGAATCCACTGCCATGCGGATAGCCGTACCGGACTTGGTGATAAGCATCAGATCATCCTCGTCGGTTACAGCATGCAAGCCGATCAACTGACCCGTCTTATCCGTCAACTGCATGGTCTTCACGCCCTTACCGCCACGGTTTGTGATACGATAGATAGCTTCGCCGTTCTCATCATCCAGCGCTGTACGCTTACCGAAGCCCTTCTGCGAAATTACCAAAACAGTCTTGTCTGTGTTCTTCTCTACACAAATCATGCCAATCACGCGATCCTCGCCATCTTCGTCCAACTTGATAGCGCGAACACCACTTGCCGAACGACCCATCGGACGAACTGTATTCTCCGGGAAGCGAACGATCTTACCGTTGTAGCTACCGATCAACATTTCGCTTTGGCCATCGGTCAGCGTTACACTGATCAACTCATCGCCATCACGCAAGCCGAGGGCAATGATACCGTTAGCACGCGGACGAGAATAAGACTCCAACGTCGTCTTCTTCATCAAACCGTTCTTGGTAGCAAAAATCAGATAGTGATTGTTCACAAACTCCGGATCGTTCAATCCCTTGACATTGATGAACGCACATACGCGGTCACCCTTCTGCAGATTGATCACATTCTGGATAGCGCGACCCTTCGATTGGCGGTTACCCTCCGGCAGGTCATACACCTTAATCCAGTACAGACGTCCCATCTCAGTGAATAACATCATGGTCGAGTGCATCGAAGCCTGATGTACATATTCGATAAAGTCGCTGTCACGCGAAGCGCTGGCCTTCATACCTACTCCACCGCGACCCTGCTGACGGAACTCTGCCAACGGAGTACGCTTGATGTAACCGAGGTGAGAAATGGTAATTACCATATCATCATCGGCATACATATCTTCCGGATTGAACTCGGTAGCCATCTTCACAATACGTGTACGGCGCTCGTCTGCATAGTTGTCTTTGATCTCCTTCAGTTCTTCGTTGATCAAGTCATAACGCAGTACCTCGCTAGCGAGCAACTCGTTCAAATGAGCGATCAGTTTCTCGATCTCCTCATACTCTTTCTTCAACTCGTCGATACGCAGACCCGTCAACGCGCTCAAACGCATGTCGACGATAGCCTTCGACTGCAAGTTGTCCAGATCAAAACGTTTCTCCAAGTTAGCTTGAGCATCTGCCGGAGTGCGACTCGCACGGATGATACGTACCACCTCGTCGATATTGTCAACGGCGATGATCAATCCTTCTAATATATGCGCGCGCTCCTCTGCCTTACGCAACTCATAGCGTGTACGGCGTGTCACCACGTCCATACGGTGCTCGATGAAGTTGCCGATCAGGTCTTTGAGATTAAGCAACATCGGACGACCCTTCACTAGCGCGATATTATTCACACTGAACGAAGACTGCAACTCGGTAAACTTGTACAGTTTGTTCAGTACCACCTGTGCATTAGCATCACGTTTCACCTCAATCACGATGCGGATATCACGTGTACTCAAATCGCTGATATCGCTGATACCCTCGATGCGCTTGTCGCTTACCAACTCGCCGATCTTCTTGACCAAGTCAGACTTAACCACACCGTACGGCAACTCCGTTACCACAATCTTCTCGCGGCCGTTGTCATCGGTCTCGATGTCGGCATTCGAACGAATCACAATACGTCCACGACCGGTCTCAAAAGCATCTTTCACACCCTGATAGCCGAATATCGTACCACCCGTCGGGAAATCCGGAGCCTTAACATACTCCATCAATTGTTCAATAGTGATATCCTCGGTCTCAGGATTCTCGATACGTGCTTTGCAGTTGTCCACATAGGCCACACAGCCATCAATCACTTCGCCAAGGTTGTGGGTAGCCATGTTGGTCGCCATACCTACGGCGATACCCGTACCGCCGTTCACCAGCAGGTTCGGGAAGCGGCAAGGCAATACCACCGGCTCACGCAGGGTGTCGTCAAAGTTCAACTGCATATCGACCGTATCCTTGTCGATATCACGCAGCATCTCCTCTGCCAACTTGCTCAAGCGGGCCTCGGTATAACGCATAGCTGCAGCGCCATCACCGTCCACGTTACCGAAGTTACCCTGGCCATCTACCAGGCAATAACGCATATTCCACGGCTGGGCCATACGCACCAACGTACCGTATATACTACTGTCACCGTGCGGGTGATACTTACCCATTACCTCACCCACGATACGAGCCGCTTTCTTGGTCGGCTTGTCGGAGGTGTTGCCCAGTTCGTTCATTCCGAACAATACGCGACGCTGAACGGGCTTAAAGCCATCACGTACATCAGGCAGCGCACGACTAACAATAACACTCATCGAGTAGTCGATATACGAGGACTTCATTTCCTCGTCTATCTTCACAGGAATAATGCGATCGTTGTCAATCGGCGTCTCCAAAAATTCTTTGTTTTCTTCCATTGTGTATGATTAATTATTATTAATATTCTCAAAAAACCGTGCAAAGATAGCAAAAAAAAATGATATATGCAAATATTTTTACGATTTTACGCATTTTTTTGCGTTTTGAGCAGTTTAGTTGTCATTTTCGACACCCTGTCGATTTTTCTTCGCCAATCGCTCAAATCGCAAATAAACAAGCTCTCAAGCCAAATTCTCATCTCGCGCGCATACTACCGCATGTATGAGAATCATACTCCTGTCGGACTCTCGTCGAACGTACATCGTACCCCGGTGCATCCTATATATACTTTGTATATATCCCGTGATTTTGGAATCGATAATGTGTATATTTTTTTCTTGCAAATTTGCATATATCATAAAAATGTTGTACCTTTGCACCGTGAAACGGTGGGTTTACATAGTATGTCTATTGATCTTAGCAGGTCCGGTGGCTGCCAAGAAAGACCATTATCAGCCACAGCGCCCCAACAAGGCACTCTGCTGGTTCTATCGTACCAGCGAATGGATCGACCACTACCTCACACAAGGTATTGACACCGACTATATCACCCTACCCGAGCATAGTTGGCGACTGGCCTTCAACACCAGCATGGTGGGCATCAACTCGTCGCTGGACTTCTACGAGTACCCGGAGGTAGGTACAATCAGTCTGCTCAGTCGTACATCCCCGAGTGTGGACCTCGGTTTCTATGCCGGATACCGTACTTTCGGAGGCGGATACAGTTGGGATGCCATACACGCCTACTCACAAAAACTCAGCCTCTCACTGGGTAGCAAACGATGGGGATTGGACTTCTCGCATCAGAAAAGTACGAACATACAAGGAACGCTGGTTTTCAGGAATATGCCGGAATTTTCTCCACAGACAATTGAGCAAGGATTTGTATGGATTTCGAACACCAATCTCAACCTGTGGTACGCACTTAACTCAGCACACTATTCCCACAATGCAGCCATCAAACAATCCTATATCCAAAAACGTACTGCGGGTTCGCTTCTACTCCATCTGTCATACCTGGAGAATGACATCCATTTGCGAGATACCATCAATCGTCCGGACCTGCAATTTCTGCCACTCCTTATGGGTGATACCAAACAGCTACACACGTATCAATTGGCTGCCGGTATAGGTTACGGCATCAACTATACGCCCAACCACGGCAAAGTACTGCTACACCTGTCGGCCAATGCGCTGTTGGTTTGCTACTCCATCAACCAGATCTCTTATGCATCGGACGATACCCTGCTGTTGGCCGGTGAACCCCGCTACGATATCAAGCCCCAACATCCTGTCCACGTCACAGGTAACGTCCGTGGCGCAGTCAGCTGGGAGATCAACCCGTGGGTGCATCTCTCACTATGGGCACAAGCCAACAACATACGCTTCAACTCCAAGCAAGAAACAGAGAACGACAAGCGCCTGAGTATGAACACGTGGAACTGGCAGACACACTTGTCTGTAGGTGTGCGTTTTGGTGCAGGCAAGAAGCGTGTTCAACAAGTGCTGGACGACGAAGAGGAATACCTCATAGCCGAAGAGCAAGACATCCTCCGTCGAGCACGCTGGCACAAACGTGACACCACGCTCCGCGCGGCAGCCGAAGAGATCAAAGCGGAGCACGCATACATGGACTCCATCACGCAGGCCGAGATAGCTGAAGTAAAAGCGGCCGCAAAGGAGAAAACAGGTATGTCTGCCAAACGCAAACATCGCTTACGCCACACCAAACTGCCACAATGGGTAACCGACTATATCTACTCCCCACGACAATGACCAAACGATTTCTGATCATAGCAGCTTTTCTGCTCCTTTTGCCATTCGCCTTTCGCCTTTCGCCATTAATGGCTACAACCTACTACGGCCGTGTGGTGGACGATAGGCATCAACCTATCCCTTTCGCAACAGTCTATCCTTTGGATAGCGTGGTCTTGGGAACAGCTACCAACGACAACGGACTGTTTGCTTTCGAAGCCAACCTGCCCGAGAGCGGTCTGGTCATGATCAGTTTTGTAGGTTACGACCGCAAAACGATCCCGCTGCGCCAATTACGCGGAGACACCATGACGATAGTGCTGCACGAAAAGCCTGTCGCACTGGACGAAACGACCGTCTCTGCCAAGCACAAGAACCTCAAAGGCAAGAAAAAAGAGATGGCACAACTGCTCTACAAAGTCTACCAACAAATGGCGCAAGATATGCCGTCACAATGCACGCGCTACCACGTTGTCAGCGATGCCCGAATGACCTCACAGAATAGCAAATGGGGCATGGAGCAGATGATTGCCACGATGGTCACTATTCCCGAAGCTGCCAAAAACGGCTCCGATTCCGTACAACTACACGCCGAACACTGCAAACGCTTCTTCAACCCCTCTATACGCAATCGTGCCGAGAAAGCGTACGAGGCCAAAGAACTGGACCCGCGAATCAAGAAATATGCCGCCGAAGTGGACTCAGGTGTCGCTGTTCACTGGGCGCTCTTCCAGTTTGGAAACATACGATATGACATGGAGAAAACCATGTCTGATCTCAAACATTGGAAAGTGGCTGCACAAAGTCCTACCGAACTGATTCTCAGCCATACAGAGGGCAAAAACTACCTCGGTATTTTCAAATGGAACATGACGCGCAACTATGTGCTCAATCCCAAGACTTATTCGGTCATTCGTTTCTCGGAACACTTGACCATGGATATCAATATTCCGTTTGGATACAAGCTCAAAGGACGGGAACTGATACTGCTCAATCTACTCAATATGTCCGAAGAACAATACGAGAAGTTCAGACTGCGTAAAGGACACATTGACAGCACCTTGCAAACCACCTACCAACGCAAGAACGGCAAACTCTATATCCAAGACAAAAACCTGAAAACGGATGGTTTGATCACCGGCACCAAAAACCGAACCATCCCTACGCATTTCAAGGCAAGCCAACGAGTGACGTCTATTGAAACGTCCGGTGTCAAACCGCTCAAGAAAAGCCAAATCACCAAGCGCTTCCCCAGACAAATTGTGGAAATCTACTAATAGAATCCACCATTAAGAACAAAAAAGTGACATATATTTGCATATGTCATTTTTTATTTGTACCTTTGCGCCGGATTTTATGCGTATAGAAGAACTCAGAGATTTGATAGCCGTTCATCCGAAGCTGGAAGCAACGATGCACGAATTGGGCAAGAGGGGTACAAACCACCTTCTGCTTAGCGGTCTGCATGCTTCAGCACGCAGTCTGACCATGCTGCATATGGTGCAAGCACTCAAAGGCATCAATCTGCTCGTTGTTACCGACACGCAAGACGAGGCACAATACCTATACGCTGACCTCCAGGTTCTCAACGGCGATTCTACGGCCATCACCCCGCTCTATTTTCCTTCTGCGCGACGCCGTAGACAAGGGGTTGACGAGTCGCTTATGATACAACGCACCGAGTGTCTGGCCAATCTGGCTGAACCAAAGACATCCCTCAGTCGCATCGTCATCTCCTACCCCGAAGCATTGGCTGAAACCGTTCCGGCTCGAGAGAGCCTCAGTCAACGAAGTATGCTCGTACGCAGAGGACAGGAGATACGCATCACTACCCTGCAAGAAGCCTTGACTGCACTCGGTTTCGAGCGCGTGGACTTTGTCTACTTACCCGGACAATACGCTATCCGAGGAGGCATAGTGGACATCTATAGCTACTCGCACGATGACCCGTTCCGTCTCGATTTCTGGGGAGACGAGGTAGACAGTATCCGAACGTTCGACATCGAGACCCAACTGAGCCAAAAGCAGGTGGACCAAGTGGATATCATCGCTTCACATGCCGAAGAAGAAGATACCAATGCACTATTGTGGGACTACATCGATTCCAAACAGTGGATCGTAGTGAGTGGCGAGATGCTCATTGAACAGGCACAAGGGTTCCGGACCATTGAGATAGGCAACAAGAGCCGCTACAACTCGTTTAGCAAGATCGCTTTCGACACCCTGCCACAACCTACGTTCAACAAGAACTTCGACCTGCTCATCGACGATCTGCAGGCCAAACTCAAAGAAGGCTACAAACTATATATACTCTCCGACCAGAAGAAACAAACCGACCGCTTGGCAGCTATTTTTGAAAGCCTTGCTGAGGGAACGGATATACAGATACGCTTTACGCCGGTAGACCATACATTGCATGAAGGTTTTATAGACCGCGACATGCATATAGCGTGCTATACCGACCATCAGATTTTTGAGCGTTACCACCGTGTCAGCCTCCGCTCGGAGAATGCCAAACGCGGCAAGGCAGTGGTCACTCTCAAAGAGTTGAACCAACTGCAAGTGGGCGACTATGTCGTTCACTCAGACCACGGTATAGGTACATTCGGTGGATTAGTGACTACCCAAGTGAATGGCAAAACGCAGGAAATGATCAAACTCATCTTCCGTGGCGGCGACACCATCTTCGTTTCGATCCACAACCTGCACCGTATATCCAAATACAAAGGCAAAGATGGTACTGCGCCTACTATATCCAAACTGGGTAGTGGTGCTTGGGAACGACTGCGCGAACGCACCAAGGACAAAGTCAAAGACATCGCTCGAGACCTTATCCGTCTCTACGCTACCCGCAAACAGCAACCCGGCTTTGCCTATTCGCCGGACAGCTCGTTGCAGCATGAATTGGAGGCCAGCTTCGTCTTTGAGGACACGCCCGATCAGGCCAAAGCCACCCTCGATGTCAAGCATGATATGGAAAGCCGCACGCCGATGGACCGCCTCATATGTGGCGATGTAGGGTTCGGCAAGACCGAAGTGGCAATGCGAGCTGCCTTCAAGGCTGCATGTGACGGCAAACAGACTGCGGTGCTTGTGCCTACCACCGTACTGGCGCTACAACACTACCAGTCGTTCTCGGAGCGCATGAAAGACTTCCCGGTTACCGTCGAGTATATATCCCGCGCCAAGACAGCCAAAGAGCAACGCGAGATATTGGAGCGACTCAAAGCCGGCAAGATAGATATACTGATCGGCACGCACAAGCTAGTGGGCAAGAATGTCCAATGGCACGATCTGGGACTGTTGATCATAGACGAGGAACAGAAGTTCGGAGTTGCCGTCAAGGAGAAACTCAAGAACATGCGCACCAATGTCGATGTACTCACCCTGACAGCGACACCTATCCCACGTACGCTGCAGTTCTCACTCTTAGGAGCAAGAGACCTGAGTATCATCAAGACCGCGCCGCCTAACCGCTATCCGATACAAACGGAGATCATCACCTTAGACGACGAGGATATCATCAAAGAGGCGATAGAGTTGGAGATGAACCGAAACGGACAAATCTTCATCGTCAACAATCGTATCGAGATGTTGGATCGCATAGAGCGTAAGATACACCGGCTATGTCCTATGGCGCGTACCGTCATTGCACACGGACAGATGCCGATGGGTGAGATGGAACAGCGATTAGAGGAGTTTGTCAACTACGACTACGATGTCCTGATCGCTACTACCATTATTGAGTCGGGGATCGACATCCCCAATGTCAACACCATGATCATCTATTCGGCACAACACTACGGACTGAGTGACTTGCACCAGTTGCGTGGGCGTGTAGGACGTTCTAACCGCAAGGCGTATTGCTATCTGATCGCGCCCGATCGAGAACTGCTGACGGCAGATGCTCGCAGACGACTGGATGCTATCAGCACGTTTGCCGATCTGGGCGCAGGCTTCAACTTGGCCATGCAGGATCTGGACATCCGTGGGGCAGGCAACCTGTTAGGCGCTGAGCAATCAGGCTTCATAGCCGACCTTGGCTACGAGACCTACCAACGCATACTCAACGAAGCGGTCGAAGAACTCAAAGAGGAGATGGTAGTCGAGAGTCAAGAGTCGAGCGTCGAAAGCGAAAGCAAAGAGCCGAAGCAGAGATGGTGCAATGACTGCCAATTGGAGACAGACCTGTCGCTGGGTTTCCCGTCCTCGTATATCGAGAATATATCCGAGCGCATCACCCTCTACCGCGAACTGGATAATATAGGAGACGAAGACAGCCTGCTGGCATACAAGAAACGGTTGATCGACCGCTTTGGCAACCTGCCGGAGGCAGCGGAGGAACTACTCAATGTCGTGCGACTTCGTTGGCTATGCTGCCGGATGGGAATAGAGAAGATTTTCCTCAAAGGCGAACGTTTGACACTCTATTTTACCACCAAGCGCCCAACCTATTGGCAATCGGACATGTTCCACCGCTTCATCCTCTATGCCACCACCCGCCCGGAGCGGTGTATCCTAAAAGAGGAACGAGATAAGACCGGGCAACTGACCGGCAAGAGGCTGATGACGGTAATGCAAGTCAAAACAATCAACGGAGCAATCAGTTTATTAAGCAAAATTAACAATGGTTAAATGACCAAATAAATCGTAAATTGTAAATTGTCAAATCGTAAATTCATAGGAATTATTCCGGCACGCTACGGTTCCACCCGTTTCCCGGGCAAGCCCTTGGCGTTGATTGGCGGCAAGCCAATGATAGAGCATGTCTATCGCCAAGCCTCTAAAGCCTTGGACGAAGTCTATGTGGCTACCGATGACCAACGGATCTATGATACGGTAGTCGGGTTTGGAGGACAAGCTATTATGACACGTACCGACCACCGGTGTGGCACCGAACGGTGTCTGGAAGCCATAGAGTGGATAATGGCGAATGGCGGAGGGCGAAGGGCGAAAGGTGATGGCGAACCCATCGTTATCAACATCCAGGGAGATGAGCCGTTCATCCAACCGGAGCAGATAGAGGCGCTCAAAGCATGTTTTGACGATCCGCAGACACAGATAGCCACATTGGTTAAACCGTTTGAAGAGGAAGACGGATGGGAGGCATTGGAGAATCCGAACACTCCCAAAGTGGTGTTCTCGCACGTCAACCGACAAGCCCTACTCTTCTCACGAAGCGTGATACCCTACTTGCGGAATATCCCACGCGAACAGTGGCTCAAACAGCATGTGCATTACAAGCATATTGGCATGTATGCCTACCGCGCAGACATATTGCGTCAGATAGTGGCGCTGCCGCCTACACAGGCAGAGTTGAACGAGAGTCTGGAGCAGTTACGGTGGCTCGAGAATGGCTATCACATCCGCGTGGCCGAGACCCACATCCAGTCGATAGGCATCGACACACCCGAAGACCTGATAAAAGCAGAAAAATATATATTAATCTGATAAAAAAACACAATTATGGCAAAAAATCAATGTCCGACTCCTCACATTGGAGCTCAGTATGGCGAAATCGCCAAGACAGTTATTATGGCAGGTGATCCTCTGCGCGTTAAGTTGATGGCTGAGCGTTTTCTGGAGAATCCTGTACTGGTTAACAACGTACGCAGCATGCTGGCCTATACCGGTACCTACAAAGGCAAACCTGTCACCGTTATGGGACATGGTATGGGTATTCCATCGATTGCTATCTACACCTATGAGTTGTTCAACTTCTACGATGTAGATACCATCATCCGCGTGGGTTCGTGTGGTGCTCGTCAGATGTACGTTCACCTGGGCGACCTCGTTATCGCACAAGGTAGCTGCACCGACAGCAACTATGCCGAGCAATTCAATCTCGGTGGCCACTATGCGCCGATCGCCGACTTCCAACTCTGCCGCGATGCCGTAGATGCATGCGAGCAGTTCGGTTACACCTACCACGTAGGTAATGTCTTCTCGGCAGACGTATTCTACTCGGAAGACCCGCGCAAGTCCAATTGGACCAAGATGGGCGTTTTGGCAGACGAGATGGAAGCACCGTCCTTATACATGAATGCTGCCCGCGCCGGCAAGAAGGCTCTGTGCATCTGCACTGTCAGCGACCACATCCTCACCGGTGAGGCTACTACAGCAGAGGAGCGTCAGAACACATTCACCAAAATGATGGATGTTGCCTTCTCTATCATAAGCAAATAAACACTAAAGAATGGATAAAAAAACTTGGATCGGCTTTCTATTGATAGCCGTAATCGTGATTGGCTTCTCATGGTTGCAGAAGCCATCTAAAGAACAGTTAGAACAACAACAGCGCTACAATGACTCTATCGCGCTAGTACAGCAACAAGAGGCGGCTAAACAACAGCAGTTGGACTCTATTGCTGCTGTCACCCAACAGGCTGCTCAAGCCCGGGACACAGCTGCCGTAGCTGAGTCAGAGGATGCGATGCGCAAAGCCAAATACGGCGTATTCTCCACTGCAGCTACACCGGCCCTGCCCCAAGACATCGTCTTGGAGAACGAGGTGCTCAAACTGCACCTATCCACCAAGGGTGGGCGTATAGCTCAGGCGGAGTTGAAAGAGTATAAGGCGTATGGCGATTCGGTCAATCCGCTCAGTCTGTTCGATGCAGACGAGTCGGAGATGCGTCTGTTGCTCCGTTCGGCTGACAACAGCCGTATCTTCATGACCGACGAGTTGCACTTCGCACTCCAAGAGCGCAACGATTCGATGGTCGTTCTGCGTCTCAAAACCGACAGTACCACCGAGTGGCTCGACCTGCGCTACACGCTGCATCCCAATGACTATATGGTGGATATAGCTATCGAAGGTCATGGCCTGGAGCGTGTGCTGGCACCCAACACCACTACCGTCGAACTGGTATGGAACCAACTGGTGCCACAACACGAGCGTGGACGTAAGTTTGAGGAGCGCTATGCACAACTCCAGTACATGCTCTCCGATGGCGACATGGAGAAACTGTCTGAGAGCAAGGACGATGACAAAGAGGAGAATGCACGCATCAAGTGGATTGGTTACAAAGATCAGTTCTTCTCGTCGGTATTGATTGCAGATAGTACGTTTGAGACCTCCCGATTACAGTCAACGATGCAGAAAGGTAAATATGTGAAGGCATATACGACCAACACACATATTCCGTTCGACATCCAGTCTGCCAAAGCAGCAGGCCTGCGCATGTACTTGGGACCAAACCACTACAACACGCTCAAAGCCTATGACGCAGACCTGGATGGTGATCAGAAGCTGCACCTCAAAGAGCTCGTACCGCTGGGCTGGAAAATCGTGAGCTGGATCAACATGATCTTGGTCATCCCGATGTTCGATTTGTTCAACTCTTGGCAGCTGAACATCGGTCTGGTCATCTTGCTGATGACATTAGTCATCAAGCTCATCATCCTGCCGTTTGTCTTTGCATCCTATAGGTCAAGTGCCAAGATGCGTGTACTCAAGCCGCAGATCGATGCCATCAACGAGAAGTATCCGGCAGAGAAGATGCAGGAGCGTCAACAGGCGACCATGCAGCTCTACCAGCGTGCAGGAGTAAGTCCGATGTCGGGCTGTCTGCCTATGCTGTTCCAATTCCCGGTATTGATGGCTATGTTCTGGTTCCTGCCTACGGCTATCGAGCTGCGTGGCAAGTCCTTCCTTTGGGCCGACGACCTCTCGACGTATGATGCTATCATCACGTGGGGATTCAATATTCCGCTTTTGGGCGACCACTTGTCGCTGTTCTGTTTGTTGATGACAGCGGTGAACATTATCTACACCTACATGAACATGCAGCAACAGTCCATGGACCCGAACATGAAGTTCATGAAGTACATGATGTACGCTATGCCGATCATGTTCCTCTTTATCTTCAATGACTACAACGCCGGTCTGAGCTACTACTACTTCGTTAGCTTGCTCATCACCATCCTGCAGACTATGATCTTCCGTTGGACAACAGACGATCAGAAACTGTTGGCAGAGTTGGAGAAGAACGCCAAGAAGAACGAGAAGAAGATGCAGAAACGTAGCGGTTTAATGGCCCGTCTGGAAGAGATGCAACGCCAACAACAGAAGATGGCGCGTGAGAATGCCAAAGCACAACAAAAACGCATGCGATGACATTCCTATTCACCACATTAGGTTGTAAACTCAATTTTGCGGAGTCATCCGCATTGGCCAAAGCCTTGGTAGCGCGTGGACACACACGCGCTGCCAAAGGCACGCAGCCGGATCTATGCGTGATCAACACCTGCTCTGTGACCGATGCAGCCGACCACAAGGACCGGCAGGCTATCCGTCGTCTCAGACGCCGGTATCCCAACGCCATACTGATCGTCACAGGCTGCTATGCCCAACTCAAACCAACCGAGATAGCACACATCGAAGGGGTCGATTATATCCTGGGCCAGAACGAGAAATTCAATCTGGATGAGTTTGTTCAGACCCTGGAAAATCAAAAATCTCCAATCTCCAATCTCCAATCTCAAATCTTCACCTCCGCTATTCGTGAAGTGGAGGATTTTCACGGTGCCTACAGCAAAGACGATCGCACACGCTGTTTTCTGAAAGTGCAGGACGGTTGCAACTATTTCTGCACCTATTGCACCATCCCCTTGGCGCGCGGCAAAAGCCGCAACCCCGGCATAGCCGATCTGGTCAGACAAGCCAATGAAGCGCTCCATCAAGGGGCCAAAGAGATAGTGCTCTCCGGCGTTAATATCGGCGACTTTGGCCATTCGACCGGCGAGACCTTTATCGACCTGCTGCGAGCATTAGATCAACTGAATGCGGACGAGTACCGCATTCGCATCTCATCTTGCGAGCCTAACCTGCTTAGCGACGAGATCATCGATTTTGTGGCGCATAGTCACCATTTTGCGCCGCACTTCCATATTCCGCTGCAGAGCGGTTCGAACGAGGTGCT
Source organism: uncultured Bacteroidales bacterium (assembly GCA_902779705.1). Classification (GTDB taxonomy): domain Bacteria; phylum Bacteroidota; class Bacteroidia; order Bacteroidales; family Paludibacteraceae; genus Colicola. Next base: position 1,118 of record CACZCR010000007.1, on the reverse strand, counting down.
CCGGATCATGAAGCGCCGCTATACGCGTGAGCTGTTTGCCGAGCGTGTCGAACATATACGCCGCGTCATGCCCAATGCGTTTATCGGCGTCGATTGTATGGTAGGCGTACGCGGTGAGACCGACGAGTGCTGGGAAGACTATCTGCAGTTTATCCAATCCTTGCCAGTCAGCCAACTGCATGTATTCACCTACTCCGAGCGTGCCAACACGCGCATGCTGGAGATGGATCTGTATGTTGTGCCACAAAAAGAACGCGAACGCCGCAGTCAGATACTGCATCGCGTCAGTGAAGAAAAACTCAAGGCCTTCTACGAGGCCCACAAAGGTGAAGAAGCAACCGTCTTATGGGAAGCGGGAGAGACAAACGGCCAAGACCCACTCGATGGAAGTAAGCTCATCATGGCGGGATGGACAGAAAACTATATTCGCACTACTATGAGTCCGTTCGACCCCAAGCGAGTCAACACTTTTGAGCGAATACGGATTTGAGTCCTTGGTCAGCACATTGTGCAAGTCATCTATTATACCTGTGCCGTGCATCTTAAGCACGGCTTCTTTTTGTGTCCATAGTCGTGTAAAAGCCACAGCCGGATCGTCAGCTGCCGCTATCATAGCCTGCTCGTCTGTATTCATCGTGCGTTCGACCAATCCATCTTGGGGTGTTCTGACCGACTCGATATCGACACCCAGATACAGATCTTTGTCGGCTATTCCCACAGCCAAGGCATTCTTACAATGCGAGATAGAGAACTTCCACCCGTTAGGGATCATCGGCTTGCCGTATTCGTTATACTGCCAGGGGATATAGGCCTGGTCGCCGATCATCTCATAGAGCATCTCCCACGTACGCAAACACGCATACTGCCCGAACAAGTGCTTATACCGCAAGGCTTGTTCACGCCGAAAAGCCGGCGCTATCTCCAGCAGCCGCTTCACCTCCTGCTCGGTGCATCGAGTCATATCGTCATCTATCAGTACGCGCATGTGTGTAAATTATATGGTGTCTCTAAAATCTATGTGCAAAGGTACAACAAAAATTTGACATATGCAAATTTTCGGGGAGAGAAGCGGAGTTTTTTCTTTTTGAGGTCCACTATAGCACCGGTTCCCATACATA
>CACZCR010000006.1 GCA_902779705.1 uncultured Bacteroidales bacterium | reverse complement strand
CCTTAGTATAATTATTTGTTAGAAAAGTGGCTAATTCGAGTGCTTCAGTTTCTAATTGGCGCAATTCAATCTCTGTTTGAACCGGCGTATTTCGCTCGTCGCATGATGCCAACGAGCACAATGCGAATAGTAATAGCAATGCTAATAAATAATGATTTCTAAAGGAATACATTTCGTTGTTATGTCGTCTATCTGGGACTTTTTCTGTGTGCCACGAATTTGGGTGCAAAGATAGTGAAAAAAAACGAGATGAGCAAATAAAAGTGAAAAATAAAAGAAAATAGGAGAGAACCGGCATACGATGCCGGGCTCAAGATTGTCGGCGGAGGGCTTCCTGGTGGAGGGCGTTCATGATCATACGGACAGTGTCGTACTGGATATGGTGCATGTCGGCCCATTCCAAGCGCTGATGTAGGATGGCCTCGAAGCGTTCGGGCTGGAGGGGTGCCATATGTTCAGACTTCTTATACTCGCCTATCTGCTCGACCAGGGCCATGCGTCGTTCGATATGCGTCCATATATCGGCATCCACTTCATCGATCATCGCCCGCAACCAATGCAGAGGCAGATGGTCTATTCCCTTTGAAAATGGGAGAAAAGCAGAGGCAAGGATGTCACGGAGTTGGTCGGGTGTGATCTGCTGTCGGGCATCGGAGAGCGCCTGTTCGGGGCAGCAATGTACCTCGATCATCGCACCATTGAGTCCCAACTCGCCTACTCTATTCATGGCCGTGGCTACCAGTTGGCTGTCGCCGGTCATGTGACTGGGGTCCAGCAGCATAGGTATATCCGGACGGGCGGTACGCACCGCGTAGGCCATATCCCAACAGGGTCGATGCGCACAGCCGCGATGAATAGCCGCAACAGTAACACCCGTCGCCTCCAGTCGAGCGATGTTGCCCAGCCAGAGTTGGGGGTCGTTGTTGACCGGATTTTTGATGAAGACCTTCTTGGGCTGTCGATCGTGCAGGCTATCGGCGATAGATTGTACGGCCATAGGATTGGCGCTTGTTCGCGCACCGATCCACAGATAGTCGATGCCGGCCTGCAGCGCAGCGTGTACATGCTCCGGGGTAGCAACCTCGGTGGCGACCTCCATTCCGGTCTCGCGCTTGACCTCGACAAGCCAATCGAGGGCTTGCTCCCCTACTCCTTGGAACGTGGCAGGACTGGTGCGGGGTTTCCAAATGCCGGCGCGGAAGATATAGTCGAGAGTCGAGAGTCGAGAGTCGAGAGTTGAGGGGTGCAGTGCACGAGCCGTCGCGAGCAGTTGCTCGCGCGACTCGGCTGCACAGGGTCCAACAATCAGTATCGGTTTCATCTTAGTAGGCAATGAATTTACCGGAACCGAGTTTCACTTTCTCGTCCGCAAAGAAGACATAGAAATAGGTCTGTCCGGGGATAACATCAATCAGCAATCCGGAGCGGGTGTCGATGACATCATTGAGACGCTCTTGGCGTTCTGCATCAATGACGACATCGGCGTCGTTAGGATCGGCTACCGGCACACGCTCGTAGAAGACCATTTGGCCGCGTTGGTCATAGAGGGCAATCGTGACACCACTACGCAGCGTAGCTGCCATGTATTGGGTCGAACCCTGGATACGTTTGAAGAGCACATCATTGCCAGTCGGCTCCAATCCCGGATTGAGGCTTGAGATAGCAAAATGGATGTAGTATCTACGCTCCGAACCATCAGCGGCCGTACAGATGATCCGACAGGTGTCTCCGGCAGCTGCCTCACGCATGCTAACATCGGCATTGACAGAGTTGGCGACAGCTTGTACGTTTGGCGCCGTTCCACCCTCCATGATATAATAGGTATAGAAGGTTGTCTGCGGATCGAAGCCACGCAAAGGCTCATCGTCGAGTGTGATCATCGAGAGGGTGTTGTCGTTGTCCAGGCCGGTGGTCTGGGTGATGACATAGGTGTTCTCGGTGACACCGTCTTGTGCGACTATAGTGATGAAGATGACACCTTCGTCGTTGGTAGTGACAGTGGCATTAGCCAGCGGGTCGGACATGGTGAAGGTGATATCATCCTGCGTGTAGTAATCGCTTGCAGCTGTGCCATATGGGTGAGCAATGTTATACTCTGTGATGTTGGAAGCAAAGCCTGCTATCTCTACGCCGCCGACCATGATCGTCGCCAACGTAGCATCGGACGGACGGATGAAATGGAAGGTAAGCGTATAGATGGCTTGGTCTTCGCCATTAGGCGCAGTGACAGTGATCTCAACCTGTGCGTCGCCATTAGGCAGGAGACGAAGGGTGGTATCTGTTGTCTGGAGTGCATCGTAGAGCACGGGCTCAACCGAAGGCAGTTGGTCTAGGGTCGTCAAGGACGCATCGTAGGTCAGATCAACCGTATAGGTATATACCTCCGGACGGAACGGGAAGAGCGATGCCGGGATGGTTTGTCCCTGTTGATCGGAGAGCACGATATCACGCAAGGTAGTAACAGCCGACATACGACGCTCGAAGACGAGTGTATAGGTCTGCTGATAGGTGACATCCTCGGCCGTGACGGTGACATAGACAGTATCGTTGAGTACTTGGATCTCGTAGGTCTGTGCCTCTTCTTTTTTGATGACAGAGACAACAGGTACGGCTGCATCCATGTCGATCTCATGCTTGTAGAAGAAGCGTTCGGAATCGTAGTTAGCCATCGGTTTGCCTCCGAGGTTGATCATGTTGAGCGTCGTCTCGGTGGACAGCTCTACGGGGTAATGGATGGTATAGGTACGCATCTTACCGGTAGCAGCGGTGACGGTGATGATGGTCTTGTAGCCCAGCGACTTACCGGCCAGCGAATCGGGCATCTGCGAGACGAGTACGGTCTGGTATTCGTCTCCGCTGATATACTCGATAGTAGGCATTTGGCCATCGAGTTGTGCAGCATAAGCGGCGCTCAGGGTGAGATGATACTCCTCGGTCAAAGCGCTAAAGCCGGGCAGCTGTTTTTGGTCAACGAAGATCATACGCAGTGTATCGACATCCGATTTCTCGATAGTATAGGAAACGGTGTAGGTGTTCTTGCGTCCGCTCTCTGCGGTGACGATGATCTGACGAATCAGGGTGTTGGCCGTCTGCTCGACGGTGTTGATGGTGATAGTCTGCATGTCGTCTACCTCGAGCCAGCTCAGATCCGGGAAGTCGGTTGTACCTACCGGCAAGGAGCGTGTGTAGTAGAAGGTCTGCGGTTGGAAGCCATCGAGGGCTACGCCGTCCTGATAGATCATCTGCAGGGTGTCGGCGTCAGAGCGTGTGAGATGGAACACCAGCACATAGGTGTTCTGACGCACATTGGGATCTTCGGCTTGGACCTTGATGGTGACTTGCAGTTTGTCTTGGTCGATCTCCATAGGCAGGATAGTCTGCGCAGCTTCGCCCTTCTGGGCAGCCACCTCAGGCATGGTGTGTACGCCGACCGGCAGATCGATCTGATAGAAGTAGTAGTCCGGTTTGAACTCAGGCAGCGAGTCACCATTGAGGAAGATCATACTCAGGTCCGCATTCTTGGACTGCGGTACCAAGAAGTGGAGTGTATAGACATTGTGGGTCACACCATCCACCGCTGTTACGTCGAGGAGGATGGAGTCTTTCTTCTGGGTGATCTGAACCGACTGGCCATCCATCTTGAGTTGTGCATTCACTTCCGGAAGGACGGTAGTACCCGAAGGCAAGTTGATCTTGTAGTCCTTGTTACCACCATCGAACTTGAGGTCTGCGTTCAACGCACGATAGAAGTCCACGAAGTCCTTGCCATCGAGCGTGATGTTGGCCAATTGGGCATCGTTGGACTGGTTCTCGACATAGACTTCGACTAAGTAGTCGGACGAGGTACCATCTTCGGCTATCACATGCAAGGTATAGTTGTAAGCATGATCTTGCTTAACGACCTCCACTTGTGTCTGGACGGTTTGGAATCGATCGTCAGACGCATAGTCCACCTCGATCTCATTGGTAGAGATCGAAACCGAATAGTGGTGACGACCTGCCTCAAACTGGTCGATAGCGTCACCATTGATCGTGATACCGGTCAGGTCCGAACAATGGCTTGGAGCAGACTTGACAGTCAACTCGTAGTAGTCGGTTGTGCCATCCTCAGCGGTGATCTCAAAGGTAGTCGGTTCGCCGTTGAGTTGTCCTGTAGTGAGCACGATGGCCTGCGCTTGATGTCCTGCGATGTAGGTGACAGAAGGCATCTTCGGCTGTGCCGTCTTGACGGCCGGTGTAGGCAGGGTGACGGTATAGGTGTGGATAGTAGGATCAAAGCCTGTTACCATGACGCTATCGAGCATGATACCGGCCAGCGTAGCATTGCTGCTCAGCGGTCGACGAACGGTGACACGATAGGTCTTGGTCGATGTGCCATCTTCGGCGGTAACAGTGGTTTGATAGATGACGATATCATCGGCCGTGGTAGTCTGGGTAGTGGTCAGTTGTTGTACCGCTTCCGCCTCGATGGCATTGATGATCAAGAACGAGTCGGACTGAATGGTATAGTCATAGTCTGTGGCGCTGAACTCGCTATACGACTTGCCACCGATCAGCAGGTCGGCCAAATAGGCATTGGACGATTTGGATGTCGGATAAGTGAGTGTATAGGTATGGTTTGCATCGCCATATACCTGCCACTCCATCTTAGCCGGCGACTGGACATAGACCACAGAGTCGGTTGCAAACTTACGCTCGAACGTGATCGGCTGTGTCGGCTTGTCGCCGGTAGCGGTATACGTATCGCCGCCCAGCTTAGCCCACGGTTCGCCTCCAAGTGCGAACTCGCGTATCTGGCCGGTGGTCGTGATGACGGGGTCGATACGATTGATGGTATAGGTACGTTGGGTAGTGCCATCAGCAGCAGTAACGATGAGTACGGCTTGATCAGCGGTATAGTTGATCTCTACGATCTGGCCGAGGGTCTTGATATACTCGATGGTAGGCATCTGCTCGGCTGTAACCGAATAGATGAACTGCTCGGCATCAACAACATTGAGCGGCACATTGCTACCCTTGCTATCCGATGCGGTGAGTGCACTCTCGAACTCAACGCTATTAGGTTTGTTCTCGCGGAAGACGTAGATAGTCTTCTTGGTCGCGTTGTTCTCAGCGGTGACAATGACTTCAACAGCATTGCCACGTTTGGTCATGGCGAAACGCTGGTGGATATTGTCCGGTGTAATAGTCAACGACGGTAACTGCTTGGTGCCAAACGGCATCTCAACAAAGACGGTATCGTCCTTAGCGATGGTCTGATAAGAGCCAAAGTCGATGGTATAGTCGAGCGAGGTAACCGGTGTACGTTTGAGGACGACGGTATATTCGGTCTTATCCTTGGAGTTCTCGCCGTAGTTGGTGACCTTAGCTCGGAGCTCACCATTGATCCACTCGCCGTTGTTGAGCCATTCGATGGTCTGGGTCTGATCGTGTACAGCGCCGGTGAACTTGAGCGAAGGATGGCCGAGAATGACTTCGTTGGCACCCAGGGTATAGGTGAAGGTGTTGCCTGACTTGGTGGTAGACTTGCCATTAACGGTTACACCGGTCAGTTCGGAATTGTAAACAAAATGGATATTGTCATACATCACGCTGGACTCGTAGATGGTATTGCCGTTGAACTGATTAGCATTTTCCTGGTCGCAGGACGACAGCATAACATTGAACTTGGAGACTGTGCCTACGCCCGAATAGCTGATCGGTACGTTGACTGTGGTCCATTTGTTGAGGTTAGAGAAGTCACCGGTGTAGTTGCTCTCCTTGTAGTTGGAACCATCAGACATCGTGAGCCACATCTTCCAGTTGGTGATGTTAGACGTTGAAAGCGGTTTGACAAGGAACTCGAAGGCCTCCGGGGTATTTTTGAACTCGGTACCTACCGTAGCACCCTTGGATACAGAAGAAGAAGAGTTGCCTGAACTACCCAGAGTCAAGGACATCGAGCCCAGTGTCATCATACCGGGAACGGATGTGTTCATCGGCGCACCACGAAGGGTGGAGAGCATCACGCCGTTGGTACCGCCCGGTGTTACTTCCTTACCGGTGGTATAGGTCAGATTGACAATCAGACTGATCTTCCATGTATACTCCTTGACGAGGTCACCCGGCACGGTCCATTTGGACGAAGGTTTGTATCCTACTCCCTTAGACACATTGACCCAGTCACCGGAGAAATCGAGCAGGGTCTCGTAGTTGGTGTAGTACCAGCATATGCTATACTTCTCGCCACCTGAGACTGTGAGAATGATTTGTTTTTTCTTAGCATCGATCGTTGATTTGGTGACTGTTTTGCCTCCGAAAGCAGTGCCCACAAAGTCGGCAGCTGTCGGCTGAGCAGTAACATTGACCATATAGTTATACACATCCGGACGGAAGTTTGGCACGGTTGCACCTTTGAAGGTCAGGTTGCTCAACTTGCCGGCTGTTTCGTACTCAGGCATCTGCGGTGTAACGGTATAGGTGACATCGTCCTCGCCTTTGCGATTAGAGGCCACAATGATGGTAGCACCACGACGGATACCTCCGTTGTAGAAATAGACACTCTGCTCCGGATAGTTTTTCTCAACCTCGGTAACATCAAATGCTTTAGCGCCAAATGGCAGCTCGATGATATTATCACCTACGACCGGCTGTTTCTCGCCATAGACGGTCTCGCCGGCCGCATTGATGTAATTATATTTGATATTCTTGATTTTGTTCTCGCCTTGCGGTTCGGACTGCGTGTAGCGGATAGTGTAGGTGCGGATATCACCTGTCTGCGAGGTGACGACGATCTTGCTTACTCCGGTGAGCGGTGCCTCGATGAGATGAACAAGCTGTTCGTCTTCGGCTTTCTCGAACTGAATCTCGTACGGCTCTATCGTACCAAACGGAACGTTGAACTCATACTCGGTGACATTAACATCACGTGTGATGCCATCAATCATGAGACTACCCAGTTTGGTATTGTGCGACTGCTCTACCGGGAAGGCGATTGTATATTCACCTTCGGCACCATCTTGGGCAACCACATGAATACGGGTCACGCCATTAGGACGGCTGAAATAGGTAGTGATGGTCTGGTTGTCCAACTCGGCTACCGGATGGATATTAGGCACCACTTTTGCTCCGCGAGCAAGGCTGATGGTATAGTGCAGTGTATCGGGATCAAAGCCTGCGAGCGGTTTGCCGTCGATGAGGATATTGGCCAACTTGACCGTACTGCTTTTGACACGCGTGTAGGTGACAGTATAGGTGTTGGTTGTGCCGTTCTCGGCCATTACCAACACATGTTGTGTAGAGTCGTTCTCAGCATACACCATGACAGACTGCCCTTCTTGCGGCACAGCCGTTATTGTAGGCAGCGCCACACCCTCTTCGATAGCAAACGGGCCATACTGTGTCTGTGCTTTGTCATAGACGAAGTCGTATCCTTCTACAGAGAGCGACTGCAGTGTAGCATCGGTATAAGCCTTCACCGTATAGGTGACTGTATAGACAGCGACTGTTCCATCCTCGGCAGCTACTTGGATGCCGTATTGACCGGTCTTGAGTTGGCCAAAGAAGACTACTTGTGCCTTGTCGGCCGTCTCATAGGAGAGTGCAGGATAGGTGCTACCGGCCTCCAGCTGGTAGGAGTAGTTGTATCGGGTAGGATCGAATCCGTCGATGAGTTGGCCATCGGCATAGATAGCCTTGAGCGTATTGTCGGATGACGGGATACGTGTGAAGGTGATGCTATAGGCGGCATTATTGCCCAGTGTATCCTGTACGTGAAGCCATGCCACATTGTCCTTCCAGAGAACGCGAACGGTCTGTTCTGCATACTCTTTGAGGTAGGTAACCTCCGGTTTTGTGCTCTCGTAGCTGGCCTCATACGTCATTTGAGAAGGATCAAAGCCTTGGATACCGGTTCCGTTGATCAGAATATCCTTGAGGCGTGCCGTAGACACAGCCGTCTGGACAAACTGGATGGTGTATGTATTAGGCGCTCCTTCTTCGGGTTTGACCATGATAGTAGCCGTTCCCGCTGTATGCGGAGCGGTGATAGTCACTTGTTGTCCGGCAGCCTTGTCGACTGTGATCAACGGACAGGTGCCTTCGTTGAGTTGAACGATATAGTTGAGCGAATCCTTACGGAAGCCGTCCAACAGTTGTCCATCCAGATAGATAGCCTCCAAGAAGGCGTTCTGCGATACCTTGACAATGAACAAGATCGTATATTCGCGTTTAGCACCACTCTCAGCGGTGACGGTGATGGTCTGCGTTTTGTTCTCCAGCACGCTCAGCACACGCTGGGTAGCATCGTCCTTGTCGAAGGTCACGGTAGGAATAGTACTTACACCCTCGGGCAAGTGATACTCATAAGCGGTCTGTTCGGGAGTGAAGTTCTCTAAAGCCACGCCGCCAACATAGATCATTTTGAGGTTCACATTGGACGAGGTAGCCAGCGAGAAATGGATGATATAGGTTCGACTGGCTCCACTCTGCGGACGCACCGTGATCTTATAGTCGCCATTGAGTGTATTGGTCAACGGGCGAACACTGACCGACTGAAGATCCGCATTCTGCAGGTCGTAGGTCACTTGAGGAAGCGTAGTTGTTCCTTGCGGCAGGTTAACCCAATATTCATCCTTGTCTGAGGCAAAGCCTTCGATGAGTTGGCCGTCGAGGTATAGTGCTTTGAGTGTGTTGTCGCTGAAAGCAGCTACCGAGAAGGCTATCTGATAAACAGTGGTGCTACCATCACCGGCTACGACTGTGATTCGGGTTTTACCATTCACGCCGGAAGTAGTCACGGTGATGGTTTGGTATTCATCTCCCGGGATCGCTTCGATATCAGGCAACTGAGTGGTTCCTACCGGCAACGCGTATGAATAGGACAGTTTGTCCGCCGCAAAATCCTCCAACGCTACGCCGCCTATCTTGATGCCGGCGAGAGATGAGTTCTCTGATTTTTCGGTAGAGAAGACGATCTTATACACCGATTGGTCTGATTTGTTGCCGGCCGTAACGATCACACGTACTGTTCCGTCTACCACTCCTTCTCCCAGAGGTACCACTTCAACCGTCTGTGAAGGTTCGCCTTTGACACCTCGTATCTCGGGCAGCGTAGTTGTTCCCATAGGCATGTGGACATAGTAGGTGAAATTATCCGGCGCAAAGCCGTTAACTGTCTGTCCACCAACTGTCAGGTCGCTAAGATAGGAATAGGAAGAAGCTTCGAGTTTGAAGTTGAGTTTATATACTTTAGCCACTTGGTTGCCCGGCGTAGTGACACTGAGTGTATAGGTACCGCCGTCAATAGTAGCAGGCGCATTATGGACAATAGTCTGTTCACCTGCAGGGTATGCCGAGACGGGTTCTACCATAGGCATAGTGGTCGTGGTAGTCGGCAAGGACACCTTATATACTGCCTGCGTAGGCGTAAAGCCGGGCAACGAGGCACCGTTGATCAATATATCCTTGAGCGTGTTGTCTGCCAGCAGTCCCACTTTGAAAGTAAGGGTATAGGTCAGTTTGGACGTTCCATTAGCTGCTGTGACGACGATCGTCGACGTACCATTGATAGACTCCGGTTGATTGATTTTGATCGTCTGGTTCTGTTCTTGTCCCTCGGTTGTCACTACAGGCGCAGCGGTTGTGCCATAAGGCAGCTCTACGTTATAGTTGTACTTGGTCGGCGAGAAGGCTGCCAAAGGCTCACCATTGATGCTGATAGAAGCCAGTTTGGCATTGCTGCTGGCAGCACGTTGGAACTGGATCTTGTAAACCGTGGTCGATTTACCATCCTCAGAAGTCACCGTAATGACTGTCGGTTTATTGTCCAAGTCACCATAGACGATATTGATCTCGCTACCTTGTAACTTACGGCCCGGGAAAGACTTGGTTGCTCCTCTGGCATTGGTCAATGAACCGGCTCCACGCATAGCTTCCAGCGTAGGCACTTTGTCCGCATCCTCTCCCAGCGCATAGACTTGTACATCCGAGGTGTTGGGATCGAAGCCTTTCCATTCCTTACCGTCTACGTACAGTTTATGGATCTTAGACGAATAGATCAGTTCCACGTCGTCCACATAGAGCGAGTTACCCTCATACAGACCACTGTTAGCGCGGAAGTTGGGGTAGTTGGACGCCGAGAAAATGACATTCATGAATTTCGGCACATTGTCGTTGAAGTAGTAAATCGGCACGCGAATATTAGTCCATTGGCCGTACGACTTGCGTTCGCGCCACATTCCTTCGCACACCTGTTCTCCGGCAACAGTTGTCTTACACTCGTTACCGTTCATCGCGATACGGACGTCGGACTCTTCATTGATCTCTTCGTGAGAGGTACATTGTTCGTTCTTACCTTTGTACGATGCACCCTTGGCCTCTTTGACCCAAGCGTAATACAACAGATAAAAATCCTCTTTGTCCCAGTTGTCACCCGTACGACGGATCCAAACAGACATAGTGTCGGGACGATGGGTCCAACTCCGACCACCCGATGTACCGGCAGTCGCTTTGTTCAAAGCTGTGATACTGGCGACATAGGCCCACGGCTTACCGATGGAGAAATAGCCCGGACTGGTCTCCGTGACTCCCAAGGCACCTACCGATTGGTCTTGTACCATCATACAGTAACCGCCGTTGCGGCCTGTTTCCTTGTGGGCAAAGTTAAAGGAAAATCCCATCTGCTCCACGTTGGACGCGTTCCAACCCTGAGGCTGCGGTTGTCCGTCAAAAGCGGCTCCGGACCAATCCTCAAAATTGGCGTTTGTCAATTGAAAACCATCTGCTGCACTTACCAGCGCTGCCGAGATGATAAACAAACTTAGTAAAAATTTCCTCATATTAATATTTTCTATATATTTTTTGCATTTTAAAGGGCAAAAATAATCCCATTCTTTTCCGGCTGCAAAATTACTGCAAATTTTTCAAATAGAAAATACTGAACATTAGGAAAAAGTATACTATTCTTAAGAATAGTGATTTTGAGAACCGATTTAGTTCACACAGAAGGTCATACAAGCGTCCCTAAAGGCACGTTCAGCACCATTGAGACTGTCCATGGGGAAGTCCATAGGATAGACACGCGCTTGGCGATGACCGGAGATATTGGGTCGAGACACCCATGTCTGAATAACTTGATGGTCGAGAAAACGTACACCGCTTTGATCCTTCACCCATCTAAGACCTACCAAAAGCGATGTCGACCGCTCGTGCTGCAGTTGAGAAGAGATAAAATTGCCCAAACTGTAGGCCACCACATGATGGGTTTGGAATAGTGAATCGGTCACTACTTCGACCGGTTCGATGACATGCGGATGTCCTCCAATGATATGATCTACCCCGTGCGACAGTAGCCACTCTGCCAGCCACCGTTGCGACGGACGAGGTGTACGGAAATATTCCTCTCCCCAGTGCGGAAGCGCCAAGATGATATCGGCATGTTCGGCTTGCGCTTTGGCTATCAGGGCAGACAGTTGGACGGTGTCGATCGAGCACACAACCGAGCCCGTAGGAACAGGCAATCCGTTGGTGCCATAGGTGAAATTGAGCAGGGCCAAACGCACGCCTTTGCACTCGATGATCAGCGGACAGGAAGCATGATAGGAAGCACTATCGGCATACACACCTGCATGTTGCATCTCTAATGAGTCCAACACCTGTAAAGTGCGCTGAATTCCGAATAGTCCTTTATCGCAACAGTGATTATTGGCCATCAAGTAGGTATTGAATCCCGCATCGCGCAAACCATCAAGAAATGCGTCCGGAGCGCCAAAACGCGGGAAGCCGGAATAGCTCTTACCGGGAAGCGTTGTCTCAAGATTAACAACACGGATATCGTATGGTGCAATAACTGGCGCGATATAGCGGAAACACTCCTCAAAACGGAACGAGCCGTCCGGCTGCCTGGCCGGATAGAGTTGTGGCATATGCATCATAGCATCGCCGGCGATAATGATAGAGATAGTATCGGGGGTAGAGGGTGCTTCGAGGGGTTGTTCAGCCGCTACAGACACGCTGTCATCGGAGGCATTGCTATAGTGCAACGACAGCCATAAGCAAGCTACGCCTGCCAGTTCGATCAAGAGTAATACAACTACTCCTATCCATCCAAAGAAGTGCCTCCAATTCATACGTCGTACAAATCGGAGGCAAAGTTACACAAAAAAATTGAAATACGCAAATAATTTTTATCAATTGTCAGAAAGAAGAAAGTAAAGGCTTCCAATTTTGAAGAATTTGTGTAGCTATCATGTCATGTCCTATCGACGAAGGGTGTATTCCGTCTTCGCAGAGGCATTGGGTATAATCCATATTAACCAGGAACGGCGAGGTGATATCCACAATAGGCACACGTTCGGTGGCTGCCAAACGGAAAAGTTGCAGATTGTACATGTCGTGATAATTGCGGATACGCTCCACTTGTCCTCCGATCCATCCCAGTACCGAGTCTGTTTGCTCGGGTGTCATATTGCGACTAATGAAGCGGAAGAAACGTTCATGATCCATTAGAGGCAGAGAGAGCAAGACCGGCTGACTACCCCACTCGCGTACACGCTCGATCATCGATTGATACGTACGCATAAACAAGGGCAACTCGGTTTTAGGATAGTGTTGCAAGGTAGGGGCGTCGGCTATCTCTTGCCAGTTGAAGTCCGAATCGTTGCCTCCATACTCGAGGAAGGTGATATCGGAATGCCGAACAGCTTCTTCATGTTGTTCCAAGATCTGCATGCCTTTCTCCACTGTACAGCCCATACGCGCGTAATTATCTATAGGAAGAGACAACTCCTCTTGGCATTGCTCAACAAATGAATTGTTCAGTATTTTATATCTACTTCCATCCAAAACAACTCCTTTGGTAATGGAGTCTCCCAGGGCTACTACCTGATGAATGACTTTCGTTTTCATATCAAATATCGTTTTTAGTGACACAATAAGTTTCAAATTCGAGTGCAAAATTACTGCCAATTTGTCACATATGAAAATAAAAGTTACTGTACGGCATGATTTTTGATAAAAGTATATAAAATGCATACTAAATGACAAAATACGTGACGAAAAATAAGTTCATGTCATTTTGTCACATCTTCAACAAAGACTAAAAATCAGGCTATATGAAAGAGATTCCGAGTAAAATGAGTTCGGTGACATCGATTGTGTTGCACGCGTTGATTATTCCGGTATGGATCGTGTTGTTCTACCTACTCTACCAGCCGGACTGGGCATGTTCGTGGTTGGATATGGGAGCAGAAAATGCGGTAGGAAGGTTGACATTCAACCTGCTGATGATCATGTGTATTGTATTGGGCATATTGGTGGCCAGTAGGATCGTGATGATCTTGTTCCGCAAATGGATTCCGTTGGCATGGATCAGGTATGTAGCATGGATTGTATGTGAGTGGGCCGCTATGAGCCTGTTTGTGGGCATGTATATGGCGCTGATGTATAAGGGACAATACATGTATTTTGAGGCTGTAGGACGTTCGGCCGTTATACTGATTGGTAGTATGTTTTATCCCTACGCGATCATTGAACTATCATTAGCTTTGCTAGGTGTGATAGACGAGCCGCAACGCGACGAAGATGACTTGATCAGACTGTATGATAACACCAAGCGTTTGAAGCTGGTAATTGCAGCCAACAGCATTTTGTACATAGAGGCGGATGAAAACTATGTGATCATCAAGTATACAGAAGGTGAGCGCATTAAGGAATATACGCTGCGTAACTCAATGAAATCGCTGGAAGAAATCATGCAAAAGCATGGTATCGTACGTTGTCAACGTTCGTACTATGTCAATCCGAGTCGTGTGAAGGTATTACGCAAGGACAAGGAGGGTATGATTGTAGCAGAATTGGATACAGCGGATGTTAAGCCGATTCGCGTATCGCCAAAATATTATGCACTATTGTCGGAGAGACTATAGTGCATAACAAAGGCGAAAGGTCGAATGGCGAAGGGCTAGAGCCTTATACCAAACAAGCATCCAGGGCTGCCGTGATGGCAGCTCTGTTCATATCCTGACCGATGAAGACCAGTTTCTGCATGCGGTCACCGTATTGCTCATCCCAATCGTGGCGTAGGGTTTCGTCGGTGAGTTTCATCTGTTCCAGTTCATCAGCCGGCATAGTAGCATACCATTGTCCTGCTTGACGGAGGTTGAACTGGCGTCCGGATTGCTCGAAGAGATAGCACATGTCGTACTCCTCTTGGAAATAGCACATGCCTTTGCAGCGAATGACGTTGGAGGGCCAATGGGCTGCCACAAACTCATCAAACATACCCAGGTCGAATGGGCGGCGCGCATAGTAGACGAAGGTTGAGATGCCAAACTCTTCCATATGCGAATGACCATCGTGGTCATGATCATGGTGGTGGTGTTCGTGCACACAATGTCCGTGCTCATGGTCACAATGCGAATGATCTTCATGGTCATGGTCATGATCATGCTCCTCGTCCTCATCTTCATGGTGAGCCTCCACTTCGTGGATCCACGTGGCGGATGTGGCTACCGATTCGAAGTCGAACATGTGGGTATTCAGAATCTTGTCAAAGGGCACGTCGCAGTAGTTGGTCTCGATGATCTCAGCCTTGGGCTGGATGGCACGGATGATTGCCTTAACATGCTCCAGCTCTGAGGGTTGTACCTCAGCTGCTTTGTTGAGCAAGATGATGTTACAGAACTCGATCTGTTCGGTAACGAGCGATGCCAGGTCTTCCTCTTTGTCTATGATCCGGTGATGAGAGATCTGCTCACTGAGTTGCTCCATAAACTCATCGCGAATGCGAAGGGCGTCTACAACCGAACATATACAATCGAGACAAGGTATGCCGTCAGTAGCAAACTGTGGCACCATTTGCGGGTAAGAGAGAATGGTCTGCGCGATAGGAGCCGGCTCGCATATACCACTGGCCTCGATTACGATGTAGTCATATAACTTAGCTGCGATCAGATCGTGCAGTTGGGCGATCAGGTCCATCTTCAGCGAGCAGCATATACAGCCGTTCTGCAGCGCAACAAGCGAATCGTCTTGCTGGCTGACTACTCCACCCTTTTGGATGAGGTCGGCATCTATATTCACTTCTCCGATATCGTTGACAATGACTGCAAAACGAATTCCTTTTTCGTTGGTCAGAATCCGATTGAGAAGTGTTGTCTTGCCGCTCCCGAGATATCCGGTGAGCAGCAAGACCGGTGTTTGTTTGATTTGCATCATTACTGTTGTGTGTTTATTCTTCACCTACGTCGGCAATATACGGATAGTATTTGTCGACGAGTTCGGTTTTGCCATTACGTTCCCAATCCTGCAGGATGATCTGGAGCACATACTTCTGCATGCGCACGGTACTTTCTACCGAAGCACGCTGACGGCGGCTGAGCGAACGTTCCCAAGTGATATACTCGACTGCTGTCTCAGCCATTTTGGTGTACATCGAATCGGCTTTCTGATGTTCGCCGATAGCATTGTACAGTGTGGCTATATATGCAGACGAGTGATCGTACGGGATATTATATTCCGGTAACATCTGCTCAGCGTAGTCCAGCACCTGTTTAGCGGAGTCGTTCTTATGCTCGTGTACCAGTGCTTCGGCCAACTGCACGAACATCGATCGGTGGGTCTTACACATACGCATCAGGTTCTCATCGATATAGATGCCCGGTTTGTTCATATTGCCATAGGCAAACTTGTGCATCATATTATCGAACATCAGGTCGGTGTTAACGCGTGGACGACCATCCATAGAGCGATTAGGCGTAACGCGATAGGTCAAACCGACAAGTTCCATATACGGCTCCAGACCAAGGTAGTAATCGCCGCCTACTGTCACACAGAAGTACACCGGGCGCTTCCACTGATTGGTAGAGAGCATCTCCATGATCATCATTTGTGAGCGGGTGTAGGCTTTGAGTTTTTGGAAGAAGATGGTATCTCCGTCTGCACCCTCGATATAGAGTTGGTCGGTTGGGATGTAGTTCTCGCCGTCCTTTTTGGTCATAGGCTCATCGGAAAGCATAAAGTCGAAGGCCGTCTTGACGCTGAGTGGTTTGCCTGCTTGATTGTTGGTACGGACATACTCGTTACGTCCAGGCATGAAGTCCTTATACTCCCACGAGATAGGCAGCGCTGCCGACTCGTAGTATGGACGTTTCATCTGGCTGATATACCAATCGGTCTGCAGATAAGAGAGGTTACAAACACGCAAGTTGGTGCCCACTCCTTCCACCTCCTGGTTGTACCACAGAGGGAAGGTGTCGTTATCGCCATTAGAGAACAGGATGGCCTGATCTTCGCACGACTTGAGGTAGTTAGCACCGAAATCGCGGCATGAGAAACGGTCCGAACGGTCGTGATCATCCCAGTTCTGAGAAGCCATCTGCGCCGGAACGAGCAAACATACAGCCGATATACAGAATGCCACCAGTCCTTTGACAACAGGTCTGTCGCTATTAGCCATCAAGCCGTTGATCCAATCGATCAGCGCCAATGCACCAAAGCCGAGCCATATACAGAAAGCATAGAATGAACCTGCGTACGCATAGTCACGCTCGCGCGGCTGGTATGGTGTCTGGTTGAGGTATACCACGATTGCCAGACCTGTGAGGAAGAAGAGCAGGAAGGTGATGGAGAAGTTTTTCCATCCTTCTGCCTTGCCTTGTTTGTCACGCTTGGACGCTTGCCATACCATACCGATAATACCCAACAAGAGCGGTAACATATAGTAGACATTGTGTCCCTTGTTGTTCTTAAGCTCGGTCGGCAGGGCGTCTTGGTCTCCTAACATCGCGTTGTCGATAAACGGAATACCGCTTATCCAGTTACCCTTAGATACGTCGCCATAGGACTGCAGATCATTCTGGCGACCGGAGAAGTTCCACATGAAATAGCGCCAATACATAAAGTTGACCTGATAGCGGAAGAAGAAACGCATATTCTCCGCAAAGGTCGGGCAGTATTCGGTCATGGTCTGTCCGCAGTATTTGTATCGAACACGCTTGCCGTGGATATTCGCCCACTCTTTGTATGCTTCAATATGGTTGGGTGACGAAGACCACATACGCGGGAACGGCATTTTGAACTCAGCCATATACTCATAGGTCTCCTTATTACCGGTTTTCTCGTAGCGATCCGGCTGTCCATCCACATGTGGAGCCGGAGCATACTGTGCCTCACCAATTTTCTTGACCGGAACACAATAGTCGCCTTTTACCTCCAGTTCAACCGGTGCGTTGTAGGTTTGGCCATACAGCAAAGGTGTATCGCCATACTGCTCACGGTTGAGATAGTATTTGAGTGAGAAGACGTTATCCGGCGAGTTCTGGTCCATAGGTGTGTCGGCATTCGAGCGAATGACAAGTACAGCATAGGACGAATAGCCTACCAAGACCATGGCAATCATCAACGTAAGGGTGTTGAGCCAACGTGCGTCCACCCACTCTTTCTTGGACAGCAGAACGATCACCAAGATAGCGGTTAGGATAAGACCTATCCACCATTTGGAGAACAGGAATGCGGTTCCAGAGAGAGCAAAAGCACAAGCAAAGGAGATCACCTCGCGCACTTTAGAGCGATCAACATAGGACTCATAAACAGCCCAAACGAGCGCTGCTACAGTAAGTACTATATAGACCGCCAAACCGGTGTTGAACGGCATATGGAATCCATTGACAAACAGCAGCTCAAACCACCCTGCGATGGTCGGGAAGCCCGGGATGATACCATAGAGGATACCGGCCAAGAGTACTACTGAGGCGATGAAAGCCTGGGTTACACCTGTCCACGAGAACTCGTAGCGGCGGAAGTAGTACACCAGTACCAATGCCGGGATGGTCAGGAGGTTCAGCAAGTGGACACCAATAGACAGTCCCATCAGATAAGCGATGAGTATGAGCCATTTGTCGGAGCCTGCCTCGTCCGCTTTCTCGTCCCATTTGAGAATGAGCCACACGACTACTGCCGTGAAGAGAGATGAGGACGCATAGACCTCACCTTCGACGGCTGAGAACCAGAAGGTGTCGGAGAATGTGTACGCCAGCGCACCTACAGCTCCAGCGCCGAGCAAGGCGATTCCCTGCCACATAGCCATCGGCTCTTGACGGTTGACGATTAGCTTCTTACCCAGTGCCGTAATGGTCCAGAACAGGAACAGGATGGTCAGCGCACTAGCTAACGCGGAGAGGGCATTGACATACATCGCTACATGAGCTGTATCCGGCGCAAAAAGCGAGAAGAAGTGTCCCATCAGCATGAAGAACGGTGCTCCGGGCGGGTGGCCGACATCCAGCTTGTGAGCACTAGAGATAAACTCGCCACAATCCCAGAAGGATGCAGTGGGTTCCAATGTCAGCAAATACGTTGCAGCTGCGACAGCGAACACCATCCATCCGCAAAGCGTATTCCAAAATTTGAATCTTTTCATTTTATTGTTGTTTTGTTCGTTTTAGGCCATTTTTAGGCAAAATCGGTGCAAAGGTACAAAAAAAAGTCGAAAGTTGAAAGTCGAAAGTTGAAAGATTGCCACTTTGTGGCCGAAAACACATTTTTTTTAAAAAAAATCCGCGCGTACTTGCGTATATAAAAAAAATATTGTATCTTTGCAGGCTTTTTCCCCCAGGATTAAATATCCTCGGGGACCCCAGAAGAAGAAACATTAAAATATTATATATACAAATTATGATTAAAGTTGGAATTATTGGATGTGGCTTCGTAGGAGGGGCCTTGAAAAATTGGTTGGAGAACAACAATCCTGAGTGCAAGTTATTTATCAGTGACCCGTACAAGGGGTACAATGATGATTTGAGTGACATCGACATCGCATTCTTGCAGATTCACGTACCGACGGAAGAGGATGGCACGCAGAATTTGACGCTGATGAAGGAGTTGATCAAGAATCTGCCGGACGTACCGGTATTCGTTCGTACGACTATTCTGCCGGGTACGAGTGCCATGCTGACCAAAGAGACCGGACACAATGTGTACTATATGCCGGAGTTCTTGACCGAGCGTACGTTCATCGAGGACTTCAACAAGCAGACCATGGTCTTCACCGGTGCGCAGGAATTGCTGACAAAAATCTTCGTGGGTAAGAAGTTCACCGTGATGAGTCCGCTGGAGGCTGAGTTGACCAAGTACATGCACAATGTGTTCGGTGCGTACAAGGTAACGTATTTCAATGCCTGCAAGGAGTACTGCGAGAAGATGGGCGCAGACTGGCGAAAGGTGCACACGGGCGTGCTGCTATCGGGATATATCAACGACACGCACACCTACGTTCCGGGTCCGGACGGCAAGTACGGCTACGGCGGTAAGTGCTTCCCGAAAGACGTGAACGCGTTTGCAGAGATGACCAAGGGAACTTCGCTTGGTACTCTTCTTGAACACCTCCACGAACTGAACGTCCACTTCCGTGGAGTAGAAGAGCACATTTAATAGTCGAAAGTCGAAAGACAAAAGTCAAAAGCACATGAAAATTGCAGTTGCAGGAACAGGATATGTGGGGTTGAGTATCGCTACCCTACTCGCTCAGCACAACGAGGTGATGGCGGTGGATATCGTACCGGAAAAGGTGGATATGATCAATCACCGCGTGTCGCCTATTCAGGATGAGTATATCGAGAAGTTTTTTGCCAAGAGTCAAGAGTCAAGAGTCAAGAGTCAAGAGGATTTCTTGCACCTCACAGCAACCTTGGATGCCGAGTCAGCGTACAAGGATGCGGAGTTCGTAGTTATCGCTGCGCCGACCAACTACGACAGCCGATTGAATTACTTTGACACGAGTGCTGTAGAGAATGTGATCGAGACCGTGCTGAAAGTGAATCCGAACGCCATTATGGTGATCAAATCGACCATTCCGGTGGGTTACACAGAGAGCGTGCGCAAGAAATATGATTGCAGCAACATTCTCTTCTCGCCGGAGTTCCTGCGTGAGAGTAAGGCGCTCTATGACAACTTGTATCCAAGTCGTATCATTGTCGGAACAATCCTAGACGATACACGTATGTATCAGGCAGCGGAGACCTTTGCAAATCTACTCAAAGAAGGTGCCATCAAGCAAGATGTCGAGGTGCGAATTATGGGTCTTACCGAGGCGGAAGCCGTGAAGCTATTCGCCAACACCTATCTGGCACTGCGTGTGAGCTATTTCAACGAGTTGGACACCTACGCCGAGATGAAAGGACTGAACACGCAGGATATCATCGACGGCGTGTGTCTGGATCCGCGTATCGGTACGCATTACAACAACCCATCATTCGGATATGGCGGATACTGCTTGCCAAAGGACACGAAGCAACTGCTAGCCAACTACCAAGATGTGCCCGAGAATCTGATCGAAGCAATCGTGGAATCCAACCGTACGCGTAAGGATTTTATTGCCGATCGGGTGCTGGCCAAAGCCGGGTATTACGACTATTACCACAAGGGCGATTTTGATGCCGATCAAGAGCATGATTGTACGATTGGTGTGTATCGGTTGACCATGAAATCGAACAGCGACAACTTCCGTCAATCCTCTATCCAAGGCATCATGAAACGCGTGAAAGCAAAGGGTGCGACGGTGATCATCTACGAGCCGACCTTGGAGAACGGAACGACGTTCTTTGGTAGCGAAGTAGTAAATGATTTGGCAGAGTTTAAACTTCGCAGCCAGGCCATCATTGCCAATCGTTATGATGCAGTGCTGGACGATGTGAAAGAAAAGGTATATACAAGGGATATATTTAGAAGGGATTAAGGGCATTGGCGTTGGCGTTGACCAAAGCCAGAGCTAAAGCTAAAGCCAACAATGGCAGATAAGATCGAACATATCGGTAAGAAGGAGATCGTCTGGAGCTATGCCGGCACAGCATTTATGATTGGTGCGGGTGTTATTCTGTTGCCGTTCATCTTGCACAAGATGCCACAAGAGACGGTCGGAATATGGAATATTTTCCAAACCATTACCTTCCTTGTGCTGTTACTCGATTTTGGTTTCCGTCCTACATTTGCGCGCAATATCAGTTATATCTTCTCCGGTGTTAAGACCTTGCAAAAAGAAGGAGTTGCCCATGCATCAGCCGATTCGGAAGTCGATTACGGATTGCTCAAGGGGACGCTGATGGCGATGCAGCGGTTCTATCGGTATATTGCGTTGGGTGTGTTTGGTCTGCTGGTCACAGCCGGAACGGCCTATCTGTATTACATCCTCCGCAAGTACAACGGCGACCACCAAGACGCGATGATGGCGTGGATTCTGCTCATCGCTATCAACTGCTACAACCTGTATACATTCTACTACGATGCGCTATTAACCGGCAAAGGCTATATCAAGCGTAGCCAACAGATCAATATGATTGGTCAAGCGGTATATATAGCTTTAGCTATAGGGCTGATTTATGCAGGCTTCGGTCTGACGGCGATCGTGGGTTCACAATTGGTTTCTACTGTCATTCGTCGCGTCATGATGTATCGTGTATTCTTTACGCCGGAACTGAAAGCACGTTTGGCGGAGGCTGAATCTAATGAGCCCAAAGAGATTCTGAGCGCCATCACGCCCAATGCTATTAAGATCGGTCTGACGCAGATAGGCGGTTTCTTAGTCAACAAGGCTGCGATGCTTATTGCGCCTGTATTCGTGTCATTGGAGATGGTGGCCTGCTACGGCATTACGGTACAAGTGATGGACATCCTGGCGCGCTGCGCGACGGTGTTCTATCAGTCGTATCTGCCTAAGTTGGCACAATGCCGTACAGAGAACAACATTAACGGACTGAGGCGGTACTATCTCTTGTGTACGGGTAGTCTGTTGGCGGTGTTTGTGGTAGGTGGTATCGCTTGGATCTTCTTAGGAGAATGGGCGTTAAACCTCATAGGCAGCCAGACACAGTTTGTGCCGACGACGATGCTGATGGTAATGTTGATCATCAGCGTGTTGGAACACAATCATGCCGTCTCAGCCGGATTTATCATGGCGGATAACAAGATACCGTTCTTCATTCCGTCACTGGTGAGTGGCGCAGCTACGATTCTGCTGTTGTGGATTTTCCTTGGACCATTAGACATGGGTTTATGGGGACTGATTCTGGCACCAGGCTTCGCCCAACTGGCATATCAGAACTGGAAATGGCCAAGTGTGGTAATAAAAGAATTGTGGGGGAAATGAAACAATACGACTATCATATTTTTGCTCCTTATCGGGTTTGTCCACTTGGAGCGCACGTTGACCACCAACATGGTCTGGTGTCCGGATTTGCTATAGACAAAGGCATTGATTTGTGGTTCAATATCACGGAGGACGGCAGTGTTAATCTCAAAAGTCATACATTCCCCGGCGATGTACAACTACGCATTGATGACAAGACTCGCGTCAAAGAGGGCAATTGGGGGGATTACGTGCGAGGTACCAAATATGCCCTGAGCAAACGGTTTGTGCTCAAGCACGGCATTGAGGGAGAGATCGCCGGTTCATTGCCTATAGGCGGTTTGAGCAGTAGCGCTGCGGTATTGGTAGCCTATGTGATGGCATTAGCCAAAGCCAATGATATCACGCTCACCCAGATGGAGATCATCAAGATTGCGTCTGAAGCTGAACGCGAGTATATAGGTTTGAACAATGGTATTTTGGATCATTCATGTATCGTATTAGGAGAAGCCGGCAAACTTCTGTTTTTAGATACAGCCACTGAGCAATACCGTTTGATAACACCGAGCGAAGACATGGCAAAATGCGAGATAGCTATTATTTTCTCGGGTTTAACCCGTAGTCTGGTAGACAGTGACTACAACCTACGTGTAAGCGAATGCAAGACAGCAGCTTGGTGTATGCAAGCATTCAAAGAGCAGCCCATCAAGCCACTCAACAAGACCTATCTGCGGGATGTACCTTTTGACATATACGAAGTTACTAAAGATCGGCTACCGGCACGCTTTGCGCG
This sequence comes from uncultured Bacteroidales bacterium, assembly GCA_902779705.1. GTDB lineage: Bacteria > Bacteroidota > Bacteroidia > Bacteroidales > Paludibacteraceae > Colicola. The sequence continues at coordinate 58,627 of CACZCR010000006.1, read as the reverse complement.
AAGAGCTGAACATTTCTATACAGAGTACAAACGAGTGCGCAAAGGAGTGACTGCATGGGAAAGCGGCAATATGGAGTTGTTCGGCCAACTGATCAACCAAAGTTGCGAGAGTTCAATCCATAACTACGAATGTGGCAGCCCGGAGTTGATCAAGATATATGATATACTTAAGAACTTGGACGGCGTTTATGGAGGACGATTCAGCGGCGGAGGATTCAAAGGAGCAGTCATTGCCTATGTTGATCCAAGCCACAAAGAGGCTGTAGAAAAAGCCATCACGGAGCAGTATCTGGCGACGTATCCGGAATATAAAAAGACTTTCGGCATTTATTGGGTACACTCCACAGACGGCGCACGATTTATAGAAGCATGAAAACGATCGTCATAGCAGCAGGGTACGCAACGCGTTTGGGCGAACTGACCAAGAACTTCCCCAAGCCGTTGTTGAAGATAGGAGACAACACTATCTTAGGGCGGCTATTGGACGACATTGACCCGATTGAAGCGATCGACGAACATATTATCGTGACGAACCATCGTTTTGCACCAATCTTTGAAAAATGGGCAAGTGAGCAGCACTATACCAAGCCGATCACGATTGTGGACGATGGAACGAATAGTAACGAAGAGCGACTTGGTGCGGTAGGCGACTTGCTCTACGTGATGGATCAAATGCAACTGAATGATGACCTATTGGTTGTGGCAGCCGACAACTTACTCTTCTTCCATTTTCGGGACTTTGTGGCGTTTGCCCAAGAAAAGCAAACGAGTTGTATCATGTATCATGAGCAACCGTCGATTGAGAAACTGCAACGAACGGGGGTAGTGGTGTTGGACGAGAACAACCGCGTGCTAGAGATGGCGGAGAAGCCTCAGCAGCCGAAGACTCGTCATGCCGTGCCGCCGTTCTACATATATTTGCAAAAAGACTTCGACTTGATCCGTCATGCACTGGAGAATGGATGTGGCAATGATGCTCCGGGCAATCTGGCACATTATTTAGTCGAGCACACACCGATGCATGCTTGGCCCATGGATGGCGACCGATTTGACATCGGCAGCTTGGACACGTATTACGAAGCTTGTGAAAAGTACGGAAAATGAACGAAACGAATGACATAGCACTTATTTGTGTTCCCATATGGTATGGCAGTGATATACACGGAATGGAACAAGCACCAGATATTTTGCGTGCCGCGATCTCGGACTCTAATAGTATACCCACCGTGGCAACTACCACAGAGATCCCTGTTGATGAACTACCACAAAACGAGCCCGACAATATTTGGAACGTTAAACACTTGGAGTCAATCGTAGTTATCAATCGCCAATTGGCATCAGCCGTGTCTCAACAATTGGCGGCCAAGCGGTTTGTACTGACCCTTGGCGGAGACCACTCTATTGGAATCGGAACGGTAAGCGGTTCGTTAATGCACGATAAAAATGTTGGCGTTATATGGTTTGATGCTCACTGCGACATGAATACCGAGACAAGTTCGCCAACATGTAGAATACATGGCATGCCAATCGCAGCACTGATGGGACTATGCCAATCGCCTTTGAATGACATCCCTACTTGTCATATCAAACCGGAGAACATATTTTGGGTAGGCGCCCGCGATTTAGATCCGGGTGAACAAGAACTGGCAGAAAGACTCCATTTGCATATCTATTCCACAAAACATATCCATCAAGTGGGGATGAAAGCAGTGATGGAAGAACTTCGCAAAGAGATGACCAAGCAGGGGATCGAGCATCTTCATCTAAGTTTTGACGTGGATGCTTTTGATCCAAAATTGTTTCCGGCCACCAGTGTCAGAGTAGCAGATGGTTTGTGGATGGATGATTTTGACACATTTGCCACATTACTCCCCACTCTTCCCAAAATGATAGCTTTGGATTTTGTAGAATATAATCCACTGTTGGATAATGAGCAAAAAGATTGCGAACAATTGGCTGTGTTGTTCTTGAAACAGTTGTTGACAGCATATGTCGGGTGAGATAAATAAAAAAATAGTATTCGCCACTAAATGGTCTGCTTTTGCAGAGATTTCGGCTAAGTTAGTGATGCCTATTGTAAGCATCATCTTGGCTCGTCTGCTTACTCCGGATGCTTTTGGAGTAGTGGCTACTTTGACCATGATCATCACCTTTGCCGAGATTTTTACAGATGCCGGTTTTCAGAAATACATCATCCAGCATGATTTTAAAGACGAACAGGATTTTGACAAAAGCACCAATGTGGCTTTTTGGAGTAATCTCACAGTATCCTTTGTGTTATGGGGAATCATCATCCTGTTTGCCGATTCACTGGCTACATTGGTAGGCAATCCAGGATATGGTGGTGTACTGATTGTAGCATGTATATCGATACCTCTGGCGGCATTCTCAAGCATCCAGTTTGCTGTCTATAAGCGGCAATTGGATTTTAAGACGCTGTTCAAAGTGCGTATTATCAGCCTCAGTATTCCAATCTTGGTAACCATACCTTTGGCCATTCGTTTTCATAGCTATTGGGCCTTGGTGATTGGAACGATTGTTCAGAATCTGGTCAACGCTGTATGTCTGACAGTCTTCTCCTCGTGGAAACCGAGAATGTATTATTCCTTTGATAAACTCAAAGAAATGATTTCGTTCACGATTTGGTCTATGATTGAAGCTGTCAGTATATGGGCCACGGCTTATTTAGATGTGTTTGTCGTCGGACGAGTTTTGAGTTCTTATTATTTGGGATTATACAAAACCTCATCAACGATAGTAGGGCAAATCATGGGTCTTGTTACAGCCATTACCACCCCCGTATTATTCTCGGCCTTATCCAAGTTACAAACCGACAAAGAAGAATTCAAAAAACTGTTTTTTTCTTTCCAAAAATATGTTGCATTGTTGGTCATCCCAATGGGTGTAGGAATCTATTGTTACAGCGATCTGGTAACACGTCTGTTGTTAGGAGAGCAGTGGTTGGAGACGAGTGGATTTATAGGTCTATGGGGATTGACCAGTTCGGTTACTATTGTACTCAGTCACTACAGTAGTGAAGTATATCGAGCCCAGGGGAAACCAAAATTGTCTGTGCTGGCACAGGTTCTTCACCTAATCGTCTTGATTCCTGCTGTATATATCGCTGTACAATACAGTTATAAAACATTGTATATCACACGCTCACTGGTGCGTTTTGAAGGAATAATAGTTGATTTGATTATCATGTACACCATGATACATATCTCACCATGGCAGATGCTCAAAAACATTGCTCCTTGCTGCTTGGCCACACTTATTATGGCCGGTGGAGCCTATTTACTGATACACGTTTCTCCCAATATTGCATATCAATTGGGGACCATCATTATATGTATCGGAATATATGTGGGAGTGATCTGTCTATTTCCAAAAGAACGTACCATCGTTTTGGACATAGCTAACAAATATTTTAAACATAAAAAGACCAATAGATCTAATCTACGGAGATGTCAATAATAAAGAAATTTTTAATATACTTGGTTAAATATCCGGATCGGCTTATGCTGCATTTATGGGATGCTTTGGCACCTATTATTCCGGACAAATTGTTTTTGGCTGTCAAGTTCCGCCTTAGAATGGGGTATTGGATGGACTTCAGAAATCCCCAAACATATACAGAAAAACTGCAATGGCTTAAGCTATATAATAGGCAGTCTGAATATACAATGATGGTTGATAAATATGCAGTCAAAGAATATGTTAAGAATATTATTGGCGTAGGATACATAATTCCAACACTGGGAATCTGGGACACTCCTGAGCAAATAGACTGGACTGCACTACCTAATCAGTTTATACTCAAAACGACAGATGGAGGAGGTAGTTATGGGATTGTTATCGTAAAAGATAAGAATGATGTTGACAAATATGCCACAATACAAAAACTACATAAGGCATTAAAACAAAATATATATACTCAACTACGGGAATGGCCATACAAGAATGTTCCAAAGAAAATTATTGCGGAACAATACATTGCTGATGAACTTAACGATTATAAGTTCTATTGTTTTGATGGCGAGCCGAAGTTATTGCTCATTGCCAGCAATCGGTATTCTGATCATAATTTTGATTATTTTGACATGAATTTCCAGCACTTGGACATTAAGAGCCAATTTGGAGAACACGCCAAGCAAACGATCAGCAAACCTCCACATTTTGAAGAGATGAAGCAATTGGCTCATCGCCTATCGGAAGGGATACCTCACGTGCGCGTGGATTTGTATAACCATAACGGACAAATATTGTTTGGCGAATTGACATTCTTTGATTCTTCCGGCTACGATCGCTTGCAACCTAACGAATGGGATCTACGTTTGGGAGAATGGATAACATTGCCAAACAGACAAAAAGCTTGCAATGAATAGGATACTCAACATATCTAACTGCTATATGCTACTTGTGGTACTGCTTCTACTACAAGACGTAATCTATCCGGGGGGGACCTTGTTGTCACTGGGCATCGTAGGACTGTTTACACTCTGTTCTGCGGTTATTGCCCTATATACGTGTATTCGGTATAAACTCCCCGCATATTTCAAGGGTTTAAACTGGTTGTTGATACTTTTTACCCTATATGGTATCCTCTATATTGTGAGTGATCCGAAAGATGTTGTATGGGCTAATGGATCCGTAGATGTAAAGAGTTACTCATATTTATTAAATATCTATTTGTCCATACTTCCCATATATGTTTTTTATTATTTCACTCTTATCGGACAGTTCTACAAACAAAAGATTTGTTTTTGGGCCATCGTGCTCATGGCTGTTAGTGCCCTGAAGTTTTACTCATTCTATCTTAACAGCATTGATTCGCCTTTTGATGAAATTACTAATAGTTATGGATACTTGTTTGTAGGTTTGATTGCCCTATTAATCTTTTTTGAAGATAAGTTTATATTGCAATTTGCTCTTCTGGTCATTTGTACCGTCTTCATCACAATGTCCATGAAACGCGGAGCTGTCGTAACGGCAGGATTTTCGCTCATACCTTTTGTGCTATATCAATGGAAAAGAGACAACAAAATACAGCGAATTGCTCTAACAATACTAATCGTCTCTTTTGTTATTGGTATTGTATATATGGTGTTTTACATGTTGCATACCAGTGACTATTTTATCTCTCGCATTGAGAGCACATTAGAAGGTAACAGCAGTGAACGGGATGAATTGTTCATTCGATTTTGGCAATACTATACCAAGGAAGCGCATTTTGGCGAACAGTTGGTCGGCGGAGGAGCTAATCAAACCTTACGTATAGGTCCTAATTTTGCACATAACGACTGGCTTGAGATCCTTATCAATCAAGGTTTGTTGGGCTGTTTGTTCTATATCATCTATTGGTGGCTATTTTGGAGAGAGCAAAAGAAATGCGCTCGCATTGCGGAATTAAGTCAAGCAAGATGGGGATTGATCATCTGTTTTGTAGCAAGTGGTATGATGACTTTCTATTCTATGTCTTACGCCAATTTGCCTATCGGAATAGCAATGACTATTGGAATCTGCTTAGGTCAGATTACGCACTATCAATACCAACAAAAGACAACTCCGTTAAACGATGACTGACCATACTACACAAGCTATTTGTTTTGTTGTTCCGGACTACCCAAGCAAGAATCGTCCGGTCTATGTCTTTGTACAACAGTTGGCAGAAATACTGGTTGATCAGGGCTTTTGTATCAGTATTGTGGCTCCTCAGAGTTTAACACGAGCTCTGTTTCGTAGAGTTCCTGTTATGCCCAAACATGAAATCTACACTACTCAAAAGGGGAATAACTACAAGGTGTACAGACCCTATTCTATTAGTTTTGGTAATGGGATGAAGCCCTTATATTCGATCTTTTATCGATTCAACCAAGGTAATATAAACCGATGTCTGGAACAAATAGATCCTCAGGTATTGTATGGACATTTCTGGGAAAGTGCCACAAGAGTTGTTTCCTATGCAGCCAGCCATAACAGACCGCTCTATGTAGCATGTGGTGAAAGTCATGATTTGTTTGACAAATGGATAGGCGGACTATCCAATCAACAAAAAGAGCATCTCCGCAGACATGTTACCGGAGTGATATGCGTATCATCAGCCAATCAGCGCAGATGCATTGAGCATCACCTATGTGATCGTGCCAATAGTATTGTACTACCCAATTGCGTCAATACAGATCTTTTTAGTCCTCAAGACGCGAAAGACCGAAAAGCTCAACTAGGAATACGAGAAAATGACTTCACGCTCGTTTTTGTAGGTGCTTTCACCGCTCGTAAGGGGCCTGATCGTGTGGCCGCAGCTATTAAAAAACTAAAGGACAAGCATCTTAAGGTCTTGTTTATAGGCAAAAACATGGACGGATATGACTATCCTTTTGATTGTCCGGGTATTATATATAAGGGCACCGCAGCGCACGACCAACTGCCAAACTTGCTCAATTGTGCCGATGCATTTGTATTACCGACACGTAACGAAGGATGCTGCAATGCTATTGTAGAAGCGTTAGCCTGCGGACTGCCTGTTATATCCAGCAACGGAGCATTTAATGATGATATCCTTGACCAACACAATTCCATCAGAATCAATCCGGATGACGAGAACGCTATAGCAGCTTCAATAGCTTATCTGCGTGATCACCCAGATAAAAGAAAAACGATGAAAGAATATTCTATCAATCGTCATCACATTTACTCTATTGAGAATAGAGCACAGAAGATTATAAACTTTATCCACACCTTGATGAGATGATACTACAGATTGCACCTGATTACTACAATACGGCTCTCTATGCAAATTTATTTTCCTCCTTGCACCAACAAGGTATAAATAGTCGCATCTATGTAACCGATAATACGCTCCATCAGGATGACAAAACAAACAACATCTTCTGTGCGCCCAAAGCATTTAATTTATTAGAGAGGTTGCTCTTTTTCCCAAAACAGCAGGCCCTGTACAACGACCTGCACGCGCGGGATATATACAAAGGCATAGATGTCATCCATGCGCACACGTTGTTTTCCAGTGGATATTTGGCCTATCAACTCTATCAAAAATATGGCATCCCATATATAGTAGCTGTACGCAATACGGATGTCAATATTTTCTTTCGGTATATGCCTCATTTGCGACACATCGGACGCGAGATTGCGCTAAACGCTAAGAAGGTCATTTTCATTTCTCCGGCATATCAGCAACAAGTTGTCGGTAAATATCTACCGTATTCGATTGATGACAAATCGATAGTCATCCCTAATGGGATCAATCCGCTTTTTTTGAACAACATTTCCCAACATCAGCCGGCAACTGACGCCATCCGATTGATTTATACAGGGAAAATAGAAAAAAACAAAAATATTGACACACTTATCCGAGTATCTGACAAGTTGGTTGCATCGGGAAAGAAAGTGACGTTATGCATGGTTGGGAAACTAATCGACCAATGCTACAAATCGCTCATCGAGCAACGAGACTATATTGACTATCATGATCAATCATCCCAAGAAGAAGTGATGCACTATATGCGGCAACATGATATCTTTATTATGCCCTCCTATCATGAGACTTTCGGACTAGTCTATGCAGAAGCAATGAGCCAAGGGCTGCCGGTTATCTACACCCGGGGACAAGGATTTGACGGATATTTCGAAGACGGTGAAATAGGTTATTCCGTTTCGGCTACCAACTTAGAAGAAATTATTCAAAGAATAACAGAGATATACGCACACTACAAAACAATCTCTGACCAATGTATAAACCTTGTACAACGATTCGACTGGCAACAAATAGCCAAAGAATACAGTCAGATATATAAATCCCTTTAGTCTATCTTATGAACACACTGATAAGCATAATTTGCCCTATATATAACGAAGAACGATACATCGAAAAATGTATCGAATCCATGATTGCTCAAGACTTGCCAAAAACCAATTGGGAACTATTGCTCGTGGATGGAGGCAGTACGGATGCCACGTGCGCATTCATTCAGCCATTTTTAGAACAATATTCGAATATTAGACTCCTGCATAATCCCCATCGAACGGCTCCTTATGCGATGAACATAGGTATCCGAGCTGCGAAAGGCGAATATATCTGCCGCATCGATGCACACTCTGTTTTCCCACCCCATTACGTAAGCACTCTATGGCACTATTCTAAAGAACTACCTGAAGCTTCCAATTTAGGAGGTGTTTGTATTACTCTACCGGCTAATGACAGCCTAAAAGCCCAAGCTATTTCGATTGCCTGCAGTCATCCTCTGGGAGTGGGAAACAGCACCTTTAGAACGTCCACCATCACCCAAGTTATTGAAGTGGACACTGTACCTTTCGGTTTTTGGAAAAAGAGTCTTTTTGAACAAGTCGGCCTATTTGATGAAGAACTAACCCGAAATCAGGACGATGAGTTCAATGCACGAACAATACAACATGGTGGACATATCTACCTCGTGCCCAATATCAGTACAAATTATTATGCAAGGGATACTATCAGCAAAACATGGAAAATGTTTTATCAGTACGGATTGTACAAACCTCTGGTAAACAAAAAAGTGAAACACCTGTCATCCCTAAGACAACTGATTCCACTATTCTTTGTATGTGGTTTATCGATAGGTCTTCCACTCTCCTTTCTACACCCTGTTATTGCCGGGGCATATATTGGATGTATAGGATTATATCTGCTGCTGATCAATAGTGTAGGAATACAACACAAGAATCCATATATCCCGATTGTTTTGTGTACTATGCACCTTGCTTACGGTTTAGGATATATTCACGGCCTATTCAATCTTTTATTTAGAATACCTTTTAACGTTAAGTATAATCGATAATATGAAACGATTTAATATTCCATTCTCGCCGCCGGATATGACGGAAGCGGAAGTGAATGAAGTGAGAGAAGCTATTCTCTCCGGTTGGATTACTACCGGTCCTCGCACCAAAGAGTTGGAGCGACAGGTTGCCAGTTACGTCAGCGCACCGAAAGCCGTCTGTCTGAATTCGGCTACCGCATGCTTGGAAATGGCTCTACGTCTCCTGGGAATTGGTGAAGGTGACGAAGTGATCGTTCCTGCTTACACCTACACGGCTTCGGCGTCCGTAGTATATCATGTAGGAGCGAAAATTGTCTTTATCGACTCACAGAAAAACAGTCTGGAGATGGATTACGATGCAGTTGAAGCAGCTATAACACCACGTACCAAAGCCATCATCCCTGTCGATCTGGCAGGTATACCTTGTGATTACACACGCATCTTTGAAATAGTGGAACATAAGAAAACTATTTTCAAACCCTCCAACAACATTCAACAAGCCTTAGGACGTGTAGCAATCTGTGCGGACGCTGCACATGCTTTTGGAGCTTCATGGAAAGGACAAATGGTAGGTTCTATAGCAGACTTTACCTCCTTCAGTTTCCACGCAGTAAAAAACTTCACAACGGCCGAAGGCGGTGCCCTCACGTGGCGTAACTTGCCGGGAATCGACAACGAAGGGCTTTACCACCAAGTGCAGTTGTATTCCTTGCACGGGCAATCGAAAGATGCCCTCGCCAAGACCCAACTCGGAGCGTGGGAATACGATATTGTAGGCCCGTGGTACAAATGTAATATGACGGATATCATGGCGGCTATAGGACTTGTGCAGATGAAGCGTTACCCTGCTCTATTAGCACGTCGCCGTGAAATCATTGCAAAATATGATGAAGCACTCAAACCTTTAGGAGTGAAGGTATTACCGCACTACACAGATAATCATATCTCTTCCGGACATCTCTATCTGACGCGTGTACCAGGTGCCTCTTTGGAAGAAAGACAATCCATCATTGTAAAAATGGCAGAACGTGGTATTGCTACTAATGTGCACTACAAACCACTACCAATGATGACAGCATATAAGAACCTCGGTTTTGATATCAAGGATTATCCCAATGCCTATGCACATTTCGTGAATGAGATCACATTGCCGCTTCACACACGCCTCTCAGACGAGGAAATAGAATATATCATTGAGCAATACACCGATATTTTGAAAAACAGATGATCCGTTTTTGCGACATTCTATTCAGTCTCTTGGGACTATTGATTCTCAGTCCATTTTTTCTCATCATAGCTCTTTGGATTGTGATCGACAATCCTGGCCCTGTCTTCTACCGCCAACAACGTGTGGGTAAAGGAGGAAAGGATTTTGGGTTGTTAAAATTCCGCTCAATGCGCGTAGGAGCCGATAAGATGAGTCTTATCACCATCGGGGAGCGTGATTCGCGTGTTACGCGCGCAGGTTACTATATACGTAAATATAAATTGGACGAACTACCGCAGCTATGGAATGTATTGATTGGCGATATGTCACTAGTTGGACCACGTCCGGAAGTCCGTCGGTATGTCGATTTATATACACCAGAGCAACAAAAGGTTTTATCTGTTCGTCCCGGAATTACTGACTATGCTTCTATTGAATATATTGACGAGAACCGCTTGCTAGCGCAGTCAAAGGATCCGGACAAGACCTATATTGAGCAAATTATGCCTCAAAAAATAGCGCTCAACATGCACTATATCGAGCATCAGACGACATTAGAATACTTCAAAATCATTTTTTTAACGTTTAGTAAGCTTTTCAAACGATAATTTTGCAAAATATTTGCGTATATCACAAAAAAGTAGTATCTTTGCACGCAAATTAAAAACGTACACGTTTTTGCGGTGTTAGCACATCGGTAGTGCATCGGCTTCCCAAGCCGAGGAGGCGGGTTCGATTCCCGTACACCGCTCTTCGCGCGAACTACGGCTCAATACGACTCGCGACCCCGTCGCTCGTATGAATTTTCGCCGTGTTCTCGCTCTCCCCACAAATTAAAATTTGCGGGGGCCCTAAAAGAAAAAGTAACATATAGTAAGTCGGTCTGTCGCGCCGGTTAGGAAGAAAAAGGTACGCCTTTTAATCCCCATCGGTGAGGAAAGTCCGAGCATCATAGAGCACCACAGCGGTTAACGGCCGTCAGGCAGCAATGTTTGGTCCCTGCTACAGAGACGAGAAAGGTGAAACGAGCACACTGTGGGATGCAATTCCATGTAAACCGACGTCTGAGCGCTGCTCGCGCGAGTTGGAGGGTAGGAAGCGAAGAAGGACGTGGTAACACGCCGCTCAAGATTAATGACAGACACCCGTAAGGGCACAGAACTCGGCTTATAGACTTGCTATATTTTTTGTTTACTCAACCCACAAACATATGTCCCGTATCCGCCGCATCAATGAGTTCTTACGCTACGACATCTGGAGACTGACCAGTGCCAATTTGCGGTCGCGCAAGACCAAACTGGCGTACGGAGCGGTGCGCACCATCCTGTTGGTGATACGCGGATTTGGGGACAAACGTTTGGGCGACAAAGCCAAAAGTCTCACCTATTCACTCATCTTCACTATCATCCCTATCCTGGCTATGATACTGGCTGTGGCCAAGGGATTTGGCGTGCAGGATATGATCGAGCGACAACTGAATGCTTCCTTCCTGGGAGGCACCAATATCGTGCCGGTGATCATGGAGATGGTACAACGCTATCTGGATACCGCCCAAGGAGGCGTATTCATCGGCGTAGGCATTCTGATATTGCTGTGGGCCGTCTATTCGTTCTTCAGTAGCGTCGAGTCTGCTTTCAACCAGATATGGAACGTACAGAAATCGCGCTCCATCATCCATCAAGCGGTGACCTATATCGCCATCTTGTTCCTAATCCCGATTCTGATCATCGTCTCATCGGGTCTGAGTATTGCCCTGCAGACTATATTGGCCGAGTTCCACACCGGTCCTATGAGCACTATGCATGAGGCACTCCACTCCGGTCTGATACGATTGGTTCAGTTTGTGGTATGCTGGTTGCTATTCACCCTCATGTACATCACTATACCCAACACCAAGGTCAAGTTCCTTTCGGCGTTGATACCGGGTGTGCTGATGGGAACGGTCTTCCAGTTGCTGCAGATGCTATCCGTCTATATCATCGTCCTGCTCAGCCGCACAAGCATCGTCTATGGTGCTTTTGCTTCTGTACCTATCCTGCTGACATGGTTACAATGGACGTGTCTTCTGATCATGCTGGGCGCCGAGATGTCGTTTGCCATACAGAACAACGAGAACTTCGAATACGAGCACGATCTGGAGAAGATGTCCAGACGCTATAAGGACTATATCACACTCTATCTGCTGTCGGTGATCATCCGCCGTTTTGAGAACGACCAACAGCCCTTGACAGCCCATGAATTGGCGGTACAAGACCAACTACCACTTCGGCTGGTCAACCAGCTGCTCTCACGACTCATAGAGACAGGTCTGATCAACGAGTTGTACAACGAGCAAGACCAAGAACGCCGCTACCAACCGGCACTCGATACCCATCTCATCACTGTCGGCATGGTCTTTGACCGCATCGATGAGCAAGGCAACGAAGAGTTCTTGTCCGGCACCAGCGAACAGATGCAACAGTTCTGGCAACGGTTTGTGGAGATCAAAAAGACCCACTCACAACTCAACCAAGTATATATCAATCAAATATAATATTATGAAAAAACTATCTATTCTCTTTCTGACAACGATGATGGCTGTGGCTATCAACGCCATGCCGCGTATCGAGCGTGCTGAACCGCTTAACTGGTGGACCAACATGCATACCCCCTTGACGCTGTTGCTGCAAGGTGAAGACCTGGCCAATGGCAAGGTAACGATCTATGAACTCAAAGACGGCCAACTCAAAAAAACGTCCGGTCTGTCGGTGCGTGACCAGCATAACGCTGAGAGCAAGAACTACCTATTCCTTGACCTCAAAGTTAAGAAAGCCGGTACCTACCGTATCGTGGTCAACAAGGACGGCAAAGAGGCTTCGTGGGACTACACCATCAGCGAGCGTCGCCCGCAGGACAAGAACCGCCAGTCGTTCAATAGCAGCGATCTGGTGTATCTGATCATGTCCGATCGTTTTGTGGACGGTGACGAGTCTAACAACTCTACACCCGACACTCGCGAGAAATGTAACAAACAGAACGTACACGGCCGTTTCGGCGGTGACATAGCCGGTATCATCAGTCAACTCGACCATATAGCCGAACTCGGTGCGACCGCTATCTGGCCTACCCCGATGCTGGGAGACGACGAGGCTGAGTGGTCCTATCATGGCTATGCATGCTCCGACTACTATCATATCGACCCGCGCTACGGTTCGAACGACCAATACCGCCTCCTCGTGGAGCAGATGCACCGTAAGGGCCTGAAGATGATCATGGACATGGTGCCTAACCACTGCGGCGCAGCACACTGGTGGATGAAGGATCTGCCATATCAGGATTGGATCAACCAGTTCCCTGAGTTCACCAATACCTGCAATGCGTTCTCTGCCAACTACGATATCAACGCTTCCGAATATGATCGCCAGATATCCAACCGCGGTTGGTTCGACCGCCCGATGCCGGATATGAACCTCGAGAACAAGGACCTGCTCAAGTATTTCCAGCAGTGGGCTATCTGGTGGATTGAGTTCGCTGATCTCGACGGTCTGCGCGTAGACACCTACCCATACATCGAGAAACAGCCTGCCGCTGATTGGCTGAAAGCGATACGCGACGAGTATCCGTGGATCAATATCGTGGGTGAGTGCTGGACACGTCCTGCAGCTAATGTAGCATACTGGCAAGCCGGCGCACTCAACTACGACGGCTTCAACTCCAACTTGCCTACCGTCATGGACTTCCCCGTAGAGGAAGCTATCCGTCAGGCACTGGAGAACGATGGTCAAGGATGGGGTAACGGCCTGACACGCGTCTATGACGCCGTGGCTGCTGACTACCTCTATGCCGATGTCAACAAGCTGCTGCTCTTCTTGGGCAACCATGACATGGACCGTTTTGCCGATGTAGTCAAAGACCAAGACCCGCGTCGTGTCAAATTGGGATATGTCCTGCTGGCTACTATGCGCGGTATACCGCAAGTGTTCGCCGGTGACGAGTATGCTATGAAGTCATCCGACCGCAGCCTCGGCCACTCCACCCTGCGTATGCCGTTACCGCTTGGCAACCAAGTGACCGAAGAGATGCAAGAGATGTTCGATTTTCAGAAGCGTCTATTCCAGTTCCGCAAAACCGAACCGGTCATCCATACAGGCCGCACGATGCATTTCATCACGCGTGATAACACCTACGGATTCTTCCGATACAATGATACCAATGCCGTGTTTGTCTATGTCAATGCCTCGGAAGCCAAGCGTTTCGTTCCGGCGGATAACTACAAGGAGATCCTGTCCCGCTACAACCCTATCGGCACAGACATCATCTCCGGCCAAACAATAGAGATCAAACAAGGACTGGAGGTTGCACCTCTCAGTGCCCTGGTCGTTAAACTGAACAAGAAATAATGAAACACTCTTTTTTAGCTATTCTGTCTGCAGCCCTGCTGCTGGCGAGTTGTGCTCCCGAGCAACAGTCGCCTATTCGTCATGTGAGCAACACCTATACGCTCCACACCCATGACACGCTCAACGCCTTGTCTATACTCAACATGGACTTCAAGGTCGAATGGCCTTGCCGTGAGGACAGCGCGCTGGAGGCTATCCGTCGCGATGTGATGGCGCAGATCTTCGGTGTGGATGCCGTAGGTAGCACCATCGAGCAAGCCATGCTGCTCTATTCGGATACGCTGCGCGAGCAGTATCGCCAGGAGTATGCAGTCGACGAGTCGATGGGCCTGGAGGCCGAAGAGAGCGGATTGATCTACCACTGCACACGCCTGTCTATCGACGACCCATGTGAGTGCTTCCTCAATTTTGAACTCTATGAGGAGCAAGGCAGCAGTCTGGCACCGCACGGATCACACTACACGTTCTACTATAGCTACGACCGCCGTACCGGCAAACGTATCACCGAGCAAGAGTTGTTCAAGGATGGCTACGAACCAACCCTGACCAAGTTGCTCAGCCGATCCATTTGGAACGCACACGGACGTACGGGGCGCGTACGCAGTCTGGAGAACATAGGTATGGATGTGGCACAAGCAGAGCCGAATGGCAATTTCTATATCAACGAGGAGTTCATCACCTACCTGTTCCAAGAGAACGAGATAGCATGCTACGCCGAGGGCGCACAGACAGCTACCGTAGCACTGGAGGATATGCGTGAATGGCTACGTGACACTACAATCATACATCATCATGACTAATACAATCGAAATGAGCCTCATGGATGCCGAGGAGCGTCGCATGGTGGAGTATATATGGAATCTCATTCCTGAGCAAGACCGACAAGGTATATCGCCGGACGATATACTGCTGGTACTCGATCTGATGGACGACTATCTGGAAGACAAAGGTCTGCTCGTGGACAAAGGCGACGAGATGGAGTATCTGGAGGGCGAGGTCGACGAGACCGAACAACTGGACTATATCGTCAACGCCGTACGCGAAGATGGACGCCGGCTCAGTATCGTTCAGATTCAACTGATCATGGACGGCGAGTTGCAGTATGGTATCGAACAAGGCTATTATACAGAGGAGGACTAACGATGAGTAATTTGGTTCAACGTACCCTATCCGGCGCCCTGTATGTGGGCGTGGTGGTTGCATCGATACTGGTGCATCCTATGTTCTACGGCGCACTGTTTGCTATCATCAGTATGCTGGCCGTGCGCGAGTTTCACCATCTCATGGGTTCGTCCCGCCTGGCCACAGCGTTGGGAATGATAGCCGCAGCACTACTGTTTGCCACTGCATGGATTCCTAACGGCCTGGCCGAGTTCTGCTACGGTGGATGGATGATCATTGGCGGTATCCTATACGGCATCGTCGTGATGGCAGCATTGCTAGCCGAGTTGTGGCTCAAAGCTGAGAATCCTGTTCAGAACTGGGGCAACTGGCTGCAGTCACAGATAATGATCGCCCTGCCGTTTGCACTGATGAACGTGCTCTATTTCTTTGACGCCTACCTGCTGCTGGCAGTGTTTGTGCTGATATGGGTCAACGACACAGGCGCTTACTGCGTAGGCTGTCTGACAGCCAAACTGCCCAAAGGCAACCACAAGATGTTCCCCCGCGTCAGCCCCAAGAAGAGTTGGGAAGGTCTGATCGGCGGTATCGTCTTTGCTTTGGCGGCCGGTGCACTATTAGCACACTTCGGCTGGTTCCACAGCCTCTCGTCCCACCATGCCTTTGCAGCAGGTGTATGCTTTGCACTGATGGTAGCCGTGTTTGGCACGTTTGGCGACCTGATGGAGTCGCTCTTCAAGCGCACCATAGGCGTCAAGGACTCCGGCTATTTCCTACCGGGACACGGAGGCGTATTGGATCGTTTTGACTCGGTACTGCTGGCTGTTCCGGCTTCAGTATTACTCATTGCTTGCTTAGCACTGTTCTGATATGCGTATCGGCTTGCGCATCATGCACCGTTTGGTGGACTGGCTGATCTACCCGCTACTATACTATGTGGTGCGGTATAGACGCCGTGTGGTGCGCAAGAACCTGACCAACGCTTTTCCGGATCGCTCGCCCAAAGAGATACGTCGGATCGAGCGTCGGTTCTACCGCCAGTTCTGCGACACGATCATGGAAGCGCTCTACGGCTACCTGATGACCGACCACCAGATGCGTCAACACGTGGTCTTCCACCATGCCGAAGAGGCCAACAGACTCATCGACGCTGCCGGAGGAGGCATACTGATGCTGGCGCATATGGGTAACTGGGAATGGATGGCCAGTATCCAACAATGGCTCAGCCCGGGCGTGATCGAACTCAATGTCTATCGACGCCTCAACAACCGTCTGGCTGACCGACTGATGCTAGCCATTCGTGCTAAACGAGGCGGCAGGTGTGTGGAGAAACAGCGTATCCTGCGTGAGATGGTACGCTATCGGGCGGAGCACCAACCCATCACCGTAGGACTGCTCTCCGACCAGAAACCGCGGCCACAGGTCACACGAACATGGGTGCCGTTTCTCAACCAAGAGACAGGATTTCTGGATGGCGGAGAGGTACTGGCTAAGAAATTTAACTACCCCGTGATATACCTGTTTATCACTCGTCCCAAACGGGGCTATTATGAGGTCGATCTGCGCGTGCTAAGCGATCAGCCGCAAACAACAGCCGAAGGCGATATCACACGCGCGTACGCGAATATATTAGAGGAGAACATTCTCCGTCAACCGGACTTATGGCTCTGGAGCCACAACCGCTGGAAGTGGCCAAAACCCAAACAAGACAACTAATAGACTAAAACTATATGACCTGTAGTGTAATCATACTCAACTGGAACGGACTGGAGCTCCTACGCCGTTATCTGCCGTCTGTAGTGGCCAATACGCCGGAGGCGGAGATCATCATGGCCGACAATGGCTCGTCCGACAACTCGATCGATATCGTACGTGCCGAGTTTCCTTCGGTGCGTATCATTCGCCTGGAGCATAACTACGGCTTCGCCAAAGGCTACAACCGCGCCATCGAGCAGGTCAACAGCGACTATGTCGTGCTGCTCAACTCCGATGTAGAAGTCACCGAAGGCTGGCTCACTCCCCTACTCGCTTATATGGAGTCACATCCCGAAGTGGCGGCAGTGCAACCTAAGATCCGTTCGTGGCGTAACAAAGAGCGCTTTGAGCATGCCGGAGCTGCCGGAGGCTATCTGGATCGCCTGGGCTATCCCTACTGTCGCGGACGCGTGTTGGATAAGGTAGAGACCGACCACGGGCAGTATGACACCGTAGCCGATATCCTGTGGGCTACAGGAGCCTGCATGCTCATCAGACGCGATGTCTATGTCAAAGAGGGCGGACTGGACGGACGCTTCTTTGCCCATATGGAGGAGATAGACCTGTGTTGGCGACTCAACTGCCGCGGCTATAAGATAGCTTGTGTGCCCGAATCAGTGGTTTACCATCTCGGAGGCGGTATGCTCAACTACGAGAACCCCAAGAAGACCTACCTCAATTTCCGCAACAACCTACTCATGATCTATAAGAACATGCCTCACTTCCACGGCGTGATGTTCCTACGCTTCTGGCTCGACTATGCGGCTGCGCTCAAGTTCTTCTTCACCGGCAAAGCCAAGAACGCCTTCGCTGTTCTTCGTGCGCGGGCTGACTACCACTACTTTCGACGCCACTACTATCGTCCTATACGAAAGGAGAATCTGGCCAAAGCCGTCATCTCCTATCCCGATACCATCAAAGGGTATATCCTGTTTTCGAAATAAACACTACACGGAAAAAAGTGTTGCAAAAAAAGAGGGTTGTCTCACGACAACCCAACCTTTTTCTTAACCTTAAAATCTAATACCATGAAAAACACGGTGCAAAAGTACTGCTATTTTTTGATATGTGCAAATATTTTAGCTTAAAAATGTGCGAAATATGTCAAAAACAACATACATTTGCGAAATCCGAACATTTTCACTTCTTAGATTGAACATCTAACTTCTCATCTGCGATGCGAGCCTCCACCGCCTCCGCCAGAGCGTCCACCTCCGGAGAATCCACCTCCGCTGGAGCGACTGCCTCCTGAGAAACCGCCTCCACTGGAGCTACGGCTACCGCCGGAGAATCCTCCGCTACTGGAGCTGCGACTGCTACCTGAATAGCTGCTGCCGGACGAGCGAGAACTCGAAGACGAACTGCTGCTACGGTACGTGCTGCTCGAGGACGATCCGCTGCTGCGGTATGTGCTGCTCGAGGACGAACTGCCGGGACGGTAGGTGCTACTCGATGAGCTGCTTGAGCTACGGGTTACGCTCGAGGAGCTACCTGCTGTGCGGCTACCGCCGGCAGAGTGACCTGTGGGACGGTAGGTGCTGCTCGATGAGCTGCTAGAGCCACGGCTTACGCTCGAGGACGAACCTGTGCTGCGAGTGACAGTGGCTGAGCTACCTGCGGTACGAGGAGCAGGGCCTGCTGTAGCGGTGCGAGGTGCACTGCCTGTGCTTGCAGCGGTACGGGGCGAGCTGCCTGCATGGCCGGCGCCGGTACGGATGTTGCTGCTACCGAATGTGCGGTCTGAGCGTCCGACAGGAGTAGCGCTTGTAGCGGTACGGGTTGATCCTGCGCCTGCTGCGGTACGAGGAGATCCTGCTCCCGGTGCGGTACGGCCGGTACCTGCGGTGCGATAAGTGGCTCCTGCGCCGCCAGCGTTGCGGGTAGAAGTAGCGATCGAGCGCTCTACGCCACGGGCGTTGGTGTAACCGGTTGAGCTGTTACGGTGCGAGAAGCTACGGTCAGGATGCGCCGTGGCATACTCGCGGTGGCTTACGCTGTGGTGACGGTTTGCCATGTCGCGGTAGCGATGATGCGGCTCACGTGCGTAGTGGTACGAGCAGTGGTGATGATGGTGATGGTATGCCCAGCAGTGGTTCCAGTAGATATCCCAAGCCAAGCAACTATGGAAGTACCACCATGAGGGGTAATATCCCCAGTACCAAGGGCTATGCCACGCGTACCACGAAGGGCTCCAGAACCAATCGTAGATCACCGGACGGTAGATATATACGGGTTCGATCACGTAGTTGGTACCATAGATATATTCGTCACCTATGATCTGCATCGTTACGTTGTTAGTCTCGTCTTTCTCTACGTAGATAGTGGCTATATCTTGGTAGATATCCTTAGCCAGAACAGCTTGCAGGATCACCATGCGTTGGTTGCCTTCACCTACCTCTACTACGCGGATGTAGTCCACTTCTCCGTCGCCATTGAGGTCGAGGTTGTTGTAGAACTCGCTCGGGTCGTTGAGTGTTTTCTCAAACTCCTCGAGGTTCTTAGCCTCAGCAAACAAGTTAGCTACTACTTTTAAGTCCAACGACTGCGATATATCGGCGTTGGTGGCAGAAACCGTGATGGTTTCGTCGGCGCGTACACTCATGCTCGCTGCGAACAGAAATACGCTTAACAGAGTCAGTAGTCGTTTCATAATCATAAACATTTAAAGGGTTTTGCTTCAACTTTTGCAAATATCGTGCCAAAACTCACACAAGCTTGAGTTGGTGATGCATTTTTTCTTTTTTGGTACGCATGTATCGTTCGTTGTACGGGTTGGGTTGGATCTCGATAGGTATGTTCTCCACTATCTCGATGCCGTAGCTCTCCAGACCGATACGTTTGACGGGGTTGTTGGTCATCAGCCTCAGTCGGCAAGCCCCCATCGAACGCAGTATCTGTGCGCCGATGCCGTAGTCTCGTTCATCGGGACGGAAGCCCAGGTGCACATTAGCTTCTACAGTGTCTTCGCCTTGTTCTTGCAGCTTATAGGCGCGTATCTTGTTCATCAGTCCGATGCCGCGTCCTTCCTGGTTCATATACACCAGTATGCCTTTGCCTTGCTCGGCTATCATCTGCATCGCGCGGTTGAGCTGTTCGCCACATTCGCAGCGTTTGGAGCCGAATATATCTCCCGTCATACAGGATGAGTGCACACGGCATAACACGGGTTCGTCTTCGCGCCACTCGCCTTTGGTCAGCACCACATGCTCCAGTCCGGTCGTCAGATCCCTAAACGGCGTCAGCATAAACTCCCCATGCTGCGTCGGCAGAAAGACGGTCTCGCCACGTTCAACAAGACCGGCTTCGCCTATAGGACCGTTAGCACTATAAGACCGTTTCACTGCAAGACCGGCTTCGCCTGTAGGACTTTCTTTTTCCAAACGATAGGCGATGAGGTCTTTGATGGTAATGATCTTGAGTCCAAACTCCTTAGCTACTTGTTGTAATTGTGGCATGCGTGCCATCGTGCCGTCCTCGTTCATGATCTCTATCAGCGCCGCAGCGGGTTGCAGTCCGGCCAGTCGTGCCAGATCAACGCCGGCCTCGGTGTGTCCTGCTCGTTGTAGCACTCCACCCGATCGTGCGTAGAGGGGGTTGATGTGTCCCGGTCGTCCGAAGGTCTCGGGTCGGCTCTGAGGATCAGCCAGTGCACGGATCGTAGCGGCGCGGTCAGCAGCCGACACTCCGGTCGTACAGCCCTCCAACTTGTCAACGGTCACGGTGAAAGGAGTACCGAGCATCGAGGTGTTGTTGGTCACTTGGTGCATCAGGTCCAGTTCGGCGCAGCGCTGCTCAGTGATCGGGCAGCAGAGCACACCTCGTCCGTGCTGGAGCATAAAGTTGACCTTCTCAGGCGTGATCAGTTCGGCCGCGGTGATAAAATCGCCTTCGTTCTCACGATCCTCGTCGTCTACTACGATCACAAACTTACCTTGGCGGAAGTCTTCTAATGCAGATTGTATAGTGTCTATTTTCATATGCTGTGTTGTCGTTTGCGTGTTTGAAATTGGGTCTTCAGTTTTTTCCATCCTATCAACCATGCCTCGGGGTTGAACAGCGCCGAGTCGGTAGCGGCTTTGTAGGTCAGGAAGATGCCTATCGGCAGCAACACCATCGAGCTAAGCCACATGCCCGTCCAGCAGGGCCACAATGCTTCGCGTGCCATCTTATACCCCGTGTTGTCGATGATATAGTAGATGATAAACAGTACCACCGATATCACAACCGGAGCGCCCAGTCCGCCTTTGCGGATGATAGCGCCGAGCGGTGCACCGATAAAGAAAAATATCAGGCACGCGAAGGCGAGCGTGAACTTGCGGTGTAGCTCTATCTCGTGGCGTCTGACATAGCGTTGTGCATCGTCCAGTATCAGGGCATTGTATTGCACTTGGTTGCTATAGTTGGTCACGGCTTCGCGCATCAGCTGTGCCACACGTTTGCGGTCGCTGACGGAGAACGAAGCATATAGTTGGTCAAGGTCGTTCTCATTGTGAGCCGGCTTGGTCAGTTTGGGCAGCTTGAGAGGCTTCTCGGTAGCCGGCTGAACGTCTATCTGTCGCCCGGCTTCGCGTTCGCGGCCGAAGTACTTGGTGCGCACCAGCTGTTCGCTCTGCTCTTGGCTGCGTACATGGGCTTCCAGTTGTACCGAGTCGATCGACTGAATCAACTGCACCACGTTCTTGCTCACGTGTTGGTCTTCGAGCACCGACTCGTCGTAGCGCGAGAAATCGGAGTCAAAATCCAACAGCAGCTGCTTGGCAGAGAAGGTCTCGCGCCGGTATGGGATGTTCTTAGCCAGACCGGTGGCTTTCTTGTCATCCTTGCCCAGGTTCTCGAAACACTCGCCCTGATAGAGGCGCAGGACCAGATATTTCTTGTCGGCCGTAAAGAACAGCCGTGCCGAGTCGGCCACGGTCACCGATACGTTGTCAAAGCCGTTGCTGTAGTTGTATATCATCACGTCAAACAGCGTCCCGTCCACCGGATCTTTCTGCCGCACATAGACGTTCAGTCCGCTGATGCCGCTATAGAACTCGCCTACAGGTATCGACAGCTCGGGTGATTTCTGACGCAGCGAGAAGATCAGGGCCCACAGTTTGGTTTGGGCTTTGGGTAGTACGTTGTTGGAGAAGAAGAACGCGCCAACGGAAATCATCGATATAAACACCATCAGCGGCGCCATGATGCGAAACAGCGATATACCGGCCGCTTTCATCGATATCAACTCAAACCGTTCGCCCAGGTTGCCAAAGCTGATCAGCGACGCCAGTAGTATGGCCAGTGGCAGTGCCAGAGGAACAACAGTGGCTACGGCGTAGGCAAAAAACTCGGCCAAGACGGTCAGCGGCAGGCCTTTGCCCACCAGGTCTTGTATATGCATCCACACAAACTGCATCAGCAGGATGAAGATGCAGATGAACAGTGTGGCAAAGAACAACCCGAGGAAGTTCTTGAGCATGTATATGTCGAGTTTTTTGAACATCGGCAGGTGTTATCCGTTCAGGTTGTCGCCTACAAAGATCAGCGGTAGCAGGTCGGCAGCGGAGCGGAATATATACGATTCGTTGTCGCCGTAGAGGATGACCTCCATCGGCTGTTTGTATCGATCTTCGGTTTCTATCATCACTTGTCGGCAAGCACCGCAAGGCGAGCCGGGTTCAGCGGTGAAGTGTCCGTCGGTGTAGCAAGCGATCGCCAGACGCATCACGGGTTGTTCGGGGTGTTGAGCACCGGCAGCGAACAGCGCCACACGCTCGGCGCATAGGCCGGATGGATAGGCAGCGTTCTCTTGGTTACAGCCCAGCACGACCGTACCGTCCTTGAGTTCAACGGCAGCGCCTACGTGGAAGCCCGAATACGGGCAGTAGGAGTGTGCAGTCTGCTCTTTGGCTTTGGCTACGATAGCTTGTTGTTCTTTGCTCATTTCTTCCCATGTGCACACGGTCACAGGAATCTTAATGTCGTACGTTTTCATTATATGGTATGTTTCTTAAGTGGCATAGTATTCCAAATTACGGGCACAAAGTTACGACAAAATAATCAAATATGCAAATTTTTTACGATAAAGTTTACATTTTTAGCGGAAAAAAGGTGCGTTTTTTGTATATAGAACCAGTAATGTCCCATTAAAAATAAACAAAAACCAACAAAACCCTTTTGAATGCTTCTGAGCTTCGCTCTCTATGTAATTGGCTGCTAAAACCACTTGTGAGTAAACTCCCAGATGCTTTTATCGTCCAATTCCACACTCTAAGGAGTAAAAGCATTCAAAAGACATAAACCGAAAAAACAATATCAAATCAAATCCGTTCGCTCATAATTTAAGAGTGTGCTAAGAGTATGCTAAGAGTATATGAAGAACTAAATAAGAACTAAAGAACAACTAAAGAAGAACTAAAGAAGAACTAAAGAAGAACTAAAGATTTGTAGTACATTCGCACTAACGTGCAAATAGCACACAAAAATAGCCTGCAGGGCAATTCCTGCAGGCTATTCCTGTAATCCGGTCACCCGGTAACCCGTAACCCCTCATGAGGCGCGGCGGCGGCGGAGATATACCACTCCCACACCCAGCAAGCACATCAGCGTCAACGGCAACACCGCATCGCCAATAGGTGTACCGGCCTCGCTGGTATTATGGTCAACAATCGTTGAGCCTCCCCATGGGTTCGAGGGATCCGGATCATCCATCTTGGCCTTTCTTGGACCGCTGGTAGTACTACTCATCGACGAATAGACAGCCTGTCCATTAGTGCTGAGTCTGGGCTGGGACGCATAGCGGCTACCCGACCCCATCATGGTGTTGGTGGATTGGAACGTAGCCTGCGGAGTAGTAGCGCCGTTGAAGGTCTGCGGCTGCGCCATGATCGGCAGTGCCAACCACAGCAACAGTCCCATAACCCATACAAATGCTATATTGGTTTTGATAATTGCTTTCATAGTGTTGATCCTTTCTTTCGTTAAGTCATTCATTCTTTCACTCTTTTTAAACAATTATTTAACCATCACGCCCTTGGCGTCATACATCTTACCGTTAAGGATGATATATAACTTGTTGTCGATTATCACCTTACGTACACCATTCGCATCATTAGCATCATTCTCCAAGCCCGTTGGCGTCTCTTTCTGCGGCACAACATTCAGTGCAAAGCGGCTGTCGCTTTGTGTACGATCAGACGTGAACGTGTAGCTCGACTGGAGCAGATTGGTTACAAATCCGGTCTCGTAGTCAATCAGATCGATACGCTCGAAGTCACCGCTCTCAGCATAGCGCGGGTTGATAGCGAATGTGTATTCGCCTTCCGCAGGTGCGCGATATCCAATAGGTATAACGTTCGCAGCGTCAGCACGACTCATCGCATTGTAAGCCAAGCGTGTCTCGTTAGAGAGACTGTAGGTAGCCAGCGTGTAGCTGTTCTCGCCAAACATCTTCTCCAAGTCGGCATTGATCTCATACTCTGCAGCGCTGTACTTATCAGAGATCAAGAACGTCGTCTTATCGCTTGCTGTTTCGCTACTCAGGATGATTCCGGTCTTAATGGTCGGCTTATGTTCCTGCTCGCGCTTCGGTGCGTAGAGCAATCCACTAGCGGTCTCTTTTGCAGCCACATAGGTCAAGTCACCGGTCGTCTCCACTTGTACGAAGAAGCACCAACCAGGCAATAGTTTCGTTTCTTCATCCACAATATTGTACTGCAGATACTCTGAGAAGTTATGCGTCGGCACACTCACATAGCGAATCGGGTCTTCATCATCAAACTGATTGGTCGAGAAGTCGAACTTACCCTGCATAATAGCCGCAGCGCCTCCGCCTGCGTACATGTCCGATCCTGTTTGGTAACACGACATATACGGAATACCTAACAAGTTCCAACCCTTATGCATCTTCGGAGTCTCGCCTTTTTCCTTCACATAAGCTTCTACTCGAACCACATTCTTAGTCGTTGTAACATCCTCTTCTTCTACTTTTACTGTGATGCTACCTTGCTCGCCTTCTGTTGTCCACTTGTTATCTACCGTCATCGGGAAGCGGAGTACGGCATATTCTTCACCCGGAACAGGCAAAGCCGTTACGATATATCCGCGACCAGGGACAAGCGTTTCTGTTCCTGAACCATACCCGACATCAACACCATCATTCATAATCTCCCAGTTAGCGTAGTTAGCACCACGGTCGGCACGTTGCTGACCATTGTACTTCTTAATCGCATATTGTCCTGAGAAACCGTATCTGGAGAAGCCTGCCAAGTACGGATCAGCATAATCCACAGCCGATACATCTACCGGGAACGGAACGGCAATCGGATAATAGTTGTCGTTGTCGAGTGCTACATCCAGGTTCACCGTACTACCACCCGTCTTCGTCAGCGTTGATGCTTGATCAATAAATACTCTCGGCATATCGTACTTCTTTTTACCATCAACAAGTCCCCAACCTCCGACAAGCGACAGGCTGTTAACAGTAAACGTAATACCAGACTCACCATCTTTCGCAATGTTCAGTGTCGAACCAGTCTCAACAGTAATATCCTGTACTGTCTTATCTTCCGAAATAGTTAACGTAGCGCCGTTGGTAATCAATACATCGTTATAAGAGGACGGAGTATCATAACCCTCGAAGTTCTCATTATCATCATCTACGACAAGTGTCCATTTCGCGTAAAGGGTGATATCGTCTGTATAAGATGTTGCACCAAGGTTATATTTCCTATAACCTGTACAAGCAGCATTCTCATACCAACCATCAAAACGATAACCGGTCTTAGTTGCATCCTCCAACAGAGTTATAGTTCCATAAGTGTGCGTATCCGGCAGCGAGCCTCCACCTGTAAACGTCTCATCGCCTTTATCCTTATATGTAATACTGTATTCCGCTTCTGTCCATTTCGCATAGATGGTCTTATCGGTCGTAATGGTCATCGTGCTCCAGTTTACTGCACTCTCACAAGAAGCATCTGTGTACCAACCGTCAAAGTCATAACCTGCTGCTTCAGGCTCCGTTGCCGGTTCCTGAATCTTATTTCCGCTCGGCACACCTGTTATCGTACTCGGCAAAGTGGATGAGCCAGTAAAACCGGTCATATCATCGAAGTCAACATCGAAATACGGACTAGCATATGTAATGGCAATGTCGTCTAAATATACATTGTATGACGATGAAGAACCACCAAACTGTATTTCTACATATCCATCCAAATTAGCCAAACTGGTTAAATTGACTGTAGCATATCCATCA
The DNA here is from genome assembly GCA_902779705.1 of uncultured Bacteroidales bacterium. Taxonomy (GTDB): domain Bacteria; phylum Bacteroidota; class Bacteroidia; order Bacteroidales; family Paludibacteraceae; genus Colicola. The sequence goes on along the minus strand of CACZCR010000006.1, from coordinate 32,110 downwards.
TTCGTTTTTCCAGTTATAGAAACTGCATTGGCTACAGTAGTAGAACCCACCTTAACAGTATATGACGATGTCAGTTCTGTTTTTCCACTATTTCCAGATGCAATAAACATCCACTTGAAGGATATACCAGTTACTCCCTTGAATGTTTGAGGCGCTGCATCAGTAGTATTGTTTGCATAAACACGCATTTTCTTATTATATGTCAAGCGCATTTCAACTCCGCTATTTTGTCCGCAGTCATTACCATCGTTAGAAGTTAGGGTAACTGCATTTGCAGCGCTAACAGAGCCCTTATAACCGTAGAAGTACTTTCCATTGTCATCTGGAACACCTGCGGAACAATTTGTGTTACTCGTTGCGAAGTCAGTGATAGTAATAGTTTCGCTTCCACTATTACTCTCCCATACAGCCGTCAGCGTTACATCCTCGGCAGGCAGCTTAAACTTCTCACCAGCCTTGTAGAACGTTATTCCATCGGTCCAACCACGGAAGGTGTATCCGGTCTTGCTCATTGAGTTATCACCGAGAACCGTTACATCATCATTATAGTTATACGTATTACCATCCGTCGGTGCACTGCCGCTGGTTGGACTATTGCCGTTGTAGGTTACACTATAGTCTGCCAAACCGAACGTTACCGTCACCGTCGCATCAGCAGTACCCATGGTCAAAGTTGCCTCTGTTTCATTGCTTGCGCCGCTCGGGTCAATACTTGCACCTGTACCACTTACAGCCCAGTTGGTAACCTCATAACCCGTAGCAGGAGTTGCAGTAATAGTAGTCGTTCCGCCTTCCATGACCGAACTTGCAGCTGCAGAAACAGTACCGCCTACGCTACCGGAAACAACTGTAGATACATCGTGAGACGGAGTCCATGAACGGCAGCCTTCGATCTCAACGCTGTAGATATATGGATTCTGCGTTCTGTCGCTCGACGGACGATATACACCTATATACTTATATGCACCAATAGTTGTAATATCAGATGCTGTCAGAGTATAAGTATATTCACCTTCCGCATCCACATCTTCTATCGTGTGCAGTAAAGTATGGGTAGAACTACCATCGTGAATATACAAATCCAAAATAGTTTGCGCTACTTTCTCTACCTTATAAGCATCATTCGGCTTGGAAACATACACCTTTATAACATCTCCCTCTTCGAAAGATCCCTTACCTAATTGTGCATAAATATAATGACCTCCTGAACCTAATTTATAACCTTTATGCGTTGAACCTTCACCAGAGACAGAAGATAGATTGTACTTAGGCATTCCTGCATACTCATCGTTATTATAACCACTCTTCGAACCACTATTGTATGCACTCATCGTAACTTTCGAAACCGTATGTGGTGTGCAAGTCTCTGTTGTAAACGTACTCGACTTAGTACTTTCCGCACCATCATTATGAGTTACATCACCTATTGGCGTTACGGTAAAGTAATAGGTCGTACCTGCATCTAAGCCCGTTATCTCGCCCGAACCGGAAGTAGCTGCCGTTACACCAGCTACCGTTGCAACGAGTTCATCTTCAGAGTCATAAACCTTCAGAGTCACACTTGCCACACCCGTAGTCGAACTCAACGTAAACGATAGCGTTGCCGATGTTTGCGTTATCAAACTTGCCGTACCGGCTGTCGCCGTTACGTCCAAATCATCTTTCGGCACGGTCGCCGACTGTGTCGTTCCTGCAGAAAGCGTTCCGTCTGCATGTACGGAGAATATCGTATAATAATAAGTCTTACCAGGTTCTATTGTCTCATCCGTATAATGCGACATTATTCCACTGTACAGTAGAACGGCAGTTCCCGCTTCTGTTGTATCGGTAGCGGCCGAACCTTCCTTACGCATCAATACCACATGATCCACATCTATCATTCCTGTACAATGGTAGAATACATTGCGAATATAGAAGGACTCGTTTGTTTTGTTCGCAAGAGGATTACCACTAAAAGTAATAGCCTTTGCTGCCGGCAATGGATTTTGTATGCCTGCATTAGGATAAATAGTCGTCGGAGTCTGCGTAACTCTTGTCCAAGAGTCTGAAGTGGGTATATTATCATAATCCCAATATAAGGTGGAACCATCTGATTTCACAACAGCAGGAAATACTCTAAGCCCCTTATAATCATAAGTAATTAACTCAAGATTAGCTAATGTAAATGGAATAGCTACGCCGGGTTGATGTTCTTTATCAACAGTATAAGTAACTGTTAGTTCTTCCGTAGAAGAATTGTAAGATTTAGATCCAGCAGGTTCTTGATAAACAATGAAGTAATCCGGATCACTATTGGATAGACTTGCTGTGCTCAGATCCAACTTGCCCGGTACGTTCCATGTAATAGCAAAGTCTTCATCTACTGCTAAACCTGTTGCTGTAGGAACCGTAAACGGAGTCCATAATGCCGTCAATGTAACATCACCTGCAACGGTGTAAGTATCGCCTTCGTTATAATTATTCACTCCATCACTCCAGCCGGCAAAGGTATTGCCTTTTTTCTTCAAAGACCCAGGCCCCGGCAGAGTGATATCACCGCAAATTTCTCTTTCCAAAGGAACAGCACCGGTTCCGCCACCTGCCGCGAATGTCACTGTAGAAGGAGTACAATCCCATGCTGTTATTTCTACTATAATTCGATATAAGTAGTTACCACTGGCCGAATTACCCGAACAATAGATCTTAGCCGATTGAGCTCCGGCTGAAATCGGAGAAACACTTACCGGTGTAGCCGAACCTAACGTTCCCCATGAATCATAGCAATCATCACCCAACGTAATCGGGTCATCCAAATCGTACTTCGGATCTGAATACGTGGATTCTGAGTTAAATTGAATATACAATTTATTCGTATTTCCTCCATATTCATCGAACAACGCAGCAGTAGATACAGCGGATATATAATATCCTGAAGCCAAGTTAATGGTCACTGAATCGCCATTACCCATCGTATAGGACTCTTTTTCCCACAAAGCACCTTTTGTAGAATTGCAAGCATTCAAAGTAACACTATTTACAGTCGATGTGGTTGCATTCGGAATAGCCGTACCACTCCAATCTTTTCCCCAACTTGCCGTCTTCACATCCCTAGTCCATGAAGCTGTAATCGTCAAATCATTATCCGGCATTGTTGTAGCACTCGTTGACCAGCTATTGAAAATATAACCCGTCTTGCTCATCGTTGCATTGCCAGGATAAGTAATGTCTGTACCATAGTTTACATCACCACCTGCGGTATAGTTTGTACCGGCTGTAGCACTCGTACTACCACCATCGAAATCCCAAGTTAGCGTATGGTGATTAACCGTAAACGTAGCCACCACCGTCACATCGTAAGCAGGCATTGTGAATGAAGTCGAAGACGTTGTGCTATTATCGCCCAACAAAGTGGAAGTTACGTCATCTCCACCCGTAGTCTTCGTAATCGTCCAACTAGTAAAACTATAACCTGTGTTCGCAGAAGCAGCTATTGATATCGTCGCGCCACTAATTGCAGAAGTCGGCGAGATAGTAATGTCGCCGTTCGAGAGTGAACCTTTCGTTACAGTATACAACTTTAACCATTTCGCATACAAAGTTGCATCTGCAGTCAATGTTGCACCAGCCTCAGCGAGTTCTGTAAATTCTTCATCCGTGTACCAACCGCCAAAGGAATAACCGCTTTTTGACGGAGCACTCGGCAGCGGATTAGGCAATGCTGTCTGGTAATTCGCATCTAAAGGACATCCGCTATCAGCACCATCGCAATCATATGTTATACTATATGATTCCGTTCCCTTCTTCGCCTTGATAGAATAGATGCGCGCCTTAGCATCAGACGAACCTAATGCAGATCCTGTACTATTGTAATCTGTTCCATTAGATAGTTTACGATAAATACGTACATATTTGTATTTATTCTCCGTCGAAGGAGATACGTCTGTTACAGACTTAGTAGATTGGTTATTCCCCGGGACACTTACCACATTATCCGTACTTCCCACTTTTACGAACTCATACTCGCCGGTACTGAAGTCATCCTTAGTAGAATAGCAAACTACAATATTCTGATCAGTTGTTGCACTTGTTGTAACACCCAGTTTCAATTCATTAATAGGACTTCCATCTGTAAAATGAATCTCCACATACTTATCGTCCGCTCCAATAGCCATTACGACAGCGCGTTTTTCCGTGGCATTGACAATAGTATATTTTTTATTACCTCCAGTAAAATCATCGTTAATCATATTGTCATTGCTCGAATAGTCCTGCGGCTTGATATTCATATCACCAACCGTCACATCGTGCGTCGTAGCATGCCATACTTTCGGACTTCCGCACCAGAACTCCTCATCATCATCGACTTCTTCCCACTGTGCATAAAGCGTCACATCCGCAGAAGCCATTGTCACTTTCTCGCCTACATAGAAGTCTTCACCGTCGCCTTCATCATCCGTGTTCCACCATTTGAACTTATAACCGCTCTTCGTCCATGTGTTAGCTACCGTTGTTACATCCGTTCCCGAAGTCACCCACGCAGAAGACGCGACATCAGAACCTCCGTCTTTGCCGTTACCGTTGTAGTTCACTCTGTACGTTGCCGTCACAGTAACCGGCGTAATGCTCGAATTGGTCGTACAGTTACCACCGGTGGTGTTCTTTGCCTCGCAGAAATAATATGTCGTTCCTGCCGTTTCGGTGGAAGGAGTATAACTTGCACTCGTTGCTCCGCTTATCGGTGACGGTGTCGGAGTGGTAGTGCTGTTAGCGGTGTTGCTGTACCACTGATACGTGACAGTTCCGCCACCGGCAGAAGCCACAACGCTTAACGCGCTTGCGGAGGCATGCTGGTTCACATTCACCGTGCTCGTGCTCAAGTCCGTGTCAAAAGTCGGTGACGTACAAGACCATTTGGCATAAAGAGTCGGCTCGTCATCCAAAATCCAGATACCTTCTGCTCCGGTGTAGGAGCCGGCATTGGCTTGGAGCACACCGCTTGCGTTCATGATTAAATTACCCGTGCCGTTATTATTGCTTTCGCTATCATACCAGCCCTCAAAGGTATAACCCGCCTTGGTCGGAGCGGTAATAGATGTATGACTCGATGAATTATAGGTCATCGTCACAGCCTCCGAACCACTTGATGCACCATTTATATCCAGCGTAAGATCATAAGTCTTTGCTTCCCATACAGCATATAATGTCACGTCCGCACTTAGCGTAACTTCATCTTCCGGATCATAGTCACCGTCCTTCGTTCCTGCATCTGCATTATCGTCATCCGGATTCCAGCCAAGGAATGTATATCCCGTTCTTGTCGGCACTGTACTTGTGATTTCTATAGTACGTGCAGCTTCGTTACCGTCTGCGGCTACACTCTGGGCACTCGGCGCTCCACTACCACCATTGGCGTCAAAACTCAGCACATGGTAAGGATGGAAACAAACGCCCCAGTTCTTTGCAATGCTGTTATCCCAGATGCAATACTTTCCTTTCTTGACATATGCAGACCAGTTGCCATCACCGCCTCCCCAGCCTGTGACAGTCCACAAATTCTTTTCTGACTGTAAAACTAAATCATTCGTTGAATTATAAACGTTTGTATTCGTAGCATCGCCATCCTTAGCCTTCCATTTCAGACTACTACTTGCTAAGCGATGAATACTCAATGTAGTACAATTCGAAGGCACCCATCCTTCGTATAAGTAACTTTCTCCCGGCACAAGAGTCATCAAGCATGCCCAGCTACTATTGGTTACATCATAAATACCAAAATTCGTTACGCCTCCTGTACTCCACAAACTACTACCTCCTGTATTTAGGAAGATGTGTTGCATTCCTTGAGAGTTTGCCGTAGCCACATAGTCTCCACTTGCATCTACAATTCCGACACTCACATTATCACGAGCATTGGAACTTCCATATTCCACTATTCCGGAGCGGTACTCCTGACCGGATTCAAAAGCAAACGGATATTCAGTGCTTCCAATTTTCAGTTTGAAACCATTTGGTATAAATGCTACTTGAAGGTTATCCCAAGTTGAGTTGTCATAAATACGGACCGTTCCTACTGCACCCTCTGCTTCACCTGTTCTGGGGCGAGTACCTGCACCGTCTCCTTGAGATCCGGCAAAGTACATATACTCCCAGGAACCCATGTAGGATTTGGCTTCTTCATTATTTAAATCCTTATCATAGAAGTAGCCATATTTTCCCACATAGTAATTTGGTTTGTCTGGTATTACAAAATTTGTAATTTGCCATTCATGTGTATCTCCCACTTTCTCAAAGCAATCTATCGTCCAGTCACTTGACTCATCCGTTCCGTTGTGGAAGGAAAATACATCACAATAGTTTGTGGTAAATGATGTTCCTGCAACCCAATCACTCTTGCTTGTCTCACTACATTTAGCACGTACCCACCAATAGTAGGTTGTGCCTTTGGTCAAACCGGTAAATGTATATGATGCTGATGTTGGAGAATATGTCGGAGTCTGATCTGCCGCAGGTGTCCCTGAAGATGTGCTATAATATACATCCCATTCTGTCTCACTATCCCCTGCTGTCCAGGATACCGCTTGCGATGTCATTGTTACCATTCCATTTGTCAATGAAGTCGGTTCGGAACATATGAATGTCCACTTTGCGTAGAGAGTGATATCATCCGACGGTTCATATGAATCATCTGCATCACCTATTTTTACATCAGACGAGTTATACCAACCATCAAATGAATACCCACTTCTCGTCGGTTCCGGTAAAGTTACACTCTCACCACCACAAATCTTTTCACTTGCCTTGCCACAACTACCACCTTCAGCATCGTAAGTCACGGTATAGGTGGTTGCACTCAAAGTTAGACTCTTGAGTTTCGGCCGTGCGTGATCGAATATATTTTTTACGCGCAGTGTGTATGTTCCTTCAGCTACATCGCTTAAATCCCATTTGGCTGCATAGGTTGTGCTTGTGGTTGACCACAATTGAATTGAATTATAGGAGGCAACGACTGTTTCTTCTGCATCTAAAAGTTGAAGTCCCCATTGAGTTCCTGTTACTCCGCCGGAATAATTCATCACAACTGATACCTCATATGTGCATGGCATCACATATACTACCCAATCCTGATAGCGACTTGTATTAGCGGCATCTTCCGAACCATAGTCATAATAAGTATTATCTGTACTCCAATAAGTATCATCGCTTACTGCTGACACATTGCTTTTATCCAATGTTGCGGGAAGCGCAAACTGCTCCCATTTAGCATATAATGTCTGAGCTGAAGAACTGGTCCAAATCCCTCCGGCTCCCGTATAGCCGGAAACATTCGCTTGTAACTCTCCCGAGGTATTGATCACCAAAGTGCCAGTACCATCATCACCGGTGTACCACCCTTTGAATGCATATCCTTCTTTTGTAGGATTTGTAATCGAAGGTAACGTAGCACAATTATAGGTCGCCGTTACACTCGTCGAACCTGTAGATGCTCCTTCCCGATCTAATGTGATATCTTGAGTCCATTTGGCATAGAGAGTGGTATTCGCTGCTATACTACTAATCGTTCCCCCTGCCGCATATGAAGTACCGGAACCATTAGCGGCAGTATTCCATCCTCCGAAAGAATAACCCGTTTTGGTCATCGAGTTGGTATTTCCCAATACAGTCACATTCGAACCGGAAGCATAAGGACTACTTGCATCAGTCGGTGCCTCTCCACCGCCGTCTTTACCATTCGCATCATAAGAGAGCGTATATTTAGTGGAAGAAGCACCACCAGATGCCGTTGCCGAGATATTTTTCACATAAACTCCACTACCAAATCCAACCGCACTACCTTGTGAATCGAATGATGTACCAGAATACTTGATTTGCCGATATATACGAATTGTTTTTGTTCCTGATGGTACAGCTACATCTACAGGACCACAAGCATCTCCTGTCACATTTTTATTGGGAATCACAAATGTCGTCATTGAGGCAAAAGAAGCACCTGCATCACCTGTCCAAAATACTGCAACAATACTATTAGTCGAGCCATCTTTTTTATTTGCAGAGGCAGTGATAGAGATGGGGGAGTCAATCGTATAACCTGCACCGTCAGCCTTCACTTCTATAAAATTAGTATCCCAGTTCGCATTTGCTGAACTACCAATACTAATCACAGTTTGACTCGTGTTGCAAACATTTCCTGAACCGGTTGCAGAATAGGCAGACTTTACAACAATATGATCTGAAGGTGTTGATCCCGATGTTGTCGCCATTGTAGCAGCATCAAAATCCGCTCCCCACGCCATACCGCTATTGGCGATACTCATCACGAGTACAGCAAAAAGAAGCATTAGAGTCCGACGAAGATAGGACATAAGTCCGACCCGATTCTCTCTCGTTTGTGTCTCGTCAGTCTGATTTGGACTACCTACCGTCCAAAATAACGGATTAACTTGTAAAAAGTTTTTCATGATGTATTATGATATTTTAATGTTATTCTATATTATATTACTATCTTAATACTGGGGAGGTTATACATTATATACTTCCCATAAACCAATAGATTGATTTTTATTGTCCACGTACTCTACAAGACGGGTTTTAAATGATTTCCTCCATTGAAAATCTGGATCTGATTTTATTAATTTATAATGCTTTTTAAAATTATTATAGACATCGTCATATTTTTTCTCTTCTTGTTTAATAGTTTTCTCCGCATCTGCTTCTTTAAAAGAAAACCAGTCTTGGAACACGTGATTCTCTAACTGCAGATTATCCTCTCCGTTTTGTGAAATAGGATTCTTGCGAGGTCTCCCTCTTTTAGGTCTCAATGCCTTTGACTCTTTGAACTGCTGTAAAAACAATTGCGTATCTCCGCACATTATAAAATAGCATTTGGCATTATCCTTTTGCAGGTAGGACAGACGATATAGGTCATCAAACACACGTCGCGTTTCTTTTCTGCTGGTAGTATCTTTCCTCACAAACTTAAGCTCTAAATAATTTATCTCTTTATCTTCTCCTTGTTCATTTTCCCAATAGAAATCGATTGACTTTTGAACAAATAATTCATGATCAAACTCTAATTCGCATTTCAACCCCATCTGTCTTTCTATATATTCACATAAGGGGTAACGAATAGATGATTCCGCCAAAAGTTCTGCTCTTGAAACAATACTGTTATAAGTTAACCAATTATGGATAGCCCTTGTTAACTTACATAATTCTATGTCATTAAAATCTTGTGCTATATTCATAACTATCAATTCATAATTGTTGAGTCGTATAGTTCTTGAATGGTATTTGATCTATATTGGTAATAATTACCCTGACCCATGGATTGTCTAAGTTTTTATCTATAAGTTCATTATACTTTACCCCTCCTGAAATATATTTCTTCACAGCAGAATTTACAATTTCATTTGGCTTATTTGTTCCAACACCACCTACCAATATTGCCATCTCTCCTATTGTTTCTACCTTATCCTTATCTAATAAAGGATGTCTTGATATATACACCTTTGCATTAGGATACTCGTCAATAGTATAGCGTTCAAAATTCACCTCCGATAACCCTTTTATAACAACTATTAACCAAGGGAAAGATAAACGATGGTCTATATATTTATTACAATCAGCGTGTTTAACATAATCATCACAAGCCAACTCCATGTAACTCTTAGGCTCGTCAGACTTCGTTCCGCCCCACAATATTGCAACCTTACCGCAAACACGACCTATTCCATCGCGTAACTGCTGCTCATATAATATTACATCTTTCATTATGATACAGATTTGTTGTTATCATGATTGCAAAAAACTATATATCTCTTTCTTGTGTCTAAAAGCCTTCTTCGTACCTCCAATGAACAACATCAGTCTACCATTATCTGACACATTAGGTTGTGAGTGTTTCCATCTCCTTGAATATTTATAATGATTAATATCCCCTTCTTCCATCACTTTACAAAGGAACTCAAATAGTTGATGATTTTTATAAGGCAAGTCTGCTAAGTAATTATCCAAAGCTAAGATTTCAGCTTTTCTAGATTTATAAGAAGTTTTACCCCAACAATCAATTAATACTACTCGCCAATTGTCACCATGATATAATTGCATTCGTTCCAACTCATAATTCACGTATAGGTCTCCAAATGAATACCCCGCAATTAATATAGCATTATTTGTCATTAACCTATAGTTAAAATTATATCTGTAGATATCAAAGGGTAAATTAACAATCTTGTCTGTTTTATGTAGGCCAGTTATGATTGGGCTTTTAAATATAGTTTCTCCTGCTTGATTCTGTTGATCACTTGATCTAAATCTATGTTGTTGAGCCAAAGCAAAATTTTTCCATTGATACCAATCATGTGTATTATAGTCGTATATGTTCCTTTTGTTTTTCTCCTCTAATGAAAAATCGTCCTCTCCGTACATAATACTACCATGCAAGTGATTAATAGTGTGCTTTGGGCTATTGAGTAATGCGAATGGATTCATCTGCTTAAACTGATAATTATCAATTGCCTCAAAACCATCTTCATATTCAGGAAGACTTTGCTCTATTGTTGTGTCATAATTAAATGTAAACACATCCATTTTTAAAGGAGTCCGCTCCCAAAACCTCTTATACCAAGTCTCTATTCCATCCTTGTTCTTTGTATACTCACAATCATATTCATTTACGATAGACATAATTACTTTAATAAATTGCTCCATCACTTGCCAAATATGATTACTATTGTATTTCAAATCGCAATGTGTCAAATATGCAAACGGAGGTATATCTTTCTGTGAATGATATCTATTAACGCGCCAGTATTTATCATACGAATAGAGTTCCTCTAAAACATGAAATATTATCTCGAAATGAATAATGCCATATGAAGTGTTTGGATCTATTTCTCCCGAAGTATAACGTTTACAAATCGTATTATATATATCTTTTACTAATGAACTATTTTCTTTATTGTTTATATCCGGATAATTAATGACAGGATACGATTCGTTAACCACCTTCTCTGTAATATAAGAGGTAGATGGTTTGTTGGCTAACTGGAAATCTAAGTTGACTCCCGCTCCTAACACAGCCGATATGCGTTTTGCCTCTTCTGCCATTTTTCTATCTTTGTGTTTCTCTGTTATTATTTTTTACCTTATCATTACCTGGTCAACACCTATGCATTACCTGGTTATTACCTATCATCGATTATTTTTGGATCTATAAAAATTTGCTTTGAGAAATTTGAGAATTTTGAGAAAATTCGTATCCCTGTGGCTAAAATTTACCATTCAAATTCTCACTTTTCTCATGCATTTTTTGCATGGCGATCTTGACGTTCTTGGCGATATCGCCAATATCGCCAACTTCGCCAGTGCATTTTTTTCATCATTTCTTAGATCACTTCTGCTTCCGCTAATCGCTAACCGCTAACCCTTGCCACCTATGCGCTACTATATCCCATCAGACTAATCCTAGACTATAGCCATACATTCGTCCTCTTCTCCACACACCAAAGCCGGCAGCAATCTTCATTGCCGCCTATCATTACCAGATAAGCCAAAAATCCTCGTAGCCACAACGGCACGATTAACGTTAGAAAAATCTTTCATGATATTTGTGTTTTACAGTATTATTCCTTATGTATAATAATAGCTACGCGTATTCATAGCCATAGGTGAACACTTTCACCAATTTGAGCGCAAAGATACGAAAAAAAATGCATACATGCAAATATTTTTGCAATTTTTGCCGAGATTGAGGCTTTTTATTGGTTTAGGCACTCCAAAAAGAACAAAAATGATTCAGAAAAAAATACAAATTGACAACTCGATAAACATCCGACGAGAGTCCGATATACCTCCGATAAACATCCGATAGTTACTCTTTTATGATTTCCCAGTGGCCACCTTTGTCCGGACCTACGTGACGAATAAGATGAGACATCTTTTCTATATCACGGCGAACAGTCATCAGCGACACTTTTAGTTTCTGAGCCATAAGAGTAGTGGTCACAAATGGATACTGAGAAACTAACTTAATGATTTTTTGCTGTCTAACAGATAATTTTTCTGTAACATTTTCTGTAACATTTTCTGTAACATTACCGACATTTTTTTTCGGCTGTTCAGCATATTCAGCGTCAAAAAAAAGCAGTATATTCGGCACGCCCCTTCCCTAAATAAATTTAGGGTGGGTCCCTCCGAAAGTACGTTCGCATTTTTCAGCCTATATGCTCCATGAGGAAATATTTGTTGTACTTCGAGGACACCGTCACGGCATAGCCGTCCCACCTCGAATGGTGGTCCGCGTCCTGTAGACCATACGCCCTTAAGTGCATTTTTTCGCCAAAGGACTACGCCTTATATAACAAAGCGCCGAGAGTGCCTTTTATGCAAGCATAAGGCCCCCTCAACTCTTTTTTATAATGAGTTTAACTCATTTTCGGCGAAAAAATGCACTTAAATTTGCGTATGTGCAATTTTTGTCGTATATTTGCATGCTAATTTGGGAAGAAATGTCTATACAGATACGAAATAGGATATTTAGATGGGTGATGGGCATGGTGATGACAGCGCTTATCCCCCTGTCAGCTGCGGCGCAGGCTGATGCGCCGGAATATACGGCGTGCGGACTGAAAGACAAGCACATTGCCCTATGGCCAAGCCACGGTATATACTACAACCAAGAGCAGCAACTATGGCGCTGGCAACGCGCGACGATGTGGACCACCGTAGAAGATGTCTATACCACCGAATATGTCAAACAGATAGCCCGGATGATTGAGAACGCCGGAGCACGCGTCTATCAGCCGCGACCACGTCTGGAAGGTGAGGACTATGTGATAGTGAACGGCCAAGGCCAATGGACAGCCGCCGGCGGTGCGTACGAGACCGGCCGAAGCGGCCTACCACGCTGGGCAGAATGTGCCCGCGAATGGCTCGAACACGCAGGGTATCCGGACAGCATATACGACATGTATAACGGTGAGAATAACTACCGCGCCGACATGATGAGCCGCGGAAGGTGGGTGAACTATCTGAACGACGAGCTGGGTGTGCCGATCGATGCCTGTCTGGCGCTACACACGGACGGCGTGTCGGACAAAGAGAACAAAGCGATCATCGGTTCGTTGGCTATCTACTACACGACCGGCGACGACGAGAAGAAAGTGTTTCCAGACGGCCGCAGCCGCAAGATAAACGGCGAGTTGGCACGCTATGTGCAGAACCAGATAGACGACGATATCCGTGCCCTATACGGCAACCAATGGGTGAGCCGCGGACCACGCGATGCTAACTATGCCGAAGCACGTGTGCCGCATGTGCCGACCGTGCTGATCGAGCTGCTGAGCCACAAGAACATGCCGGACATGAAACTGGGACTGGATCCGAAGTTCCGCTTTGCTGCCGCCCGAGCAGCCTACAAGGGGATACTACGGTTTGTGCACAGCATAGACGGCGAAGAAACGGTGGTAGAACCGTTACCGGTAGTGGACTGCGCTGTAGAACGCGGACAAGGGGACACCTTAGCGTTGCGCTGGGCGCCGCAGGAAGACAGGCTGGAAGAAACAGCAAGGCCAACCTACTATATCGTCTATATACGCGAGAACGAAGGCGAGTGGCACGGGCACCGGGTAGATACGACGGTCTATGCGTACGAGGCGCATAGAGGCACACGCTACGAATACTATATCGTGGCCGGCAACGACGGCGGTGTGAGCTATCCGTCTGAGACGCTGGCGGCCCATCTGGCCCACAAGAAACATCATCAGGAGGCGCCGATGGTACTGATAGTGAACGCGTTTAACTACACCGGCGGACCGGACTGGATGGAAGGCGAGCAATACGCAGGCATCGTGCCGGGCAGTTACGGCGTAGAAGAAGGAATGAGTTGCGCGTATATAGGCGAGCAGATGATCTACGACCGCAGCCTGGACTGGACGGACGACGACAACTGCGGTTTCGGCATGTGCTACCGCGACTTCAAGGGCCTGACGATGGGTAACACGCACGACTATCCCGTGCAGCACGGCAAGATACTGGCCAAGATGGGCTATTCGTACATGAGCGCCAATACGACTGCTATCCAAGAGATCAGTACCGCCTATACGGCCATCGATATCGTGGCAGGCAAGACACGCAAGGAGGTGATCGCCAAGAACCTGCAAGAAGCCATCACGCAGTATATGAAGCTGGGCGGCAAAGTGCTGCTATCCGGCAGTTATGTGGGTTCTGGTATGGCAAGCAAGAAAGACAAGAAATGGGCCGAACAACAGCTGCACTACCGTTTTAGGGCACCCAAAGCGACCCGTTGCGGCGAGCTGGAACCGACGCACAAGATACTGGGAAAACATAAGATCAGCTTGTGGCAGAGTCCACATCCAGACCACCTGTTCTGCGAAGCACCGGAAAGCCTCGAGCCCACCAAGGGCGGCGAACGACTGGGCCTGTATAGCGACATGCGGATACCGTTTGGCGTAGTCAGCCCCAAGAGCGTGGTGTTCGGTTTTCCGATTGAATGCAGCCCGCAGTTTGAACAGCTGTATCGCGGAGCGATGAATCACTTGATAAAAGAGTGAAAGAATGAAAGAATGAAAGAGTGAACGATATATGAAGAAAAAGAACCTACCTCTTTATGAGGGAATTGAGATAACCGGCGTGGCAGCCGAAGGCAAAGCCTTGGTGCGGATTGACGACATCGTCTGCTTCGTGCCCAACTGCGTGCCGGGCGATATAGTGGATCTGCAGATCACGAAAAAGAAACACTCGTTTATGGAAGGACGAGTGGTGCGAGTGGTTAAGCCCAGCCCTGTACGATGCGAGGCACGATGCAAGCACTACGGCATATGCGGCGGTTGCAAATGGCAGATTCTGCCCTACGAGGAGCAGCTTAAGCATAAGCAGCAACAGATAGTCGATAACCTCACGCGCATCGGCAAGATCGAGCTACCGGAGATCAGCCCCATACTGGGCTCGAAGCATATTTACGAATACCGCAACAAGCTGGAGTTCACCTTTGCCGACCGCAAGTGGAGGACGATGGAGGAGTTAGAACAATTAAAAATTAAAAATGAAGAATTAAAAATTGAGCCCGGACTGGGATTTCATATACCCGGTGCGTTTGACAAGGTGCTGGATATCGAAGAATGCCACCTGATGGATGACATCAACAACCGTATCCGCAACGGCGTACGAACCTATGCTTTGGAGCACGGGTTGACGTTCTACAACGAGCATACCCACCAAGGCCTGCTGCGGACGCTGATGATACGCAATAACCATAAAGGGGAGGTGATGGTGGTGGTCTCCTTTGGAGAGAAAATTGAAGATTTCAAATTTCAAATTTCAAATTTATTAGAATACCTGCACCAAGAATTTCCGGAGATCATCGCCCTACTCTACGTGGAAAATCTCAAGTTCAACGATACCATAGGTGATTTGGATATCCACGTCTATTACGGACAAGACCATATCATCGAGCAGATGGAAGGGCTGCAGTTTAAGGTTGGTCCCAAGTCGTTCTACCAAACCAACACCGAACAGGCGTACGAGCTGTACAAAGTAGCACGCGAGTTTGCGTTTGAGAGTCAAGAGTCGAGAGTCGAGAGTCAAGAGTTGCCTTTGGTTTATGACCTGTACACGGGTACCGGCACAATTGCCAATTTTGTGGCACGTCAAGCACGAGAGGTGATCGGCATTGAGTATGTGCCGGAGGCTATTGAAGATGCGAAAGTAAATTCGAAGATTAACGAAATCGAAAATACCAAGTTCTTCGCAGGAGACATGAAGGACATACTGAACGATGCGTTCGTGGCTAAGTATGGTCGACCGGATGTGATCATTACTGATCCGCCCCGCGCGGGAATGCATGAGGATGTAGTGGATGTGATACTGAAAGCGGAGCCGAAACGAATTGTGTACGTGAGCTGTAATCCTGCTACGCAAGCACGCGATCTGCAGCTGCTGGACAAGAAGTATAGGGTGACCAAGGTGCAACCGGTGGATATGTTTCCGCACACGCAGCATGTGGAAAATGTGGTGCAACTTGCGTTGAGAAATTAAAAATTAAGAATTAACGAGATATGTTTTTACTGATTCTGTTGCATGTGTATTTTGTGTCTTTTCTCGATAAGCCGGAGAAGAGTGCGCCGGCATTGTCTGAGCGCGCGGTGGCACAACGTCAGAAATGGAACATCCCGACCGATGTAATGGACTATCCGGTAGCTAAGAGCTATGTGGACAGCCTGCGTCGCGCCGGTGCCAAGGTGTATCACACGAGCCGTTGGATGAATGGCGCCACGGTAGAGATGACACCTAAGTTGGCCGAGAAAGCGGCAGGATGGTCGTTTGTGACAGCCGTAGAGATGACACGAGACGACAGCCCCAACCTGTATGCTCCGCGTAAGAAGATGCCCAAAGCGGAAGAAGGATGGCTGACCAGCGAGATGACGACCGATGCGCAACTGGAGACATATAACCTTAAGAAACTGCACGCCGAGGGGTACGAGGGGCAAGGCATATTGATGACCGTTTGTGACGGCGCGTTTGCCAATGCTAATACCTTGGGATGTTTTAGAAAGGATCAGGAGTTGGGACATTTTGACCTAACGGACGACCAGACCGATTTCTACGGCTGGACCGGCGCTCACGGAACGGCTTGTCTGAGTGCCATATCGGGTATTCGCGAAGACTATCGGGGTGCCGCTACGCAAGCCAAATACTATCTGATGCGCAGCGAGGAGGAAGACCATGAGTCACCCAAAGAGATAGACAACCTGGTGGTGGCGTTGGAGACAGCCGATTCGCTGGGTGTGAACGTGTTCTCGGTATCGTTAGGTTATGCATATTTTGACAACGACCAATGGACGCTGCCCAAGAGCGCGTTGGACGGCCAGTCCACGCGTGCCAGCCGTGCCGCCACGATAGCGGCCCGCAAAGGAATGCTGGTGTGTGTAGCCGCCGGCAACGAGGGCAACAATGACTGGCACACTATAGCCGTGCCGGCCGATGCTGACAGCGTGCTGACCGTAGGTGCGGTAAGCGTGAACGGCGACATCGCCTCGTTCTCCAGTTTTGGTCCTGCAGCCGACGGACGGGTGAAACCGGACGTCTGTGCCGTGGGTTGGGGAGCTGCCTTGCTGAACACGCAGGGAGAGGTCTACTACAGCAACGGAACGAGTTTTGCCACGCCCCTATTGGCTGGCTTGGCCGCTACCTTGTGGTCGGCACTGCCGGACGAGAACGCGATGCAGATCAGAGAGCGTATCATCAATTCGGCCGATCGCTACTATAACCCCGACAAGGACCAGTACGGCTACGGCATACCGGACGCCTGGAAAGCGTATACAATGAAAAAGGAGACCGATGTAGAGAGTGTGGAAAGCGGAACGTGGAAGGCGGAAAGTCGCAAAGAGCTGCGCAACGGCCGGATAGTGATCATCCGGGATCAGAAGGAATATGATGTACTAGGTAATCCTAGGTCGAACTAGGTCGGACTAGGTAGGCATAGGATAAAAAAAAGAGCAAGCTGACTACATCGCACCGCTACAACCTCCTACCCTTGCTTCGGTCAAGACCTGGGGGAATTCAGAGGGAGCTGGTCGTATAGGACTTGCCCTGTGCTTAAGCTAAAACTCGCGTGACTCGCGACGATGTCGCTCAATGACGCTACGTTTTACTCTACGCTTTCGGTCTGCAAAACTACGTTTTACATCCCGAGGTATTTAGTAGAAATAGATCACTCGTTTTTTAACTGGGTGCAAAGGTAGTGCTTTTTTTTGATATATGCAAATATTTTTGCAAAAAAGCGTCGATTTTGGCCATTTTAGATAGAAAAAAAGGTGTTAGAAGACTTCATCATAGGTCATATACGGTCTCAATTGCCCTTTGAGCCGAACCAAGAGAAAGAGGCCTTGTTCAAGGTCCTGGGGCGGTATTTGGTGGACTATGATCCGGTCAAAGCCTTTGTGCTGCGCGGCTATGCGGGTACGGGTAAGACCAGCGTAGTATCGGCCATGGTGAGGGCGCTGGAGCAGTTGCATCAGCCGTTTGTGCTGTTGGCTCCCACCGGCAGAGCGGCGAAGGTATTGTCGCGCTACTCGGGCTATTCGGCCTACACTATTCATAAGTATATCTACCGCCAGAACCAGTTGGGCGTAGAGGCTTTCTCGCTGGCGGATAACAAGCACAAACAGACGATGTTCATCGTCGACGAGGCATCGATGATCTCGGCCTCAAGAGACAATAGTACGTTCGGTTCGGGCAACCTGCTGGACGATTTGATCCGGTATGTGTATCAAGGCGAAGGCTGTCATATGTTGCTATTGGGCGATACGGCCCAACTGCCTCCGGTGGGTTCGGATCTGAGCCCGGCTCTAGACAGCGATTATATAGCAGGGTTTGGGTTGAAGGTGTCGGATTTTACGCTGACCGAAGTGGCACGTCAAGCCTTGGATAGCGGCATATTGTCGGAAGCGACAAGGATACGAGAGGAGATTGGAGATTTGAGATTGGAGATTGGAGATTGTACCATCCAAGCCAACGGAAAAGATATTGTTAAGCTGAGCGGCGCGGAGGTCGTGGAGCAGTTGGAGCGCAGCTATGACGAGGTAGGCGCCGAAGAGACGTTGATCATCACGCGTTCGAATAAGGCGACGAACCTATATAATCAAGGTGTTCGTGCGCGCATATTATGGAAAGAGGATGAGTTGTCGAGCGGAGACAGGTTGATGGTGAGCAAGAACAACTACTATTGGACGCGGGAGTATGAGCAGTTGGATTTTCTGGCCAACGGCGACTCGCTGGAGGTGGTACGACTCAGCAACGAGCATGAGATGTACGGTTTTCGGTTTGTGGAGGCCAGTCTGAGACTGGTGGACTATGACTGGGAGATCGATGCGCTGGTGTGGATGGACACGTTGACCACCGATTCGCCGGAGCAGAACTACGAGATGCAAAAACAGCTCTTTGAGCGCATTGCGGAGGACTATCCGGAGGTCAAGAACAAGAAAGAGCGGACCAAGTTGATCTTTGAGTCGCCGTATTATAATGCGTTGCAGGTTCGGTTTGCGTACGCTGTGACCTGCCACAAGGCACAGGGTGGCCAATGGAAGCATGTGTATGTGGATTCGGGAATGGCCAGCGAATGGTTGAACGAACTGAGTGAGACGGAGCGGCTGGAGTATCTGAGATGGCTCTATACGGCTGTAACACGTGCTACAGAGAAGATATATTTGCTCAGATAGCAGAAAAAGAGGCTATTTTTAATAAATTATTAAAAAAATCTTGCGTATGTGAGATTTTTTTTGTACCTTTGCCGCGTTAAGTGGGACACTATATTAACATTATAAATCACTAAACAATGAAAATCAAACATGTACATCTATTTGCGGCTGTGTTGGTGGCAGGTGCGATGTTGACGAGTTGCCACTCGGACATTGACCTGAACAACATTGACACAACTGCTGAGTTGGAAATGGGCTTGGTGGTGCCAATAGGCAGCATGCATGCCACGGTTGGTGACTTTCTGGGTAATGGCCAAGTGCAGAATCTCTATTTTGAGATCATCGACAACAGCCCTGTATTGACCTGGCGAGACACCTTCTCGATGGAGAAAGATTTCCACGCAGACTCACTGGATCTGGCTAAGAAAGTGTCGGACAAGGATTTGTCGCTGAACGTGTATGACAAAGTCAGCGCTATGATTGGGCCGGACGGCAAAGTGACGGGTAACGGTATGCCTATCACGTTGCGTTTTGAGATGCCGGTCAAGATGAAAGGTATCAACAACGGTAACGAGCGTATCGACAGTGCGCAGATCGTAGACGCCAGCTTCAAGTCGATCATCCAGACGCACAACCTGCCATTGGAATGGGAGTGGATTGATCGCGTGACTCTGGATCTGGGTGATCAGGTCATCCGTCCGGCAGGTAACATCATGACTGTGTACAGCAAAGGCGAC
This sequence comes from uncultured Bacteroidales bacterium, assembly GCA_902779705.1. Classification (GTDB taxonomy): domain Bacteria; phylum Bacteroidota; class Bacteroidia; order Bacteroidales; family Paludibacteraceae; genus Colicola. The sequence goes on along the minus strand of CACZCR010000006.1, from coordinate 12,180 downwards.
GAGGGCGGTTACGGTCAAGAGATACCGACTTCGGTGGACCATTTCACCATCAACCTGATGAAGGACAAAACAGCTGCTCCGGCGGACAACAATGTAGTGGACGAGTGTATGTTCTATGTCAATTTCACCTTCACTATTCCGAATGGCACGAAGGTGGATGTGCCTAATGATGCAGCATTTGACTATCATCTGGCAGTGCAGTTTATCGACTACAAGGCTGTATGGGGTAAGTTCTTGCACTCGACCGACATGTACGACGAGGGCGAGTTTAACATAGCCGAGGAATTGGGCGACATGGATTTCATCACCAAATGGTGTCTGCCGTTTGACGATCCTCGTATAGACCTGTTTGTAAGCACCCGTTTGGCGGGGTCGATCATGATCCACGGCGACTACTTGTACTCAGAGGATGCAGATGGTCAGAAACACTATGCTACCTTCTTGCGTCAAGGTCAGGAGAAGCAGGACGACTACACCCCACTCTATCCGGGCGATTATCTGGATCCGGTGACGAGTCAACCGGGTGATTCGGCTGTCTATCTGATCTACTATAACAAGACGCCTGAGCGCGGTCACATCGATCGCCTGTTTGGCGACATGCCGCAGAAGATCGGTTATAAGTTTGATGTAGACTTCAACTACTCAATCTCGCCGCAGATCCGTCTGGTACCGAACACCAAGGTACATATCGACGCTGTAGCAACGCTTCCGTTCATCTTCCGCAACGGTTTGTTCTTGAACTACACGGACACTGTAGATGCTGACATGTCGAAAGTGGATATCGACTCGCTGGTGCATGAGGTGGACGTAGTGGATACGTTGAAGGCAACCGATCTGAAGCTGTTGATCAAGGCGCAGAACACTATTCCGATGGACATCAAGGCCACGATGCGTTGTCTGGATGCAGCAGGCAATGTGATTATGGATCCGGACGATCCGACCAAACCGTTCCAGATCACGGAGGAAGATCCGATCATGAAGGATACGATATTGATCAAAGCGCCGACGTTCCATCAGACTTATGGCACGTGGACACCGGAAGGTCCGGGCGAGAGTTTGATCATAGCATCGATCAACAAGAAGAAAGCGCAGATATTGAAACAGGTGCGCAAGATCGTATACTATGCTCAGATCGACGAATCGTCGCTGCAGAGCTACTATCAGCAAGGCATGAGCAACGTGAGAGTATATGACAACTCGGGCTTGCGTATCCGCTTAGGCTTGACGACACGGCTGGATGCGATCTTCAATTTGGACAAGAATAATAACCACTAATCAGGAGGACTAAACGATGAAAACAATGAAACGAATCTTCACCGCTGTCTTGCTGATGACAGCTATGATGTCGCTCAACGCGCAACAAGTGAACACCTTGTATTACTTGGAGAATGCGCCGATGCGTCATACAATCAACCCGGCGTTCCAGCCCGTAAGCCGCGGCTATATCAACTTCACGCCGCTGGGATGGACCTCGATGGGTATAGGCAACAACTCGCTGACCTTGTCCGATCTGCTGTATGTAGATCCGACAACCGGCAAGACGATCACGCCGCTTCACCCGAATGGTGACAAGCAGGCGTTGTTGAACGTGCTGCGCAAGTCGACCTTGTTCAACGGCGAGGTGACCTTGGGTCTGCTGAATATGGGTTTTGCGATCAAAGAGAACGGATATTTGACTATAGGTATCAACGAGAAGATAGACGCCGGTATGGCACTGCCTAAGCCGATGTTTGACTTTTTGTTAGGAGGCGGCATGCAGGATCTGGAAGGCGGTTGGAACACCTTCAACCTGTCTCAACTGGGTGTGACCGCTTCGGCATATACAGAGGTAGGTTTCGGCTACAGCCACCGTATCAACGACCACTGGACAGTCGGTGGTAAACTGAAGTTGCTGTTAGGACAGTTGTACGCCGGCATCAATGCCAACGACCTGAGGATAGACGCTTCGCTGGACGAGTGGAAGTTGCAAGGTGACCTGGATGTGATGGCCGCCGGCCCGATCAACTATGACCTGCTGCCTAAGGCCAACAATATGCCGGTGAAGGACTACTATGACCAACTGGTGAACGGCGAGGACGGTAGTGGGCGCGACTGGAGTCAGATTGTGGACTATAAGGACTGGCGCAACCTGGCTAAGCCTTCGGGCTACGGAGCTGCGTTGGATCTGGGTGTCGCTTGGAAGCCTATCCAACAACTGCAGATCTCGGCCGCTGTGACGGACCTGGGATTCATCTATTGGAACCGCTCGCGCAAGTATAACGCACATATTGATACGACGTTTACCGGCGTAGGAGATTTTGAGTACAACGATCCCGCATTCCAGAACGAGCAAGGAGATTTTGATCCTCAGCTGTTGTTGGATTCGGCGCTCAACTCGCTCAAGGGTATCGCCAACAGCGCCCGTCTGAACGGCGGAGACGGCGTAGGAGCTAAGATGGTGACAGCACGTCTGAATGTAGGCTTGGATGCCAACTTCTGGGACAACCGAATTGGTTTGGGCGTGATGTCGGCTACCAAGTTCCGCAACTCGCGCGTATATGAAGAGGTGACCTTCGGTTTGGCTTTCCGTCCGGTGAACTGGTTTAACCTGGCAGCTACCTACTCGCTGTTGGACAACGGTAAGTACAGCAATATCGGCGCCGGTTTGGGCTTTATGCCGTACGACGGTATCAACCTGACGCTGGCAATGGATTATATCCCAACCTCTTATGCAGCAACGAATGTGAACGAGAAACCGATGTATGTCATCCCGGATAAGACCAAGATGTTCAACATAGCAATGGGCTTCTCTATCTGCTGGGGTTCGAACCGTCGCGACAAAGATCATGACGGTGTATGGGACAAGTTGGATATGTGTCCTAACACCCCGCGTGGTGTAGCCGTGGATGAAAACGGTTGTCCGCTGGATGAGGATAAGGACGGTATACCGGATTATTTGGATAAGTGCCTTGGCACTCCGGCTGAGGCTATCGGTATGGTGGACAGCGTAGGATGTCCTAAGGACAGCGACGGCGACGGCGTAGCCGACTATTTGGACAAGTGTCCTAACACGCCTAAGGAAGCTATCGGCAAGGTCGACAGCGTAGGTTGTGAGTTGGATAGTGACGGCGACGGTGTTCCTGACTGGAAGGACGAGTGTGAGAACACACCGGCTGAGGCTATCGGATTTGTAGATGAGAAGGGCTGCGAGAAAGATAGTGATGGCGACGGAGTAGTAGACTGGAAAGACAAGTGTGCTGATACGCCTGCAGGTGCTCCGGTAGACGAGAACGGCTGTGAATTGGACAGCGACGGTGACGGTGTACCTGACTGGAAGGATGAGTGTAAGAACACCCCGAAAGAGGCTATCGGATTTGTAGACGACAAGGGTTGCGAGCTGGATAGTGACGGTGACGGCATAGTAGACTGGAAGGACAAGTGTCCGAACACTCCGGCCGGTGTACCGGTAGATGCTAACGGATGTGAGAAAGACAGTGACGGCGACGGTGTACCTGACTGGCGTGACGAGTGTGAGAACACTCCGAAGAAAGCACAGGGCATGGTAGACGAGAAGGGTTGCCCGCTGGATAGTGACGGTGACGAGGTACCTGACTATCTGGACGAGTGTCCGACTGTACCGGGTGTGAAGGCTAACAAGGGTTGTCCGGAGATCAAACGCGAGATCCGTCAATTGTTGAAGAAAGCAATGCAAGGTATCGAGTTTGAGACCGGCAAATCGACCATTCTGCCTGTTTCCTATCCGATCTTGGATCAGATAGCTCAGCACTTTATCGAGAACCCGACTTTCGTAATCGAGGTACAAGGCCACACCGATAACGTAGGTAAGGCAGACATGAACAAACGACTCTCACAAGCACGTGCAGACGCCGTACGCGAGTACCTGATTGGTAAGGGTGTACCGGCAGGGCGCATGACGGCTGTGGGTTATGGTCCTGAGCGTCCGATCGCCGACAACAAGTCGAAAGCCGGTCGTGCTAAGAACCGCCGCGTAGAGTTTGATATCACCTTTGAGCAGGTGACCTACGAGACCATTCTGGACCATGCTGATCCTGCAGAAGAGACCACAGAAGAGTAAAAAACGAAGTATAACGTAAAACATAAAAACAAGTAATATGGGACGCGCATTTGAATATCGCAAAGCTACCAAATTGAAACGTTGGGGTCATATGGCCCGTACATTTACCAAACTGGGTAAGGAAATCACCATCGCAGCACGCGATGGTGGTCCGGACCCGGATAGTAACCCTCGTCTGCGTACGTTGATACAGCAGTGTAAGAAGGAGAACATGCCTAAGGAGAACATCGATCGCGCCATCAAGAAAGCGACCGACAAGTCTTCGGAAGGCTATAAGGAGATCAACTACGAAGGATACGCACCTCACGGTATCGCTATCTTTGTAGAGACCGCTACGGACAACAACATGCGTACGGTGGCTAATATCCGCTCCTACTTCACCAAGTTCGGCGGCACACTGGGTACGCAAGGCAGTCTGCAGTTCTTGTTCGACCGCAAGGCATGCTTCACCGTAACGATGAAAGACGGTGTTGATCTGGACGAGCTGGAGTTAGAGTTGATCGACTTCGGCGTAGAGGAATTGGGTAAGGACGAGGAAGAAGGCACGATCGTCATCTACGGTGACTTTGACCAGGCTAATGCTATGCAGAAATACCTCGAGGAGAACGGATTTGAGATCCAGTCCTGCGAGTTTGTCCGCATTCCGAACGACTATAAGGAGTTGCCTGACGACCAGAAGGAGACGGTACAGAAACTGATCGACCGTATCGAGGAAGACGAGGACGTACAGAACGTGTTTACTAACCTTGCGTAGGTAAGGTTGTTATGATCATTTCTGAATACTTTACGTTAAGCGATCGTCAGGCTGAGCAGTTTGCTCAGCTTGACGTGCTTTACCGTGATTGGAATAGCAAGATCAATGTGATATCCCGCAAGGATATCGATCATCTGTACGATCACCACATACTGCACTCGCTATCCATCGCCGAGGTGTTGCGTTTTCAGCCGGGTTCGAAAGTGATAGACGTAGGTACGGGAGGAGGTTTTCCGGGTATACCCTTGGCGATCTTGTTTCCGGAGTGCCACTTCACCCTGCTGGACTCGATCGGCAAGAAGATACGGGTGGCACAGGATGTCGCTGACCGGATAGGGCTCGAGAACGTGGACTGTATCCAGTCGCGCATAGAAGACGAGAAACGTCAGTACGATTTTGTGGTATCGCGCGGTGTGATGCCTTTGCCGGACTTGGTCAAGTTGACCCGCAAGAACATCGATAGCAAACAACGCAACGGCATGCCTAATGGCTGGTTGATACTCAAAGGCGGCGATTTGAAGGAAGAGATCAAGCCTTTCCGTTCGATAGCCGAAGTGACGCCGATCAGTGAGTTTGTGGAAGACGAGTGGTTTAAGGAGAAGTATGTCATCTACCTGCCCAAACATTAAACTAGTGTAGCTATGGAGATCAAGACCTTCTATTTCAATCCGTTCCGCGAGTGTACCTACGTGCTGTCGGACGAGCAAAAGCATGCCGTGATCATCGATGCCGGTATGTGGGATGAGCGTGAAGAGCAGCGTTTTGCCGACTATATTGCCAAGAAGCAGTTAGACCCGATAGCGCTACTGGTGACGCATTCGCATCCCGACCATGTGTGCGGCGCTATGTGGCTGGAGATGAAGTACGGACTCAAGATAGAGAAGCTGGGCGACAAGTTGAGCAGTTTGACTCAGAAAGGTTGGACTATTCCGATAGAGGTGATCCCTACCCCGGGACATAAGGAGGACTCGGTATGTTTCTATCTGCCGACCGAGAAGAAGATCTTCACCGGCGACACGCTGTTCTTAGAGATGGTTGGTCGCACTGACTTGGACGGCGGTGATATGGCGACTCTTCGCAAGTCGCTCAAGCGGTTGATGGAGCTAGACGACGACATAGACGTATATCCGGGACACGGTCCAATGACCAGTATCGGACACGAGAGACAGTATAATCCGTTCGTGTGAGAAAGGCTGTTGCATACATAGTATTGGTCTGCTGCGCGCTGCCGATGATAGCGGCGCGTCCCAGCAAGGAGCAGAAGCTTATCGCCCAGCGCGACACACATATACGGCTGGCCGAGCTATGCATGGAACAAGGCGACATCGTCGAGGCGTATGAGTATATGACCATCGCCTTGGAGTACGATCCGTGTTGTGCCAAGTGCTATGCCACTCGTGCCGAGATAGCTATGACCAAAGAGTATCTGCCTTTGGCGGCAGAGAACTACCGACAAGCATGTGTGTATGCACCGGATAGTGCTGTGTATCATATGGAGTATGCCCGTGCGCTGATGTACATCGATTCGACCGACGAGGCTGCAGCACACTTGGATAAAGCACTGCGATTAGATCCACAACTGCTGGAAGCCCAGCGGTTGAAAGCGCTGAATAGCTATCTGCAAGGTGATTATCGAGGCGCTGTTGACACACATGTGGCCTATATGTACCGTTTTATGCAATCGGAGCACTATGCCCCCGAGCAGGAAGATTTACTGCTGAGTATCCCTGATTCGGCGGCCAACGAGTATCTGATTCGGAAGTTAGACTCGGCCTACAACCACTCTGAAGGCGATGTACAGACCATGTACCGCGTAGCCTACTCTAAGGCGTTGTATCAAGTGGTGGGAGGCGAGTTGATAGCCTACTATCATAACGGTCAGTGGCCACAAGCGCAAGCCTGTGTAGAGCGGTTGCTACGATCGGAACCAAACGACTACTCGTTGTACCTGCTGCACGGTCAATGTGCTTTTGAACAAGAACAGCTCAAAGAGGCCGAGAAAGACTGGCTATTGGCCGGACAGGCGGACACAACACATGCATCGATGGCATACCATCTGTTAGGGTGTATGTACTACTATCAGAAACGGTATGCCGAAGCCATAGAAGCCCTGGACGAGAGTATACGCCATGACCGGATTAAGAACCCACATGCATACTTGTTCCGCGCGATGAGTTATCTGGCCAGCGGTGACACATTGGTGGCCAACGAAGATTTTGAAACCATACTGGAGGAAGACACCTCGTATCACAATAGTGTTCGGCAGTTTGCGCTACTGTATCTGGGTGACAGGGACGAGGCACAAGCATGGCAAGAACATATGCTGCAGACAGATCCTCAACGGGACATCTATTTCTCCGCCGCCTGTTTCTACGCGCTATTGGGCGATGAACAGAAGGGGCTCGACATGCTGGAGCAAGCTGTCCGGATGGGTTATCCAAGCAAGGTATCTATACGCTACAGCCCGGAACTGCAAGCCATCAGACTAACCGAACGATACCAACACATAATGAACAATGAGACGAACTAAGTACACCATATTGCTACTATTACTGCCGCTTAGTTTGTTGGCATATGATTTTCAGGCGGGGCACCTGTTCTACTCCATTCTATCGGAGCAGGAAGTGGAGGTGACGTATGAATATCCCGATGCCGTCAAACTGTATAAGCGACTACGCAAGTTGACTATTCCTGCGCAGGTGAGTGACAGTGACCACACCTATCAGGTGGTAGGTATCGGTCGTCGTGCGTTTCACGACTGTACCAAGTTGCGCCGCATCAGTCTGCCTTCGACGCTGCGCTATATCGACAGTGCCGCTTTGGCTGAGTTGTCATCGCTGGACAGCTTGACATTGCCTGACAGTTTGAGACGTATAGGCGACGAAGCATTCTACCGATGCACCAGTCTCAGTTATATCGATATACCGGCATCGGTAGACTCGATAGGTGAGCAGGTGTTTATCGGTTGCACCAAACTGAGGCGGATGAGTGTAGCGGCAGAGAATGCCCGTTATGACAGTCGTCAGAACTGTAACGGTATCATAGAGAAAGCCACCGGCAGGCTGTTTGCCACATGTACACGTACCACCCTACCCGACACGCTCAGATGGATTGATACACAAGCTTTTGCCTATCGGTCGAACATCGAAGAAGCCTTTATTCCGAAAGGAGTGAAGACAATCGGCTATGCTGCTTTTGCCGGCTGTGTGGCGCTGAAGACGGTGACGCTACCATCGACGCTGGACTCGCTCGGCGAGTGGGCGTTCTACGGATGTCAGAGTCTCAAGTACATCGATCTGACGGAGGGGCTGAAGACCATACCGTACAACTGTTTTGCCGAATGTAATGACCTGCGCGAGGTGACGCTGCCTATGTCGGTGGACAGTCTCGCACAACGCGCATTCTATTTCTCCGGTATTCGTATCGCACGCCTCAACAACGTGCGGTATATAGGCGCCTCATGCTTTGACGGATGTCGGTTCTTGCAGTCGCTCTATCTGTCGTCCAACATCGAATATATCGAGCCCACGGCGCTGGACAACTGCACGGCATTGGAGCGTATCTGCATACCGGTAGGACAACGCAAACGAATCAAAAAAATGATTCCTAAATACTATCACAAAATCATCTACGAACAATGAGCAAACGCACCAAAATAATCCTCATCATCATCTCGTGCATCGTAGCCGTAGGGGCTGTAGTCGGAGGCTTTGTCCTGCATCGCGTTACGTATCTGAGTTATCCGGAGGGAAAGGATCACATCGACTACCGCGATGTGCCGGACAACATATTGCTACGCGAAGTGGATATACCTGCGTCGGCTAAGTTTATCTCGCGTTATACCTTCTATTTCTGCGAGTCGCTGCGTAAGGTGCACATGAAGGAAGGTATGGAACAGATTGGTGCTCGTTCGTTTGCCGGTTGCCGCAAGTTAAGGGAAGTGAATATCCCTTCTACGGTATGGTATATAGGGGCCGGAGCATTCCGTTTCTGCGACAATCTGCAGACCGTAACCATGCCTCCAAAATTGGACTCGATACGCAACAACACGTTTGCCTATTGTTTTCGTCTGCACGATTTTACGATGCCGGATAGTGTAGTTTATATAGGAACGAGCGCGTTTGACATGTGTGCTGAGTTGAACAATATAGAGTTGCCCAACACGGTAGAATATATCGGCGAGAGTGCCTTCTTTGACTGCGCGATGTTGGACAGTATCACAATACCGCAAAAGGTCAAAGCCTTGCGGCATATGACCTTTGGCAACTGCACCAATCTGCAGCATATCACGTTCTTAGGACGAGTGGATACGATTCATCCGATGGCCTTGCATAAGTGCGATAATCTTCAGGAGTTACGCATTCCCAAGGGCACCAAATGGCACTATCGCCGCGTACTGGACCGCAATAATATGTCCGAGTACAAGGACATGCTAGTCGAGCAAAAGCGCAAACGATAGCCGTTCTTATTTCAAGAAAACAAAATAGACCGCCATTACCAGGCAGCCGAACGCTGCCAGGTGGTTCCAGTGCAGACTCTGACCTTTGAACACCAGGATGGTAAACAGCGTGAAGACGGTGATGGAGATGACCTCTTGGATGACCTTGAGTTGCATCAGGTTGAACATTCCCCCATTGCCGTCAAAACCGATTCTATTAGCCGGTACTTGGCAAGCATACTCCGGCAGAGCCAGCATCCACGACATAAGAATGACCATGATCAGAGGTGTATGGTCAGAGATGATGTTCATTGACTGAAGCTTGAGATGACCGTACCAAGCAAAGGTCATAAAGATATTGCTGACAATCAGCAGCAGTATTGTATAGATTCCGTTCATAATAGATGAGGTAAATAGTCGTTTTTGATATTTCCCATAGCAGCATAGAGTGTCTCGCGCACTTCAGGATTGAGTGTCTGAAGTTGGGAGATCAGTCCTTTGACTTTGGCACGCGAGGACACATGCTCAAAAGGACAGAGTTTGGTTTGTTTTTGATAGTTACGCAATTGGGCATAGCGCGCTATATCCTGCTCAGGTATGAGGCACAAAGGCCGTATCATAGTGATCGGCATCTTGTCCATGTGGAGCACGGGAGGGATAGTAGCTACAGCTCCTTGAAAGAGGATGTTCATCAGAAAAGTCTCCACCAAGTCGTCTTGGTGATGTCCCAACGCTATCTTGTTGCATCCAAGCTCTTGGGCTAGGTCGAACATTGCCTTGCGTCTATACCAAGAACAGAGAAAACAGGGATCTTTGGGCTGATGTTTGTCGGGCATGTCTGTTATCTGCGTGTCCACTATATGCAGCGGCACATTATATTCCGCGCAGAAACGCTCCAGATAACCGGTGTCGGTCAGATAGTCGCGTTCTTTCACGCGCACATGTATAGCGCTCACGCGGAAAGAAGGAACGTGCACGCGCGCGCGTTTGCCAAGCAGTTCCACCAAAGCCAGGCTATCCTTACCACCGCTCAGACCAATCAGTATATGGTCGCCGTCGGCTATCAGTCCATAGCCGGCACAAGCTTTGTGAAACCGTTTGGTGATACGACTGTTCAATCGAACCAACTCTTTCTGTTCAGCACTCAGTTCCATGGTTAACCTACAGGTGACTGCAAAGGTATTGGATATTGGAGAATTAGATGCTGAGGACCTGTAGAGCCTGCCACTTGTCATCTTTGATATCTTTTTTCTCCTTGATCGCTTTGGTCAGTGGGACATAAATGACTTCGCCGTTTTGGAGTCCGACCATGATCGATCGCTGTTCGTCGAGGAGCGCTTGTACTGCGGCGCATCCGAGGCGTGAAGCGAGGATACGGTCGAAAGCAGAAGGCGATCCACCGCGCTGGAGGTGTCCCAAAATAGTGACACGCGTACCATACTCAGGATGAGCCTCTTCGATGATTTTAGCGACGGCTTGTGCTCCGCCAGGGATAGCGTGCTCTTGAACGAGGACTATACCGCTATTCTTGTGTTTGCGTCTTCCCTGCCCTATTGCTGCCTCCAGCTGTTCCTCGAGGGTAGCCCGTTCGGGGATGATGGCAGCTTCTGCTCCTGCGGCTATAGCGGCGTTGAGAGTGAGGAAGCCGGCGTCACGTCCCATGACTTCGACCAAGAAAAGGCGCTCGTGGCTTGTACCGGTGTCACGGAGTTTGTCCACACAATCCATAATAGTGTTGAGCGCGGTATCGTAGCCGATGGTGGAATCCGTTCCCCAGAGGTCATTGTCGATCGTACCCGGGACGCCGATGATGGGGATGTTATACTCCTGTGCAAGGAGTCTTGCGCCGGTAAAAGTGCCATCTCCACCGATGACGATCAGGGCATCAATCTGCTCTTTTTGAATGGTATCGTACGCGCGCTTGCGTCCCTCGGGAGTCTTGAACTCATCGCTTCTGGCAGATTTGAGGATCGTACCTCCGCGCTGGATAATACCGCTCACATCCTGGGTAGTAAACTCCTGTACTTCGTCGTCCATGAGGCCTTTGTAGCCGCGGAAGATGGCCTTGACGCGGATGTTGTTAGCGATAGCAGCGCGAGTGACGGCGCGCACTGCTGCATTCATTCCCGGAGCATCGCCGCCTGAGGTCAGCACTCCGATAGTTTTAATTTTATATTCCATAATGTTAATGTTTAATAAAATCTGATGCAAAATTACGACTTTTTTTTGATATATGCAAGTGTTTGACACTAATTAGTGGATTAGGGGTCGATAAAAGTACGATGTAATACCGATATAAGTACGATCACTCGCGTTTTTCAAATCTGGTGCAAAGATACGATGAACAAATTGTGTTTTGCAAATTTTTTCACAAAAAAAATGCAAAAAATGCAAATTTATAAAACTTACCATCAAAAATTGCATCAATTGCAAAATTGCATAACAATGTGGCTTCAACCACCCCAAATAAATAGTCATTATAATAATATAATATATTATATTATATAATGCCCTCCAACGACACAAAATGATGTGCAATTCTGCAATCCATGCAATAAATGTGGTACCAACTCTTGTAATAAAACAAAGAAAAGCACTCGCTTAGGAGTGCTTTTCTTGTTAACAAACCTTTGTTATGAGATGGCTATTTGGCGAGTGGTCTTGCCTTCTTCGCGTTTGGTCTTCGGCAACTCAATCGTCAAGATACCATCTTCAACCTTAGCGGCGATCTTTTCCTCGTCCACATTGTCCGGCAAGGTGTACTTCTGCTCGAAGTTGGTGTAAGCAAACTCGCGTCTGAGATAGTGCGAATGCTTGTCTTCTTCCTTGTGCTCGAACTTGTTCTCGATGGCAACACACAGGTTGTGGTCTTCATCGACATGTACTCGGCAGTACTCTTTCTTAACACCCGGA
>CACZCR010000005.1 GCA_902779705.1 uncultured Bacteroidales bacterium | reverse complement strand
CGGTCTTCACCGCATTCACGCTCTGCTCAGCGTACAACTTCAGTTCCGCACGTGTCTTCTTGTCCAGGTCAGCCGCTTTCGACTCAGCCTCTGCCACCAATGCAGCCGCTTTCTTCTCAGCCTCTGCCACGATCGCAGCGGCTTTCTCGTTCGCCTGAGCCACGATCTGTTGTGCCTCGGCATTTCCTTTTTCTACACCTTCGGCGTAGATCTTTTCAGTAATCTCTGATAAGTTCATTGTATATATAGTTTTATTTTATTCAAAATCGGGCGCAAAGTTACGAAAAAAAAATGACATACGCAAATAAAAATGAAAAATGCGCCTGAGGGACGCATTTTTCGATAGTATTTTGACCAAAAATATTAGTAGGCAGTTGATTTCACGAACTTGCCATTGTTCTTATCCAGCACATAGGTCAACTTAAACGACATACGTTTGCCATCTTTGGCGCGGATAAACGAGCCTTCATATACGTCGCCTTTCACGCGTCCGTCGAACGTACCGGTATGTTTGCCTTTGCTGTTATACTCCGAGATGACTACGTGGTTTTTGTTGATATTATTCTCTTGCAAGGTCATATAGTTTTTGACACTGCCGGTCTTGTCATAGTAGTATGCGCCGCGCACTCCGAACATATAGGTTCTCTTGTAGGAGTCCGTTTCCGGATCATAATATCCTTCGTGTCCTTCCACTTTCCACCAGAGGCTCATATGAACCGGGTACTTGTTGTCGATCTTACCTACCAGATAGGCTTCCGCGTCTCCTTGCCAACGCAAGCCGAAGAACTTAGCCAAGGTGCCTTTTTTCTTCGGTGCGATCTCCTCTTCTGCGGGTTCCTCAGCAGGAGCTTCTGCCGGTTTAGCTTCCTCCACCGGAGCGACAGCGGCCTCGGGTTTGGTTGCAGCAGTGTCAACAGCCACCGGTTGTTCTTCTGCGTTTTGCGCAGGTTTATTCTCTTTCTGTGCACAGCCTGCCATCATGATAGCAGCCAGCACTACGATCCAAAAATTAGATGTTTTCATTGTTTTGTTTGTATTTAAAGAATAATCGTTTTATCTTTTCTTAATGCACTAAGCGTACACAGTTAAAATTATATGTCCATGAGGCACTGGGGTACAAGGAATATTGATCAAAGTATACTGTTTCACCATATTCTTCCCCATGTATGTTGATTTATTATTTGCTTATAAGGTGTCCTGTGATGTCGTATACTCGTCCATTGACCAGGATATATAGTTGTCCGTCGATTATACGTTTGAAGCAAGTTGTGTTGGGCTGCTCGTTGGTTTGATCGATAGCATCCGGTATCTCTTGGCACTCGGTGGTAATATTTGCCGACTTAATCTCCCAGAAGTTAGCGTCTTGTGCATTGACAGACTGATATCGGAAAGCTATATGGGTATGGTCGGTTAGATAGTCAGCGGGAATGGTCATCGTGGCATCCACATAGCTTTTGACTGCATACTGATCGATAGGCAGTTGATGCCAGGTATAATTCTCAGGGCTGTTACCGTCTACGTAGTCGTTGCTGACCCATATGGTCTGATGTTGTTCGTAGTCGCCCTTGGTACCATTGTCATAATAGATCTGGTGGTTGATGGTCAAAGTTGCTGAAGAAGCCTTAGACAGATCGAGTTGAGGCGAAACGATCCATTGGTCTTGATTGTTGGAAGCATAGCGTCCGTTGATCTGCAGTCCATAGGTGGTACTATACGTCCACTCGGCATCGCCTTTTAGATACGGCACAAACGTTGAAGAGCCTTGACAGAAGTCGAATGTATACTCCGGGCATTCGGGTTGAGGTGTTGGCGGCACGGGAGGCGTGTCACCCAAATTGAGTCCCACTACGTATGTATCATGATCTGAGAATCGGGAATAGTAGCTGCTCGTGTTGCAGTGATAGACGGCAGCGCCGGTGACTTGTGTAGCCATCGTGCTATTGGCCATCGCATGGTCGAGCAGGCCTTTGGTGCCTTGATATATATAGGAATATGCATCCGCGTCAAAGCGAATGAGTTGCTCTTCGTAGCCAGCGTTTTGCAGGTTGATGATCGGTTGCTCCCCCATATACGCGTTAAGATCACCCATGATCATTATATCGGGATCAGTAGTCACATCTTTGAGTTCGCTCAGCAGAACGGACACATTCTGCAAACGGGTACTCTCGCCCTGGTCACTGGTTTTGTCTTTGGCTTTGAAATGGTTCATAGAGAGCACAAAGACCTCATTAGTAGCCAATTCTTTGAACGCTTGTATACGCAGGCGGTGGTTATATTCGCCTGAGTAGTATGGCGAGGTGTTACTGCCAACGGGAACTACTTTGTCCTTGCGGTAGATGAATCCGGCTTTGAGCGTCAGATAGCCACTACTAGACTGGGAAGCGTTGCCCATATTGTCGGACACATAGACATAGACATCGGTATTGGCGAGGCTATTCATCTCGTCGCATATATATCCTAATACTTGAGAGTTTTGTTCCACTTCGCATATAGCTACAATATCGGCTTGCAGGGTAAGGAAGGCATTGGCCATTTGGTTGGTCTTCTGTTCAAACTCGCTTTGTGTACTACACGAGGAATTAGAAGCCGTCAGATCAAGCAGATAGTTCTCTGCATTCTGTCCAACAATGCGCAAGCGTGCATCGCCCACAGAGGGAACCGTGACCGCGTTTGTACCCGCGCCACAATATATGCTGACAAGCAATAAAAATGCAATAAACGAATGTCTCTTCATAAGTATACTTCAAATTAGCATGCAAAGATAATGAAAAAATTTGACATATGCAAAATTTTAATAACTTTTTATTAAAATAGTCATTAGAGTTATTTTTTCTTGCGATTTTTACATAAAAAGTGATTAAATCCTTGCGTATATGATTTTTTTTTTGTAATTTTGCGGCGAGTTTCTTGTATAGGGCTCATTAAGTGGCAGAAAATAATTAAATTTTATACCAAAATAATGAAAGCAATTAAGATTTCAGCTTGCGTGTTGCTCGGTCTGAGTGCCATCGCAATCGCAGTTATGTGTGTTCAGAGTGTTGTGACTCCTATTAAGTTTGATAACGCCCGCGTGGAGCGCGAAGCTAAGGTGGTTGAAAACCTAGTAGCTCTTCGTACGGCACAATTGGAGTTCCGCAATCAAAACGGACGTTTCACTACCGATTTGGACTCTCTGGTTTTGTTCCTAAAGAACACTCCTAAGAAAGAGTTGGTTAAGATGGGAAGTCTGACTGAGAAACAGTTGGAGGGTGGTATGACCGAGGCCAAGGCTACCGAGATGTTCAAGGCCGCATTAGCAAGAGTAGAAAAAGAGGGTAAGACTTTTGAGTCCGACTCTGCTAAGTATGCATATATCTGGGAGACCGACAAGGCTATGATCGCAGCAGGCTTGCAAGGATATGCTCGTGATACAGTGCGCATGAACATGATGCAGGCATTGTACAAAGGCAAATACACCGAGGAGAACATTGCTGATATTTGCATTATCCCGTTCTCTAACGGCAAGAAGTTTGACGTTAAGGTTAACAACGAATACACCAGTTCGTCCGGAGCTGTTGTTCCTCTGTTTGAGATCAGCGCTCCGTTTGAGTCATATCTGGGTGACCTGGACGCACAGGAGTTGATCAATCTCCAAGACCAAGAGGTTAAGTTGGAGCACTTCCCCGGTCTGAAGGTCGGAGACGTAGTAGAGCCTAACAACTACGCAGGTAACTGGGAATAACCGATTAAGAATCGGAGCAGGATTGCCATGCGAATTATTAGCGGCATATATGGGGGGCGGCGATTGTCGCCCCCTAAAAATATCACAGCGAGGCCTACAACGGACTTTGCCAAGGAGAGTTTGTTCAATCTGCTGCAAAATCGAATGGATTTTGAGGGAGTGGATATGCTTGACTTGTTTGCCGGTACCGGAGGTATAGGCATTGAGTTTGTCAGCCGTGGGGCACGTGAAGTGACGGCGGTCGAGTTGGCGCATACACAGCAGAATTTTATCATTCAGACCTGCAAACAATTAGGTATACGCAATCTGCAAGTCATTCGGGGCGATGTGTTTAAGTATCTGAATACTTGCCATATCCGCTATGATTTTATCTATGCTGATCCTCCGTACGCATTGGAGCAACTACCTACTCTGCCTGATGTGATATTGAGTCGCGATATATTGAAGCAAGACGGCTGGCTGGTGATAGAGCACGGCAAGGACACAGATTTCAGTACACATCCTCGTCATATTGAGACACGACGATATGGGAGTGTACATTTTAGTTTCTTCCAATAGAAAAAAAATAGAGGGCTGATCAGTCCTCTATTTTATTGATATATATCTCCAGCAGCTTACACGGGCCGTTGGTCGGCGTGAGTGTAATATCGTTGAGTACAGCAGGGAGCAAGATAGCTTGTCCGAGTTGTAGTGTCTGCCGTTGTTCAGCCGGATCAGCCTCAGGAGCTTCTATCACACATGCGCCTTGTACGCACATATACGCAACAAAAGAGTCCAGGGGCGCGTAGTCGCGCGCGATAGGCTTGTCGAAATGGATGACATTGGTGGTAAAATAGTCGGTTGTAACAGCATTAACTGCCTGATTAACGGATACTTGAGCATGTGAGACAGCTGTAGGATCCGCTTTGTCATAGTTGAGTACCTGCAAAGCTTGTTGCAGTTTGAGCGGTCGTTTTTTACCATCATTACCTACTCGATCGTAGTCGTATAAACGATACGTAATATCCGAGTTCTCTTGGATCTCAGCCACTATGGTTCCTCGATTGAGTGCGTGGACGAGTCCGGCGTTGATCATTACGACATCGCCTTCTTTGACGGGGCGTACGACCAGATGATCATTGAGTGAACCATGATCGATGGCATCGCGTATCTGCTGTTCGTCCATCTGAGTCTTCCAGCCTGCTATAACGGAGGCTTCAGGCTCAGACGGCATCACATACCACATCTCGGTCTTGCCCATCGAATTCTCCATCTCAAAGGCTTGTTCATCGTTGGGATGAACTTGTATAGACAGGTCATCGTCGGCATCGATGAACTTGAGCAATAATGGAAACATATTGCCAAAACGCTCGTAGACCGACTCGCCTACCAATTCGTCCATATAGACCTCGAGCAAGTCTTCCAGTTCGTTACCGGCCAAGGGACCATTGCATACCTCAGTAGGATATTTCTCGACTGCTGAAATCAGCCAACTCTCCCCCACATTAAGGAAGTCCGAAGGCACATTGTCGTACCACTGCCGTATATGCTGTCCGCCCCATAACTTATGGAACAGGCGAGGCGTAAATTTCAGGGGATATAGCATCATTGGATATTACGCAGATGTTTTTCCCAGTTCCAGGCCGAAAGCAACACATCTTCTACCGGCGTATCGGCTTTCCAGCCAAGCACAGTATTGGCCTTATGCGGAGCAGCCCATACTTGCTCTATATCACCTTCACGACGGCCGACAATAGTGTACGGCAGGTTGACACCGGTCACTTTGATAAAAGTATTGACGATCTCCAGTACACTCAGGCCACGGCCGGTACCAAGATTGAATATCTCAACCTGCTCGCGGTCTTCGGCTTGGAGCATTCTATCGATGGCTTTGACATGTGCTTTTGCCAGGTCTACTACGTAGATATAGTCGCGGATACAGGATCCGTCCGGGGTGTTATAATCATTGCCAAACACTTTGAGCTCTGAACGCAGTCCTGCCGCCGTTTGGGTAACAAAAGGCAGCAAGTTGTTAGGCACGCCGTTAGGCAACTCACCAATCAATGCAGACGGATGAGCACCAATAGGATTGAAGTAGCGCAAGATAGTTGCCTGCAATTGGGCGCAAGCATGTGCTTGGTCTATGATGATATCCTCATTGATTTTCTTGGTGTTGCCATACGGAGAGAGCGCTTTTTTGAGCGGCGCAGTCTCATCTACCGGCAGATGTTCCGGATCGGGCTGACCATAAACGGTACAAGACGACGAGAACACAATATTGGCTACATTATGTTCTTTCATCAGCGCCAAGAGTGTTATCAATGAGAGGATATTGTTACGATAGTATTTCAGTGGCTCTTGAACGGATTCGCCTACAGCTTTGCTGGCAGCAAAATGAATGACACCAACGATATCCAGATATTGTGCGAACACATTGTCCATTGCTACGTAGTCGCAGCAGTCAACATTAAGAAAGTCGGGACGACTGCCTACTATTTGCTCTACACCGTCCAACACATCCACATTAGAGTTGCTCAAGTTGTCCACTATAACCACGTCGTAGCCTTGTTGCATCAGTTCTACTACCGTGTGTGAACCTATATAACCGACTCCTCCGGTCACTAATATACGTGCCATATTAGAATAGTTTAGCGGGATAAACACCCTGTTTGATTAATGTGTTGAGTTTCATTACTACTTGCGGGCGGTCCTCCGAATAGGTCACACCGAACCACTTGGATGGTGTGTCGAGCACGCGGCATGTAGCCTTGCCAGCCTTGATCAGGTCGTTGACCAGAGTCGGAATATAGAACTCGGTCTTCAGCTCTTGTCCGTGGGCTTGCAGGAATAGCTTGAATGCCTCTTCGGCATAAGCGAAATACTCAGGAGTAAATCCCCACATATTCATCGATACCGGTGTATTAGGAGCCAACTCGGTATCCTGGCCATCTTCGGTGAAGACGATCTTGTTGCCTACTTCTTCTATCTTGGTGCGCTCTACGACGTCAGTGAGCAAGCCATTTTCGTCGGTTGAGCATACACCACGACTAACCGAACCGTTCTCGCTCAATGTGTTCTGTACGCGATAACCGACCATGCAGTATTGTCCCGTGGTACCTTCTACAGACTGCAGATAGTCTGCCAGCACTTGGAAAGACTCTTTGCCATAAAAATCGTCGGCATTGATCACGGCAAACGGCTCTTTGATGATATCCTTAGCCATCAACACGGCATGGTTGGTGCCCCAAGGTTTGGTACGCTCCGGATTGCGGGTGTATCCTTCCGGGAGGGAATCGATCGACTGGAAGCAGACCTCACATGGGATTTGATTTTTATACTTGCTAAGCACTACACGACGGAAGTCATCCTCAAAATCCTTACGGATCACAAAGACCACTTTGCCAAAACCAGCTCGCATAGCATCATAAACGCTATAGTCCATAATGGTCTCGCCATTGGGGCCTAGGCCATCCAATTGTTTGAGTCCGCCATAACGGCTACCCATTCCGGCTGCTAAAATAAATAAAGTAGGTTTCATATTTTTGCTTATTAAATTATTTCTTAGTCATTAACGATAATGGTCTTACCGTTTTTCTTCTTGTGTCTGAACCACAGTCCATATACCTCTGAACAGTTACCGGCTGTGATAAAGGCTTTGATCTTATTGTCACGGATAAATGCCATCAGCGAAGAGAACTCGTCTTGCGTAAGCAGCGTTTGGATCTCCACATGCTCCTCGTCGCTGTATCCGCCTTTGATATTGTATAACGAGCATCCGCGCACCAATGTATCCACGATGTAATGGCGTATACGCTCCGGCTCTGCGGAAACGACACATACACGCTTGCGGTTGTTGAGTGAAGCAGTGAAATAGTTGACTACCACACCATTAATCCAAGTACCGATCAATCCGATCACAACCATGCGGAAATCATTGATGGCAAAAGCAGTACAACAGATTACAGCGCCAGCTATAGTAACCGACATACCTATGTCAAAATGTACGTACTTGTTGATGATCTTGGCCAGGATATCCAATCCGCCTGTCGATGCATTGATACGGAATAAGAATGCCTGACAAGCAGATAGCAACAGTACGAAGCAGAGCAAGTCAAACCATACATCACCGGACTGCAAGCCGGAAGCCATAACAGAGGAACGAATCGGCTCGAGCACTTCGCCGGCTCGGCTTAGCAGGTAATAGTTGCCGTCATTGTCGAACGGTACTTGTTGGCCGGCTTGTAGTTGCGCCAATACTGACTGATAATTAGCCGCCGTTGTATCCAACACGCGGTGCGTCATATTGGTGTAAGGATAAATACGGTCAAGCAGCTGGGTAAGCGGACCAAGGATCATGGCGGTATAAACGGTCTTGGCACCAAACTCATTGCCTATGAGTACAAATGCCAACAACAACAAGAACGCATTGATTCCCATAATGATATACGACAGGGAGTCAGCATTACCGCCAATAACGGTATTGATGATTATACTAAGACCGGATATGGTACCGATGATCAGATGGCTCGGCATCAGGAAATAATAGACAGCAGCTGCTCCGAAGATCATACCAACGGTCATCATAAGCAACTCTTTGTAGAATTTCCATGTACGGAGAGCGTGTCCAAAATCTTGGATCAACTCTTTCCAATAGTCCTTTGTGAAATAAGATATCATGGTATTTAGCAGGTGTGTGTTTCTTTGATCAACAGACGTGCCGTACGGCGCGTTGTTTGGCTGAGCAGTATCTCGCGTCCTTGGCGTTCCTGCTCTAAGATCTCGGGTGTTGTGCCACGAATAGTGAGCAACGACAAGCCCTCGTTATAGTTCAGTGTGAAGCGGCTAGCCAACTCTGTGAGTGCAGCAGCCACATAGCGTGTATGATCCACCGAGACGGATATAGTGACTGCAGAAGCTTGGATAAGCGATACCTTAAGGCGATGACGGTGAATGATCTCAAACAGCGCATTAAGACTCTCTTCAAGCACAAAAGCAAAATCCTTGGGACGGATTGTGATCAGCACTTGGTTCTTACGCCAAATGTATACCGGCACTTGGACAGGTCCTTTGGCATCAGCGTGTATCTTAGAGCCTGCTGCTTGAGGATCGCCAAACGGTTTAACAAATAAGGGAATACGCTTGTTCTCCAGCGGGCGAATCGTCTTAGGATGGATGATCTGCGCACCGGAGTAACTCAATTCGACAGCGTCACTATATCGCAGTTCAGGGATAAGAACAGTATTCTTCACCAATCGCGGATCGGCATTCAAGATACCGGGTACATCCTTCCATATAGTGACACTATCAGCATTCAGGAAATTGCCGACCAGCGCAGCTGTATAATCGGAGCCCTCACGTCCCAGAGTGGTACGATAGCCATCAGCCGTTCCACCGATAAAGCCTTGCAGCACATGAACGCGTTTAGCGCTCTCAGCAACCGCCTCTCGCAGCAATTGCTCGGAAGCGGACAGATCTACTTTGGCATCGCGGTAGGTATGGTCTGTGCGAAGAAGCTTAGTCATATCTAGCCAAGCACATTCGATGCCGCTTTGCGCCAGATAGGCTTGTACGATGGTTGACGATATCAGTTCACCTGTACTAACCAACTGATCGTAACTGAAGTCGTAGTCGTTCTTGTCAGCCAGTTCAGGGATAGTACGAATAGGTATCACTTCGTGCGGCAGGGCCAATTGGTCCAATATATGCTCGTGGTAAGCAATGATACTATCCCACTCCCGTTGAGCAAGCACCATGTCATCTATCATCAGGGCATCTAAGACGCGCTCCAAGGCATTGGTCGTCTTGCCCATAGCGGACACCACAACCATCAAGTCGTCCTGACATTGCGAAACAATACGGGCTACGTTTTGTATCCCTTCACTGGTAGCAACCGACGCTCCTCCGAACTTATATACCCTCATGATACGGACAATTTATAGATTTGCCATATGGATAGCCGTTACCGCACCTTCTATGCCTTTATTGCCCAACTTCCCGCCACAACGGTCCAATGCCTGCTGGCGGTTAAGGGTAGTCAGCACAGAGAAGATAACCGGTACGTTGCCTTGCGCATTGAGAATAGTTACTCCTTGTGTAACCGACTGACACACGTAGTCGAAATGAGGCGTATCACCTTGTATGACGCAGCCAATAACTATGATAGCATCCAGATCCACATACTCGTTGATCGCTTTGGCTGCTGCGTAGGTCAGCTCTACTGTACCGGGTACATGTGTGATGACAATGTGCTCTTCGATCACACCATGTTTGAGCAATGTATCCACTGCTCCTTGTGCCATGGCGTAGGTAATTTCGCTATTCCAGTCGGCAACAATAATTGCATAACGCTGATGTTTAAGTACATCAGCGCTAGGCAATTGATCAACATTATATTGCGATAAATCTGTTGTCATTAGTCACACATCGGCAAGTATTTCTCAACCTCTTGTGCCTCTTGGGTGTTGATGTATTTGGTTTTCACCGTCTCAAACACCGCTTTGGCAGCAGCTTTGTCTTCGAGTTTGAGATAAACGCGTCCTGCTTTCATCAGTGCCATCGGAGCGATCACGTCATTCTCGCCTTTAGCAGCCTGCTCAAAAGCCTTAGCAGCCTTCTCCAACTCACCCAGCTCAACATAGACATCACCCAAACGCATCTGAGCAGCGTCACCTACAGTGACATCCGATGCGCTGAACTTGTTGATATACTCAGCAGCCTCTTCCATTTGTCCGAGCTCTGCATAGCAGATACCAGCATAGAGGGCAGCGAGGTCAGCCTGCTGGTTGCTGTAGTTATCAGCTACCTCCAGAAAACCTACGCAATCTGCTTCGTCACCATTGAGCGCTTTGGTAAAGAGCTCTTTAGCCTTAGCGGTGTCACCCTGGAGAACAGCTTGCTCTGCCTGAGCGAAGATGGTCTCTGCAGCGGCATTCTCGTTGCTGGCAGCTACGCTGTTCGGTTTGACAACCCACTGATTGATAGCCATGATGCCGATCACTACTGCCACAATTACACATGCAACAATAGTCAACGTCTTTTGGTTGTCCTCAACCCACTGTCCCGAGCGGCTCAAGGCCTCGTTTACAGACTCTAATTCTTGATCTTGTTTAGTTACTTTTTTCTTTGCCATAATTATGTTATTTTAATATATTTCACTTGATACACTCAAATCGGGCGCAAAGATACGAAAAAAAATGCACATACGCAAATAAAAGTGTTTTTTTTCGCCAAAAATAGAATATTTTCACTCCATAGCTAAGGTTTTGAGCTTGTATCCCTGTGCTTGAAGCCACTCAATGGCTTGCGGCAGAACAGTCAACATACGTTCGTTGGATTTGATCGAATCGTGAAAATTGATGATCGAACCCGGTCGTACTTGTCGTTGGATTTTATGTAGCATGCTTGCCGGTGTCACTGCGGGGTTATAGTCGCGCGTGAGGATATCCCAATAGATAATGCTATACCCCATCCTGTTCAATGCTCTTCGTTGTGCCAAAGTGGCTTTTCCGTACGGAGGGCGGAAAAGTTTGGTAGGTTTAGGAAATCGGGCTACATTCGCCATATACTCGTCTAAGGAGTAGCGATATCCTTTGAGGTGATTGTAGGTATGATTGCCGATTGTATGACCGGCCTTGATCACTTGTTCGTACACCTCGGGATGCTTGTCAATGTTATCGCCTACCATAAAGAAGGTAGCTTTGACATTATATCGTGCCAATATATCCAACACTTTGGGCGTCACTTCGGGAATAGGGCCGTCATCAAAAGTCAAATAAACATCTCTACCCGCACGGAACACACCGTACGGATAGAGATTTTGAAATATGTCTTTGAGTTTTACCACGCCAGACTGGAAGCGCCGAGGATAGCGGCGTCGTTGTCTTTGAGTACCGAGATAGATACAGGAATCTTACCCTTCCAAATCGGCATCAGGTTCTCCTCCATAGCTTCGCGGATAGGATCCATGATCCAGTGACCGGACTTGGTCAAACCGCCAAAGAGGATGATAGCTTCAGGACTGGTGAAATGGACGAAGTCTGCCAGTTTTTGTCCCAGCAGGTGGCCTGTATAATCAAAAATCTGCTTAGCTACTAAGTCACCTTTCTCAGCTGCATCATATACATCCTTGGAAGTGATGTTATTGATATCCGCTACATCACGCAGCAATGTTGGCTGGGTGGTAGCCGTTACGATCTCCTTAGCCGTGCGAGCTACACCTGTTGCTGAAGCGTAGGCCTCGATACATCCTTTCTGACCACATCCACAAAGGCGTCCATTACCCGAATGGTCGATCTTGCAGTGACCCAACTCGCCGGCAAAACCGTCATGGCCGTATAGCACCTTACCATCAATCACAACGCCCGAACCGACACCGGTACCGAGGGTGATAACGATAAAGTTTTTCATGCCACGCGCCGATCCGTAGATCATCTCTCCTTGTGCAGCTGCATTAGCATCATTGGTGATAGTACATTTGATGCCCATGCGCTCGCTGATGAGTTTGGCAAAAGGTACCACGCCCTTCCACGGCAGATTGGGTGCTTGCTCAATACATCCCGAATAGAAATTGGCATTGGGAGCTCCGCAGCCAACTCCTACGATATCACTCATTGCCAAGCCTTCGTCTGCTACCAAACGTTTCATGCCCTCGCACAATACATCGCAATATTCGTCGATATCCGGATACTGTTGTGTAGGGATGGAGTTCCAACGAAGCACTTGTCCTTCTTCGTTAACTAAACCGAACTTGGTGCCTGTGCCACCCAAGTCGATACCTAAAGCGTACTTTTTCATATATTAAATTTAGAACTAATAAATTACGAATTAATCTACCTTGATGTCGGTATTGACATTCTTGCTTCCCCACAATGCATAATAGAGGATATATGCCAACGCGGCAATCGTTACCACATAACTGCCCATATAGCCAATCGAGTCAGCCACCAGTCCTTGGATGAACGGGATGATTCCACCACCGCAAACCAATGCCATGAAGATACCCGAAGCAGCCGGCGTATATTTGCCCAGACCTTCGGCAGCCAGATTGAAGATCGCACCCCACATCACCGATGTACACAAACCGCACAGCACCATCAATACCATGCTCAGCGGCAGTTCTACACCACGGAACGAAATAGCTACACTCTCAGGGATAAACATCACACCCAGCAGCAACAATATGCCTAAAGACGATACCAAGGTCAACATCATCTTCGACGACACCTTATTACCCAGCGTACCGCCAATCAGACGGCCACACAACATCATCAGCCAATAGAAACCGACAATCGTACCGGCAATAGCAGCACCCACAGCAGGATTATTGGACATATAGAGGTTAGCCATATTCGGAATACCAACTTCGACACCTACATAGAAGAAGATAGCTATCGCGCCCAATACAAAATGGCGGAACGAAAGCGGCGAATGAGGATCTTTGGCCAGGTTGCCACTCAAACGGGCTGCCTTCTCCTCGGCCGTCTCCATGTGCGGCTCCGGGATATTGGTGAAGAAAATCACCGCAAAAGCCAACAGGAAGATACCCATAGCAATCATCATAGCCGGTGCAGCGTCAGCCACCGAAGCCGTCTCCACATTACTACCAATCAGATAGCCCAACAGGATCGGAGCCAATGTACCACCAATCGAGTTGCACGAACCGCCAAACTGAATCAACTGGTTGCCCTTGTTGCCACCTCCACCGAGGGTGTTCAACATCGGATTGACCACAATATTCAACATACACATCGAGAAACCGGCAATAAACGCACCCAGCAGATATACGCCAAATGACTCTGCATAGCCGGACAGCCACTGAATACCCACTCCGATAAATCCTACCGTAACGGCAGCCAAAGAGGTGAACTTGTAGCCCTTGCGCTTGAGGATCACGCCTGCTGGAATACCCATACAGGCATAGGCGATGAAGTTAGCGAACGTGCCAAGCTGCGACAAGGCGTTGCTGGCATTGAACTGGTTCTTGACAATGACACCCATCGAACCCGCAAAATTGGTCACGAAGGCAATCATAAAGAACAAAGAGAACATGACTGCAATAGGCAGGATGTTGGATTTGTTTGTGCTCATAGTGCTATGAAATTAAGAATTATAAATTACGGATTACAGGTTCTTTTCTAAGAAAAGAAGCATTCTTTTATGCATATGGAGTGCATTGCTACGTTGGCGGAGTTGATGGTTGTCATCAGGATAAATCTGCATCTCAAACTGCTTGCCTGCTTGTACAAGCGCTTCCACATATACCATGGTATTCTGTACATGTACATTGTCATCCGAAGCACCGTGAATGATCAGCACTTGTCCTTCCAGATCGGCAGCTCGTTGGGTCAGATCGGCCGACTTATATCCGCCGTAGTTGACCTGCGGGCGACGCATGAAACGCTCGGTGTATCCGCTGTCATACAGTTTCCAATCAGTAACCGGTGCAATCGCTATTCCGCAGCGGAACGGATGTCCGGGCTGCGACATTGTCATCAGGGTTTGGAAACCGCCATAACTCCATCCGAGCAGGGCTATACGATCGGCATCGATGAATGACTGATTGGCTGCAAAATTAGCGGCTGAGATCAGGTCTTGAGCCTCTTTGACGCCCAGTTCCATATAGGTCTCATTTCGCCATGCACGGCCACGGCAATCCGAGCCGCGTGTATCGACTATCAATACGGCATAGCCTTGGCTAGCCAGATAGTACTCAAAGCGCTTACGCCAGCGGTTGAGTACACGTTGGCTCTGCGGACCGCTGTATTGCATGATAACGAGCGGGTATCGGGCATCTGTTGTAGTGCCTTGTTTGGGCAACAGCCACATAGCCTCCAGTTTCTTGCCGTTGGCATTAGTTATTTCTACCATTTGGGGTTCGTTGAGCTCTAAGGCTTTCCAAGTCTTGGCTACCTCGGCGTTGTCCTCCACTACTCGAACCGGCTTGAGAGCGGAAGCACTCAGTTGGCATAGGGTGTATTTATTCGGCTGAGTGAATGACTGATAGCACTCGATAGCTTGCTTATAATCCGCTGACAGTTGCAACGAATGGATGCCTTCACCGGAAGTCAGCTGTTTGGGTGCGCCACCTTTCAATGACACGGCGTAACATTGGCGGATCTGTGGGTTGGGAGCTGCCTGATAATAGACTACTCCGTTGGTTTCGTCCACGCCGTAGATAGCTGTGACATCCATCTCTTGCGGAGTGAGTTTCTTCTGGATCAATCCTTGTTCGGAGGCCAGGTAGATCTGTCGCCATCCGTCTTTCTCAGACAACATAACGATACGGTTGTCTTTGAGCCAAACCCATTGGTCAAAGAGTTCGTAATCGATATAGTAGTTCTTGCTGTCTTCGGTGTAGAGCGGACGCATCACGGTCGATTTGGCACTGCCGGAGAGAACGGTCATTCGTGTCTGGTCACGGTTGAGCATCATGATCAACAGGTCACCTGCACGATCATCCTCTTTCTGCTTTTCGATCACGGGGTTGGTCCATCTAACACGCGGGATGTACATCGTTGTGTCCGCTCCCAGATCGACTTCGCGAATCTGCTTGTAGCGTATATCATAGACACATACACTGGCTTTGGCGTTCGGGGCGCCGGCTTTGGTGTAATAGAGCGAATCCTTGACCGGATATTGGCCTTTGAGATAGTCTTCCCAATAGTGCACCGGCACATTACGCTCGTCGAGGCGAACGAACGCTATCTGTTTGGAGTCTGGAGAGAAAGCATAGAGACAGGTCTCGCCAAACTCTTCCTCGTAGAGCCAATCGGCTACGCCGTTGTAGATAAACGGGTCTTGAGTTGTAGTGACTGCTGTCTCGGTACCAAAATCGAGTTTGTGCAGATAGAGATTATTGCCTTTGACGAAAGCTACGTATCGACCGTTAGGGGACAGCTTGACGTCGCGAACCTGTCCGCCTCCAAGCAGCTTACGCTCTTCGCGCTGCGTGTCGTACACATAGTAGTCTGCCACCGATGAGCGGCGGAAGATCTTCTGCTCATTCTCTTTCTGGATACGATATCGGCCGGTTGCCGTATCGGAGAGTAAGTCTTTCTGTTCTGTGGTAGAAAGGGTCTTGGCGTTGTACTTACCTTCCAAGATGTCTGAGAGCATGTCTGTTTGCGCCATCATAGGCATGGAAGCGATCAAGCCAAGAAGCAATATGGTTTTGTAGTATCTCATAGTGTATTATTGATGCAAACGAATGGATTTTTTGCCGTTCTGGATATAGATTTCATATATTCCGAACGGGATGGTGTATGTATGTTGTTCTGCCTGCGGCAGTATGATTGGCGTAAGGGATGGATAGGAATACCAATAGACCGGCACAGAGGTATTAAACACCTCATACAGCGCCCATTGGCGGGTTACTGTGCGGGACAGAATGGCATTGAATAGGCATGCCTCGGTATTGGTATTAATATTGGGGTAAAGCACATCCGCATATTTGCTGAACGGATGGCAGTAGAACAAGAATGTCGAATCCGGCAACAGGTAGCATTGCCACGCTTGTGGTGTACTACTTAAGGCAGACTCAGTATAACCGATATAGGTATTGGATACGTTGTGACGGATCGTACAAATCGAATCGGTCGTATTGAAATCTACATAGTAGACATCGTCTTCAGCGATGTCGGAAGAGGATGCAATGAGTGGCACAATGCCGTTGGAGACCGGGCCGTAGAGACGGCTGTTCCAGTCTTGATGTTCTAAGACATAATAGCCCGATCGGAGTTCACCGAGTCGCTCGTGAGCGATTGGGTCTTGGTTTCTCCACACGGCATATAGTGTCATATCTTGGTCGGGTATCAATAGTTGGTTAGGTTTGTAGGTCATCGGTTGGTCAGTGGTTTTGGCTGTCAGGTCTTCGGTTGCCCAGCCGTAGAAATGCCACCCTTCCTTGTCTTGACAAGCGGGAAGCGTGACACCTTCGCCGGCCCAAGACTCGGTCAGCGTGTTCCATAGTTGTCCCTCTGTGTAAAGGCTTACGGTCTTGGGGTGAGGCGGGTTGAGGGTGTATTGGATTTCGTATTTCTGTATATAGAGCGAGTTGACGGTTCCAACCAGTTGTATCTTGAGTTCGTTGTTCACTATTTGGTTGGTAAAGGTCTTGCCCATCGGCTGATAATTGGTGTTGTCGTAGGCACCGAACCACGACTGGTAGTTACCGGAGTTGTTGTATACTTCTTGGCCGTCAATTGTCATGGTCAGTATGCCGGCTCCGGCTGTGTTGTTAGAGCGTAGATACACTTGTACCGACTCCAGCGCTATGCCTTCCAGATGACTGAGCGTCAGAGTGGCTGTATCGCCGGCACGGACTTGTCCTTTTTGGTAGGTGCACGCATAGTTGACCTCCATATCATATGGATACTCCCCTTCCCCTTTGACCGTGTTTTTGCTTTCAACGGTGAAGGTCATGATAGATAGTATGAGTAGCAACAATTTCATGCGCGCGTATATATTAGGTGTTGATCAGGTCAAATCGTAGCCATAGTGACGAAGGCGATACTGGCTGGAACGCCAATCGCGGTCCACTTTGACGAATAGCTGCAGGTAGACGGGTTTTTGGAAAAACTCTTCTATATCTTTTCGGGCGAGTGCACCTACTCTTTTGAGGGCTGTTCCGGCTTTACCGATGATTATACCTTTCTGCGAATCGCGTTCGCAGTATATAACCGCCGATATTCGTATCAATTTGTCTTCCTCTTCAAAGGATTCCACTTCCACTTCGACGGAGTATGGTATCTCTTTGTCATAGTTGAGCAGTATCTTCTCGCGGATGATCTCGTTGACAAAGAATCGTGCCGGTTTGTCGGTCAGTTGGTCTTTGGGGAAGAACGGCGGGCAGACAGGCAGCGCATCGCGGATAGCGTCAAACAGTTGTGCTACGCCGAAGCGCTCGCGGGCAGAGATCGGGAATATCGTTGCTTCGGGCAGTTGGCTATGCCAGAAAGCAACCAGGTTCTCCAGGGTCTCTTGGGTGGTCAGGTCGATCTTGTTGATGATCAGAAAGACCTTAGCGCCCGAAGCGGCCATATTCTTGACTTTGGCCACAAACTCCGGATTGCGGTCGGCGTTGTCTTGTACGTCTGTGACATAGAGCAGCACGTCGGCATCGACCAGCGCGGAGCGGGAGAACTCTAACATCTGCTCTTGGAGCTTGTAGTTAGGCCGCAGCACTCCCGGAGTGTCGGAATAGACCATTTGGAAATCGTCGCCGTTGACGATTCCTAGTATACGATGGCGGGTGGTTTGCGCCTTGGATGTGATGATCGACAGGCGCTCCCCAACCAGCGCATTCATAAGGGTAGATTTGCCAACATTGGGGTTGCCCACAATGTTGACAAATCCTGATTTATGTTTAGAATCCGAGGGCGTCATACAACTCTTGTGTCGAATTGAATATCTTACCCGCAGAGATCTTAGTTACCTTGCAGCCCAGTTTCTTCTCGATAGCCTTGGTATCGATCTTCTTAGGATCACCCATCAGCACGATCGTCACAGGTTTGCCTTGGATATTATCCTTGTAGAACTGTTCGATCTGCTCGATGGTCAGGTTGTCGATAGCCGCAGCATTGACTTTGGCAGGATCCTCTTTGTAACCCAGACGTTGCCAGTACTCGAAGGTAGATGCTTTGCCACGCATAGAGGGCTTAGCCGTCTGTGAGGACTGTTTGAGGGCTGCACGGAGGGATTCCATATTGGTGGAGTCAACCGGCATATCATTGAGGATGTCCATGTAGGTAGAGATAGCATCAACTACCTTATCCGACTGAGTACCCACGTAGCCGTAGAAGTAGCAATCCTTGCCCGGCAACTGAGGTGTACGATCAACGCCATAAGCGGTATAAGCCATCGAACGTTTCTCGCGGATCTCATACATGATCAAACCCGTAAAACCACCCGATACATACTGGTTGAAGGCATCAGACTGTACATCCGAAGCGATGTCGTACGGACGGCCGTTGATATAGAAGTAGATATCGGCTTGCTGTACATTGCTGTTCGGCAAGAACAGAACGGTCGGCTTGTCGTAGGACACGCGGTCTTGGATGAACGGCGACTTGGAAGCTTGCATGTTCTCGGTCAACGGCAGTTGAGCGGTCAGCTCCTCTTTAGGAGTGGTACCACAATAGTACACATCCAACGCGTAGGTACGAGCGTTAGCCACGAGGGTCTGTACTTGCGGCAACTCCAATCCCCATACATCAGCAAACGGGACCTCGTCCAGGTATTGCGATTTCTTGCCATAGAGGGCATATTGCAGCAATGCGGACTTCTGGGTAGCAGTACGTTTCTGACGGCTCAGACGATCGTAGAAGATGCTACCTTTGACAGCGTCCAGCTGTTTCTGCTCCAGATACGGCATCAGCAACTGACGGTTAACGAGGTTCATGATCTTGTCGAGGTTCTTGTCCTCACCCGAGATCACTACCGAGAAGTAAGAATCACTACAACCGTAACTAACCGAACCGCCGAGTTCAGCCACTTGTTGGTCAAAGTCCTTACCCTCGATGTTCTGCGCACCCATCACACCGGCATTCTCCATCAGAACAGTTGCATATGGCAGCAACGGCATCTCGTGTGCACCTACACCGTAACGGAGTTGGAGCGAGAAGATATCATTCTTGGTGTTCGGCGTGTAGTGGAGTGTGACATTGTCAGCCAATGTGGTCACTTCTACATCGTTGAAATCGTTGAATGTCTGCTTAAACTGCTCTTTAGGCAGCTGTTTGAAGGCCTTAGCATAAGGAGTCTCTTCGTGCGAAGGCTCAACCGGTTTGATGTTCGGTTTGGGCAAGGTGTTCGCCTTAGGAGTCTTGCTGGCTGCGTCGAAGGAGATGGTCATATACGGAGCATCGAAGTATTTCTTAGCTACGCGTACGATCTCCTCTTTGGTCAGGTTCTGGATCTTCTCGTTAGCAGTGAAGATGTCATCGATCGGCTTGCCGTAGGTGAAAGCATCAACCAACGCGTTCATCTTGGACGACGGGCTCTCTTCAGCTACTTTCTCCGACTGAGCGTACATGCGCTTAACGTTCTCAATGAGTTTGTCATCAATATCGCCGTTTTTGATCTTGTCCACCTCGCGCATAACGATGTTTTTGGTGGTCTTGCTGTCCTCAAACTGTTGCTGGTTGGCATCGTAGTACGGGGTCGCCTCAATGATGATACGACCGGTATTACGACGTGCGTCGCTAAAGATAGCAGCATACTGTACATCGCCCTTGGTGTTGATCTTGTCCAAAAGACCGATCTGGCCGTTGTAAAGCAATGCGCAAACGAAATCCAGAACATCTTGATCGGGATCACCCTCTTTGACGCCTTGGTAGATCCATACCTCCTCAGGGCTATAACCGAGGTTGTAGTGCTTGGACGGGTTGCCTCTGAAGTCCACATCCTTGTAGGTAGGACGAACGGGCAACTCTTTGGGTTGCAGACGCGAGAAGGTCTGCTCGATCATCGGCTTAGCGGTCTCGGTATCGAAGTCACCGACAATGATGAGTGCCATATTGTTAGGCACGTACCAAGTGTTGTAGAACTCGATCAGCTTCGACAGACGCGGGTTCTTCAAGTGCTCCGGAAGACCGATCACATTACGCTCGTACGGGCTACCTTTGTAGATATCCGCAAACAGTTGGTTAGACACCTGTGACGACGGCTCGTTGGCGTACATGTTATACTCCTCGAACACGTTCTCCAACTCTGCCTGGAACGTACGGAAGACAGGGTTGATCAAACGGTCGGAGAAGATCGTCAACCAGCGGTACATCTCAGCTGCAGGGAAGGAGTTGTGGTATGCCGTCAAGTCATAGGACGTATACGCGTTCACACCTTCTGCACCAATCAGGTCGAGCAGCACAAAGAAGTCCTCCAGCGACGAGATCTTAGCCTGACGCATCGAAGCCTCGTTGATCTGTGTAGCCAATTGCTCACGTACTTTGGGGTCGGTCGACTCGCTGTACTGGTCATAGAGGTTGATGATCGTGTCATAGATGGGTTTCTCTTTCTCCCAATCCAAGGCACCAATCTGCTCTGTACCCTTAAAGAGCATGTGCTCCAGATAGTGTGCCAAACCGGTGTATTCTGCCGGTTCATCCACTGCACCTGCACGAACTACTACGTAACCGGTAACATCCGGTTGGTCGTGGTCTTCCCACAGCATTACAGTGAGGCCGTTGTCTAACTTGTACTCAGTCAATCCCTCGCGGGTCAACGCTGAGCTTGTGGCGATGCCGCATATGAGCAGCAGAGCGCTAAGTAGAATCTTTTTCATAACCTAAATTTTTGTTTATTAATATATTACCATTCTAATAATACTTTGCCGCATTGGCCGCTTACCATGACGTCGAAGCCTTTCTGGAAGTCGTCGAACTTGAAGCGGTGAGTAATAACAGGGCTGAGGTCGAGTCCGCCAAGTAACATCTGCTCCATCTGATACCAGGTCTCCCACATGCGACGACCTGTGATACCTTTGATGGTCAGGGCGTTGAAGATCACGTCAGACCAGTTAACCTGTGTCTCAGACGGCAGGATACCGAGTTGGGCGATGTTAGCGCCTTTGTACATATGAGCAATCATATCATTGAACGCTGACGGGGCACCGGACATCTCCAGTCCTACGTCAAAGCCCTTGATGCCTAACTGTTTCATAGCGCCCTCTACGGTCTCGCCTTTGGAGCCGTCGACGGTGAGTGTGGCACCCATTTTCTTGGCGATGTCCAGCCGCAGCGGGTTGATGTCGGTCACTACTATATGCTTAGCTCCCGCATAGCGACATATACCGGCAGCCATTGTACCAATCAGGCCTGCGCCTGTGATCAGGACATCCTCGCCTAAGAGCGGAAAAGCCAAAGCAGTATGAGTGGCATTGCCGAAAGGATCCATGATGGCTGCGAAGTCATCGGGTATCTCCGGACGCAGCTTGACAACATTGGATTCGGGGATAGTGACGTATTCGGCAAAACAACCGTCTTTGCCCATTATACCGACGGAGATCGTGTTCTCGCAGACGTGCCCCATGCCTCGGCGGCAGTTACGACAGTGACCGCAGACAATGTGCCCTTCGGCTGTGACGCGTTCACCTATTTTGAAATTGCGCACACCCTCGCCTACTTCGGCTACCACGCCCACAAACTCGTGTCCCATCGTATAGGGCGGTTTGCAGTGACTTTGCGACCATGCGTCCCATTTGTACATATGCAGGTCTGTTCCGCAGATAGCGGCCTTGGTGACCTTGATGAGCACATCGTTGACACCTACTTCGGGCATTGGCACTTCTTCCATCCAGATGCCCGGCTTGGCATATTTCTTAACTAACGCTTTCATTGCTTTCGACTTTCGACTTTTGACTTTCTACTATTTTAACACACCAAGTTTCGTGCCAATCTTTGTGAAGGCTGCGATACATTTGTCTAATTGCTCGCGCGTATGGGCTGCAGAAACTTGTACGCGAATACGTGCTTGGCCTTGCGGTACGACCGGATAATAGAAGCCGGTGACATAGATGCCTTCCTCTTGCAACGCCGCAGCGAACTCCTGACTCAGACGTGCGTCATAGAGCATCACGGCGCAGATAGCGGACTGGGTAGGTTTGATATCAAATCCGGCCGCTTTCATCTTCTCCACAAAGTATGCGGTGTTCTCGTGCAAACGATCTTGCAGTTCATTGGAGCGTGTCAGTATCTCCAGTGTCTTGATACCGGCCGCAGCGATCATTGGCGGGATCGAGTTGGAGAACAGATAAGGACGGCTACGTTGACGCAGCAGGTCGATGATCTCCTTGCGTCCGGTGGTGAATCCGCCTACCGAGCCGCCAAAGGCTTTACCGAGCGTACCGGTGATGATCTCCACTTTGCCGCGCATGTTATATAGTTCGGTTACTCCATGTCCGGTCTTGCCGACCACGCCGGCCGAGTGGCTCTCGTCTACCATAACAAGGGCGTTGTATTTCTGGGCCAGCTCGTAGATCTTGTCCAGCGGGCATACATTTCCATCCATCGAGAACACACCATCGGTAGCAATGATACGGAAGCGTTGTGCCTGAGCAGCCTGCAACTGTTTCTCCAGATCTTCCATATCTCCGTTGGCATAACGATAACGAACGGCCTTGCACAGACGTACGCCGTCAATGATAGACGCATGGTTGAGTGCATCGGAAATGATAGCATCCTCAGCTGTCAGCAACGGCTCGAACAGTCCTCCGTTGGCATCAAAGCATGCCGCATAGAGGATAGTGTCTTCGGTGCCAAAGAAATCGCTGATAGCTTGCTCCAACTGTTTGTGCGTATCTTGCGTTCCGCAGATGAAACGCACCGAAGCCATACCGTAGCCGCGAGCGTCCATGCGCTCTTTGGCAGCTTCGATCAGCTCTTTGTTATCCGCCAAGCCAAGATAGTTGTTGGCGCAGAAGTTGATCACTTCCTGTCCGCCCTCCACGGCAATGCCGGAGGATTGCGGGGTAATAATAACGCGTTCGTGCTTATATAAGCCGGCGTCTTCGATCTCTTGCAGCGTCTGCTGCAGATGTTTTTGAAAGTCTGTATACATGGTATCCTATTTATATAAAAAATCCTTTTTCTATAGTCAAATACACATTTCGGGCGCAAAATTACAAAAATTTTATGACATACGCAAATAAAAATTATATTTTTACTCATTTTTTGTTTTTTATTTGCATATTTTATTTTTTTTTCATATTTTTGCGCACTCTTTCACTTTGTGGGAGTCTTAGGTAGTAATTTTGCAGCCGAAAAATCATAACGCACATGAAAAAAGAAACAAACAAAAAATCGTCAATGCCGTATCTCTTTAATTGTTATATCTGGCTACTGAACACTATCCTACGCGGTCCTATATCACGCGCGGCGATAGATGAGAAATGGGCGCACGCCAATGCTAACGCGTACGGACAAGAATATCTCCCCGAGAGTAATTTTCATCGTTGGAAAGATACCATTGAGGAGCTCTTTAAAGTCACAATTAAGCACAATGCTTACAATGAGTATTATATCGAGGAGGCAAATGACTTGCGTGGTACAAATCTGCGTACGCGCATGTTCAACCTTCTATCTATAGATAGTCTGCTCAAGGACTGCAAAGAACTATCCGACCAGATTCTGTTTGAGCCCGTTCCTTCCGGCGAAAAGTTCCTTGCTCCGATTATTGAAGCTATGCGCGATAAGTGCGTGCTACAAATGACGTATCAAGGCTTCGGAAAACCACGCCCATATACTTTCCCGATTGAGCCGTATTGTCTCAAGATGTTCAAGCAACGGTGGTATATGTTGGCATATGCGCCGGATATTGACAAACAATGGGTTTATGCCCTCGATCGTATCCATGCCATTGAGCTGACCACAGAGAAATACCAACTCCCCGATGACTTTGATGCTGAGCGGTATTTCCGCGATGCTTATGGTGTGACAGTGCTTAGTGACAAGCAACAGCCAGAGAAAATTGTCATCTCAATAGATGAAGATCAAGCCAATTACCTCCGCACACTCCCTTTACATCCTTCGCAAAAAGAGATAGAGCCTATCAATGGATATCCGGCATTCAGTTTCTATCTTTATCCGGCTGATGAATTCCTGCGTGAGTTGTATGCTTATGGCTCAGCCTTAGAAGTCCACGAACCGAAATCATTACGGAATTATTTTGCCCAAGATGCGGATAGAGTAAATAAAATGTATAACCACTAAATAATTATGAATTATGAACTACGTTGAAAAAAATCAGGAGATTCTTAATCGCTGGAAACAAAAGTTCTGTCGGGACAAATCAACAGAATCTGAATACAAATATTGTGACCCTGCGGACTATTTCGCGGAGGACGGTATTATGTATAGAGGACAACCTACATGCAAAGAGACGAAATGGGATAATAACAAATCTACATACAAGTGGGAGCATGCCAGTAATGGAGAAGAGAATAAATTATGGGAAATGGCACCACTAAGAATACTATATTTGACAAAAGACCAGTATACTTATGGGGATAAGACATGGGATGTTCGGTCTGAATCCTATAGATACTTAGATCCCAATGCGACTGAAAATGATTTGTCCTCTATTCGCTTTCATGTAAATTTAGTATATTCTTTGTTTGGCTTACTTAAAACAACGCCTGCAGAGATGATGGGATATGATGATTTTACAAATGCAAAAGCCCTGAAATTGTCAGAGGAAGCAATATTTGCTAGAATAAATTGTCGCAAGGAATATGGAGAAAGCAGTTGTAGTGATAATAAACTATTAGGCGCCATAAATGCTTACAAGGACTTTTTAAGAGAGCAGATTTGCGCTCTTGATGCAGACTTATTTATCTGTTGCGGTAGTCACAATGACAATAACATAATACTTGAAACTCTTAATGAGTTTTACAATAAAAAGTTTAAATATGTTGGCTATGCGACTTGGTATAATGAGGAAGATAATAAATTGGCTATTGACTCGTATCATTTAAGTTATATGAAAGGCGGATATAGACAAAGATACAATGATATAGTCAAACCGTATTATGACTTTATTAAAGAGCACCCAGAATTTGTTAAACATCGTTAAACATCGTTAAATATCAATCACTATGGCACTTTGGAGAATTTCAGTAAAAAACAGTAGGTCTGTTAATGGCGTTCGTTTGGAGAAAGGAATGTTTGTGGATCTGGTTACTCCTGTTACTATGTCTAATCCTTTGAATTGTAACCCAAACGAAAATAAGCCAAAAATCAACAACTTGTTTGTCAGCAAGTACGGTATTGATTTATTGAAGGCTGGTTTGATTTCTGTAACTGACCTTCGAGCAGAAAAAATTTCGTAAAAATTCGCCCTCATCCACTTTGTGGGAGTTTGGTATTGTAATTTTGCAGCGTGATTCGTTTGGGTCACGCTGTATTATTATAATAATCAAATTAACTAGTTATGAAAAAAGTTATTCTATTTGGTCTGCTTCTCTGCATGGGAGTTGCAACCGCATTTGGACAAAAGTCCACCGTTCAGGTCTTTGGTGTTCCGTTCGGGAGCACCTATGACGAGTTTTTAGCCGCTTTCAAAGAAAAAGGCTTTAAAGGTGAAGAGGTTTTTATTTACGAAGGAAGTGATGGTGTTAAAATCAACAACATCTACGGAACTTTCATGACTTATTCGTGCTATATAGAAATGTATGCTACAAAATTAACCCATACCGTTTACATGATTAAGATTTCCTTCTCTCTACGTAATCGGTATGAGGACATTCCTGGAATGGAACAATGTCGCGCTATCATTTCTCGTATTGAAGGGAGATACGGAAAAACAACGCTAATTCAGAGGACATATAATAGACCTGTAGTGCAAGACTTGGAAGAAAGCAGTGCAGCCATCTGGCACTTGGATGACAATATCGAATTGGAGATGTTCTATCGCGGATGGGATGATTGCAAAGTAACTTACGGAGGAACCGAGGCACTCGATGGTTTGTACCAGAAAGAGGTGGACCAATTCAACCAACAAAAGGCGCTTGAGATACAAAATCAACTATCAGGTAGTGATTTTTGATAAAAATTTTACCCTCTTTCACTTTGTAAACGAGTGAAGCAGTAATTTTGCAGCGTGATTCGAATTCACGCTGTAATTTTTTATAATCAAACATCTATGGCCACACAATCAATCAACGACCAGCTCGAATTGCTGCGTCTAAAAGAATTATTCATGTCGGATATTAAGATCCGAAGCAAAATGGCTATACTTCTCAACGAAGAATGTTCCGCAGAAGTTCCGCCTTATCAGGAATTCTGTGAATTCACGCATTGCACTCCGGAAATAGCCCGAATGTTTGCAACCCTCCCACTTTATGATGTGATTCTTACTCCGGAAGAAATCGCAGCAGAACGTGAACGATTAAAAAGGCAGAAACAATGATACACTACGATGATTATTCCCTCAGACAGTTAGAGCAGGAAATAATAGATTGCTGTGTAGGTGCTCATGGAGATTACACCAACCATGAGAATCTACTTTGGCTGCGCAAGAAGTTGATTAATCATCAAGCCCTGCAGCAACAAATAGAACTATTGCCCGATATTATTGCGTTCAACCAAGCTCTTAGAACGGCTTTGCATGCTGTGTATGATCATGCGCATGATTTATATGATCAGATTTCTTCCATTCAGCCGAACATCGAATTGGAGGCAAAATGTTATATGTCGCTCAAATATTCTTCGTTACATCCGTATCAAGACCCGTCTCGACAAGAACTATGGGAAGCGTTATGCGATACCGGTTGGAACCGGCTTTACGATAGCGGAGTGACACATAGTATAGTCTTACCTCGCGATTTGGAAGTCTCTTTCAATTCTTTTATCGGAATGGATTGCCCTCCCCCGAACTGGAATGAAGGACTGGATCATGAGCTTACAAAAGACCTACATCTCATCAATGCCTTCCACAATCTATTCGACCATACCAACTTTGCCCTCACAGACTTCATTTATGTCCGCAATTTCGAGGAGTCCATAAAGATAGAGCTCACCCGACAACTCACCACCTAACTTTAGAAGTATTCTCTTACTGCAAATTCGTAGAATCGGCTCAAAAAGAGGCAAAAATGGCATAGAATCGGCTCACTTTGAGCAAAAAAATGCAAAAAAAATCACTTTTTTGAGCCGATTCGGCATTTTTAGGTACAATTTAGCCTCTAAAATTTGCACAGTCCAAAAAAATGTTGTACCTTTGCATCTTGCAAAGGCTTATCACTATGAATGACTATCGTTTTATAAACATCGACCAGGAGCCGAGCGAGGAACAACTTGCTCAGTTGATGCACGAAGTAGCTGTCGAGGCCAAAGAGCGTCACGACCGTGCCCATGCGGCTTATTTTGACCAAATCCATCAGATGGCACAAGCACTATGAGAAAACCTGTTCTTATAGTAATTGCAGGCCCTAATGGATCTGGTAAAACTTCTACCACTCGTCTTGTCATCAAGCACGAATGGGCAGAACAATGTGTCTATATCAATCCCGATGAGATAGCTCAAAACAAGTTCGGAGATTGGAACGATGTCACTGCCGTTCGCCAAGCAGTAGAGTATTGCGAGACTTGGCGTGAACAATTGCTTCAAGAACGCAAAGATTTTATCTTTGAGACCGTGCTGTCTTCAGAAGGTAAGGTGGATTTTCTGAAACGTGCTAAAGAAGCCGGCTATTTCATCCGTATGTTCTTTATTTGTACCGAATCGCCGACAATCAATGCCGCACGCATCGCTAATCGAGTAATGGAAGGCGGTCACGATGTGCCTATTCAAAAGATCATTTCGCGATATCAGAAAGCAATTATCAATGCCGTGAAGGTGACAGAGTTCGCAGATAGAGTATATTTTTATGATAACTCTATTGATAATCAGGATGCACGATTACTATTCCGTACTATTGATGGGAAATTCGCCAAGCAGTATATAGAATCATTACCTACTTGGACTATAGATATACTCGATTCTGTAAAAGAGTAGTGAGCATTCGCCTTTCGCCTATAAAAATTCATTTTTAGTCGGAAACGAAATCACCGGAACACCATGAATTATTGTCCTCAATGCGGCACGCCGCTTACATCGCAAAAGATCAAGTTCTGCCCGGAATGTGGGTGTAACCTCAAAGCACTACAACGCGTGGATATGGAATGCCCCGACTGCGGAATGGTGTTTGATCGTCAGGCCATACCTAACGAGTGCCCCACTTGTGGCTGTCCTTCTGAACGGTTCAAAGTTCATGAGGACGACGCAGAGATCAACGCAGAGCTCATCACTACACCGGAGAACGAGCAACCAGAGAACGAACAGCCGAAGAAAACCTCCATCAAACCTTTTTTGATCACTTTGCTTTTCGTTATCGCAGGCTGTCTGTTCATTTACTACGTAACTACTCCATCTTCTTCATCCTCTTCATCTTCTTCGGCTACCTCTGCTACTGCTTCTGAAGAGCAGTATGATGCAGATATAGA
Source organism: uncultured Bacteroidales bacterium (assembly GCA_902779705.1). Classification (GTDB taxonomy): domain Bacteria; phylum Bacteroidota; class Bacteroidia; order Bacteroidales; family Paludibacteraceae; genus Colicola. The sequence continues at coordinate 90,185 of CACZCR010000005.1, read as the reverse complement.
TGAGCTGGACAATTTAGTATCAGAAATAGTTCGTTTGGAATATCAATATCTCGAAACCAAAGATGAATCTGTTGCAGAACGAGGAGAAAAATTATGTGAAAGGCTAAGAGAATTGTCACATTCTTTAGAAAATGGAGTAAATGAAGGCAAAATTTCAATCGAACAACAAGAAAGAATAAATGAAATATTAGAGAGATTACCTCATTAAGCCAAGAAAGAGGTGAGATCTCAGTTATCAATAGCAGCGTCAGAAATGGCGCTGCTATTGTGTAAAATTGCATTTCCTATTCATAAAAGTACATAAAAATTCGATTTCTATCCATAAAACTACAAAAAACTACAAAAAAATTTGCACATTCCAAAAAAATGTTGTACCTTTGCATCCTGTAAGCAATAATATCTAGTATGATATCAATAGGTGATTAGTATGTCATTAGTAGGTCATTAGTAGGTGATTAGTAGGTGATTAGTAGGTGATTACTAGATGATAAATATATTATTTGTATAAAATTAGTAAAACATTATAAAACATAAAATAGTATGGGAAAAGTATCGTATTCTCCCGGAATTGATTTAGTTACCGGAGCGCTTGACAGCACACATCAACTCATCATGCGAAAAAAACATCTGCATGACCTTACAGGAAAAGTCGACAAAGAGTGTGACACAGAGGCATATTTGCAGCAACGCAAACGTGACTACAAACACAACCCGCCTCAAGGAGCAGAACTGGCTCATCTTCAGCACTTTGGACAAGCAGCAAAACTCACAACAGCCCTACTCTACGCGGCTAAAAACATCGACCAGGCTACCGACGAGCAACAAACACTCATCGAATCCTTTAAACGTCGCTTCCAAGCACAAATTAAAGGCCCCGCAGACCCACAAGCTCCTTTCGACAAATACGGAAAACAAAAACACTACTTCCGCTTTGACAATTTTGTGCGAGCTATGATATACCAAGACCTCAAAAAATAAAACCTACACCTATTTTTATACATATGAAATATACAATACGGATATTCATATTGGCCATTTGTGCCGTAGTGATCGGGACGAAGGCGTTGTGGGCAGAGGAGTTTGCGTACAATGGACTTCGGTATGAGACGATCAACAAACGCCAAGTGCGCGTAGTAGCAGACCCGACCGACTCGGTATATCGGCTATTGACCGAAGTGACTGTTCCGGCCAAAGTGAGCTATAACGGCCGAAACTATCAAGTGACCGAGATAGACGACTATGCTTTCAGGTACTGCCACCTGATACGGACACTCGAGTTGCCGGAAGGACTGCGTAAAATCGGCTATCAGAGCATGATGAACTGTACGCAATTGGCGATGATTAGACTGCCTCAATCACTACGAAAAGTCGATGAAATGGCGTTTTATGGCTGTGCTAGCCTACAGACGGTGTATGTGGGCAAACGCATCAAACAATGGCCGGAGATGTGTTTCTCGGATTGTACGGCTTTGCGTACGATCTACCATAGTAATAAACGCGCACCTCGCGCGAAAGCAATGACTTTCTTTAATTGCAGCGATTCTATCACATATTACCGGGCACACTAAGCAGCGAGGCCCCTACTCGACTGGGTTCGCCTTATTCGGCTGAGCCTCACCCTTGGGCGCGAACTGCGGCTGAGGAGGTGATGGCACAAGTGCACGAATATATGCGCGAGACACCTCAATCGGAGTTGCATCGATTGGGCAAGATGTTCGGTGTGCTGGTTGTACGCGATGAAAACGGCGATTTTGGCTATCTGAAGGCATTTTCGTCGTTGCTGGACGGACAACACCGGCTGGATGGCTTTGTGCCTCCTATATTCGATTTTGCGGCCCCAGACGGCTATTTTAAGCAAGAAGAGGCTGCTATCTCGGCCATTAACGAGCAGTTGAAGGGCGCTGAAGGTAAGGAGACGGAGGCACTTCAGCAGGAGCGTAAGACGCGCAGCCAAGCCTTGCAACGATGGCTGTTCTCGCAGTACAGGGTTGGTTCGGGCATAGGCCAAACACGCGATCTGGTAGATATCTTTGCGCACGAAACGCCGATTTTATCGGCCGAAGACTATTTTTCCCATGATCGCAAAGATGCCGTATCCAACCTGCCGCCTTCCGGTGCGGGTGAATGTTGTGCGCCTAAACTACTACAGTATGCATTGGCTAATCGGTTAAAGCCTTTGGCTTTAGCGGAGTTCTGGATAGGGGCTGCACCTAAGAACGAGTTGCGCAGAGACGGGCTGTTCTACGGTGCTTGTCTTGGCAAATGTCGCCCGATACTGAACCATATGCTACAGGGGATAGAAATGGCGGATTCACCAACAGAAAGGCCCAAAATGGAAGATATACGCGTTTTGTATGAGGACGAGTGGCTGTTGATAGCGATGAAACCGCACGGATTACTCACCTCGCCGGGTAAGAATAATGCCGTGTCGCTGGAGGCGTATCTGCAGCAGAAGTGCGTTAATAAGGCCCTGAAGGCGGTTCATCGATTGGATCAGGACACTTCGGGTATCGTGGTCTTGGCTAAAGATGAGAAGACCTATAAAACGATGCAAGCGATGTTTGCTAAAAGGCTGGTTTTGAAGCGATACGAGGCGATTGTAGAGGGGTTACCGGTTACGGGTGAGGGATTACCGGTTACGGGGGTGATTGATCTGCCGTTATTGCCCAATCCGTTTGACCGTCCGCGACAAATGGTGGACTTTGAGTATGGCAAGAAAGCTGTGACCCGGTATAAGGTGCGCCATATAGTGGCAGAAAACCGCGTTTTCATCGACCTTTTCCCAGAAACGGGTCGTACGCATCAGTTACGGGTACATTGTGCACATTCTGCCGGTTTGAACGCACCAATCGTCGGCGACAGGCTGTACGGTACTCCGGCTGACCGTCTTTACCTGCATGCAGCGGAGATACAATTCGTTCATCCATATACCGGAAAAACAGTGCACATTCAAGTATCACTTTAGATTTTACTATGTAAAATACGAAGGCGAGTTTTAGAAAACACACTATTGTATTCGCGCTATTAAATTATCCAAATAAATATATTTGCTACTTAAACTATTACTTTAGCATTTAGCGGGAGAAATGTCGGTTTAGACGGTAAGGCGATGTTTTATGTTTTACAACATATTTGCTTATTTTTTGGATAAAAAATTTGCATATGTCAAAAAAAATGACTAACTTTGCAGCCACAAATATCAGAAAAACCAAAAATTATTGCCTTATGAAACACACATTTACATTTTTTGCTATTGTAGCATCGGCCGTATTGATGCTCAGTTGTGGTAACAACGCCGGAACAGCCTCCTCTAACCCGCAGAGCGAATGGGATCAACAATGGGGCGAGAATCCTGAAACTTTCCGTACGCCGGATCTGAACTTCCTGAGTCTGCGCGGACACGTGAAAAAGATGGTAATGAACGGCCGTACGGAGTTTGAGTTGGATCGTGATGGTAATTTGACGTATTTGAAGCTGCACGGTTTGTCGCTGGACGACATCACTCGCAATCAGCAGGGGCAGATCATCAAGTTGACCAACCTGGAGTACGCTAAGTCAGAGGATGTAGTGATTTTTGAGTACGGATACGATTCGAACGGCTTTTTGGAGTACGAGGCACGTTTTATGCCGAACGGCAGCCACTATCACCACTATATCTTGGACCGCCTTGGTAACGTTGAAAAGGGCGAGTTTGAGTACTCGAAGGGCAAAGAGAGCGTACAGGCTATTGAGTTGTACAAGTACGACGGCATCGACGAGCATGGCAACTGGACCAAGCTGACAGTGACCAAGAACTCGACTATTGAACCGGAGTTCACCGTTGAGCGCGAAATTGAATATTACGAATAAGAATGAAACGATTAGGTATATTTCTACTACTCTTTGTAATGTGTGCACCCTTGTGCGCATCGTCCGTCAATAAAGACAATTTGGCTTATAATATCATCAGTCCGCGTTACCATGTAGCCGAAGTGACATTTCTGCCACAGGAAGAGAGCGTCAACTTGCAAAAAGCGATCATTCCATCGTATTTCTGGAACAAAGGGCGGAGGTATAAAGTGACTGTGATTGGTAATAGTGCCTTTGGTGGCTGTTGGAAATTGCATCACGTGACTATTCCGCAAACAGTAACTACGTTAGGTCGCGGGGCGTTTGCATGGTGCATCAGCATGGAGGAGATCGAGTTGCCGGAGACGATCTGTGTGATAGCTGACGATGCGTTCAGCAGTTGTGCGAACCTGAAAGTGATTCGTGTACCGGTCGGACACAAGGAGCGCATCCAAGAGTTATTGCCCAAAGAGTTGCGATACTTGGTCAAAGAGAAAGCGAAATAAGCCCCATCATTGCCTCAAAAGTGCAGAAAAATCAAAAAAAAGCACTTTTTATATAATAAAAATGTCTCACATGCTTGCGTATGTGAGATTTTTTTTGTAATTTTGCACGCTGTTTTGTGAATTTGAACAAAATAATACAATCTAGAATATGAAAAAGACATTCATTATCACCTCTGTCGCGCTGGCGCTTATATGCGCGAGTTGTGGTGAGCAACCCTACATCAACGCCCCTGGCGACATGGTAGATCAGTTACCGGATTCCATTCCGACAGTCGCAGATCCCGACCCGACGCCGGATCCTGCAGGTGTGCTTGTTCCGGAGGGAACGATCAATGTGAACGAAGCCGTTAAGATTGGTAAGAGTCTCTCTGCCGGCCAAACGACCGAACAGGAGTACTACATCAAGGGATGGGTGGTTAGTTTTGATGCTACCCAACGTGGTAAAGCCGACTTTGAGGAGAAGTTCGCTCAGTATGGTAATGACTACGCCTACATCAGCGCACGTCAGGACGGACAAGGTTCGAAACAGTTCTACTGCTATCGTATATTGGGTAAGAACGGCGCTCCGTTCCCCGATCATGATGCGTTGCAGATTGGTGACTTTGTGGTTGTGAAGTGTAAGATCCAGAACTATAACGGTATCATTGAGTCGAGCGGTACGTGTGGTACGTATTCGTCGAGCAATGCGCACTTTAATGAGGTCTTCCCGCCGTTCCCTGGCTGTCCTGCTCCGGGCGAAGGTGAGATCAGCGTTAACCGTGCTAAGGAGATATCGGATAGCATCGGATCGGGAAACACGACCGCTGAGAGCTATAGGATTCGTGCCGTGGTAGTAAGCGTAACAGACAAGGCTGTAGGCAGTTACGGCAACTTGACGTTCAATATCTCGTCGGATGGCGAGGTGACGGCAACTTGCTATCGTCTGTTCTATAAGAGCGCAAACAACAAGTTTACCAATATCAATCAAGTGGTGGTTGGCGACACGGTATTGGTGAATGCCAAGATCCAGAACTATAACGGCACTTGCGAGCCGGTACAAGGATTTATTGAGGAATCGACCAACCCCAATTTTTGATGCACAATAATAAAAATAACTAACAATAAAAAATGGCAACATTACAAAAAATTCGTAACCATGGTGTAGTCCTGCTGTTGATCGTAGGACTAGCTATGCTGGCATTTATCCTTGGAGATGCCATCAACTCTGGTAGTAGTTTCTTTAATCTCAAAAATCGCAAAGTAGCTGTAATTGAGGGCGTTGACATCACTCCCGAAGAGTATCAGGCGCTGATAGACGAGACTACTAAATTAATGGAAATTCAGTACAATCAAAGCAGTTTTGACGAGGAGATGACTGTTCAGATCCGCGAGCAGGTTTGGCAACAACTCTTGATGGAGAACTTGCTGAACGCACAAGCTGAGGAGATCGGCTTGGCTGTAACGGACGAGGAGATCGACAACTTCGTTGAGCAGAACCGCAAGAACATGCGTCCGGAGTTCCTGGAGAGCAACGTGTTCCGCAAAATGATCTATGTGGAGAGTCTGCAACGCAAGTACATGACCTTGGTTCAGAGCCTGATCCGTCCTAACTCGTTGGATGCAGAGTTCGCTTATGAGGCTCGCACCAATATCGCCAGTGCACAATACGTGATGGCTCCTTATTCGGCTATTGCTGACAGCACGATCGAGGTAAGCGACAAGGACATTAAGGCATTGTACAAAGAGCGCAAGCACTTGTTCAAACAGAAACCGAACCGCGAGGTAGCATACATCGTTTTTGCTGACGATCCTTCTAAAACCGACTTCGCTGAAACCGAAGCAGCTATCAAAGCTGTAGAGGAAGCCTTCAAGACCAGCGCTGTGGACACTTTGGAGCACATCAAGAGTTCGATTGATCCTAAGACCGGTCTGATGTACGACGAGAACGAGTACACAGAGGCTTCTGTTCCGGCACAATACAAAGAGTTCGCTTTCGCTGCAGGTGTTCAGACGGGCGCAAGCACTGAGTTGGCATTGGTAGACGGCACCTATTCGTTGGCACGTATCACCAAGTGCAACTATTTCACTCCGGACTCTGTTAAGCTGAGCATCAACTTGGTAGGCGATACCACACACCCTGCTCAGGAGCAGTGGGTTCGCATGGATGAGATGCCTCAGTTCATCAAAGACAGCATTGCTAAGACTGCTATAGGTCAGTACTTTGTACTGAGCAACCAGGGTCAGGACGTAGCGTACACGGTTGATTCGACCACCGCTCCGACCCGAAAGGTCAAACTGGCAGTATTGCGTGGCGAGGTTCGTCCGTCGAGCAAGACGCACAATGCTAACTACAATATCGCTAAGCAGTTTGCTGTGAACAACAAGACCGAAGAGGACTTCCGTGCAGCTGCAGAGAAAGACGGTCTGACGATCGTTCCGCAGACTAACTTGTTGGCTACTACTCACAACCTCGGACAGCTCAAGCAGAGCCGCGAGGTAGTACGTTGGGCATTCCAACAGGAGAAAGAGGGCGTAGTGAGTGATGTATTCGAGTGCGGCGACAACTTCGTAGTAGCTGTACTGGTTGAGATCAATGACGGCGAGTATGCTACGCTGGAGAAAGTAGAGCCGCAACTGCGCGCTGAGTTGATCAAGCGTCAGAAAGCTGCACAGCTCAAAGAGCAATTGGCAGGCAAGAGCCTGGCAGAGGCAGCTAAGATCGCTAATACGCCTGTAGCTCAGGTAGATAGCATTAGCTTGAACGACTATATGTACGGCAACGCCGGTGTTGAGCCTGCAGCACAAGGTGTGACTTTGGCACAAGCAGTTAACCAAGTGAGCGCTCCGGTAGAGGGCAACCAAGGTGTGTTTGTGATCAAGACCACTGCTAAGGGCAAGAAAGAGGCCGGTAAGTTTGACGCTAAGGCTGAGATTCAGACACTGCAACAGCGTTATTCGTACGCTGCTTATCAGGCACTGAACATCCTCGAGCAGAAAGCAGACATCACCGACAATCGCGGAAACTTCCAATAATGCGTGCGCGCGTATGTGCATATAATAATAAGGAGAGTGCTCGCTAAGGGCTACTCTCCTTTTGTACTAAAATGAAACGATTCAACAATATATCTCCCTGGGCTTGGGTGCCAACGCTGTATTTCACAGAAGGTATCCCCTATTTTCTGGTCAATAGTATCTCTGTGATGTTGTTTGCCAAGATGGGGGTGCCTAATGATCAGTTGTCGTTTTTCACAACGCTACTCTATTTCCCGTGGTTTTTGAAGGGTTTGTGGAGTCCGTTTGTGGATATATTGCGCACCAAACGCTGGTGGATCACAACGATGCAAGCCCTGATTGCGGTGCTCTGTATCGTATTGACGGTGACGCTTCCTCATCCTACGGATGAGATGATAGCTACAAAGACCACTTCGGTGGGTATGTTTCAGTTCACGCTGATACTGTTCATCATAGCCGCTTTTGCGTCCGCCACACACGATATCGCTGCCGATGGATTCTATATGCTGGCACACGATCAGAAGAGTCAGGCAGCCTTTATCGGTATCCGCTCGACGTTCTACCGCATAGCAGCTGTTTTCTCGCAAGGCGTGATTGTGTATATCGCCGGCTATATGGAGAAGCAGACCGGCGATATACCGCTGTCGTGGCAAGTGACCTTAGGTGTGACGAGTGCAATCGTGGTGTGCGTGACATTATACCACTCGTTCTTACTACCCCATCCTGCTGAAGATCAGCCTCGTACGAAAGGACAAGGAGAGCGAATGACGGTCAACGAGGTATGGCACGAGTTGAGCGAGTCGTTTGTATCGTTCTTCAAGAAGAAAGGTGTCTGGCTGGCGATCGGGTTTATGCTGTTGTACCGTTTGAGCGAAGGCTTCTTGGTGAAGTTGAGCCTGCCGTTCTTGGTGGACCAGACCGCTATCACGATGCGAGACGGACAGATACTGGGAGGCGGTCTGGGCCTGAACACTGACACGGTAGGTGTGCTGTATGGCACGATTGGTGTCATCTGTCTGCTCTTAGGCGGTATACTGGGAGGCGTTTATATATCCCGCAAAGGACTGAAACACTCGCTGTGGATCATGGCGGCCGCTTTGACCCTGCCGAGTTTTGTGTATTGTTACCTGAGTATGGCGCAGCCCGAATCGTTGTGGGTGATCGGCACGGCAGTCAGCTTTGAGCAGTTTGGCTACGGATTCGGTTTTACAGCCTATATGATGTATATGATGCATTTCTCAGAGGGCGCGTACAAAACCTCACATTATGCTATCTGTACAGCTTTTATGGCTTTGTCCATGATGATCCCGGGATTTGTGGCCGGCGCTATCGAGATGGCCGTAGGCTACTCGACCTTCTTCTGGATAGCCAACAGCTGCAGTATCACCACGTTTGTGATCACGTACTTTGTTTACAAGCAATTAGAAAAATAATTTACACATATGAATAAGCGAATTATTCCGAATACTATCACCAGTTGTAACCTACTCTGCGGAGCAGTAGCTGTTTATCTGGCTACCAAGGGTGTTTTTGTATGGGCTTTTGTGTTTGTGCTGGCCGGAGCATTCTTCGATTTCTTCGATGGATTGAGTGCCCGCCTATTGAAGGCGCCCAGTCCTATCGGCGTAGAGATGGACTCGCTGGCCGACAATATCACGTTTGGTTTGGCACCGGCTATGATGCTCTTCTGCTACCTGCTGCCTTTGTTAGGCTGGTGGGCTGCTATTGCACTGGTAATGGCCGCTTTGGCCGCATTGAGACTGGCTAAGTTCAATGTCGATGATCGTCAACACGATTCGTTCATCGGTTTGGCTACGCCGGCTAATGCCATCTTCTGGGGCGGTATATGCTGTATGCCTTACGCGATGATCAAGTACGATTGGATTGCATGGGTGTTGCTCGGCTTGTCGCTGGTGTGCGGCTGGCTGATGAATTCGGAGATCCCGATGTTCAGTTTCAAGGCGTTCAAAAAAGACAAAACCACGATCATTGCGTTCTTGGCAGGATCTGTAGTTTTGATCGCTCTGTGCATCACCAAAGCACTGATAGCCAAACATATAGAGTTTGCGCTGTTTAGCGGAACAGCTTGCGTACTTTGGTATGTTGCGCTGAATATATTGCTATATTTGAAAAACAAGTAAAACCCATACTGCCATGAAACGCCATTTGTTGTTATTCGCCATCATTGTCTGCTCCGTATCGTTGGTAGCAGAAGATATACCTGTCGGCTATTACGATGCCATCCAAGGGACTCAAGACTCGGTTTTGAAGTCGACCTTAAGTGTCATCGTTAGAGGAGGAACGAGGTATGAATATGGTCCGAACACGTATCATAGTTCTACAACAGATGAGTGGCAAGCAGGTGATCTGAAGGCATATGGCACATGGCAAGCCCTCCCCTATACGGACCATAAACCGGGTGTACCGGGAGGCGTTTGGGATATGTATTCCAATTGTGTACGCTATTATCCGAACAAAGTAGGCGATTCAGGCTGCTCGCTCAACATAGAGCACTGTCTGCCTAAGAGTTGGTGGGGAGGCACGGACAATGAGGCGTATAAGGATTTGTATAACCTCAATCCTTCCGACCAGCGTGCTAACGGGCAGAAGAGCAACTATGCGCCGGGACACGTGAAGAAGGGCGATAAGTTTGACAATGGTTCGTTCCGCATGGATGCTGCCAAGAGTTCTGAGTATGGATATATCTGTTGGGAGCCGGCCGAAGAGTACAGAGGCGATTTTGCACGTGCGTATTTCTATATGGCCACGGCATATGAATATCTGGATTGGACAGCCTATACGAAGTATATCAGCAAAAAGACCTATCTGATGTTCTCCGATGCTATTATCGGTGTGCTGTTGGACTGGCATCGTGCCGATCCGGTGAGCGACAAAGAGCGCTGCCGAATGGATGTGATTTCGGACATTCAGGGCAATAGAAACCCGTATATCGACTATCCGGAGTTGGTGGAATACATATGGGGAAACAAAAAAGGACAAACCGTTGATTTAGCTGCACTTACCTGTGCTTTTGAGATCGGTCATTGTCCCGAAGATGCCGTTGAACCCGAACCGCAGATATATGACACGATCATCAACCTGCCCGCTATTGCCAAGAACACCGTCAAGAACTACACCAACGGTACTATTCAGGGAGCAGAGAATGAGTTACAGAGTAACGGTAACGCGTCTATTACGATGGGTACGAGTACCAGAGACGGCGATTTCTCCTTCACGGGTATTGCGTTGACGGACACGGCTGTTCTGGCCTTCCGTGCCTCACCGGCTAATAGTGCCACAAGCATGCAATTGGATATCTACGTCAATGACCAGTTGCATCAGACGATTGCCGTGACGGTAGAAAAAGAGACCCGCAACGAGGTGCGCTATCGGATCACCGTTCCGCAAACAACAGAGTCGATACGTATCGTATCGGTGGGTGGTCAAACGACCAAGCGGGCGTGTATGCAAGAGTTCTATCTGTTAAGCCCCAAACAAGAGCCTACAGCCCTCATTGTGCCCAAAGACGAACATTCATCTAACAACAAAGAATTGCGGGATGGAATGGTCGTTATTCGAAGAAACGAGGCTTTCTATAACACTTTAGGACAGCAGTTACGCTAAGTGTGTCAATTTTTACACATTTTGCGCGAAATTGTGCACGCGCGCGTGTAGAATATTGTGTAACTTTGCACCCGATTTGTAAAGCATATTTTTTAACGTTAAAATTTATATGAAAAAACATTTATTCTATTCCCTCTTTTGCTGTCTGGTCTTTCTGCCGGGCATCGGCCTCAAGGCGCAGAGCACTGTAGTCGAGGGGCAATCTACGGAAGGTAAGGATTTCTGGGTGACGTTTATGCAAGCCGATCAGGATCCAAACAATGACTTAACATTATCCCTTTCTATTTCGTCTCGCGAGGATTGTGAGGTGACCATTACCAATCCTTACACCGGCTATTCAGAGAACGTAACGGTAAATGCCAACCAAATGCAGCTGGTGGAACTGTACACCGGCAATGTGTTGGTATCGAATGCTCGTTCTGCGATGTCGAACTCCGGTAAGGTTTGTTATGCGGTGTACTCGGAGCAAGCGGACACCTGTGCGCTGCATGTGACATCGACAGCTAACATCTCATTGTTTGCCACCAACTACAAGCGCGCTACGTTTGATGCAACCAATGTGTTGCCGACGGCATCGTTGTTGGACGAATATTATATCCAGACCTATACCCCATCCGATCACGGAGGCGAAGGTTCGACGCAAGGTAGCCATTTTGCCGTTATTGCAGCCGAGGACAACACGGTGATTGACTATTGTCCGACGGTGAATACCGAGGCTATTGAGTCCGCTATTTCGGCATATGCTTTCTCGCAAGGCGTGGGTATGTCGGAAGAGCAATTGGCATTGGCACAGTTCCAGCCGGGTGATACTTTGCATTCTCCGGTACTGAAGAAAGGGCAAGTGTGGTACGTTTGGACGGGCAAGAAGGATAATACGCCGGGTGATTTGTCCGGTACCTATGTCAAGGCACGTAATGGCAAGAAGATAGCCGTATTCCAGGGCTGTCCGCACACCAATATCCCGTATCAGGTGAAGCAACGTGACCATATTTTCTCGCAAGCTATGCCTACCCAGTATTGGGGCAACACCTTCGTGCTGACCGCTTCGGCCAGTCGTCCTGCGGATAAGATTCGTGTGCTGGCACTGAATGATGGCACAGAAGTACGTATCAACGGCAACTTGGTATATACCTTTGATTTTGCGACCAATCCGAAACGTTATTGGGAGTTTGAGATCGGTACAAATGGCGCATATGCTCAAAGCGGAAGTTGCCTAGTGAACACCTCGTGTCCGTGTGCTGTGCACCTGTTTATGGTTTCGCAGCAGTATCACGGCGACAAGAACTCCAGCGGTGACCCGGCTATGCTGTGGATCAACCCAATTGAGCAGCAGATTGACCAGGTGACGTTTGCTACCTATGCAAGTAAGAACGGTACAACCGCTCACTATGTGAATGTGGTGACTGACCAACCGGCCCTGATGAAACTGGATGGCGCATATATAGAGAATGACTTCCAACCGGTTAACGGTTCGAACAACTATTACTACGCACAGATATCGTTGGGTAGCACAGCTACCTCGCACACCTTGAAGAGCGAAGGATCGAACTTCATTGCGCACGTGTATGGTTTTACCAGCAACGAGTCCTATGGCTATTCGGCCGGAGGTGCAACCAAACCGCTGACACAATATATCACGATCAACGGACAGATCTTCACCCCGGAAAGTGACAACACCCTTTGTGGCGAGGACACGATCAAGTTTGCGTGCCACCCTGACTACGAGTACGAGAAGATTGAGTGGTACTTCGGTGACGGCACAAGCGACCTGACCAATAAGGACTCCGTACCGCACTACTACCCCAATTCCGGTACATACAACGCGTATGTGCTGATCTATCGTAAGAGCAGCAACCTGTGCGCCGGTCAAAATGCAGTAGATAGTATTCCTATTCGAGTAACTATCGGACGCTATGAGTTCACGATCGGTACGCCGGATATACCCTGCCCCGAGGACGGCAAGGAGTATGTAGGACGCATCCCGTACACCAACGAGGGTAAAGTGAACCTGTATGGTGAGAATGTAACGATTGAGTTTGACCAAGCAGCCAAAACGGACGGCTTTGACGAGTCGATGCTCAAAGTGGAGGATGCTTATTTCCAGATATCTATTCCTAAGACAGCTAAACCGGATACCGAGTATGGTATACACTTAGTGATTCGTTCCGATTGTGGCGGCGCAGATACCACGTTGCACTTTATGATCAACTTCGACAACGATGTGATTGTACAGCGCTATGACAATGTCTTAGGTCTGTTGGCCGAGAAGTTTGACGGCAAAGAACTGAGTGATTTCCAATGGTATCGCACTTCGGATAGCACCGCTATTGATGGCCAGGTATCGGCAAACCTCAACTCGTACGATCTGCCCTACGGAGGTAACATCAACGACGCATACTATGTATGCTTTACGATCAACAAGGGCAAGAGCAACGAGGTAAAGACCTGCGCTTGTGCCAAAGCATTTGACGAGAACGGAGACCAGCGTCAGTTTGTTCAGGACGAAGGACAGATCACCGCTTATCAGATACTGCACGGCGACAAGATCTTTGTCAATGCTACCTACGACACGACCAAGGACATCGAGTGCACCGCACAATGGATCACGTCAAGTGGTCAGATCTATCAGGAGTTGACCTTCAACATCCCGAACGGCGGTTGCACGATCGATACGCCGAAAGATAAAGGATTCTATCTCTTGCGTGTGAGGACAGGCAAGAAGAGCCGTAACTTTAAATTCAATATTCAGTAACCATTAGCATAGGAGAAAAGAACAATGAAAAAGCATATCTATATTTTCGTATTAGCCGCTTTCCTGTTTAGTCTCGCTATGCCGACAATGGCTATGACGAGTTCTGCAGCTACCTCTATGACTGCAGCTGCTCCGAACGACAAGGACAAGGCCAAAGCCAAAGCACAGGCTCAAAAGGAGAAAGAGAAAGCAAAGAAACAAAAAGAGAAAGAGAAACAGCAAGCTGCCAAACAAAAAGAGGCTGATAAGAAGAAAGCCGAAGCCGAGAAGCGTCGCCAGCAGGTAGAGAAAGAGCGCGCTAAGAAGCAAGAGGCTGCCGCGGAGGCCAGAGCTAAACAGCAAAAAGAAGCTGCCAAGAAGCAAGAACAACAGCAAAAAGAGGCTGCTAAGAAAGAGGTTGAGCGTCAACGTCTGAATGAAGCTCGACTCAAAGAAGCAGAGAAACGTGAGCAGGAAGAGGCAGCACGCGAGGAGGCTATAGCACGTCGCTGGGCACGCAGCCAGAAAGAGCAAGCCAAACACCTGTTCAATATCAGTCCGCGTGTTGGCTATGCAGCATTGATGGATCAACAGGCTGTAGGTCAATGGGGCGCTATCAACCAAGGCCAGCAACTGGGTAACGACTATGCGTATCGTTCGCTCAAGGGCGGCGCCGGCGCAGGTCTGCGTGTAGGATACGAGTTGGAGTACAAGGCCTTCCGCTTTGAGACCGGTATTGATTTCGACTTCCTGAATTCGACCTCTGCGTACGCATTCAATATGGATCGTACGGAGGCTAACTATGGTGCCAAATACAACTACTTGTTCGATAACATGCGTGAGACACGCAACGCAGGCTATGTAGGTGTACCATTGATGTTCGGTGCCCAATTCGACAAGTTCTACTTCCTGCTTGGAGGTAAGGTTTGTTACGGATTCCCGTTAGGCAACTACAGCCAGAAGGGACAATACGACATCACTGTAGATGATCCGGCGCTGTTGGAGCCTTACGGTTTGGGTATTTTTGATATCCCTGCTCAGACCAAGGATCAACATCCTATTTCGTTCAAGCAACCGGACGTACGCTTGTGCGCTGAGATAGGTTTGGATCTGGACGAGTGGTTACACCGCGATGCCGATCCTAAAGACAAGAAGAAAAAGAAAGTCAAAGAAGGTGAGCGTCAACCGTTTGGGCGTGAGTATGTGCACTATAAGATGGGTCTGTTTGCCGAGTATGGTATACTGAACACCAATGCGACTGCAACTGCCAGACCGGTAGAGGTTGCAACTAATGACTATCAGATCCAGCGCACCAACACGATGCTAGGTATGGAGGGTACTAAGTTGAACACCTTGTTTGTCGGTGTACGTTTTGCCATCCAGTTCCAAGTGCCGGGAAGAATGCCAGAGACACCTTCGTCTTATGCCGATATCCAAGTATTGGATAGCAAGACCCACGAGCCTATTCCAAATGCAGTCATCACCATCTCGGATGTACAGACTGAGAAAGCGTTGGTACGCAACAAGAAACTGGCTAAGGGTGACATGAAGCAGAAGTCTAAGTTCGGCAACTACTCGATCTTGGCAAGTGCTGAGAACTACAAGTCCAACACAACGATCTACACGGTAGATACATTTGGTCATTTGCCGGTGGCTATCTATCTGGAGGAGAAGCCGTTCTTCCGTGTGACGGTATCGGACAAGGAGACCGGAATGCCTTTGATAGCAGATGTCAAACTGCGTAAGCGTGGCACGGACGAGAACCGCTACACGCTGACTACTGACTCGGTGAATGGAGCCAGCAGCGAGCGTTTGGCTGACAGTGTAGCCTACTCTATCCATATTGAGCAGTTCGGCTACGAGCCGTATAATGGCATCGTAAGCAACTTGGGCGACAGCATGCATATTGACTTGATACCTATCAAACAGGAGGTAATCATCCTCAAGAACATGTTCTTTGCTACCAACAAGACCAAGATCCTGCCGATGTCGGAGCCTGAATTGAACGGATTGTATAACTTCTTGGAGAGCCATCCGAATGTACGCATCAAGATCGTAGGTCACACTGATAGTGTAGGTAAAGACGAGGCTAACCAGAAGTTGTCTGAAGGCCGTGCAGAGGCTGTGATGAAAGACCTGATCAAGCGTGGTATCGCTCCGGAGCGTCTGGAGGCTGAAGGACGCGGTGAGACAGAGCCTATCGACACCAACGACACCGAAGAAGGTCGTCAGAACAACCGCCGTGTTGAGATACATATTTTGTAAGAATCAAATACAACAGAATATATGAAAAAGCAAATTCAATCATTATTGCTTGTAGCACTATTTGCCTGGATGTCTGCTCCTGTATGGGGACAGTCTTCGACGCAAGGCAAAGAGTTCTGGGTAAGTTCGACCATTGTGTGCTCGCCTAACAAAGCAACCGCTACGCCGTACATCGCTGTTTCAGCAGAGAAAGCATGTGAAGTGCATATCGAAGGCGGCGTGAACAATGCGATCAACATCACCCAAAAAGTGGCTGCAGGTTCATGGAACGAGTTTGGTAATGGCACAACTTCGCAGACTGATCCGACTCAAGGTTTGATCAAAGTGCCGATGGATGCCAGCAAATGGTATCCTGTGGATGCGAACAATGCCAGTACTGTGAGCAATCTAGTTGGCGCTACCAACAACTATGGACTGCATATCACCGCTACCGAAGAGGTGTCGGTATATGTGATCCTGAGTTCGACCAACTCGATGGATGCCGCCAACATTTTGCCTGTCACCGCTATCGGTAGTGAGTATTACACCCAGGACTATTGGCCGATTGTCAAAAGTGATTTCTCCAATACGGTGTCTATGATCACTATTTTGGCAACAGAGGATAATACAAAAGTGGATATTATCCCTAATGGTACCACCTATGACAATCACAGTTCGCTGTATACGATCACACTCCAGAAAGGACAGACCTACTACGTGATGAGTCAAGCCGATAAACAGCTGAGTGGTACGCATATTATCGCTAGGAACGGCAAGAAGATAGCGGTATTTAACGGTATACCTCTGACCAATATACCGACAAATATTGCAGCCCGTGACTGTTTGTTTGAGCAAGCTATGCCGGTTGAGTATTGGGGTACGCAGTTTATTGTTACCCGCTCGCTGGAGAAGAATGGTAACTTGATCGGTATCACCGCTACACAACGCGGCACAGAGATCAAGGTAGACGGCTATACGCAAGCGATCATCAACGAGGGCGAGACCTACTATATCATGTTGCAAGGTCCTAGTGACCCAAATGGCAAGAATCCCGGCACCAAACCGATTGACCTTGTTGTGACGGCTGACGCTGCGTATATAGAGACAAGCTGTCCTTGTGCTGTATTCAGCTATGACACCGGTAACTCGTATGCAGGAAGTTCCGGCAGTGAGATTGTCAGTGGTCAGGGTGACCCGTCGTCTGTATGGGTATCCCCTATTCAGCAGAAGATCGGTCAGATCACTTTCGGTACCTGTTATACAAGTAAGACTAAGGACCACTTCCTGAATGTAGTAACAGAGACCGCTACATGTAATGACACCAAGCTGACAGCTATGTTTGGAGTCAATACATTGGATAAGACCAACTTGTTGGTTTGGCAACCCGTTCCAGGCAATCCTGCGTACTCATACGCACGCGCTAAGATTGGTACGGCTAGTACAGATAAGTACAACGTCTTCCGCCTGTCCAACCCTAAGGGCTTTATTGCTACAGTATATGGTAACGGCGATGACGAGTCCTATGCATATTCGGCAGGTTCGGCTGCTGTAGAGCAAGGTGTGAACGTCAATGGCGAAACCTATACGGACGGCTATATCAGCAATACTACTTATTGTGAAGGTAGTGAGATCCAGTTTGACGCCAGAGTAGGAACGGATGAGATCAGTCAAGTGAACTGGGACTTCGGTGACGGTACAACAGAGTATCAAGGCGAGCCTCAGACAAGCCATATCTACGATGTACCGGGTTGGTATGACGTAGCAGCAGAGTTGTATGGCCGTCAAGTATGTACCGATCAGAGCAACAATTACCTGGGTAAGGTTCATTTCTCGTTCTATGTAACGCGTCCGGATACGATCTATCATCGCAGCTTTGAATGTCAAGCAGAGGGATATACCGGCGAGATGTCTCGTATAGTCACCAAGGAGTATAATTGTGACTCTGTAGTAATCACATTGGTAGAATATGGTGTTGAGTCCAGCTCTGAGTACAACCATGTAGCACAAGACAGTTATACGCTCAACGGCGTGACTTATGATCGTTCGCAAGACGTGACATGGACGCTGCCTAAGGCTAATGCATCGGGATGTGACTCTACTATCACATGCCACCTGCGCATCATTACCTGTCTGGATATGGAGATCCCGAATAATGCAGACAACCAGCATATTTGTCCGGGTGACTTGTTTGATATCCCGTATATCTACAACAAGGGTGATATCGGAGAGACCCACTTTATTTGCGGTACGACCAATGCGATTGTGACGCCTAACGCAGGCGTGATATCGCTGCCGACCGATCAACTGATACCGGGTATCTACAATGCTCAGATCACGGTAGAGGACACTATCTGTGAGCGCACTCTGACCTTCCCTATCAACCTGACAGTTTACTATCCGGCGTCTGTGTTTGCATATAAGTTCAACAACGTATTGGCAGTATACAACAACACGGGTTATAACTTCACGGGCTACCAGTGGTATCATAATGGCGAGCCGATTGTGGGTGCGACAGGATCTGTTTATCACTCAGCAGAGCCATTCGTGCTGAATGATACCTATTATGTAGTATTGACACGTGCTGATGGCATAGTGATGCCTTCGTGTGAGAAAGTGATCGATCATGTGGATGACTATACCGTAGAGCAGAACAATGCTCCTGCTGTACGCAAGACACTGATTGACCAACACCTCTATATTGAGCGTGACGGACACATCTACAACTCGTACGGAGTACGTGTACAATAATGAAGTCGTTGTTTCGACAAAATAGTATCTTTATCGCGCTAAGCCTACTACTCGCTTTGAGTATGGGCTTAGCGCTCGTTTTGGTGCCTAAGGGAGAGCTGCATTTGTGGCTCTGTGATCGTCATACGCCCGCGCGCGATATATTCTATACGTATTATACCACCGTGGCGGAATGGTTTCCATATGTTGTGTGCGTACTGCTTTTGCTCTTCGGACGTGTAGGAGACGGTGTTATGGCTTCGGCGTGTATGGCAGGAACAGCGTTGACAACGCAGCTATTCAAACATATAATCAATGCACCACGACCGGTTACATGGTTTGCGCAACATTTGCCGGATATACAACTGCCGTTGGTGGAAGGAGTACGCATGAACCACTGGTATTCGTTCCCATCCGGACATACAACCAGTTTTTTTGCTTTGGCTTTTGTGGCGTGTATTTTGCTGACCAGTAACCCTAAGATATCCAGGATACCTGGTTCTCTGGTTCAGATTCTGCTATTTGCACTTGCCGCTTTGGGCGGATATAGTCGTATCTATCTGAGTCAACATTTCACGGCCGATGTTTTGGCCGGTTTGGTAGTAGGAATGGCTGTTTCTACCCTTATTTGGGTTCTTTTTCGCCCTTTGGAAGCCAAAAAATGGTATAAAATGCATTTTTTTGAAAAAAAAGTGTGAAAAAATTTGCGTATGTCAAAAAAAAGCAGTACCTTTGCACTCGCTTTTGAATCGAGAGAGTGATTCTCGAAAAAAACGATTAAATTAATCGCTTTTGAAAAAGAGGGCGTTTAGCTCAGCTGGTTTAGAGCATCTGCCTTACAAGCAGAGGGTCTGCGGTTCGAATCCGTAAACGCCCACGAAAAGAAGAGGTCAAACGACCTCTTTTTTTGTGCCCAATTCTCTCTGCAGTCCGGTCTGGATTCTCCGCCGTTATGCGATCTTTTGGGTTAAGGGACGCCACTGGATAGTCAAATAGACTACTCGTGCGACGAGATGGGCGAAATAGGCGATATAGATGGATTGGACGCCGGCCCAGGAATAAGTGGCCAGATAGCATGCCACAAAACTAAGGGCTGCCCAGATCATTGAGTTACGGATCTGCAGGCCTGCTGTAGCGCCCACATAGACGCCGTCCCACATAAAGGCCAATGTACTGACGATAGGCATAGCAATCAGCCAGCCGATATATGGCACCGCATGTGCCAATACTGTTTGGTCTGAAGTGATTAGGGCGATACATTCGTTTCCCCAGATAGCATAGACAATCGTAAACAGCACTCCGACACCTATACTCCATTCGAAGAGCAGGCGTACAATCTTGGATAGTTCGGATTTCTGGTGATCTATATTGTCCGATATCTGAATCTCGCCATAGGCTTTCCCAACCAACGCTTCTCCGGCGTAGGCAAAACCATCCACAAAATAGGAGAAGAGCATAAACAGTTTCATCAAGATCGCACTCACGGCCAGTTCGGTATCGCCATAACGGCTGGCTAAGGACGTAAAGCCGACATAGACCACCATGAAGCATAGACTGCGGATAAACAGATTGCCGTTCAACACCAGCAAGCGTCTCATGGATGAAAAGTCGCGCAGTACGGCCATTACCGGTGTGCCTCGCAGAATGTCACGATAGTGCCACACCAAGAGTATGATACCCAGTATCAATCCCGTGTACTGTGCTACCAGCGTTCCGTAAGCCACTCCCATAGGGCCCAACGGGCTATATACGGCCAGCACGTAACTAACCACCATATTGACGACATTGACCACTATATCGATCGCCATAGGTGAGATTGTGTTTTGCATACCAATGAGCCATCCTTTGAGTGCAAAGATGCTCAGTGTAGCGGGAGCGGCCCATATACGGATAAAGAAATACTGCCGTGCAAACTGAGCTACCTCGGGCGAACAAGGCACGCAGGCTAAGGCCAAGGTGACGAACAGCCATTGTAGCAGCCAGATAGCCAGTGTAGCAACAGCTACAATACCAAGACTTTGGGTGAGTAGTTTGGCGCACTCTTTGGAATCCCCCCGTCCTAAGGCTTGCGCCGTCATTCCGCTGGTACCTATACGCAGAAAGCCGAAGTTCCAGTATAGCAGGTCGAAAAGCATAGTACCAATAGCGATACCTCCGATGGCCGATGCATCGGATATATGCCCGACAATGGCGGTATCGACCACACCGACAAGCGGTATGGTGATATTGGCCAGAATACTGGGTATGGCTAATTGCAGAATACGCTTATTCACCTATTTTCTTTTCGCTTTACAAGACCTCGTGCAGGATCTCGCTCACTGTAGGATGCGGGAAAATCACTTGCTCCAGTTCAGGGACTGTATAGCCCATACGTACAGCCACACTGGCAGCGCCGATAAACTCGGAACAGGGGTTACCGATCATATGCACGCCTAAGATTGTATGCTGACGGCTATCTACAATCATTTTGCAGAGTCCTGTCTCGCCTTCATTCTCTGCCATAAAGCGTCCGGAGAAGGTCATTGGCAGCTTTTTGACTTCGTAGAAGTGCTCTACTCCACCCGCCTTGGCCAGTCCGGCCTCTCCTTCCATCTCGGTATAGAAATCACGCACTTGTTGCTCAGTCATTCCTACGGAAGCGATCTCGGGGTTGGTATAGACAACAGATGGTATGGCGTTGTAGGCGATGCGCTGAAGTGGGATCTGTTTGAGCATTCGTCCCACAGCCACTTCAGCCTGACGAGAAGCAACATGGGCCAACATGATCTTGCCGGTAACATCGCCGCAAGCATAGACATTAGGAAGGTTGGTTTTGCCAAAATCGTCAATAATGATTGCTCCACGGTTTAGTTCGAGGTCATTGAGGGCCTCTAAGCCTTTTAGGTTGGCTCGTCTGCCTACACTTATCAATATCTTCTCTGCCTCGTAAACTTCGCCATTGGCGGTCACTTTACCTCCATCAATAGATTCTACCTTGGTGGACGTGAGGATGTTGATACCTGCCTTCTTGTATTTGTCTGCAAGTACAGCTACCACTTCTTGGTCTAAGTTGGGCAGAATGGTAGGCAGCGCTTCAATGACTGTAACAGGGACGCCGAGTTCGTGATATAGGGTGGCAAACTCCATACCGATGACACCTCCTCCAACAATAATGATCGATTTAGGCAGTTCGGTAGCAGCCAATGCGTCGGTACTATCCCAGACGGCAGGATTATCCTGGATGCCTGGGATAGGTGGTACGAAGTTGGTAGAACCTGTACAGATCATGAGGTTCTCGGCTTCGTAGATCTCGCCATTACAGGAGATTGTGACCATTTCATCGGTACGATTCTCCACTTGGGCAAAGCCGGAGACGAGTGTACAATGTTCGTTGTTGAGACGCTGTTTGATACCTGCTACGAGTTTGCGCACTACGATGGTCTTACGTTTCTGCATGGCAGCGAAGTCGAAGGCCACGTTCTCTGCGGTAACGCCGTATTTCTGTGCATGGGTAGCATTGTAGTACTGCTTGGCACCGTACAGGAGCGACTTGGTAGGGATACAACCCACGTTGAGGCATGTACCACCAACAGCGTTTTGCTCAAACAGGATCACATCTTTGCCGGCTTTGGAAGCCTTTTCGGCAGCGGTGTATCCTGCAGGTCCGCCGCCAATGATTGCAAGAAAATATTTCATAGTATTACTTCTTCTTCTTTTCTCTAGGTCCAAACAGCGAGAAATGTACGTACCGTTTGGGGTTAGCCTTGAGGTCGCGTAGTAAGGAGTCTGCCGAGACCACGGTACTATCTATATCGTTGTATAGTGTACGCGAGTAGATGAGATTGCCAATTGTGCCATCGGTAGAGCGGACATCACTTATGAGGCCATCTATCTGTGATACTGCTCCGTCCACGTGCTCCAGGGTTGTGTCTACACGGGCGATTGTAGCCGGCAGATCGACGCGATCGAGTTGGCGGGTGAAGTGGTTGATATCGTTGACCGAACCTTTGAGTCCATCCACGGTGTTTTGTGCGCTATGCATCAGGTGTGGCACGTCGGTCGCCATCATTTGTTTGGCATCCTTGGAGACATTGGTCAGATCGGCTGATACTTGGTCTACGTTGGCGAGTGCATTGTAGAGGTGGTTGTCCGCCAATTGTGCATTGACATTGGCTATGAGGGTGTCTGCGCCGGAGACGGCCGATGACAGTTTAGCCAGCAGATCGTTCTGCAGTTGATCCACCAGTCCCGGTTCGATAGCTGTGGGCAGCATACTGCCTGAGGCGTAGAGGTCGTCATAGGTACCGGCCGGCACACGCAGTTCGATCGCTCCGCCTCCCATCAGTCCGTCCTGGATGAGCACCATTTGTGTGCCTTTAGGCAGATCGATGTCGTGGTGAATGGAGATAGTAACGAGGAACGAGCTGTCTGCCGTAAAATCGTACTCTATATCCTCCACTTGGCCTACTTTGTAGCCTTTGATATAGACGGCAGCCTGTTCTTCGAGGCCGTTAGCACGGACAAACTTGCCCTTGAAACTATATGTAGAGGAGAAGATATTGACTCCTTTGAGGAAATTGAATCCGAAGAAGAGCAAGAAGAGGCATATGATAGCCAGTACTCCGACTTTGATTTCGCGTTGATATTTCATATCTGTTGTGTATGTTTAGTGCGTGATGTTTTTACTTGATGGTAACTACCCAGCAATCGGGGAAGAGTTTTTTGAGTTCCTTCATGCGAGTCATGGCATCTTTCTCGGAAGTATATTCTCCGATATAGTACTTATACCAGCCGTTGACATGGAAATGTTTGGTCTCTTGGCCTTTGAATCGCGGATCATTGGCCTTGAGCGGTGTTTTGGATGCACATATTTGGACGCCATATTTGATCTGCGGGAGTTCTGCGGGTGCAGTTTGGGCCGTCTGCGGCACAGAGTCTTGCGGCTGTTCGATGACCGGTGATTCTGGTTTGGCGGCAGGCTTGTAGAAATTGGTGAACGCATCGCACAGGGCGCGCGCTATAGTCGCCTGGTTTTCAGAGTTGGCCAGATAGCGCTCTTCTTCCGGATTGGAGATAAAGCCCATCTCGAAGAGCACACTCGGGCAAGCGGATTTAAGCAGCACCCAGAAGGCGGCTTGGCGCACACCACGGTTAGGGATAGGCAGCTTGCTCACTATCTGTTTCTGGACGTTCTCGGCATACTTGAGCGACTGGTCCATATAGTTGTTCTGCATCAGTTCGAACATGATATACGAGTCCACGGAACGCGGATCGAAGCCCTGGTAGTTGGTTTGGTAGTCAGCCTCGAGTTGGATAACCGAGTTCTCACGCATCGCTACATCCAGGTTTGTAGACATTTTCTCTGTACCGAGCACATAGGTCTCAGCGCCACGAGCTGCGGCACCGGAAGAGGCGTTGGTATGGATACAGATGAACAAGTTGGCATTGTTGCGGTTGACTATATTAGCACGCTCTTGGAGGGGAAGGAAGATATCCGTTTGGCGCGTATAGACGACGTTGACTTCCGGATATTTCTCTTTGATCATTTTACCGGTCAGCATTGCGACCGTGAGGTTGAGATCTTTCTCTCTTAAGATTTTGCCGATGGCACCGGGGTCTTTGCCTCCGTGACCGGCATCAATAACTACGGTAAAAGGTTTCTTGGCCCCACTCTTCTGTGCATACGT
This sequence comes from uncultured Bacteroidales bacterium, assembly GCA_902779705.1. GTDB lineage: Bacteria > Bacteroidota > Bacteroidia > Bacteroidales > Paludibacteraceae > Colicola. Next base: position 65,868 of record CACZCR010000005.1, on the reverse strand, counting down.
CGGCGTTGTTATGCTACTTGTCAAGAAAGCAACAATAGCTATATAAAAAATATACTTTCTTTGCATATGGTATTTCATTTTCCTTATCCGCCTGCAAAGGTACAAAAAATATGCCACATATGCAAATAATTTTGCAAAATTGCAGCCAATATCATCAGAAAATGATGATATACCCTTTACCAACAATGGCAATTGGAGGCATTACGCTTAAGGGGCTGGAAGGGTGAGATGGCGTACGCTACACGTATGCCGACATCGAATAGTTGTGCACGATCTACGAGCGCTTGTTGTTGACGGTTACTGCTCATCACAGGTGCAAGCGTTCGTTGTAAGGGGAATCCGTCACGGGTGTCTGTGAGCATAATGAGTGATCGTGTGTCTGTTTTCTCGAAGGGCCACGGCGAGAACGAGTAGTCAAAATATGCACCGATGGTCAGGAAGGAATATACACGTCGAGAGGGGATCTCAAGCGGAATTGAATAGTTCAACTCTGCAGATAGCCACCATTGCATCTTCGGCATTGACAGTTTGCCTTCTGCTTGTTCGGTGAAATCGGGCGAAGCTGCCAACGGATAAGAGTCGTATATGCGGTTGTCGTATTCCGGATAATAGACCGAAAGGGCTGCATTAGAAGCGGCCTCTTGCCATGAGGCTGAGAACGGAAAGACGATTTTAGGGCCTGCGTATAGGCTGAACCGTTCCCAAGTAAAGGATAATTGAACGGGAACACCTACAGACCATATAGCATAACTCTCCTTGAGACGGCCGATGGTATAGTCTATTTGCATCAGTTGTTTATCGACGTCAATCGTTTGGTATGAGTCTTCATAGTTGTTTTTGCCAAAGGCAGCCTGATGGCGGTCAAGAGTCAGTCCTACGCGGTAGCCTAAGCCTTGGGGTGAGTGGTAGGTATAGGCGATATCCAATCCCGCATGCAGATCAGGCATGGGTTGCACATAATTGGTGTGCCCACTCCAGCCTGCCAGGCCGGCTTTAAGACCGACTTCCATATAGTGCTGCGCTTGTATTGCGGCTGACAGTAGAAGAGCTATTATGACTATACGAGAGCGAATCATGGAACAAGGATTTTTTCGGTCCAAACATGGTCGGACTGTTGATACTGAATCAGATAGATGCCTGACGGCAGCGTTGGCCTAAACACGCCTTCTTCTATGGTTTGCTCGTCTATGAGCCACCCTCGGCTGTTATAGACCCGGATACGAACCGGTTGCTGTGCCGGCGTATCAAGAATCTCTAAGATATTGGACCACACATACAGGTCGTCATCCAAACGCACACGCAGTTGGAAGATACCATGTAAGATGTTTTGTTCTGAGTAGTCATCTTGGTCCGCGCCCTCGATAGCTCGTTCGTTTTTGTACCACCTATATGCTACCGGCGTACGTTCCGGGAAGAAACGCCGCAAGGCGATGTTATCGAGCAGTAGTTGCCAGTTGTATTTATTGACAAGGATCGGATAGAGGCGTTCACAATGGAAGGTATCCAAGGCCAATGTGTAGATCTCGCCGATACACTTGTGCCATTTGGTGTGGGTATAGGCTATATCTTGTGTTCCGGGATCGGAGAAGATTGGTATTGTGTCGATGAACGCCCACGGGAACGGCAAGAGGGTGTCGCAAACGGCAGAGTCAAGACGATAACGGAGTATCTCAGGGCAACAGATGATTGTCTGCAAGGTCTTGTGAACATAGACGCTGTCGTCTATGTCGATGTCGCGCAGTGTATCCACGAGTGTGCTATCTATCCGCCACTCGTGTCCACGCCATGTGATAGGCAATAAGGTATCGCAGGCTGTAGTGTCTTTGTACTGATCCACTGCGGTGTTACAATAGGTAGTCAGCAGGTGGAACGGCTCGCTTACTGAACGGCAGTTAGGCTTATCTGTGTTGCCTGTATTGGCGACTATTACGCGGTACCATCCTTCATCCGTACGATGCACTGTATCAATAGTATAGGTTTTCTCTTGACTAGTCTGAATGGCTGTCCATAGTACGCTGTCACTGGAATATTCCCATTGGTACTCCGGTGATTGCAGGATATCGTAGTTATCGTATAAGGCTTCGAGTGTATGCGCATGTTTGCGGCATACAGGATTGGTGCTCTTGATTGAGATAGGCTCCAAACACAGGCGTGCCTCGATGGCATCAATACGGTAGTCGTCTTCTGTGACCCCAACTGCGTTGTTGCGAATGATGAGTTCAACCTCGGATATATTCTCCGGAACAGTTAGGTTTATACCCACCGGATGAGGCTGCCCGTCAGCCGGTATATCGCCCGTGTCATACATGCCGAGTTCGCGTCCTGTGGCTGTATCTCTAAGCATCAACAGTAAGCGTGGACTGAGTTCTGATATACCGGTCACATAGGCTATAAATGAGAGGTCCATGTCGGTGCAGAGTCCTTGAATAGTTGTTTGATAGGGCGAGGTAGAGGAATCGGGTTGCTCGTGGTAGATGAGTATGCCTTCAGGACAGAGGATCGGCGGGCAGTCTTCGATGACATAGAACCAGAACGGCTCGCTGATGGCGCAGCAATTAGGATTGGTAATGTTCCCCGCTCCGGAGGCCACAACGCGATACCAGCCTGTATGACGCGGTTTGGCTTTGAGTTTGAGTTCTGATGTGTTGCCGTCTAATAGGATCGGCTCCCATGTGAGGCTGTCGGCAGAGAAATACCACTGGTATTCGAGTGGTTCGGGAAGTGTGCCATCATTCTCAAAACGGGCATAGAGGGTGTTTTTGGTGTCGACACAAACGGTATCCGGTCCTTGGATAGTGAGGGGTGGCATACAGAGACGCACTTCGATGTCATCGAGTGCGAAATCATTGCCGGTAGTATTGTTGGTGACATTATTGACGATGGACAGTTGTACGCGGTCGATGCCTTGCGGCACAGTAAAACGCATACCTACTAATTGCCAATGCGCGGAGTACTGCCATGCTCCCGATACATTTCGCAGGCTCCAGTCGTGCGCTATAGTGTCGGTATTCTGCTGTGCGAGGATAGTGCCGGTCTGCGGATCTGTGATAATGAATGTCATCTTGGGGTGGACGTATCCCCTACTCCGCCAACCGTCGTACTGTCCGGCTGTGGTGATATTGGCCACATAGGCAGAGAAAGAGAGGGTTGAGCCTTCGCACAGGCTGTCTATGATCGTCGAATAGAATGCATCCTTGCCGCCTTTACCGTCCACTTCAAGGAAGTATCCGCGTGTGGTATCGCCAAAATGTGTATGGTCGTCCATAATGTGCCAGCACGAATAGTCGGTATAGGTCGAGTTGCGGTAACCGCGTTTGGTAACAAGATAGGCTCCGGAACGCATCCCTTGACAGTCAGATTGTCCGGAGCGGCAAGTTGCGGTATCGTAGATCTGCTGATAGGCACTACTCATTCCGGAGACAGTATTGTAGCTTACTATCGGGTCTTCGGGATCATTGCCGCCAAAGTCCTCGCGGAACAAGAGTCGGCCATCGGGACACATATCAGGAGTGAGGACATACATCTTCTGCGGGTCGCTGAGTATGCCACATCCTGTATTACGCTGTCCGGCGCTATATATGCCGAGGCGATACCATCCGGTGTAGGTATTGTCGGTAATAGTGACGGACCAGTCTTGTTTGGTAGCACCGGGGATGGGTGTAAACGTGAGGCTGTCGTCCGAGAAGAACCACTGGTATTCAAGCGGTTCGGTGAGCGAATTGTCGTTGGAGAACTCGCTTGTCATCGTCGCAAGGTCTTTGAGTGATACCGTATCCGGCACATGAATGATGACCGGCGGGGCGCATATATGTAACTCGATGTCATCGATGGCAAAATCATTGCCTGTATAGTATTGGCGTGGTGAGTTGTTGGTGATACGCAGTTCTACTTTCTCAAGGTCTTCCGGCACGGTGAAGTTGACACCCATTAGTTGCCATTCGGCGGAGTGTTCCCATTCGTCCGGTGCACCATAATAGGTCCAATCGTGCCCGATGGAATCGGTCTTATATCGTGCTATGACGGTATAGTCGGATGGATTGATGACCTCAAAGGTTAGTTGTGGATAGGCATACTTCCAGTTGTGTTGCTGGTTGAGGAATGCAGTAGGCGTTGTTATATTGGCGACGTAGGCCGAGAAACTCATTTTGGCGCCCGGGCACAGGTTTTCGACGGGATGGCTATAGACTATCTTGTCGCCACGCGATCCATCTATCTCCATCATATATCCGCGCGTGTAGTCGTTCGGGTGTGTATGGTCACACATATGATACCAACTACCGCCGTTGTGGTAGCCGCTTTTGCTGACCAGGTAGTGTCCATCTTCCATGCCGGAGAGGGTGTCGTAGATCTGGGTATAAGCTGTTCGTTGGACCTTTTGGTTGCTGATCGGCGGATCGAAAGGATCGTTGCCACCAAAGTCCTCGCGGAAGATAAGCGAACCGTCTATACAAGGCTCCGGAGGCGGCATTTTGAAGGGTCTGGAGATATTGAATGCCGAGGCTTCAGTCGTTTTGCCGATACGCCGGATATAGGCGCTGAATCCGGCGCCGTCCTCTGCGGCTATCTTGCTGGCCATATAGGCGGAGATACCCAACTCGTAGGTTACAAAACCGTCCGTTACGATACGTCGTATAGATTCTCCGTCAGGTTGTAAAGCAGATAAAGGAATATTATTGTATTTGACTTTGTCTTCATCTTCCTCTCGCGTCGTGACAAGCAAAGAGAATCCATAAGGCATATTATCGTCCACTTGCTCTAACATCCACCGTGTATCGGTAGCCATGTTGTCTACCGGTGTAATCAAAGTCATAGCGGGATCACCTTTGCCGTTGTTTCGGGCGTTGCCGGTGAGAAAGAGGTGGCAACATACGGGTTTGGTCGTCCATACATGCAGAGCTTCTAACGTACCGGACGAACCGGTATCAAAGACACGTGCATAGGATTCGCCTGCTTGGAGTGTAGCCACAAGCATCATCGTGCCGGTGACTTTACAATAGACTTCAGTGTTGTCGTATAAAGCGGTGAATTTCGGGATATTAAACTGCAGCGCTGCACTCTTGGGGATGATGAACTCTTTGCCCCAAGTGTCGGTAGGTAATGCCTGTTCCCAGACAAAGTCTGGTCCGTTTTCGCCGGAATAAATACGCGTGATGTTATTGCCTTGGAAAACAGCCACCACTCGGTCAGATTCGACGAGTGTACCGGAGATATCTTGGGTGTAGTCTTCGGGTTGAAAAAGCAGTACGTCGTTCTCTTGTATGGTGAACGAGGCAGATTGGTGTGGCTGAATCACTTGACCGTTTGTGACGCAACGTAGTTGGACGCGCGGTGTAACGACGACGCTGGTGTTATTTTCTGTGCCGACGATGGTAAACTGGGAATAGGTTGGAACAGGATTGTCTTCGGTATCCGGAACGAGTGCGCCCTGAATACCTTGCAGCATGTATTGTTTGCCCAGCAGATGTTTGGGCAGGATCATGGTCTCATCGCCAGCGGTGGGTCCGTGTACCCAAGCGTGGATATAACAGTTGGCTGTGGAGTGAATATGTACGCCCTTAAGGACTGCGTCGTCTACATTTTTCAGACCTGTAGCTAAGTTATTATACTCATCGAAATGAAAATGTGTATCTCCTGTTTTGGTCGGGACAGAAAAGGTTATATCTCCATCTTCTATTGTACAGATGGTTATACCGCAGAACTTGACGGATTGTACGTCCGTGTTTCCGTTCAAGTTCCAGTGGTCAAAGAGCGTGAAATAGAAGTCCTTGCCGGCCGCAGAGGTCGGTTGGTCTGTTTGCGCAGCTAACGGTAATGCAAACAACAGCAGTCCTATGTATAGCAAGGTCTTTTTCACGGTATTGTTTGTCTGCTATAGTTTGAGGGCGAGGCCGGCAAAGTAGGTTCGGGGGATGGATGGTCCGTAGATATAGTTGGCATCGCGGTTCTCGCCTTGGTCGATATCACGTTGGAACTGATCGAGCACGTTCTTGACACCACAACTGATCTCGAGACAATAGTGCTTGTAGAGGTGAACGTCATATGCGAGGCGTAGGCCTAAGTCCCAAAAAGCGGGTGTTGTAACATTCTCGTCTGCAGGGACATAGCCCGCGAGGTGCGGCACTATCATAGAGCCTGTAGCTTTGCCGTTGACAGAGATCGTGAAGTCTTTGACGGGTTGCACATCTAAGAGAATGTACGCATAGTGGTCAGGCGTATGGAGCATCCTTTTCAGGGGTGCTACGTCCGAGCTCCACTGTTGTGCCTCGGTATAGCGGCTCTGCTGAAAAGTATAGCCCATCTGGAAGGTGAACCACTGGCCATAGGCCAGTTTGCCTTCGAGGTTCAAGCCCCCTACCCAAGCGCCGGGAGCATTGGTACGCGTGAGGAGCAAGTTGCCATCGGGATCCAAACCGTCCTCACGAAGGAAGAAGACGTCTTGCAGATAGGTGTAGAAGCCTTCGGCTGTGAGGTTGAGTTCCCATTTACCCCAACGCTTATACCAGTCGGCACTAAGTGTGGCGCTATGCGAGTATTCGGGGCGCAGGTTGGGATCAAGTGTGATAAGCGACACGTTGCCACCTACTGCAGCCACATGGAGGTCTTCGTCGTAGGCTTGTGGCGCACGGTAACCGCTGCTATATCCGGCACGGAAGACCAGTCCTTCGATTGGAGTATAACGGAAAGTAGCACGCGGATTGACCACTACGGAACGTAGTAGGTTGTGCTTCTCCAGACGTGCTCCGAGGAGTATGCTCCATTGGTCGTTCTTCCACTCGTTTTGGGCATAGGCACCGACAACATGGACGTTTTGTCGCATGTCACGGTTGTAGCCCAACATACGATCGTGCAGGCCATTGTAGGTATATTCGGCTCCCAAGGTGAGGTCGCCGTGCATTCGGCCGCAGGGATAGGAGAAGCGGTACTGCAAGCCGGTGTTGGCGGTTAGGTCTGTGCTGCGTCCGTAGGCCGCCGTGTCGCGTCCTGCACCGAAGTAACTCTCGCGGCCGATGTGCTGTGCAGCTGCGTAGGCAGAGACAAAGTGGCGGCTGTCTGGTGAGAACCAGTCAAAAGCCAATGAGCCGGCATCAATATTGTGACGTAGTTGCTCGGCTATATCGGCATTATGCGGCTCTTGGTCGCTGTTATTGCCACCACGGCGGAAGTCTGTGGTATGGTGATACTCGGCCGTTAGCTTGCTGTAGCTGGATGTCTTGAAGAAGAGTCGTGTACCTGCTGTTGTAGAACGCAGTTGTGGGGACTCGCTATAGCCATCGAGGTCGCGATCATAAGCGCTACGAGTGCGGTGAGAAGCAAAGAGATAGGCGCCTATCTTGCGGTTGTCGGTCATGACGGAGGCATTGAGCTCGGTATTGATGTCGTAGCCTGCGTGCTCGTTGACATTGGAAGTGTTGGCTATGTTGACGAAGTTGCGCACGGGCTCTTTGGTGATTATATTGACCACTCCGGCGATCGCGTTAGCGCCATACATAGCCGATCCGCCACCACGTACCACCTCTATGCGGTCAATCATAGCCGAGGGAAGTTGTTCCAGTCCATAGACTGCAGCCATAGACGAGAAGACCGGACGCGAGTCCATTAGTATCTGGGTGTATTGTCCTTGTAGGCCGTTGATACGGAGGTCGGTTTTGCCGCAGTTGGAGCAGGTGTTCTCAACGCGTAAGCCCGGTTGGAAGCTGAGGGCATCGGCTACGCAGGAGACAGCTGTGGTCTCAAAGAGCTTGGGCGAGAGGACGTTGACTATCGTAGCGGCTTCTTGGCGTTTGGTGGCATAACGGTTAGCCGTTACGACGACACCGTTGAGCTGTTGGGCGGCTTCGTGAATGACCGCCTTGAGCTCTATGGTCTTGTCTTCGACCATGGTGACGGGAAGTTCGAGTGTCTCGTACCCAACGTAGCTGAAGACGATCGTTTGGCGTCCAATAGGCAGATCTTTAAGCAGATAGTGGCCCGTTTCGTCGGTGACGGTGCCAATATTGGTGCCTTTGACTTGAATATTAACAAAGGGCAGGTGTTCGCCTGTTTTCTCGTCAAGGACGTGTCCTGTGAGGTGCGCATCATATTGCGCGAATACAGGTGCCAACGCACCCAAGAATATAAAAATGAGTATCGAATAAATCTTTTTCATCATTGTTAGTACCTTAAAATCGGGCACAAAGGTACTGCTTTTTTTTGACATATGCAAATTTTAGACTTGGGAAATGGTTGGGAAAATGAAAAAATACAAGTGTTAAAATGTATATTATATATAAATATATAATATAGTTATAACGCATAAAAAATCGGTCATTTTTTGGGCTAATTGGTGTCTCGACTGTCGGCTGACTGTCGGTTGACCGTCGGCTCACCGTCGGCGCGCATAGGGCGGAAAAGTAATCAAGCTCGCCGTAATAGCGGTGAGGAGTAGACAGCAGGGTGTATGGACCCGGATAATATCCGGAGTAAGGGATAAACGTTTGATCCCGAATACGATCCGGAGTAAGGGATAAACGTTTGATTCCGAATACGATTCGGGGGTAATTTTAATGAGTTTTACTCATTTTTGGCGAAAAAATGCACTAAAATTTGCGTATGTGCAATTTTTGTTGTACCTTTGTAGCCGAATTTGCGTATATATGCCCGTACGTGTGGTACGCGGGGTGTAAATGAGTGCGCAAATGAGTGCGCGTGTAAGACGTAAATAGGAGTAAAAAAGCAATGAAAAAGAAGAGTGAGTTTAGTCCAGAAGAGGAGCAAATGATCCAAGAGGAGTTTGAACGCCTGTTGGAAGTATATGCCAAGACTCGTTTCGGAAGAAAGGAGGAGTTGATTCGTCATGCTTTTGCTTTTGCTCACAAAGCGCACTATGGGGTTCGCCGTCTGAGTGGTGAGCCGTATATCATGCATCCATTGGCCGTAGCTCGTATCTGTGTGAGCGAGATCGGTCTGGGTAGCACCAGTATCTGTTCGGCCCTGCTACACGACGTAGTAGAAGACACCGAATACACGGTAGAAGATATCCAAAACTTGTTTGGCGACCAGATAGCGTTGATCGTTAAGGGCTTGACGAAGATATCGGGTAGAATGTTCAGCGAGCAGGCATCGGAGCAAGCGGAGAACTTCCGCAAGTTGCTGTTGACGATGTCGGAGGACATACGCGTGGTATTGGTGAAGTTGGCCGATAGGTTGCATAACATGCGTACGTTGGGTTCGCAGCCGAAGGACAAACAATACAAGATCGCCGGCGAGACGCAGTATATCTATGCTCCTTTGGCTCATCGATTGGGTTTGTTCCCGATCAAGACGGAGTTGGAGGATTTGAGTTTCCGCTACCAGCATCCTGAAGAGTACGCGTCTATACAAGCCAAAGTAGAGGCGATACACGATGCGCAGATGAAATTCTTTGAGGAGTTCTCTGCCCCGATCCGCGAGAAGCTGCAGAACATGGGCTATCGGTTTGAGATCAAAGCGCGTATCAAGAGCGTGTATTCGATCTGGAACAAGATGGTCACCAAGCAGGTGCCCTTTGAGGATGTATACGATATTCTGGCGGTTAGGATCATCTTTGAGCCGAACGAGTCGTTGTCGGAGAAAGACCAGTGTTGGATGATCTACTCGGCTATCACGGAGATCTATCGTCCCCACCCTGCCCGTATACGAGACTGGATATCCACGCCGAAGGCTAACGGGTATGAGGCGTTGCATATAACGGTGATGAGTGCCGATGGCACGTGGGTAGAGATACAGATTCGTACCAAACGTATGCACGAGTTGGCCGAACGCGGTTTGGCGGCTCACTGGAAGTACAAAACAGGCGATCAGGATGACTCTCAGATAGATCGTTGGCTGAGCAACACCAAAGAGGCCTTGGCTCATCCGGAGAAAGATGCGCAGGAGTTTGTGGATATATTCCGCAACAACTTATTCGTCAAAGAGGTTTCGGTTTTCACGCCGTCCGGCGAAGTGAAGACGATGCCGCAAGGTGCGACTGCATTGGATTTTGCGTATATGCTCCACTCCAACCTGGGCGAGCATTGTACAGGCGCTAAGGTGAACCATAATTTAGTGCCCCTGAGTTATCAGCTGAATCCGGGCGATCAGGTAGAGATCATGAGCAGTACGAGTCAGCATCCGGAAGCCCAATGGCTGAAGTGGTGTGTGACGGCCAAAGCGCAGAGTTGTCTAAGGTTATACTTCAAGCGCGAGGAGACACGCTATACGAAACATGGAGAGCAGCTGTTTGAAGCAGCAGTCGACATGCTGGGCGATATTGATAAGAACAAAGCGCTCCATCGAATGCTCAACCACTATCAGTTGAACACCCCAAATCAATTGTACCGACAGATAGGCCAAGGAAATATCCAGTTGGACAACATGGACCAGATCGTACGTCGCAAATGGTGGAAGCGCATGTTCACATCGGACAACGAGCCACAGCCGAGCAGCGGAGATCAACCGGCTAATCCTATCGTTAATCCGCAGAAGGGCCAGCCACATGCAATCGTGCTGACGGACGAGAACTTGGGTACTAAGTACCACCTGAGCGACTGCTGTCATCCGATCCCGGGCGACGAGGTACTGGGCTATCTGGCACCGGACGGAACGATGCATATACACAAGATCGACTGCGAGGAAGCACAGATACTGAAGAGCTCGTACGGCAAACGGATCTACTCCGCCACATGGAATACGAACCGTGTGCGCTCGTTCTTGGAGACGATTGAGATACGAGGTATCGATAAGTTTGGTGTGCTGTTGCAGGTGTTGCACACGATGACTGAGAAGTTCCGTATCAACCTGCACGCAATCCATATCGAGTCGAACGACGGTATCTTCCAAGGCCAACTGCAAGTATATGTATATGACTGCGCCGAGTTGGATGCGCTGTTCAAAGAGATCAAGAAGATCAAGGAGATACAGACTGTAAGACGTATTGTGAAATAAAACCAGAAACTATAAAATACAAACATTAATAAAATTTCATAGAACAATGAAAAAGTTTTTAGCAACGCTCTCTATGGCTCTCGTAGCAGTAGCCATGATGGCTCAACAGCCAGTTATCACATTTGAGAAGACCGAACACGATTTCGGCAAGATCAACGAGGCTGACGGTCGTGTGACGACCATTTTCACCTTTAAGAACGAAGGTATGGCAGCTTTGGTACTGAGTAACGTACGCGCCAGCTGCGGATGTACGACTCCGAGTTATACCAAGGAGCCGATCAACCCGGGCGAGACCGGTGAAATAACGGTGACCTACAACCCGAACGGTCGTCCGGGTCACTTCAGCAAGACCATCACGGTGACCAGTAACGCCTCGGAGCCTACCAAGAAATTGTATATCAAGGGTGAAGTTATTCCGAAGCCTGCAGCTCCGGCTCCTAACAGTTATCCGGTTAAGATGGGTGCGCTGAGTCTGAAGACACAGAACGTGAACTTCGGCACGATCAAGAAAAATCAGAACGTCAGCCGCGAGATCGAGTATGCTAATAAGAGCAACGAAGAAGTGAGCGTAAGCCTGCTGTTGGACGGCAGCAAGGGTTTTGACGCCGATGTAACGCTGGTCAAGGTTAAACCGAATGAGACAGGCAAGTTTGTGCTGGTGTATGACTCGAAGTTGAACAAGAGCTACGGTCCTCAGGAGTCTAGCGCATATGTTGTAATCAATGGCAAGACCGTTCGTACGAACGAGTATAAGATCACGATGAAAGGCGAGGTAGTAGAAGACTTCAGCCAGCTGACTACACAGCAACGTCAGACAGCTCCTGCGCTGCAAATGCCGACTGTGATTGATTTTGGCGTAGTGGCTACAGGCAAGAAAGGCATCAAGAAACATGTAGCTTTCAGCAACAACAATGCCGATCCGCTGATGATCCGTCGTATCTATAATGCGAATGCCAAGACGCTGCAGTGTGCTTCACCTACGAAAGTGAACGGCGGTAAGAAAGGTACGTTTACAGTTTCGCTCAACACTTTGGATCAGAATGGCAAAGCTTTGGCAGCTGGTCAGTACAGCCGTCAAGTGACGGTGTATACGAACGATCCGCAACACTCGAAGACTGTGATCACTATCAAGTGGACCATCAAATAACAAACGTATGGAACATCATCCTGAGAATGACTCGCAATACAAGGGCCTGAAGGTGAATGAGGGTGTGGCTAACCTACCCTCGGTGAATCCCTATCAGACTTTCCGACGCCGCAAGACCACTCTTACGGCCGATGAGTACTTTGAGGGCATACGTCGGGGTGATATGACTATCTTGAGTCAGGCAGTGACGTTGGTTGAGAGCAGCCTGCTGTCTGATCAAGCAATCGCCCAGCAGGTGATCGAGAAATGTCTGCCCTATGCGGGCAACTCGATACGACTGGGCATCACCGGTGTTCCGGGTGCCGGCAAATCGACTTTTATCGAAGCCTTGGGAACGGAGCTGTGTAAGATGGGTAAACGTTTGGCCGTATTGGCCATCGATCCGTCGTCAGAACGTTCGCGAGGATCGATATTGGGTGACAAGACTCGAATGAACGAGTTGTCGACTGAGAACAACGCCTTTATACGCCCCAGCCCATCGGCAGGATCGTTAGGCGGTGTAGCCAGAAAGACCAGAGAGACGATCGTTCTGTGTGAAGCAGCAGGGTTTGACACGATCATGGTCGAAACCGTAGGTGTGGGACAGTCGGAGACGGCTGCACACTCGATGGTAGACTATTTTCTGCTGCTACAAGTGACCGGAACAGGCGATGAGCTGCAAGGTATCAAGCGCGGCATTATGGAGATGGCGGACGGCATCGCCATCAACAAGTGTGACGGTAATAATATTGAACGCGCACGCGCCGCACGCGTAAGCTTCAAGAACGCCCTGGCGCTGTTTCCCCCCCCTGAGTCGGGCTGGAAGCCGGAAGCGCTATGTTGCTCATCCATAGACCATTCGGGTGTATTGGAGGTGTGGAAGAACGTAGAGGCATATATCGCGTTCACGAAGAAAAACGGCTTCTTTGAGGCCCAACGCACCAGACAAGCCAAGTACTGGATGTACGAGACCATCAATCAGGCCTTGTTGGACGGATTCTATAAGAACGAGGAGATGGAGCCGAGGATTGTAGCAGCCGAGAAACAGGTGCTGAATAACGAAATAAGCAGTTTTATAGCTGCGCACAACTTACTAAGCTATTATGGCGGAAATAAAGAATAAAAAACGGAAGAACACGACAACGGTCATCAAGGTGGGAGCCAACGATTTGGGCAAACTCCCCCCACAAGCCATCGAGTTGGAAGACTCGGTGCTTGGTGCGTTGATGATAGAGAAAGAGGCTTATACGACCGTGGCTGACTTGCTTCGTCCGGAGTCGTTCTATAAGGATCAGAACCGTCTCATTTTTGAGGCTGTTCGCGCTTTGGCTGCAAAAGAGCAACCTATCGACGCTTTGTCGGTAGCCGAGAAGCTCAAGAGCCTGGGCACCTTGGAGGAAGCCGGAGGAGTGATCTATCTGAGCGAGTTGACGCGTCGTGTGGCTTCGACGGCCCACTTGCGCTATCATGCACAGATCGTAGCACAGAAAGCTACTGCCCGCGATCTGATAGCCATGGCGGCCCAGATAGAAGAGGCTGCGTATGACGAGACCAACGATATAGATGAACTGTTAGGACAAGCCGAAGCCGGTGTGTTTGAGATATCCGAGCGCTCTCAGAAACGCGATGTGACCCAGATTGATCCGGTCATTCAGGAAGCGTTGCAGCGTATCGACCGCGCCTCGTTGAACGAGGGTAATATATCCGGTGTGCCGTCCGGTTTTACGGCATTGGACAAGATCACTTCGGGCTGGCAGAACTCCGACCTGGTGATCATCGCAGCCCGTCCGGCTATGGGTAAGACGGCTTTTGTGCTATCGATGGCCAAGAATATAGCTGTCAACTATAAGAAACCGGTAGCGATGTTCTCGTTGGAGATGTCGAATGTCCAGTTGGTCAACCGTCTGATCATGAACGTATGCGAGTTGGAGGGTGATAAGATCAAGACCGGCAAGTTGACCAAAGAGGAGCGCAGACGACTGGATATGAAGATCAATGAGTTGTATAATGCCCCACTCTATATCGACGATACACCTTCGTTGTCGGTATTTGAGTTGCGATCTAAGGCGCGCAAGCTCAAACGTGAGCATAATATAGAGTTGATCATCATTGACTACCTGCAGCTGATGAACGCACAAGGCATGCAGTTTGGTTCGCGTGAGCAGGAGGTGTCTATCATCTCGCGTAACTTGAAGGGCTTAGCCAAGGAGTTGGATATACCTATTATTGCGCTGTCGCAGTTGAACCGTGGCGTTGAAAGCCGTACAGGTGTGGAGGGCAAGACGCCTCAGTTGAGCGATTTGCGTGAGTCCGGAGCGATTGAGCAGGATGCCGACATGGTTTGCTTTATCCACCGTCCGGAGTACTATCACTTGTATAGCGACGAGAAGACGGGTAAAGACTTGCGTGGACTGGGACAGATAGTAGTAGCCAAGCACCGTAACGGTGCCACAGACTCTATCTGGCTGCGCTTTAGGAGCAAGTATGCTAAGTTCCAGAACGAGAACGAGGCGTACGAAGATGATTTCCCGGCAACAGAGGTGGATACACCGAACAACAGTATATCGATCTCCTCGCGCATGAATAACATGAACGAAGACGGGGCACAGTTGAATAGGGATGAAGTTCCATTTTAGGGACACCCCCCACCCCCCTCTCAAAGGGGGAGATATAGAGTGAATATAGATTAAATAATATAGATAATGCAAAGAACAGAAGTAAAAGACGCACTCAAATGCACCAACTTTGGTCAGCCGATCAATGTTCGTGGTTGGGTACGTAGCCGAAGAGGCAACAAGAATGTCAGCTTTATCGCGCTCAACGACGGTTCGACCATCAAGAACATTCAGATAGTGGTTGATCTGCAGACGTTTGACGAGGAGCTGCTTAAGCCGGTGACGACCGGTGCTTGTATATCCGCAACAGGAACGTTGGTTGAGAGCCAAGGTGCCGGACAAACGGTAGAGATCCAATTGACGGAACTGGAGGTATACGGCACAGCCGATCCTGAGAAGTATCCGCTGCAGAAGAAAGGATTGAGTATGGAGTTTCTGCGTACAGTAGCGCATCTACGTCCAAGAACGAACACGTTTGGCGCTGTACTGCGTATACGTCACAATATGGCGATGGCCATCCACACCTATTTTCACGAGCACGGCTATTTCTATTTCCACACACCTCTGATCACAGCGAGTGACTGTGAAGGTGCAGGCCAGATGTTTCAAGTGACGACCAAGAACCTGTATAATCTGAAGAAAAACGAGGATGGTCAGATCGACTATAGCGACGATTTCTTCGGCAAGCAGGCAGCGCTGACGGTAAGTGGCCAGTTGGAAGGTGAGCTTGGTGCGATGGCGCTGGGTAAGATCTATACGTTTGGTCCTACTTTCCGTGCAGAGAACAGCAACACGCCTCGCCACTTGGCAGAGTTCTGGATGATTGAGCCGGAAGTGGCGTTTATCCAAAAGGACGAGTTGATGGATCTGGAAGAAGATTTTATCAAGTATTGCGTTCGCTGGGCGTTGGACAACTGTATGGACGACCTGGAGTTCTTGAACCAGTTTGTGGACAAGGGACTGATCGAGCGCCTGAAGAGTGTCATCGATACGGACTTTGTGCGCCTACCCTATACCGAAGGTATCAACATCCTGCAGGAGGCTATCAAGAAGGGTAAGAAGTTTGAGTTCCCATGCAACTGGGGCGATGACTTGAGTTCGGAGCACGAGCGTTATCTGGTAGAGGAGCACTTTAAGAAGCCGGTGATCATGACCGACTATCCGAAGGATATCAAGGCGTTCTATATGAAGATCAACGAGGACGGCAAGACGGTACAAGGTACTGATGTGCTGTTCCCGCAGATAGGTGAGATCATCGGTGGCTCGGTACGCGAAGAGAGTCTGGACTTGCTCAACGCAGAGATCGAACGCCGCAATATCCCTATGAAGGACATGTGGTGGTATCTGGACACTCGCCGTTTCGGCAGCGCTCCGCACGCAGGTTTCGGTCTGGGATTTGAGCGTCTGATGCTCTTTGTAACGGGCATGCAAAATATCCGCGATGTCATTCCGTTCCCGCGTACACCGAAGAACGCAGAGTTTTAACGCGACAATATATTAATCAATTTAATACCTGTTTTATGAACAAACTTCTAACAATGCTCTTGAGCTTAATGCTATGTGTATCGGCATTCGCTCAAACAACGTTGCGAGGCAAGGTAGTAGACGCCGGTACCAATACACCTGTAGTAGGTGCCACTGTGCTGCTAGGCAATCAAAACGTTGCGACAACCACCAATGCAGAAGGTGAGTTCCAGTTGCTTTATCTGGATGCTACCGACGAAGAAGTGATCGTTGAGGCAGAGGGTTACGTCGGCACTATTGAGCTCGTACTGCTTGAGGAGAACAAGACGGTAGAGATGCCTGCTATCCAGTTGGCACCGGATATCGCCAAGCAGACTCAAGACGAGATCCTGCTCAATTTGACCGAGGAGGAGATGAATGACGACGAGGGACGTTCACAGTCTCAAGCGTCGGCTTCGTCTGCGACTACTGATGTTTTCAACTCAACGACTTCCTTCGCATGGTCCACCGCCCGCTATCGTAACCGTGGCTATGCTTCGACAGCAGAGACGTACTACATTGAAGGTCTGCCTTTCAACTCGTCTGAGCGTGGTCAGTTCAACTACTCGGCAATGGGTGGATTGAATGATGCATCGCGCTACAAAGATGTCATCAATCCGATGGAGGCTACCTCGTTCACCTTTGGTGGTCTGGGCCAAGCAACCAACTATCTGATGGGTGCCAGTCGTTATGCACAGGGATGGAAAGTAGGTGTAGCCGGTACTAACCGTAACTACAAAGCACGTGTCAACGCCACCTACGCATCGGGAACGATGGCTAACGGATGGTCGGTGATCGCCCAATTGGCTTACCGTTTCTCTCCGTATGTGGACAACAAAGGTATCATTGGCGAGGGTATCAAGTACTATTCACTGGGTTACTTTGTATCGGCAGAGAAAGCATGGAGTAACGGTAACAGACTGCGTTTCTTGACGTTCGGTGCTCCTACAGAGCGTGGTCAGAATGCAGCCGTGACGCAAGAGGTATATGACTTGACCGGTTCGATCAACTACAACCCGTATTGGGGCTATCAGGACGGCAAGGTACGTAACTCGCGTATTGTCAAGTCCTTTGACCCGACCTTTATCGCTGCGTTCGATCTCAAGATCGACGAGCATCAGAAGATGAAGTTCGCTTTGGGCTACCACTACTCGATGTATTCGAACTCGGCGGTCAACTTCTACAACGCTCCAGATCCGCGTCCGGACTACTATCGTAACCTGCCCTCTTTCTACTGGGACGGTCAGATTGCCAACCCGAACAACGAGACCTCTGCCGGACAGCTATTTGACGAGAACGGCGCTCATTATCCATGGGGCTTGTTTATCGGCGAGGACATGAATGGCAAATCGCTGGGTACGGGTGTTATTGCAGACGACGGCTACCTGATTGGTCCGTCGATTGATCCTGCACAATACAACAACTTAGTTAATCTGTGGAAGAACCGTGACAATACCACTACGCAGATCAATTGGGATAACTTGTATGCAGCCAACTATGCTAACAACGCCAATGATCCGAATGCGCCGGCACGCTATTTTGTAGAGCGTCGTCACAACGATATCCAAGAGAGCATGGCAACGATCAACTACCAGAACACCAAGTATGATCATCTTAAGATGACTGCTGCTCTGGAGGCTAAGGTGTCGCAAGGCATCCACTACAAGACGATGGACGACTTGCTGGGCGCTAACCAGTGGATTGATATCGATGCATTTGCTGAACGCGACATCAAGGAGTTGGCATCCAACACCGGTTTCACCCAGGAGTACATCGCACAAATCGTACAGAACGACCTGTATCATCCTAATAGAGTGATCCGTCAAGGCGATCGCTTCGGCTATGACTATCGTATCAATATGAACCACTTGAAGGCTTGGTTCCAGAACGAGTGGACCTTCCACGAGGTGGATCTGTACTACGGTCTGTCGTTAGAGTACAACTCGATGCAACGTACGAGTCGTATGTTCAACGGTCGTCAAGCTTACTTGGCTACCCTCGCCTACCGACGTGGTACTATGTGGAAGTACCTGGGCGATGACACCGACCAATACTCTTCGCCCAAGTCGACCTATTATGACAGAACACACCATTTCGTAGACCCGGCTATTAAGTTCGGTGCTACCTATAAGATCAACGGTCGTAACCGTGTCAAACTCAACGCTATGGCAATGACCAGTGCTCCTTATGCGCGCGATGCATATATTTCGCAACGCGTACACGGACGCGTAGTGGACAATATCTATGTACACGATACGGCCCGTACGATTGCAGAGTTCTATAGCTCGAGCGAGAAAGTGGCATCGGCTGACTTGACCTATGAGTTCAACTATCCGATCGTTCGCGGTCGTGTAACAGGATTCTTTACCCAGTCTTGGAACGGCACTGAGCTGAACGGCTACTATGATGACGAGTCACGTACGTTCGTTAACCAGGCACTGACCGGTATTGACAAGCGTTATATGGGTATCGAGGCTGCCATCGCAGTTAAGTTGGGTACCTACTTCACCTTGACCGGAGCAGCTTCGGTAGGCGACTATCGTTATACAAGCGATGCTATGGCAGTAAGTTCGGCCGAGAACGGAATGCCTATGACACAGAACATGGTGACCAAAGAGTTGATCTACGAGACACGTGATAAAGTGCTACTCAATGGTCTGAAACTGGCTACCGGTCCGCAAGCTAACGCCAGCTTGAAGCTTTCGTTCTTCCACCCGAAAATGTGGTTTGCCGATGTGACCGTTAGCTACCACGACTGGAACTACCTGTCGGTAGCTCCTAGTCGCCGTATGCAAGGTTTGTATACCGGTGAGCGTACCGATGGTACCAATGTAAATGGTTGGTTCGGCGACAGCTATGCTAACGCCATCGAGACCACCGACGGTCAGGCGCTACGTGTATCTATCGATCCGGAGACACAGATGGCCGTTTATGAGAATGCTGTACTGGATGCCAATGGTGTACCGGTATTGAAATACCCGTACAACCTGATGACCATGCAGGAGAGTCTGGTGGCTACCAACCCGCTGAACCGCTTCTTGATCGACGCATCGATCGGTAAGCTCATTTACCTAAAGAATCGTCAGTCGGTATCGATCAACTTGAGCGTTACCAACCTGACCAACAATACGCATTTCAAGACCGGAGGCTACCAGCAGGCTCGTCTGCCGCGCGCCGTACGCCAAGGCCAGAAAGACTACGAGAACTCGGTGATCACAGCCAACGCATGGAAATACCCGTCTAAGTACTACTATGCTTGGGGTGCGAACTTCTTCCTAAGTGTAACATATAAATTCTAAGCAGCATGAAGACAATTAAAAATACGTTGTACTTTGTACTTTGTACAGTTGTACTGATAGCTTTGGGTTCTTGTGAACCTCGCGCGCTCACTGAGGAAGATGTATTCTTCACCGAGGATCAGGTGGCTGAATTGACCTCTGACGGCCAGATTTATCACCTGAATGATTTTCTGGACCAGTTTATGACCGAGCAGGGCAACTTCGCCAGCGATACTTGCCCATACCGTGAGCGTTCGTATGATGCTACCCACGAGTTGTATCTCTACTCGGTGGACACGATCCCGACCAACGGCCCCGGTGTTTATATCCGCGGACGTATCACTACGGATGACTATTCCGGCAACTTCTACAAGGCGATGGTCATTCAGGAGGTTGTCAACGGTGTTCAACAGAACCTGCGTATATCGGTTGATCTGGGTTCGAGCCATGGTTTGTACCAGATGGGTCAGGAGATCATTATCCGTTGTAACGGTTTGGCTGTAGGACGCTATGCTAACCAGCCGCAACTTTGTATCCCGTCGTATAACAACAATATCTACGCGATGAATGCTAACCAGAAAGTGGGTTGGTGTCCGGGACGTATTCAGGCTTCAGTATTCCGCCGTGCAACACATTTGATCGGCAAGCCTGATCGCAGTCAGTTGAAGTACGACGAGTATACCTTGTCGGACCTCTACCGCGACATCGATCTTAAGCCTGCTTTAACAGAGGCTGGAATGGATGCTGTTCGCAAGGCTGACGGCCGTTTGATCATCATCCGTAATGTACACTTCACCGGTGAGTTTGACAACAACGGTACGCTGGCTAAGTGTGACACATTGCATCCGGATAGTTCGTCTAATGCTAACGTGTTTGCGCCTACGACCGATAACATCGGTTACCCGCAATCGCGTGTGCTTCAGGACAACATGAGCAACAAGATCATGTGTTCGTCGTCCGAGTATAGCAAGTTTGCCCACTTCTATCTGCCCGGTGCTGATCGTCACGGTGTGACCGACTGTCCTAACTGGACCGGTTCAGTGACGGGTATCCTCGGCTGGTATCTGGACAAAGCATCTACTTTGGCCAGCAACAAGTTGACCGGCTATGAGTGGTCTGTTACCCCGCGCGGAATTCCGGGTATCGGTATCTCGGATATCGAGATGTACAACGACCATGACGACCCATGGATTCCGACCGAATACGATCCTAGAAAACAATAATGACTTGGATTGATATTGTGATATTTGCGATCCTCGTAGGAGGCCTGTTAGAAGGCTTCCTACGGGGATTGATCAAAGAGGTGATCGGCGTGCTGTCGGTAGCTGTCGGTATCTACGTATCCCGTCTGTTTGGCCACGATGTAGCCATCTGGCTCAACGACCTATGGCACATACAACCGGCCATCGCCGAAGCAGTGGCTTATGCGTTGGTGTTCGCCGTTATCAGTTTTGCCGTATCGTTCGCCTCACATATTCTTTCTCAACTGGTGCAGATGGCGCACCTGAGCACCCTGAACCGCCTTTTGGGCGCTGCTGCAGGGTTTGTCAAAGCGCTTGTGGTGGCCCTGGTCATCGTTTTTGCGCTATCCAAACTGGACGAAGTCAAGCCTATCCTCTCGGAGGATACGCTGGCGCAGTCCAAACTCTATAAGCCTACTCTTCAACTAGCCCATGACTGTCTATCTATCACTCGGAGCCAATTTGAGGAATCGGGAACAGACGATTAGTCGGGCGACAGATCTACTTCGCCAACTAGGCACTATAGCAGCTGTGTCTGACTATTTCTACTCAGATCCTTGGGGGTTTGAGTCCGCTCATGCATTCTGTAATATATGTCTTCGTATGGAGACGACACTCTCTGCGCCGGCGTTGTTGGAGCGCACCCAAGCCATCGAGCGTCAACTGGGACGTACGCACAAGAGCGCGGACGGCCACTATTCGGACCGTGTGATCGACATCGATCTGATTCGCGCTTTTGACCAAAAAGGCGACGAGATCATCATCTCATCGCCCGAACTGACGCTTCCCCACCCTCTGTGGGAGCAGCGCAATTTTGTGGTCAAGCCTCTTAGCGAGGTATGGCACTCACTGTATTAACATATACAGTGCCGAATTACCACTACCTACATACGTAAACTTGATCGCCATGCCGTACTCATGGTTCGGATCCTTGATGGCTGTAGGGTCAAACAACATCTGGTCGGTGTAGTCATAGTACCCGAACTTGCCTCTCATCACCGGTGTATTCCACAGGCTCTGTTGCCAGGTCTTGTGCTCGTCGTAGAGAATCTCTACGGTGTTGTTCTCCTCCGTCCAGTGCAAGTACTTATGGAGCTTCGAATCGCCTGCTACGGGATTCTGGGTCAATTCGGCACTGCCATCTGCATACAGATAGACGGTCTCGTTTGAACCATCCTCAAACTCCGCCAAATAGAGGTGGTCGGCCACCGGAGAGTCGATCTTGTTTTTCTCACACCCTGTCATTAGCAGGGCGCTAAATAGCATCGCTATAGCGATCACTACGGATGAAAATGTTTGTTTCATATCTGTTTATCGTACAATTATTTTGCGTGTCATCCACTGCCCGTCATAGAACGCCTTGATCAGGTATACGCCACTCGACAAACCGTATCCGGTCTTGAGTTGTTCGGGCGTGACGGTATTCATGTCGCCTTCGAAGATCGTGATCAACTTGCCCGATATATCTATCAGATAGAGTGTGGTCTCACCATGCGGGATCGATGGGTCATTCTCCACATCCTGCGGGTCAAACGGATTGGGTATATACGGCAGTATCTGCATCTCGCCTTCTTGCTCTTGCTCAGGCACACAAGTCGGCATGGTCGCATACTCGATGATCGTACGTACCATCATATCGTTTAGATGCTCCACCTTCAGGCTATCCGTGGTCGGTTTGATGTGACTGTGGCCTATGCCGGAGTCATCGGTTAGGAAGAACGAGGTGCCATTGGTGGTCAACGCCAGCTCGCGCATCAACAACTCACCCGACTTGCCTATACCGCTACAAACGACCGGAACGATGCGAACACCCATAGCAGCAGCGTTCAAAACCTGTTCGTGCAGCATAGCTGTCGTCGCCGAGTCTTGATGGCACGGAGCGTCCAATACCAGGAACAATATCCGCGTGCGTGCTTGGCTGTCCCATCCAGCCACATTGAGCGCGGCCTTGAGTGCCTCCGGCACAGCTTCCTCGTAGTCACCGCCTCCGTTGGCACGCTGCTTGTCAATAAAACGCTGGGTGGTCTCAATATCGTCACTCAGGCACGATATACGGGTCAGGTATTCATCACTATAGTCGCGATAAAAAACGGCTCCTGTACGTATCTTAAGGCCCTCTACGGCGTTCTGCGAACGACGGATCACATCCTTCATCTCGGCCTGGAGATAGACGATCTCGTCACCCATCGAACCGGTCGCATCTACCACAAACAGCACATCGGCTGTCTCGCTTGCCTCGCAGGCTTCGTCCACTACGACCAGGTTGATACCCTCCGACCAATCTTTGGCCTCTACAGTTTGGTCATCTACACGAATCTGAAGGCCTGCATGCTTGCCGCAGGTGTTCGTATTGATCAACTGGTACCACAACTCCGCCTTACCGGTGTTATCCGTCACGGCTTGGAACAAGGTGTTGCCGCTTTTGTCAAGCAGACTCACCGCACGCGAGGCCATCGGATAGCCGTCCCGGTTGGTCACCTGCACCGTATAACGATGACGGGGCGCGAGGCGCCAGTCCTTGATATAGTCTTTGAGTGCGCCATCCAATATACCGGGCCACTGGTACCATTTGGCAAAATCGTTCACCTCTCCGGCGGTCAACTTGCCGGCCGAGACGTTATTCGGTACGGATGGAGGAAGGCCCTTACCATACGCTATGACAGGAGCAGCCTCGTCGCACTCATATAATGTAACGGCTGAAGTGGTGAGCCCTTTCTTGCTGCTATGATCCATCGTGGCATAGAGCATCTCATCGCTGCTAGCTCTATAGCCATACAAACGGCTACCTCCTGCGCCTAATAAGTGCGAATTCTTATTGGAGCGTTTGATCTTATCGTGCTTGAGGGTGATCCAGAGCACCGTATCTTTGCCGTTCCAACGCAGACGTTGTGTATGATAGCCGGACGCGCTGATCTCAAGCAGCTGTTTCTTGTCTGCTTGGATAATAGCCCGACCATCCACCGAACTATGATAGGTCTGACGCGTGCATACATTCTTAACCTTGGCCTCATTAACAAGCGATCCGGCGGTGTCAGCCACTATGACCGTCACCTTAGCAGCGCTCAGAGACATACAAGCCATCAGCGCCAGGATCCATACTACCATTCTTTTGCTGTTCATAATTGTCTGATTTTAACAATCCATGTCTTGCAATTTTCGTGCCAAGTGCAATTTGGTGCTGCAAAGGTAGTAAAAATATATGATATATGCAAAAAAATTTGCGTATTTCAAAAAAAAGTAGTATCTTTGCGCCCGAATTAAAAGTAACGGTGTCTGGTGCGGATATTCGTTCGTGCCGGATGAAAAGGGAAACAGGTGAGAATCCTGTACAGACGCGCTGCTGTGTCGTCGTCGGAAGTGGCTTGTGACAAGAAAGCCCTTCTAGGCGGAGGCCACTCCTCCCACTTCAATGGGAGGACGTTCCGCCTCCTCTCCCCAAGGATTAGAAATCCTCGGGGACCCCGAAAAAAAGAGAACTTTCTTGCTAATACGTCACTGTTCTTAGGAATGGGAAGGCTGCAAGAGAGCGACGAAGTCAGAAGACCTGCCGTTGAACACACTGGTCACACTCTCGCGATACAGAGTATGAGACTGAACAAAACGAGTTTACACATATTAGTACTCGCGTTCTGCGTGTTAGGTGTATGTGCGCCCGCAAGCGCGCATGCGATGGCTGTTGCTTCCACAGAGGCATCCCCGTCTGACTCTGTGCGTCACAAGCACATGGACGAAGTTGTGGTGACCGGACGGGCGCTGACCAAAGATGTAATCGTGCCGCAAGTGCTCAAAGGCGAGGAGTTGGAACGACTCAGCGCGCTCAATGTAGCCGATGCGCTCCGCTATTTCTCGGGCGTGCAACTCAAAGACTACGGCGGCGTAGGCGGCATCAAGACGATCAATATCCGCTCGATGGGTAGCCAGCACGCAGCGATCTACTATAATGGCGTGCAGCTGGGAAATGCCCAAAACGGACAAATCGACCTGGGTAAGTACTCGTTGGATAACATGGAGCAGATCGACCTGTATAATGGTCAGAAATCCGATATCTTTCAGTCGGCACGCGAGTTTGGTGCGGCAGGCAACGTCTATCTGACCACGCGCAGGCCCTATTTCAAACAAGACGAACGGGTGCATCTTCGTGCTCGTATGCGTTGCGGTAGTTTTGCGTTGGCTAACCCCTCTGTCGGTATGGACATCAAGCTCACAGACGGCCTGGCGCTGACCATGGATGCGGAGTATGTCTATTCGGATGGTAAGTATCCTTTCCGTTACCGCCGCGTCCTGCCGGATGGTCAAACGGCCTATGACACCACAGCCGTTCGCCAGAACGGTGACATCAACGCCGTACGGACTGAGTTAGGCTTGCATCACTACTATCGCAACACCGGTTTTTGGCGCATACACGGGTACAACTACTACAGCGAGCGAGGTGTTCCCGGAGCGATCGTTAACAACGTATGGCGCAATGGTGAGCGGCTGTGGGACCGCAACAGTTTTGTGCAAGCACAATGGCAGGACGAATGGTTCGGACGATGGAACACACGCTTGCTGGCCAAGTACGCCAACGACTACACCCACTACCAGAACTATGACGAACGCCTGCTGCCGGCCAACAATGAGTACCTACAGCAAGAGGTATACGTCAGCCTGGCCAACAAGGTTCAACTGCTGCGCTGGTGGGATCTGTCGGTAGCCTATGACTACCAATACAACACCCTCACCAAGCACGAACTGATCACCTCCGGAGCCGAGGAGTATCACACGCGTCACAGTCATTGGCTGTCGGCTGCTACAGCGTTTAATATCAAGGAGTATCTGCGTCTGCAGGCCAGTGTGCTGATGACGGCCATCTCCGATCAGCAGTCAGCCGGCATACAGCCCAAGTTCACCCCCGGTGTATTCGTCTCGCTGCGCCCTTATCCGGCCATTGACTTGAGCCTGAACGCTTTCTACAAGCAGAGTTACCGCTACCCTACTTTCAACGACCTCTACTATACCGACATGGGCAACGCCTCTCTTCGTCCAGAGTTGGCACGCCAACATAGTATTGAGATAGCCTATCGTCATAAAAGCCGCATAGTGGACCTAAGCGCCAACGCATCCTATTACTACAACCGTGTCACCGACAAGATCATCGCTTACCCCAAAGGGCAGCAGTTCCGCTGGACAATGCTCAACCTAGGCGAGGTCAAGATCAACGGCGTAGACGCCAAACTGGATATGTCCTGGTTCTTACCCCTGCAGTTCACCCTGCGTACACGCCTCAACTATACCTACCAGACAGCTATCGATGTCACCAACCCCGAGGACAGCTATTACGGGCACCAGATCCCGTATATCCCATGGCATAGTGGCGGCGCGGTCGTAGGACTGGACTGGGCCAGCAAGCGCGGCGACCACTACGGCCTGAACTACTCGTTCATCTATGTGGGCGAGCGGTATAGCCAACAAGAGAACACCATCTACAACTACGTACAGCCCTGGTACACACACGATCTGTCGTTGTACGGAGAGTGGAACATACAGCGGTACGGACTCAAAGCCAATATAGAAATCAATAATTTGCTCGGGCAGGACTACGAAGTGATTCAGAACTACCCGATGCCTAAACAAAACGTACGATGCACCGTAGCCTTCACATATTAATGCTTGCGCTATGCTCCTGGCTTCTCTGGAGCTGCCGAGGTGATGAAGTGGTCTATCCCACTATCGGCACCCATATCACGGATGTGGTGGGTGCAGGGGGACTGTATGTACTCTGCGAAGGCAATATGGGTTCTAACAAAGCCCGACTGGACTATATCAACCTTGAATCCGGTACCTACTACAGCAACTGGTACGGTTCGCAGAACCCGCATCAACTCAAAGAGTTGGGGGATGTAGGAAACGACCTTCAACAGTACGGCCATCGTCTCTACGCGGTCATCAACTGCTCACACAAGGTCGAGGTCATGGACCTCAAAGCTCGCCATATAGCCAAGATCGATATCCCCAACTGCCGCTATATAACGTTCTACAAAGACAAGGCATACGTCAGCGCCTATGTGGGCTCGATAGCCGACCCGGACATGTTGGGTTCGGTCTTTGAGATCGATACCGCCACACTCGCCATCACCCGCGAGATCAAAGTGGGACACCAGCCGGACGAGTTATGTATCATCGACGACCTGCTCTACGTCTGCAATTCCGGAGGCTATCTGGTCGATCGGTATGACTCAACCTTATCCGTCATCGACCTCAACACCTTTACCGAGATCGACAAGATCCCCGTCGGTCTTAACCCGACACGCATACAAAAAGACGAGCAAAAACGCTTGTGGGTTTGTTGCCAAGGCAATTATAAGCAAACCGCTCCACACCTGACCATCGTCGAAAACCGCCGGGCCATACAACGTATCCAAACACCATGTACCAACCTGGCCATCT
Source organism: uncultured Bacteroidales bacterium (assembly GCA_902779705.1). Taxonomy (GTDB): domain Bacteria; phylum Bacteroidota; class Bacteroidia; order Bacteroidales; family Paludibacteraceae; genus Colicola. The sequence continues at coordinate 38,738 of CACZCR010000005.1, read as the reverse complement.
ACGGCTTCACGGCCTACGTTCTGGATAGCGAGCACAAACGCCTTCGCACCTACTCGACGCTGGACTTTAGCGAGCAAGACTCACCCTTCGACATCGCCCAATACGAGCATCCGTACGGGCTGTTAGTGACCTCGGACGCGCTCTATATAACCGATGCCAAGAACTATGTCTCGTCCGGTGTGCTCCACTGCTATAGCTACGACGGACGCGAACGCTGGCAAGCCCAAACAGGCGATATACCGGGGCACCTATGCCGCGTCACGGAAGCATACGAGCTGTACGAAGACAGCAGTACCGTCACCGGGCCATCGCCGTATATAGCTAAGGTCTATGAGTATCGCCCTGCGATGGGTCAGTTTGTTAATCTGCTGCCCAAATACGAGACCGGCGATACCGAAGCCTCGATGTGCCGCAAGTGTGAACTGGCGCTGGTTAACAACGCACAAGGGCTCGTCTGCCTGGGCGGATGGGGAGGATACATCACCTTTGGTTTTGACCATGCTGTGGTCAACGACAACGGGCCGGATCTTCAGATCTTGGGCAACGCCTACCTGATGACTGGCAACAGCCAATACGGCAGTTCCGAACCCGGTATCGTACTCGTCAGCCGCGATGATAACGGTAACGGCCTGCCGGACGACATATGGTACGAACTCAAAGGCTGTCTGTATGACGATCCGATGACCAACCATACCTACACCAAGACCTATACCCGCGCCGGGGATACGATCCAAAATCCGTTCCATTCCCAGCCCTATTACCCGCAATGGCTCACCGTTGACGAGTATACGCTCTGTGGGGCCAAACTGCCCTCGCAAACCCAGAGTATCAGCGGCCAGATAGTGCAGCATATACTGGAGTACGGATACGTAGACAACAAACCCAATAACGATACCGACGGTACGAGTTTGGATATATCGTGGGCGGTAGACGCGGACGGAAATACTATCTGTCTGCCATCGATTGATTTCGTTCGCGTCTACACGGCCATCGATGAGATCAACGACCCAACCGGTGAGATCAGTACCGAGATCGCCGGAGCAGTCGATCTGCATTGTAAAAAATAGTGCTTACAACACTTATATTAACTTTATTAACCATTAATTATTAACAATTCAAAACAAAATGAAAAAGTCATTTCTTTTTGTAGTCGCTATGGCACTCGTGATGGTGTCTTGCGAGAAGAAAGGTGAAGTAGTAGATCCTACTGTTGCTACCTTTGAAGAGGCTGCTATCAGCCCTGCTGCAGCAGAGAGTTATTTTGCATTCGACCACGATACCGTGGCTTATCTGCAGAGCGGTAACTACACGCTCCAGCAGACAGTAGCTTACGGTGGAATGTCTGTATCGGGTGCTGTAGTATCCAACATCACCAACACCGAATTCAAGGACTACACCGACGCTAACAAGTCGATCGCAGGTGGTGCGTATGCAGGCCAGAACTACGTTGTTTGGTATGAGGACGGTTACTCCGGAAATGCTATCAAGCTGACTACTCCGGCTACTGTTCCTGGTATGTATGTTTGCAACAACGTCTATGCTTACAACTCGATGAAGAACGGCGACTCGTTCGCTGGTGAGCCGTTCGCAGAGGGCGACTACTTCACCCTGACCATCACCGGTTCGTTGAACGGCACAGCTGTCAACGCTAAGGTTGATTTCGACCTCGCTCGCGGCACCAACATCGTTACCGACTGGACCTACGTTGACCTCAGCGCTCTCGGCCAAGTGGACGAGCTGCATTTTGCACTCAGCGGCAGCCGTACAGGCGACTGGGGCTTGAACACCCCGGCCTATTTCTGCATCGACAACCTCGGCGCTAAGAAATAACAATTTCGCTCTAAAGAGCGCTTATCTACCAAAAAATCGCACATCTACTAACAAATGTGCGATTTTTTTTGCGTATATCCGTTTTTTTTAGTACCTTTGCGCCGGTTTATGTGTATATAATAGAAACGAGATATGAATTTTGTAGAATTAATCACTAAGTTTTTTGGCAACAAGGCACAAAAAGACATACGTGCCATCCAGCCATATGTGGACAAGATCAAGGCCGTTTATCCGGAGATAGACGCCCTGTCCAACGATCGTCTGCGCGAGCGTTCGCAGGCCCTGATGGAGCGACTCCAAGCGGCTGTCGAGGATAAGAAAGCGCGCATCGCAGAACTCAAAGCATCCATCGACTCGCTCGAGATAGACAAGCGTGAGAAAGTGTATGACGAGGTAGACAAACTCGAGAAAGAGATCAAGGATATCTACCAAAAAGAGCTCGAGGCTATCCTGCCGGAGGCATTCGCTATCGTCAAATCGACCGCTCGCCGCTTTGCTGAGAACGAGCAAGTATGCGTCACAGCCAACCAGATGGACCGTGACCTGGCTGCCGACGAGCGCTTCGACTTTGTCGAGATCAAAGGCAGCACCGCTGTCTATTACAACCACTGGACAGCCGGAGGCAACGAGATCACATGGGATATGATCCACTATGACGTTCAGCTCTTCGGTGGCGTAGTACTGCATCAAGGCAAGATCGCCGAGATGGCAACCGGTGAAGGTAAGACCCTGGTGGCTACCCTACCCGTGTTCCTCAACGCTTTGACCCACGAGGGCGTACACGTGGTCACCGTCAACGACTATCTGGCTAAGCGTGACTCCGAGTGGATGGGACCGCTGTATATGTTCCATGGTTTGAGCGTGGACTGTATCGACAAACATCAGCCTAACTCCGACGCGCGTCGCCGTGCGTATAACTGCGACATCACGTTCGGTACCAATAACGAGTTCGGTTTTGACTACCTGCGTGATAACATGGCCATCTCGCCGCTCGATCTGGTACAACGCGGCCACAACTTCGCCATCGTAGACGAGGTGGACTCGGTCCTGATCGACGATGCCCGTACGCCGCTCATCATCTCCGGTGCTGTGCCTAAGGGCGAGGACCAGATGTTCGACGAGTACAAGGACCGCGTAGAGCGACTAGTCAAGATGCAGACCAACTTGACGACCAAGCTGCTCATCGAAGCCAAACAGAAAATGGGTTCGGACGATCCCAAAGAGCGCGAAGAAGGCGAATTGGCACTCTTCCGTTCGTTCAAGGGTATGCCTAAGAACAAAGCCCTCATCAAGTTCCTCTCCGAGACCGGTATCAAAGTACGTCTCCAGAAGACCGAAGAGTTCTACCTCCAGGAGAACGAGAAGAACATGCATATAGCTACCGACGAGCTCTATTTCGTCATCGACGAGAAGAACAAGACCATCGAGCTTACCGACAAGGGTATCGACCTGATGACCGGCTCTACCGAGGACCCGCAGTTCTTCGTGCTGCCGGATGTAGGCTCCGAGATGGCTGAGCTCGAGCACCAGAGCCTCACCAAGGAGCAGAAACAGCAACGCAAGGACGAGATCATGACCAACTATAGCATCAAGTCCGAACGCGTACATACTGTTCACCAGCTGTTGAAAGCCTACACGCTCTTTGAGAAAGATGTGGACTATATCATCGACGGCGGTGAGGTCAAGATCGTGGACGAGCAGACCGGCCGTGTGATGGAAGGTCGCCGCTGGTCAGACGGACTCCACCAAGCTGTCGAGGCCAAGGAGAACGTCAAGGTCGAGGCTGCTACCCAGACTTTTGCGACCATCACGCTCCAGAACTACTTCCGTATGTACAACAAGCTGAGCGGTATGACCGGTACAGCCGAGACCGAGGCAGGCGAGTTCTGGAACATCTACAAGCTCGATGTAGTCGTTATCCCTACCAACAAGCCGATCGCCCGTATCGATATGAACGACCGTATCTATCGCACCCAACGCGAGAAATACAATGCCGTCATCGAAGAAGTAGTCCAGCTGGTCGAAGCAGGCCGTCCGGTACTGGTGGGTACGACATCGGTCGAGATATCCGAGTTGCTGAGCCGTATGCTGAGCATGCGTAAGATCAAACACAACGTGCTCAACGCCAAGCTCCACCAACAGGAGGCACAAGTCGTAGCCGAAGCCGGTCGCAAAGGCGTGGTAACGATCGCGACGAACATGGCCGGTCGTGGTACGGATATCAAGCTTACCCAAGAGGTCAAGGATGCCGGTGGTCTGGCTATCATCGGTACCGAACGCCACGAGTCACGCCGTGTGGACCGCCAGCTGCGTGGACGTTCCGGTCGTCAAGGTGACCCGGGTTCGTCTGTGTTCTACGTATCGCTCGAGGATGACCTGATGCGTATGTTCGGTTCGGACCGCGTGGCCAAGATCATGGACCGCATGGGTCTGCCCGAAGGCGAGATGATCGAGCACTCGATGATATCCAGCTCTATTGAGCGTTCGCAGAAGAAAGTGGAGGAGAACAACTTCGGTATCCGTAAACGCCTGATCGAGTACGACGACGTGATGAACCAGCAACGTAATGTCATCTACGCCAAACGTCGTCACGCCCTGATGGGTGAGCGTATCGGCGTGGATATCACCAATATGATCTGCGACATGGCAGAGAACATCGTGCTCAATGCCCGCGATGCACGCGACTATAGCTACCTCCAACAAGAGACCCTCGAGGTGTTCGGTATGGAAGTGCCGTTCGACGAGAACGAGTTCCTCACCCAGCGTGAGAACCGCCTCTCCGACCAACTGGCCGAAGCTGCACTCGACACCTTCAAGCGCCATATGGACACCATGACCAAGACCGCCAACCCGGTCATCCAGAAGGTCTACGAGGACAAGGGACAGATGTTTGAGAACATCAGCGTGCCTATCACCGACGGCAAGAAGATCTACAACATCGCCGTCAACCTCAAAAAGGCTGCCGAGACCGAGTCCAAAGAGTTGGTACGCGAGTTTGAGAAACGCGCCCTGCTGCTCATCATCGACGATGAGTGGAAAGAGCACCTCCGCAAACTGGACGAACTCAAACAGTCGGTTCAGAACGCCAGCTACGAGCAGAAAGATCCGCTCTTGATCTATAAGCTCGAGTCCTTCGGTATCTTCCGTGAGATGCTCGACTCGCTCAACCGCCGCACCATCGCTATCCTGCTGCGCGGTAAGATCTACAGCCAGGAGCCGGACCGTGTGCAACAGGCACAACAACAGCGTCGCCAAGACTTGTCACGCTATCGTATGCAGAAGGATGCCGTACAGCAAGCTGCTATGCAGAGCGGACAAGCACAGGCAGCCGCGCGCGACACACGCGAGCAACGTCCGATGCCTATCCACGTTGAGAAGAAACCGCGCCCCAATGACCCTTGTCCTTGCGGCAGCGGCAAGAAATACAAACAGTGTCACGGACGATTGGAGTGATGAGACGTATTCTGACTATTATACTAACTGCCGTGCTCAGTAGCGCGGCAGTTATAGCACAGGAGGTGGATACGCTGACAGCGGTGACGGTGCCGGCGGAGCCGGTACTGACTGCCGATACTATCCAGCCTACGGAATATCTGGCGCCCGATCCGGCACCCTATTACCATACGAAACGGCATACCCTACAGATCAGCGCAGGCTTATTCAGCGGCTTCTGGGTAGTCAAACAGATGGTCGAATGGATACCGGCAGCTGCCGGACACTCGCGCAACTGGAATTTCTACGGCAACTATGGCCTCCAGTACTACTACCAGTTCAACCACTACTGCCGTCTGGGCGGTAAAATCAACTGGGAGCTGGATGCCTACGATATCTACGAGAGTAAGGCCGAGGATGCTAAGAAGAAAGGTGTGACGCGCAACAACACCGCCTCGCTGGTGGCCAGCGTACAGTTCACCTACCTCAACCGCCCGCGTGTACAACTCTACTCAGGGGTTGACCTCGGCGTGGCAGCCCATTTTGCTAACACCAAGTACGAACCCGGGTTCACCGGTGAAGACGGCAAAGCCACATGGCTGCCGGCCTTCAACCTCAGCCCGCTCGGCGTCGCCTTCGGTAGTTGGCCTGTCTATGGATACGTCGAGACTAACATCGGTTACGATGCCATACTCAAAGCCGGTTTAGGCGTACATTTCTAAGGAATAATATCAGCCACACAACGCTTCCAGCTCGTTCCAACGAACTACCGCATCGTGGCCATAACGCCAGATATTGGCTTTGATTTTGCTGAGAGCCACCTCTTCGCCGAGGTGGCTTTTTGAATAGAACTTATCCGCATAGCAGATCACTTTCTCTTCGATCGACTCAGGACAATAGTTGCGCTCAGGCAGAGGCAGGTCCTCGCGGTAGATCTGGTCCAGCGTGATACCCGTACCCGTGTGGCGCTCTGCCACCAAAGCGTGCTTGTCCAGTCCCTCCTGGCGCAGCAACTCTGCACCCAGATAGCCGTGCTCGATGTACTTGTGCGGCCCCATACAGTAGATCTTGGGCGCGTCGCAGTAGATGATACCTATGTCGTGCAGCATTGCCGCCTCTTCTACAAACTGCGGATCTACTGCCCCACTCTCCACCCATTCAGGATGGCGCGCCACAATAGCCAACGCACGGTCAGCCACCTGACGACTGTGCGTCAGCAACACATGCTTCAACTCCGGTGAGCCGGCATAATACTTATCTATGAGGGCGAGGTAGAATGGCGTTGGCATTGGCATTGGCTGTTAGTGGAGGCCATTTAGGAAGGCCTTTGTGTCCATTCTCTTTTTCCCGGGAACCTGGAGTTCTAGGATGCGTACTGCGCCTTCTTTACACAGCACGATAATGTCTCTTTCGACTTTCGACTTTTGACTTTCGACTATTTCAACAGCATACACTTTGACCCCGTCAAAATGCTTGCCGTTGATCGTAAGATTCGCCCATGCAGCGGGATATGGACTGAGTCCGCGAACGAAGTTCTTCACCTCCTGTGCCGTCATCTGCTCGAAGTGTATCTGGCAGTCCTCTTTGAAGATCTTAGGTGCGGGACGCAACTCGTCTATCTCAGGCTGCGGGGTTGTCGGCAGCGGCTTGCCGCTGTTCTCACACTCGATGATCAGATCCACCGTGCGGGTCACCAGTCCTGTTCCCATGGCCATCAGTCGATCGTGTACCGAGCCTACGTTCTCGTCTTCGCCGATCTCGATACGCTCCTGCAAGATCATGTTTCCGGTGTCGATCTCGTGCTTGAGCATAAAGGTCGTTGCACCCGTTTCTTTCTCACCATTGATCACCGCCCAGTTGATCGGCGCCGCACCGCGGTACTGAGGCAGTAGCGAGGCGTGGAGATTGAATGTCCCCAGGCGAGGCATCGCCCATACCACCTCCGGCAACATACGAAAAGCCACCACTATCTGCAGGTCAGCCTCATAACTGCGCAGCTGCTCGATGAACGCCTCGTCTTTCAGCTTCTCCGGCTGCAACACCGGCAGTCCTGCCGACAAGGCATATTTCTTAACATCCGAATACTGGATCTGGTGTCCGCGTCCGGCAGGTTTGTCGGGCATCGTGACAACGGCTACCACGTTATAGCCGCCTTCCACCAACGCCTGCAAGCTTGCAACCGCAAACTCCGGCGTACCCATATATACAATCCTAAGATCTTTTTTTGTCATTCCGCTTTCTACTTTCTACTTTCCGCTTTCTACTTTCTACTTTCTACTTTTTACTTGTCTTGATACTTCTTCTCAAGACTTCTCGGCTGTTTGTCCACCACCGGGCTCAGCGGTCTCTTATACGCGCGTATGATAAGGTATATACCCAGCACGATAAACGGCACCGACAGCAGTTGACCCATATTCAGCACATGGCCGGCCTCGAAGGCTTCTTGGTCGTTTTTGATAAACTCCAGCAGGAAGCGGGTGACGAACACAATCGTCAGAAACGTACCCAGCAGCAGTCCTTCGCGGCGTCGTGCGTCGGTCAGGTAGTACATCGGCCACGTCACCGCCATCGCTACCAGACAGTAGAGCATCTCGTATATCTGCGTTGGGTGGCAGGGCACAGTCTGGCCGTCACGGACAAACACAAATCCCCACGGCAGGTCGGTCGGGCCGCCGTAGATCTCGCTGTTCATCAGGTTGCCGAAGCGTATCATCGTAGCCGTGATACACACGCCTACGCACAAACGGTCGAGGATCCACAGCCACGAACTCTCAAACTGCGGATAGCGGCTGAACTTAAACTTGTTGAGCAGTATGGCTGCGATGATCAGTCCTATCGCGCCGCCGTGGCTGGACAGGCCTCCTTGCCATATCTTGAGCAGCTCCAGCGGGTGCTCTATATACGGGTTGCGGTAGTTGATGGTCCACCCGAACAACTGTATCGGGTCGTTGGTCAGGTGCCACTCGTAGAACCAGCAATGCCCCAACCTCGCGCCGATGATCACGCCCAGTGCCATCCATACGAACAGCTGGTCGGCCCATTCGGCGGGACAATGCTCGCGTTTGTACATCCGTTCGTTCACCATCCAGCATAGATACAAACCTACTGCCCACAGCAGGCCGTACCAACGTACTTCCCATCCTCCAAGATGAAAAGCAATCGGGTCCACATTCCAAGTAATAAAATCTAGTATCATAACCACTAATCCACTAATCCGGTAATCCGGTCACTCCTACTTTCCCCAGTTCAATTTGGTTCGTAGTGAGTTAAGAAAACTGTTTTCTCCTATCTGCACCAGTTTGACGGTGTATTTGGCTTTCTCTATGTGCAGCTGCACCTCGTCGCTTAGTATCATCGATCGTCCGTCCACCGAAATCATGTAGTTGTGATAGCGGCTGGACACCTTGATGTCAAACTTCCAATCATCCGGCACTACCAGCGGTCTGACGGTCAGGCTGTGGGTAGCGATAGGCGATAGGATGATACCTTTGGCTTGCGGCACCATCAGCGGTCCGCCGATAGACAGGTTGTAAGCCGTACTGCCGGTTGGGGTTGAGAACACCAGTCCGTCAGCGTTGTAGGTATGCAGATGCTCGTCGTTGACCTTCACCTCGACGGAGATCATGCTACTGAAACCTTGTTTCATGATAGCCACCTCGTTCAAGGCGTTGGGCGAGAGGATCAGGCCCTCTTTGTTGCACGACAGGCTGAGCAGCGCACGCTGTTCGATCGTATATTCGCCGGCCAGCAGCTTGGACAGGATCTGGTCCACATCCTTGGTCTGCACATCGGCCAAAAATCCAAGGTGGCCGCAGTTGATACCCAAGATCGGGATGTTCTTATCGCCTATGGTGGCAGCGGTGGTCAAGAATGTACCGTCACCGCCTACCGACACCGCAAAGTCGATCGGCTCGCCGTAGATATTCTCCGGCTGCTGCGGGCCTTCCCAGTGTTCGGGAAAAGCCGGCATATCGCGGATGTTCAACTCCTGACGAATCTCCTGCGACAGCAGCACATTCACCTTGTTACGCTTCATATAATCGAGGATGTGCGACACCTCGATCATCGTCTCCGACTTGGATGTATTTCCAAATAATGCAATTGTCATTTCATTTACGATTTACCACTAATCCACTAACCCGTAACCCGTAACCCGTAACCCGTAACCGGTATCCGGTACCCCCTAGGACAGGAACTGTCCCAAATAACTATGCCACGCATAGTTGGGGAACAACTTGCGTGTTTGGCACAGTTGGAAAGTCAGTCTATTCAGTGTATACCATTTCTGTTTCAGTCTTCCCGTCTCCGGTCGCTCGTAGGGGTAGTAGTACATCGTCTTCCCCCCGTACTGCAGCTTGGGTTCGCGTCCGCAGTGGCCGTCCTTGACCAACTGCTCAAACAGCTGCTCGCCTTTGCGACTACACGTGTCTGTATATAACATACACTCTTCGCGCGGCAGACCCAGTTTGTTCACCACTACCCAGCCGAAGCATTGCCATATATCCAGCATGTGCATTTGGCGCAGCAGCTGCTCCAGTTGCGGGGCAAAAGCGGCACGTTCGTCGGCCGTCAGTTGGTGTAGCGCGATAGCCCAGTCGGCCAGTTGGCGCAGGCCTACTCCACTCGACTCGAAGTGGTGCCAAGCGTGCAGCAGCACATAGAGCGCATCAAACTCCTTGGACGGTATCGACACATCGGTCTGCCCAACCTTGAGCGTGCGGGTGCGCTTCATCTGCTCCAGGGTGAACGCTTGGAACGCGCGGTCGGCACGGGGCATCGAGTGGAACTCCATGGCCACACGATGCATCTCGGCTGCCAGGTCGATCTGCTGGTCCACCACCATCGTAAAGTGCAGACCGGCGTGCTCCTCTGAGAACCAGTAGGCATCCGGATACTGCGCTTTCATCACGCCTATCATCTCGTCGTAGTGCGCCTCGCCGATATACATGTCCACGTCACCCGACTCACGCATGTCCGGATTGGGATACAGCACCGCCAGCGAGTAGCCTTTGATCAGCACGGGCTCGATGCTGTGTTGGCGCATCAGCTCGGTCAACTCGGTCAGCAGGGCGTTCTGACGCTGTTGGCGCTGCAGGGCGTGAAAGATCATCATCTTACGCGGCGCAGCATCTATGATTGGCATCTTCCGGTTCAACGCCCATACGGCAGCCATATGGTGCAGCTGCTGGCGACGCAACGCGTACCAGAAATCCTGCTCCAGCAGCACCGACGGGTCTGTCTCCAACGGCCGGTCCCAAATCATCGCGCGGACCAAAGCCGCTATTTGCTCAGCGTATCGTGGCATAGGCGTGCAGCGTCTGTATCAGGCAGACAGTCGAGGTGATACATAGGGGTGATCTGGATGATCCGGGCGATCGTGTCGTACAGCGCATCCATCATATCGGGTTCTATCTTCAGTCCGCTGGCCGACGACAGCATATACGCATACGCTTGCGGCAGGCCCAGTCGGCGAATCTCGTTCTTTGGGGCTTGGTTCAGTTTGACGATGCCATGCACCGGAGCCGACAGCTGTTTATAGCACGGTGTCTTGCCGCTCCACGGCGAGCCATACACGCGTACCTCACCCGAAGCCAGCAGACGCAGTATCGGGTTGTCGTCGTTCAGCAGCACCGCCTCATCGCCATACGCCTCCATCCACAGCCGTGAGTGGGTCGATTTGCCCGTGCCTGAGTGACCGAGAAACAGCTGGGCGAACCCATCTTTCATGATCACCGAAGCATGCATCTCCAGCGTGTGTAGCGTCGCTGTGCGGAACGCGTACATCAGCATCGCGGCGTTGTCGATAGCAAAACGCCCGTTCTGCTGCTCAGGCAGTATATGCAGCTTCGCCTCGCTGAAATCGAGCGGTGCCCACATCTCAAAACATATAGGGCTGTCTTTGATTACCGACACGCGAAACAGCCGTCCCTCGTCGTTGCGATAGACCTCTATGCGAGGCATATCGTCGTCCGAGGTGTCGGTGAACACATGGCTCATCGTCTCGGCCGAAGCAGGCGATGCATCCACCTGGCGGATCACAAACAGCGGTTCTCCCTCCGACACCTTGAACGGCTCGTAGTTAGTCAGCATCGCCACCATGCTCTCCTCCAGCTCCATGCCAAACACATGGTCTGCCACCTTATATAATTGTGATTCTATCATTTGCCAATTACCATTTACCATTTACCAATCTTTAGCAGCTTTCGAATTGGCGCAAGAATCGTACATCGTTCTCCGAGAACAGTCTGAGGTCTTTGACGCGGTATTTGAGGTTAGCTATACGCTCTACCCCCATACCGAACGCGTAACCCGAATAGACCTTGCTGTCTATGCCGCATGCTTCCAGCACATTCGGGTCCACCATGCCGCAACCTAAGATCTCCACCCATCCGGTACCTTTGCAGAACGAGCATCCCTCGCCGCCGCATATGTTACAGCTGATGTCCATCTCGGCGCTGGGTTCGGTGAAGGGGAAATAGCTTGGGCGCAGACGGATCTTGGTCTCCGGACCGAACATCTCCTTGGCGAAATACAGCAACGCCTCTTTGAGGTCTGCAAAGCTCACGTTCTTGTCCACATACAGTCCTTCTACCTGGTGGAAGAAACAGTGGGCGCGGGCGGAGATAGCCTCGTTGCGATAGACTCGTCCCGGGCAGAGCACGCGGATAGGCGGCTGCTGGCTGGTCATCACGCGGGTCTGTACCGACGAGGTGTGCGAACGCAGCAGGATGTCGGTGGGTTTCTGCAGGCCCAACTCTTTCTCGATGAAGAAGGTGTCCTGCATGTCGCGTGCCGGATGCTCGGGGGCGAAGTTCAGCAGGCCATACACGTGCTTGTCGTCCTCCACTTCCGGTCCTTCGGCTACGGTGAAGCCTATGCGGGAGAAGATGTCCACTATCTCCTCGCGCACCAGCGACAGGGGGTGACGTGTACCCAACTCTATCGGATCGGGTGTACGGGTCAGGTCCAGTCTATCGGCCTTGGCGCGTTGTGCCTCAAACTGCTCACGCATGTCGTTGATCGACTGCTCGGCTTTCTGACGCAGCTGGTTGAGTGCTTGCCCCAACTCACGTTTCTGGTCAGCGGGCACCTCACGAAACTCGTTGAACAACGCCGTTATCTCGCCTTTCTTGGACAGATACTTGATGCGCAAAGCTTCCAGTTCGTCGGCATTGCTTGCCGACATTGTCTCTACCTGCGACAGCAGGTCTTGTATACGTTCTTTTATTGCCATAATATAAATATCTTGCAAATCTATTGCACACTTACTCAAAATCGGGCGCAACCGGAGAGCCTCCGGACGCAATTACTCAAAATCGGGCGCAAAGTTACGAAAAAAAAATGACATACGCAAATAAAAAACTATTTTTATTGCAAACACAAAAAATAATGCGGCTTGATGGCCGCATTATCTGTGTTTAGTAAGGAACCTTTTATGTATGCCACGAATTTGGGTGCAAAGGTACAGAAAAAAAATGATATCTACAAATAAAAAATGAAAAATGCGAAAAAAACGGCGCACGCTGAGCCCTACCCATGTAAAGTACGGAAAGCGCACATAGATGTGCGCGCATAGACGCTAAGAAAGAACAACTAGTCTATCATTCTACCATTTGTCCGGTGATGGTGTAGGTCTTGCCGTCGCGGAGGATGAGGAGTTGGCCATCACGCAGGATCTTGGTCGATGGCGCAGGGCTGAAGACGGGCTCAAGGGCATCCTCCTTTGTTTGGTAGCCATCATCAAAAGGTGCGCGGTGGGTCATGGCGTAGTCAAGATAGACTTCCAGCATCGTATAGCCTGACGGGTGCAGGGTGTTCTGGTCGGGATTGAGCGGGTCGGTTCCGTTCTCAGCCTCCCAGAAATCGGGCATTCCATCCTGATCAAAATCGCTATACGCTGTCATCGGTGTGTAGGCATAGAATCCCTCGGCATCGTCCTCGGTGTCGATGATACCTTTGCGTTTGGCCTTGGAGCCGGTGTAGGTATAGGTGCCGTTACGGGTGTCGGAGACCAGTCGAAGAGCTACATGGTCGCGCGGGAAGCAGCCTGCCGTGTCGAGCACGGTAAGCAGGGCTTGGTCGGCCGTCTCAAAATCACCCATAGCATAGGCATAGGCATCGAAGTCATACCGCCCGTAGACAGAGTCCGCTGTCCAGCGCCACCATGGTGTGCGGGTGCGGATGAGGGTGTCCACCCGCAGGGTGTCGAGCGGATAGTAGGCCGAGCGTTCGGTCTTAACCGCCAGCCAGTTGTCGGCCGTGATGGCATCGTAGCCCTCCATGACATTACCATTGACGTACCACTGAGCAGGTCCCCACGAAGTAGCACCGCTGCGGGCATAGGAGGACATAAAGAACAGCTTCTCCGACGAGGTGGTGTTGGGTCCGGGTTTGTAGTAGTTGTTGATGAAGTTGCACTCGTGCACAGAGTTCAAACCGTTGTATTCGCCTTCGGCGAGTTTGGCGGTGTTCTCCCCTCCATAGCAACCGTTGGATCCCGCGCCGTAGTTATAGACGACATTGTTGATATAGTCCAGATAGACGACGTAGTCGTTGCTCTGTGCCCCGTTGAAACGGCAGGAGCGTTTGTTGTTGTTGACCAGCAGGTTGTGGTGATACGTAGCAGGCGACCCACCCCATTGGCATCCGTAGCCGCGGGCTCCCTTGGGGTGTCCGGAGTCGTTGAGTCCCTCATGGACGATGCAGTACTGAACGGTGATGAAATGGGAGTCGTAGGTGTTCATGTTCTCCTCGGTGGACCATCCGAACTCGCAATGGTCGATGATATAGGTGTCGCAGTTCTCAGCGCCAAAAGCGTTCTGGGTGATGATATTACCGTTGACATCATTGCGTCCGATACGGAAACGGAGGTTGCGGATGATGAAGTTCTGCGATCCGCCGCAGTTGACCTTGTTGTGTGTGATGACCACACCTGCACCCGGCGCTGTCTGTCCGGCCAGGGTGTAGTTGCGTCGGTTGATACGCAGGTCCTTGACCAGCCTGATCTCACCCGTCACGGCAAAGCAGACCGTCAACGGTTCGTCAGGATACTGCTTGACAGCCCAACGCAGCGACCCCACCGTAGCTCCTTCGGCATCGTCCTCCAGCGTGGTGACATAGACCACCTGTCCGCCACGACCTCCGGAAGCATAACGCCCGAAGCCTTCGGCACCGGGGAAAGCAGGTAGGAGTGACGATTGAGTTATTTGTCCATTGGCTACTATTGTACAGAGGCAGCAAATTGTTGCCAGAGCGAGTCGGAAGGAACGGGAGCTGTGATGCATAGTGGTATTTTAGATACAGGGTGAATAAATGCTATTTGTCGTGCATGGAGCGAGATGCCTCCGTCGGGATTGGAGCGCTTGGCACCATACTTGAGGTCGCCTTTGACAGGGCATCCTATGGCGGATAGTTGGCATCGTATCTGGTGATGCCGGCCGGTGAGCAGGTTGATCTCGAGCAACGAATAGTGCTCTCCCCTCACCAACACGCGGTAGTCGAGTATCGCCAGTTTGGCGTCCTTGGCTCCGGGCTTGGCAATAAAAGACTTGTTGAGCTTCTCGTTGCGAATGAGGTAGTTCTCCAGCCGCCCTTCGGGCTGCTTGGGACAGCCTTGAACGATGGCCCAGTAGGTCTTAATGATAGACCGCTTCGCTGTAAGACCGCTAACGCTGTAGGACCGCTTCGCTGTAGGACCGCTGACGCTGTAAGATGACTTTTCGCGGAACATCTCGTTGAGGCGGGTCAAGGCTTTGGAGGTGCGGGCAAAGAGCACCACGCCCGAGGTGGGACGGTCAAGCCGATGGGGCACACCCAAGAAGACCTCGCCGGGCTTGTTGTACTTGGCCTTGATATAGGCCTTGACAATATCGCTCAGCGGTGTGTCTCCGGTCTTGTCTCCTTGCACGATCTCGTTGCAGGTCTTGGAGACGGCAATGATATGGTTGTCTTCGTAGAGAACAGTCATCGGCTGCAAAGGTACGAAAAAAAGTGGAAAGTGGAAAGTTGAAAGTTGATAGAGGGGTGTTTTTTTTATGAAAAAATAGCAATTTTGTAAAAAAAACGCATATGCGCTTGCATATATGCGAAAAAAAGCGTACCTTTGCGCGGTTTTTTGTGTTATGACGCGTAAACGCACACACTACATATTATTCTATTCGACACTGCTGCTTGCTATCGTAAGCCTGTTCGCGATACCGTATATCAACGTCAATTCGGACATGACCAAGTATCTGCCGGACGACTCGCAGACCAGTCAGGGCCTGGAGATACTGAACGGTGAGTTTGGCGAGATACCGAACATGCAAGGCGATGTGCAGGCGATGTTCAAGGATCTGACACCGGCTGAGCGTGCCGCCTACACCGATTCGCTCAAATCGACCAAAGAGGTGACAGGCGTTCGGATGTCGGTCAGCGAAGACAGCGTTTACACGCTCTACGACATGGATGTGCCCAAGTCGGTAGACCAGAAGAAACTGGGACAGCAGATAGCCCTGCGTCTGGGACACGATGCGGTGGTGGAGACCAGCCAGGACGGTGCTACGCCGCCGTTCTCGGTCATAGCAATCGCCGCCGCGCTGATACTGATCATCCTGCTGGTGATGGCCCAGTCGTGGGTAGAATCGTTTATCATTCTGGCCAACGCCGGCCTGGCTATACTGCTCAATATGGGCACCAACGCCCTGCTACCAAGCGTGAGCATCACGACCAACTATATCGGTTCGATCCTACAGATGGTGCTGTCGCTTGACTACTCGATCGTGCTGATCAACCGCTATCGTCAGGAGCAGAAAGACGAGACCTCTAAAAAGGATGCCGTACTGGCTGCCAACAAGGCTATCCGCCGTGCTTGGCCATCGATCATGAGTAGCGCCGCCACAACCATCTTAGGTCTGCTGATGCTGTGCTTCATGCGACTCAAGATTGGTATGGACATGGGTATCGTACTGGCGAAGGGTGTTGTTTGCAGCTTGCTATGTACATTCACAGCCTTACCGTCGATGATGATGCTCTTCAGACAGAGTATCAACAGCACAGTTAAGAAAGCACCGGTGCTGCCTACCGACCGTCTGGGCCGTTTTGCCACCAGCCATAAGATACCGCTGGCGACCTTTGCGGTGATACTATTCGGCTTGTCGTTCTGGCTGTCGAAGCAGACCACTATCTTCTTCTGCACCAACGGTGAGTCACGCATCGAGAAGATCTTCCCCCACTCCAACCCGGTAGTAGTGATCTACGAGAACGGCGAAGAGAACCACGTACTGGCCCTGGCGGACAGTCTCAAACAGGTGGACGGCGTAGAGGCCGTAGTAAGCTATCCGACGCTGCTACAACAGCCGTACAGCTCGGCCGAGATGGTGCGTTATGTCAAAAGTATGACGACCGAGTTTGGTGATATGGTGCCCGACACAATGCCGCTCGATATGCTCACCCCGCAGCTGATGAAGACCCTGTATTACATGCAGAGCCGTCGAGACACGACGATACGATTGAGTTTCCCCGAGATGGTGAACTTTATCGAAGACTACTGTCTGAATGACCCGCTGACCAAGGACTTTATCGACGATGAGATGCGCAAGGAACTGGCCGTACTCAAGACCATCCAGCGTCAGGAGAACACCACGCCCGAGGAGGAACAAGAACCCGTAGAGCGTATCGCTCCCCCAAAGAAAGCCAAGAAGAAATACAAGAGCGCCAAAGAGCTGATACCCGCCACCACAGGCGACAGCACTAAGAGCGGGCAAGATCATCCTGAGTATATATCGCTATGCGACTTCCTGCCTAAGCTCTACGCAGCCGCACCGTCGAGTGTGACAGCCGAGCTAAGCAAGTTCAGCAACCGCCAGATGATCAACCGTCAGATGAGCAAACAGGAGCTGAGCGATTTTGTGGGCTCGAGCATGGGGCAGACCAAGATGGTGTTTAAGTTTGCCAAAGGCAAGCACACCACGATGTCGCCGCTGGAGTATGTGCATGTGCTGACCGACGACCTGTTCCAGCGCAAGTTACTGCGCGCTATGGTCAGCGACGAGCAAGTGGCAGCCCTGACGCTGCGTGTGCAGCTGATGGACATGGTCAACCAAGACGCTGCATTGTCAGGTCACGAGATGAGCAAGCTGCTGAGCGATTTCGGACTCAGTCTGGATACACAGAGCATCTACGCCATCGCTTATCCGCAACGCGTGGAGACAGCCGATCCGCCCCAACTGGCCAACAACGACAGCACCATGACGGACAGCATCGCCGCGCCGGTAGTGGAGAAGACCAAAGAGGTCAAACCGATGAAAGTCAAAGTGACCAAACCGGTGATCGCCCACGTCAAACGTAAGTCCGCCAAAGAGATACAGCAGGAGAAAGTGATGAACCGCGTGTTTGAGCTGCTGGACGGCAAGGAGCGCTTCGACGCCAAGAGTATGGCAGCACAGTTTGCGTACCTGGGCAAACCGATACCGGTGGAGCAAGTGGAGCTGTTGTATATCTACTACGGCAGTCTGCGCGACACAGCCTATGTAGAGCAACAGTTAACACCGGAGCAGCTGATCGACTATCTGTGTGACACACTGGCCAACGACAGCCGTCTGGCGATGTTTATCAATCAAGAGCAGAAAGCCCAGATCGGTCAAGTCAAACCGCAACTACAATCCCAGATGGGTCGACTAAGAAGCGACAAGCACGGACTACTGGTGATGCTCACCAATCTGGAGCACGAGTCAGACCGCACCTACGCATCATTGGACAAGATCGACCAACTGGCTAACGACAAACTGGACAAACCGCACTATATGATCGGCGAGTCGCCTATGTACCGCGAGATGAAAATGGGCTTTGGCGACGAGATGAACCTGGTGAGCTGGTTGACGATCATAGCTATCTTCCTGATCGTGGCTATATCGTTCCGCTCGATCATCGTGCCGCTGATACTGGTGATTACCGTGATGACAGCCGTCTATGTGAACGTGATCTTCGCAGGTCTGATGCGCGGCGAGATGCTGTATCTGGCGTACCTGATCGTACAAGCTATCCTGATGGGTGCGACGATTGACTACGGTATCCTGTTTGCCAACTACTATAAGGAGCGCCGCCGCACAATGCTGCCCTACGACGCCGTCAAAGAGGCCTACAGAGGTTCGATTCGTACGATCACTACTTCGGGTCTGATCATGATCGTGGCACCGGGTGTGATGGCTCTGCTGGTGGACGATATCACGATATCGGCTATCGTAGGCTGTCTGTCTATCGGCGCAGCAATGGCCGTACTGCTGATACTGATCGTGCTGCCGGGCGTACTGGTAGCCTTTGACCGACTGGTAGTACGCAAGGGACAAAGAAAAGAGCCGGATCCCATCGATCCGACTCCTAACCCCTAATCCGGTAACCGCTAAGCCCTACTCTTCCTTCTTATCCAACGACCAACGAAAACCTACGTACACTTTCCATCCGGTGAGTGGACCCCATGCCATCGATGCATCGAAGCCCGGGTTGTAAGGCTGATCAGCATGTACAACAGGGTGGTCCTGCTTGAAGTTGGTCATGTTCTCCGCACCAACATAGAGGCTGCATGTGCGCCAGTACTTGGTGATCTGCGCCATCAGTTGAGGGTACCACTTATAGTAGAGGGTGCCGTCTTTGGTGTAGTATTGGTTGGAACCCAGTTGGTCGATATAGTAGTCTGCAAAGCCGTCCGGCATACGTCCTCCGCCATTGAACTGAGCGGTGAGGTCAAACTGCCATTTCTTGAGCGGCGTGATATAGGACGTCGTAATGATCCCCTTAAACTGGTTAGACAGCGGTTTGAGACGCAGTTGGGCTACGCCTTGGTCATCAAGGGTGGTCTGGCGTACGTCAGTCCAACGAAAAGCGGCCGTCCATGTCCATCCGCGCAACACTTCGATAGAGGCCTCGATCTGGGCGTTGTGGGCAAACGACTGTGCCTGCGGTATAGACGAGAGGCTGTATATATGTACGGCATTCGGGTCTTGGTCCAGATCAACGATCGTAGCATCGAGAAACCGGGTGTAGTAGTACTCGGCCGAGAGCTGCAACTCACGCTTACCCAGCGGTATATAGAACGTGGTCGATACACCGGTGTTGACAGCGCGCTCCTGGGCGATATCGGTGTCCATATGAAGTGTACGGCTGGAGGGCAGGATAAACGCATTGTCAGCTATGATGTTCGGCGAACGGTATCCCAGACCGGCGGACGCACGAATGGTCCACCATTCCCATGGCGTATAGCGGACGTTCAAACGCGGCGTGACGAAGAACCCATAGCGGGTGGAATAGTCGCCACGTACACCGGCCACCAGCGAGAGTTGGTCGTCATACTTGAAGTTATACTCGGCAAACAGTCCGGCGGTCAGTTCCTGACGATCGAGCTGATAGCGCGTGAAATCAGTCGTCATATAGATAGGCAGCGCCAGATTCTCATCGTATCGGTCATAGTTGAGCGATAGGCCGGCGCTGAGACGGTGGTCGTTGTCCACCTCGCCTTTGCCCTCGAAGTTACCCTGCCATAGGGCATTGAGGTAAGCATTGGTCTGCGCAGCATCCCACTGACGCAAGCCGTAACGGTTAGCCATGTTATGGTAGCTGGCGGCCGCGATGATAGCTACACTACTCCCCGACTCGTCGTCATAGACATAGCCATTCTTGACGAATCCCTCAACACGATAGGTGCGCAGGTCGATACGGTATGGCCGTTGAAGCGTGTCGGCCATCTGTCCGCCACGGCGGCTGTCGTACAGGCCGCGCACGAAAGCTTGGAAAGTATAGTCGCCATGCTTGTAGAACCAGCGATTGATGAGGTTAGCGTTCTGGGTCTTGGGCATCTCAACAAACCCATCGTGGTTGTCATCCATCGACATGAATCCCTGCTGATAGTGCGCCAGAAGGCCGGTATAGAGCGAGCGGTGATGGCAATGCTCATCGTGCTCATGCTCCGCCTCGTGCTGATGGTCATCGCGCAGCGGTATCTGCCATCCTCCGGTGAGGTTGGCTTCGGCATGCAGCTCAGAGTTGAGCATCAGGTTGACGGCCAGCGGCGAGGTGGTCTGCGGCTTGAGAAACTCAACGTTGATCTGTCCGGTGGTCGCCTCGTAGCCGTTGATGACCGACGAGGTACCTTTGCTGACTTGGATAGACTGCATCCACGGACCGGGTATATACTCCATACCATAGCTCTGCGCCAAACCGCGTACACCGGGTGTGTTCTCCTGGAGCAACTGAACATAGGTACCGCTCAACCCGAGCAGTTTGATCTGCTTGGCTCCCGTGGCCGCATCGGCATAAGACACATCGACTGAGGCATTGGTCTCGAACGCTTCGCTCAGGTTACAGCACGCCGCCTTACAGAGCTCTTCGGCCTGCAGCGTCTGGGTATCGAACGCGGCATACCGGTTGCGTAGCACCGACATACGTCGCTCGGTGATGGTGACCTCGTCAAGGATCAGATCGGAGACGAGCACGATAGTCAGCTCCTGCGAACCGGATACGGTCGTGGTATCGGGACGGTAACCCATATAGGAGGTGATCAACTGACGGGAGGAACGCTCGCGAGCCAAGCTAAACTGTCCATCCGCATCGGTGACGGTACCGATGGTCGTACCCAGCCAATAGACATTAGCGCCGGCCAAGGTACGTCCCTCGTCGTCAAGCACAACGCCTTTGATATCGGCAGCTGTTAGAATAACAGAAACCGATAGAAGTGTGAGTATGAACGATAATTTTTTCATTGTTTTGTTGAATTTTGCTGCAAAAGTACAGCTTTTTTTTCGCAACCGGGTTGCAAAGTGTGTTTTGGCACGAATTTTGTTTTGAATTATATGGGTCACAACGTGAAAGGCCCGTTACCAAGTAAGATATCAAAACACATTATAAAATCTATGCAAACAACTGTTGACATTCGCGAACTTCAAGAGCGCATCGAGCGTGAGAGTTCGTTTGTAGATGCCCTGACGATGGGTATGAATCAGGTCATTGTAGGCCAGAAACATTTGGTAGAGAGTCTGCTGATCGGCTTGTTAAGCGACGGCCATATACTGCTGGAGGGTGTTCCGGGTTTGGCAAAGACGCTGGCGATCAAGACCCTGAGCGATCTGATCAAGGCCAATTTCAGTCGTATACAGTTTACGCCGGATCTATTGCCGGCCGATGTACTGGGTACTCAGATCTACAGCCAGAAGAAAGAGGAGTTTAGTATCAAGCGTGGTCCTATCTTCGCCAATTTTGTGTTGGCGGACGAGATCAACCGTGCGCCGGCTAAGGTGCAGAGTGCGTTGCTGGAGGCGATGCAGGAGCGTCAGATCACGATTGGTGACCAGACCTTTGCGCTGGACGATCCGTTCCTGGTATTAGCGACTCAGAACCCTATTGAGCAAGAGGGTACCTATCCGCTGCCGGAGGCGCAAACCGACCGATTCATGTTGAAGGTTGTGATCGGCTATCCGAACAAAGATGAGGAGCAGCAGATCATTCGTCAGAACATCCAAAGCGAGAAGAAACAAGTGCTCCCTATCCTATCGACCGAGGATATCAAGAAAGCACGCAAGATTGTAGAAGAGGTGTATATCGACGAGAAGATAGAGAAATATATCGTAGACATTGTCTTCGCAACCCGTCAGCCGGAGGCTTATGGTTTGGAGCAGTTGAAACCGATGATTCAGTTCGGCGGCAGTCCACGTGCAAGTATCAACCTGGCGTTGGCTGCACGCGCGTATGCGTTTATTCATAGGAGAGGTTACGTGATACCGGAGGATGTACGTGCCGTATGCTACGACGTACTGCGTCACCGTATCGGTCTGACCTACGAGGCCGAGGCTAATAATGTAACGACCGAGGATATCATCACGGAAGTATTGAACGCGGTACAAGTTCCTTAAACTAGGAAACTAGGAATCTAGGAATCTAGGAAACTAGGAGACTGGAATTATGACTTCAGAAGAGTTATTAAAAAAGGTTCGGAGGATAGAGATCAAGACTCGTGGATTGAGTCGCAATATCTTCGCAGGCGAATACCACAGCCAATTCAAGGGTCGTGGTATGGCGTTTAGCGAGGTGCGCGAGTACCAACCCGGGGATGATGTACGCACCATCGATTGGAACGTCACGGCGCGGCTGAACAAACCCTATGTCAAGGTGTTTGAAGAAGAGCGCGAGTTGACGGTGATGCTATTGGTGGACGTGAGCGGCAGCCGCAATTTCGGTACGCTGGTGCAGAGCAAGCGGGATATGATGGCCGAAGTGGCTGCGACACTGGCTTTCTCTACCATCGAGAACAACGACAAGGTGGGTGTGCTCTTCTTCTCGGACAAAGTAGAGAAATACATCCCGCCCAAGAAAGGTAAGCGCCACGTGCTCCACATCATCCACGAACTGCTCAGTTTTGAGCCACAGTCAACGGGTACGGATATAGCGCAAGCCTTGCAGTACTTCCAGAACGCACAGAAACGCAGGACAACGGCTTTTCTGATATCCGACATGCAGGTGGACGACTACGGTCGTGAGGACCTGTGGACGTTGGTGGGTAGAAAGCACGACCTGAACGTGGTGCAGATATACGACCGCCGCGATGCCGAACTGCCGGATGTGGGCCTGTTGAAACTGAAAGATGCTGAGACAGGAGAGCGTATATGGGTGGACAGCTCGCTGGAACGCGTACGTGAGCAGTATTCGCAGGACTGGAGAACGCAGCAAGCCAAGTTGGACTCCTTATATACCCACGCAGGCATAGCGCACGTAAGCATACGCACGGATGAGGACTTTGTGAAAAAGCTGATGCAGCTGTTTCATAATTAAGAATTAAAATTAAAAATTAAGAATTTAAAATGTTGTCGAACATTTTATTAGCCATAGTAGTTTCAGCCAGTATCGACTCGACGATGCTGATGTTGGGCGACCAGACGGACATGCATATAGAGGCTGTCTGTGAACCGAACGAGCAGGTGTCGATGCCGGTGATCGGCGAGATGCTGATGGACGAGATAGAGGTGGTCAAGCGTAGCAAGATCGACACCACGACGACCGAGGATGGCCGTAAGCGTTTGAGCCAGACGCTGACCCTGACCTGTTTTAAGGATTCGCTCTACTCCATCCCGCCTTTGGCTTTCACCAGTGGTAAGGACACCTTCCGCACGGAGGCGATGAGTCTGAATGTGGTGCAGCCGTTTGACATGGCCAACGACACTACGGCACAGATCACTGATATCAAGCCTAACGAGGATGCACCTATCTGGTGGTGGGGCATCATCCGCTGGGTGCTGTTAGGACTGCTGATAGCCGGCGTGATTGGTGCCGGTATATGGGTATGGTGGAAGTATTTCCGCCGCACAGAAGCCGAAGCCGAAGCCGAAGAGGCTGTGGTATTGCGTCCGGCCGAAGAGGTAGCCTTGGAGAAACTGGACCGTATCAAACGCGAGGAACTATGGCAAGCGGGCGAGGTCAAGGAGTACCACACCCAGTTGACCGACGTGATCAGAGAGTATATAGGCCGACGTTTTGGTGTGATGTCATCGGAGAAGACAAGCGAGGAGACACTGCGCGAGATGCGTCCGGTACTGAACGATAAGAAAGAGCTGTTTGTGGCTTTGGCTTCGGAACTGAGGCTGGCCGATCTGGTGAAGTTTGCCAAGTGGACCGCCACTCCCGAAGAGAACGAACAGGCTTTGGCCACGGCGTATCGGTTTGTCAAAGAGACCACGCCGGTTGAGAGTGACGATTTGACGAGTGACAATTGACGATTGATTGACGATTTAATGTATTGAACTATTTATGAGTTTTGCAAATCCGGGATATTTGTTTTTGTTGCTGCTCTTAGTACCCATTATCGGATGGTATATCTATGAGTTGCACAAGTCTGACGCCAGCGTTCAGATATCTAACACAGCTACGCTGAAGCGTCAGGACAGGTCGATCAGGCTGTATCTGCTGCATGTGCCGTTTGTGCTTCGTACAGCAATCGTGATACTGCTGACCTTGGCGTTGGCGCGTCCGCAGTTGACCAACCGCTACTCGAACAAGGATATGGAGGGTATCGATATCATGATGTCGTTGGATATATCGGGTACGATGCTGGCCGAGGACTTGAAGCCCAACCGTCTGGAGGCGGCTAAGAACGTGGCCAAGGAGTTTATTGCCAACCGCGAGAACGACCAGATAGGACTGGTGCTGTTTGCCGGTCAGAGTTTCACCCAGTGCCCGTTGACAACCGATCATGCGGCATTGACTAACCTGTTCTCGATGGTGCAGTTTGGCATGATAGAGGATGGTACGGCGATCGGTTTGGGTTTGGCTAATGCGGTCAATCGTATCAAGGACTCGCCGACCAAGTCGAAAGTGATCATCCTACTGACCGACGGTTCGAATAATCGCGGCGACATTGCGCCTAAGACGGCCGCCGAGATAGCCAAGACCTACGGCATACGTGTGTACACAATCGGTGTGGGTTCGCATCAGCAGATCACTATTCCTATCCAGACCCCGACGGGTATTCAGCGTGTTAATCTGGATCCGGAGTTTGACGAGACGACCCTCAAGGAGATCGCCTCGATGACCGGAGGTGCTTACTTCCGCGCTACGGACAACGCCAGCTTGGAGGAGATCTATCAGCAGATAGACAAGATGGAGAAGACCAAGATCCAGGTTAAGCAGTATGCTAAGCATACAGACTATTTCATGCCCTACCTGATAGCGGCGCTGATCTGTCTGTTGTTGGAAGTGATATTACGGTATTTTGTATTGAGAACTATTAGTAATTGACGATTGGACAATTGACAATTGACGAGTTATGTTTAGATTTGCTAATATAGAGATATTATGGTTGCTATTGAGTGTGCCGGTGTTTGTATTGGCATATACGTGGTACACCCTTCGCAAGCGTCGTCAGCTGCGTGATTTTGGCGACGAAGAGTTGGTAGCACAGTTGATGCCTAATGCCTCCAAGGTGCGCCCACATGTGAAGTTCGGATTGGTGATGCTGGCCCTGGTGATGCTGATCATCGCAGCCGCCCGTCCGCAATATGGCGTCAAAGAAGAGACCGTCACCCGCGAGGGTGTAGAGGCCGTGATCGCATTGGATATATCCAACTCGATGTTGGCCGAGGATGTTTCATCCGGTCAGGTGAGCCGTTTGGATGCCGGCAAGCAGATGCTGGCGCAGTTGATGGACCAGATGGTGGACGACAAAGTAGGTATGGTGGTGTTTGCCGGCGATGCGTTTGTGCAGCTGCCTATCACGTGCGACTACGTTTCGGCCAAGATGTTTCTCAATTCCATTCAGCCGGAGCTGATCAAAACCCAGGGTACAGCCATCGGCAAGGCCTTGCAGATATCGATGTATGCGTTTGGCGAAGAAGAGAGTGCTGCCGGCAGAGCGATCATACTGCTGACCGATGGCGAGAACTTTGAGGACGATGCCGTAGAGATGGCCGCAAAAGCCGACAATGCCGGCATCAAGGTGATCGTGGTCGGTATAGGCAGTCCGGACGGAAGCCCGATACCTGTGCCCGGAACGACCGAATATAAGAAAGATCGTGATGGTGAGGTGGTAGTGAGCCATCTGAACGAAGAGATGTGTCGCGAGATAGCTAAGGCCGGTAACGGCATGTATGTGCACTACGACAGCAGCAATATGGCCCTTAAGGCGATCAAGAAGGAGTTGGACAAGTTGGGCAAAGAGAAACTGGAGTCGCATGTGTTCCGCGAGTTCAACGAGCAGTATCCGTCGTTTGTGCTGATCGCGTTGATACTGTTGGTAGTCGATTTCTTTGTATTCAACCGCAAGAACAAGTCGCTGACCCGACTAAACATATTTAAGGAGAAAAAAGCATGAGAAAGTGGATGATGATCATTTGTGCCCTGATGCTGGCCTGGCCAATGATGGCACAAGAGGAATACAGTGATATCCGCAAAGGCAACAAGGCCTTTGAGAAGGGCAACTTCAGCCAAGCCGAGGTGAGTTATCGTCGTGCGCTGGAGAAGAACCCCAACTCGTTTGTGGCGTTGTATAACTTAGGCAATGCCCTGTATCGTCAGGAGAAGTACGAGGATGCACAAAAGACCTATCTACGCGCTTCTACCCAAGCTACTAAGCATGAAGACGAGCAGAAGTTGGCAAAGACGTTCCACAACTTAGGAAACAGTTTTTTTGCCGTACAGCAATATGACAAAGCCATCGATGCGTACAAGCGCAGCCTGAGGTTGAACCCGCAGGACAACGACACGCGGTACAATCTGGTCAAGGCGATGCAGCAGCAAAAGCAACAGCAACAACAACAACAGCAGCCGCAACAACAGCCTCAACAGCAGCAACAGCAGCAGAACCAGATGGACGAGCAGACAGCAGAGCAGCTGCTGCAGGCTTTGGAGCAAGACGAACAGAAGAATCAAGAGAAAGCACAGAAAGTGCAAAGCAAACAAAAAGACTTAGAAAAAGATTGGTAATATGAAACGTATTGTAAGTATTTTGATCGCAGCCGTATGCATGACATCGGGTGCGTTGGCAAAATCGAAGGTGGAGGTTGAGACTCCGCAACGAATTGTTTTGGGTCAAGCTTTTGATGTCGTTTACTGGGCGGATGGCACCGGTCAGGGAGTGACACTGAAAGCCAATGATGCGTTTAAGATTGTATCCGGTCCGTACCGTTATGCCGAGAACTATACGGTGCGCGAGAAAGGCCGCCTGATGATCCGTACCCGCACAGCGTATAGCTATCGTATGATACCGCTGGTATCGGGCGAGGTGAAACTGCCAAAAGCCAAAATCAAACTCAGCAAAGGTAACGCTTCGAGTAAGGCAGAGAAGATCGACGTACAGGAGCCTCGTACGATGAGCCCGCTAGGTTTTGCCGATCCGTTTGACCTGTTTTTTGATCAACCGATGCCGCCTATGCCTCCGATGCCGGGCTTCCCGGGTGAGCAACCTTGTCACGGTAAGAAACACGGCAAGCAACCTTGCAAACAGCACGGCGACCGTCCCTGTCCACACCATCAGATCAAGGTAGACACCTTCCGTATGGATGAGGTGGACACCACAGGTTGTGCGTTGGTCATCTGCGCACCGGATAGCGCCGTTGAGGGCGAAGAGATCGGTATCCGCTACACCATCAGCGCCAAGGCAGACAGTATCACGTTGAGCGAGAGTGCCGACTGGGAGATCGTAAGCGGTCCGTTCTATGGCACAGAGAGCTATATGTCGATCATCAATGGTCAGAAGCAGCCTAACCGCTATCAGAAACAGTTTACCTATATCATCCGTGCCCGCAAGGCCGGCGAGTTGACCCTGCCCCAGGCAGAGGTATGGATAGGCGACACACGCAAGTCGTCTGAACAGAAAACGATATCTATTCAACCCAAACCAGCAAAATGAGAAAACGAGTAGCGATCATACTACTATTACTGGCTACGACTTGGTCTTTAGGCGCGGTAGATTTTCGTGCTGTGGGTCCGAGTCAGGTGCCGGTGAACCAGTCGTTCCAGATACAATATATCGTTGACGAGAAGTGCGACAACATCCAGCCACCCAGTATGGCCGGGTTTGAGTTGTTGGCGGGTCCATACACCTCGACGGCCAGTTCGTTCTCGTTTGTCAACGGCAAGCGTACCTCGACCTACCAGAAGACCTTCACCTACACCTATATGGCGACCAAAGAGGGTACCTATACCATCGGGGCAGCCACAATAGAGATCAAGGGACATAAATACCGTTCGAACGGCCTGAAGATATCCGTCATACGCGAGCAGGAGCAGGCTCCACAGATGAGCACCCAGCGTCAGTCGGATGAGCGGTCAGAACGCCAAGGACGTCAAGAACGCGCCGAAAGCAGACAACGTCAGCAGAGTCCGAGCATCTTCATGCGCACGGAGGTAAGCAAGACGCATGCACACGAACAGGAGCCTATCACGTTGAAGTACAAGCTCTATTTTGTGGGTGTGAACGATGTACAGTTGGCAGGTGTAACCAAGATGCCGGATTTTGATGGATTTCTCAAGCAAGAGAGCGATCTGGAGCAGTTGGAGTCACGCGTAGAGACCTACAACGGACGGCAGTACAACGTGGCAACAGTCTATAAGAACCAGCTCTATCCGCAACACTCGGGCGATATAACGATCACGCCTGCACATTTTGAGGTGGTCTATACCTCTCCGGGTAGCGAACGCGATCCGTTTGGCCAGATGTTCGGCTATCAGGAGCACAAGACACTCAAAGCACCGGCTGTGACGATACATGTGGATGCGCTGCCACAAGAGAACAAACCGAAGACTTTCTCCGGCGGTGTGGGCCACTATACGATGACGCCTTCTATCTCCGCCACAGAGGTCAATGCCAACGAGCCGATCACATTGAAGTTGGACATCAGTGGTAGTGGTAACATGAAGCTCATCAAGACACCCGAGGTCAAGTGGCCGGAAGGTTTTGAGGCATACGATCCCAAAGTGAGCAACTCGTACCAGACGACTGACTCGGGAATGGCGGGTACGAAGTCGATCGAGTATATGGCTATTCCACGCGAACCGGGCGACTACACCTTGCCGCCTGTGTCGATGACCTATTACGACAGCGAGTCGGGCAGCTACAAGACACTGACTACCCCATCCTATTCATTACACATCAACCGCGGCCAGCAACGCAAAGACACGGAGGTGTCGGACTACTCGCAAGAAGAGATCAAACAGCTGGCAACCGATGTCCGGTATATCCACACCAATGACCTGTCGGCCTTAGAGCCCGGTTCGGCTACCCCGGCAGCAATACAGGTGGGGACGTTCGGATGGTGGCTATGCTATATCATCCCACTGCTGATAGCGGTGATCGTACTGATCGCTATGCGGCAGTATATACAAGCTAACTCAGATATCAATCAGGTTCGGTATCGCAAGGCCAACAAGGTGGCCCAGAAACGTCTGCGCAACGCCAAGAAGCTGTTGGATGAGAACCAGACCAATGCCTTCTACGAAGAGGTAGAGCGTGCTGCGATGAGCTATCTGAGTGATAGATTAACTATCCCGACAGCCGACCTGAACAAAGAGACGATCACCCAACTGCTGGAGCAAAAGAATGTGCCTGCAACGCTGATCGAAGAGACCAAAGAGGTATTGAGCACCGCTGAATTTGCTCGTTATGCGCCGTCGACCAACCAGGATATGAATGCGCTGTACAGCAAGACCGTAGAACTAATCAACCAACTGGAGGAGCAGAAACTATGAGACAGATAGTACTAGTGATAAGCCTGCTGCTGTCGATGAGTATGGCAGCACAAGTGGAGTTTGCGCAAGCGAATGCATTGTACAACGAAGGCAAGTATGGCGAGGCAGCCAATCAATACGAGCAGCTGATCAACGATGCCAAAGCAGAGTTGGGTCTGACGGAGGAGTATGCCGATGTATATTACAACTTAGGCAACGCCTACTACAAGCAGGGCGAACTGGCACAAGCTATCCTGGCCTATGAACGCGCTTTGCGTCTCAAACCGAGGATGAAAGATGCCAAAGAGAACCTACGGTTTGTAGAGTCGAAGATCACCGATCGAATCGAGGACACCCACTCCTTCTTCTTGCAAGATTGGTTGATCGGGTTCAGGAACCTATTCAAAGAGCAGACATGGATGTGGTGGTCGATCGTGCTGTTTAGTCTGATGTTGGTCGGCGTGCTGCTATTCTTGTTAGGACGCGAGAGTGTGGTTCGCAAGATAGCCTTCCATTGTGCGTGGATCAGCTTGCTGCTATGCCTCTACACCGGCATCAACGCCATCACCTTGCACCAGCGTGATCTGAACCGCTCGGAGGCTGTGATCACCCAGGGGGTAGTTAACGCCAAGTCATCGCCTGACCGCTCAGGTACGGACATCTTCCAGCTGCACGAAGGCACCAAAGTACGCATCACTGACCAGTTGGGTAACTGGTATCTGGTGCGCGTAGCACAATACGAGGGCTGGGTAGAAAACATCCTGCTGGAACGTATA
The DNA here is from genome assembly GCA_902779705.1 of uncultured Bacteroidales bacterium. Classification (GTDB taxonomy): domain Bacteria; phylum Bacteroidota; class Bacteroidia; order Bacteroidales; family Paludibacteraceae; genus Colicola. The sequence continues at coordinate 8,523 of CACZCR010000005.1, read as the reverse complement.
TAAGACATGACGGTCTGCCATTTTGGCAGACTGTTTTGTTTTGGCATGGAGTTTGAGAATAATAACTACGGATTAGGGGATTAGTGGATGAGGGGGTTAGAGGTAAAGTTAACAATTAAAACAAAATATACTATGAGCAAGATTCAACCATTAGCAGACCGAGTGCTGGTTAAGCCTCAGGCTGCAGAAGAAAAAACTGTTGCGGGAATTATCATCCCCGATAGCGCAAAAGAGAAACCACTACGTGGTGAAGTACTGGCTGTAGGTCAGGGAACGAAAGACGAAGAGATGGTGCTCAAAGCCGGAGACCAAGTGCTGTATGGCAAATATGCCGGTACAGAGTTGGAACTGGACGGCGAGAAGTACCTGATCATGCGTCAGAGTGATGTACTGGCAATCCTTAAATGACTCAATGGCTAAATAAATTGTAAATCGTAAATTGTTAAATCGTAAATAAAATTATGGCTAAGACAATAACATATAATGTAGAAGCCCGCGAGGCTTTAAAGCAAGGCGTTGACCAGTTGGCTAATGCTGTCAAAGTGACGCTTGGTCCGAAAGGTCGCAATGTGATCATCGACAAGAAGTACGGTGCTCCCCACATCACCAAAGATGGTGTGACAGTAGCCAAAGAGATCGAGTTGGCAGACGCACAGGAGAACCTGGGCGCTCAGTTGGTTAAAGAGGTAGCATCCAAGACCGGTGACCAAGCCGGTGACGGTACAACGACAGCTACGGTACTGGCGCAAGCCATCGTAGGCGTAGGATTGAAGAACGTGACAGCCGGTGCTAACCCGATGGATCTCAAACGCGGTATCGACAAGGCTGTTGCTGCCGTAGTGGAAGAGATCAAGAAGCAGTCAGTAGTAGTCGGCAACGACTTTGACAAGATCGAGCAGGTGGCTACTATCAGTGCCAACAACGACGCTGAGATCGGTCGCCTGATCGCTGATGCGATGCGTAAGGTATCCAAAGACGGTGTGATCACTATCGGCGAGGCCAAGGGTATGGACACCACTATTGATGTAGTACAGGGTATGCAGTTTGACCGCGGCTATATCAGCCCGTATTTCGTTACCAACACCGAGACGATGGAGGTAGAGATGGAGAAGCCCTATATCCTGATCCACGACAAGAAGATATCTAACCTCAAAGAGTTGCTGCCGGTATTGGAGCCGGCTGTACAGAGCGGTCGTCCGCTGTTGATCATCGCAGAGGATGTAGACAGCGAGGCACTGACCACATTGGTAGTCAACCGTCTGCGTGCACAGCTCAAGATCTGCGCTGTCAAGGCCCCGGGCTTTGGTGATCGTCGCAAAGAGATGTTGGAGGACATCGCCATCCTGACCGGTGGCACCGTGATCTCGGAGGAGAAAGGTATCAAACTGGATCAAGCTACGTTGGAGATGTTGGGTACGGCAGAGTCGATCAACGTATCCAAAGAGAACACCACGATCGTCAACGGTGCCGGTGACAAAGAGGCTATCTCGTCCCGCATCGCACAGATCAAAGCCCAAATGCAGGCTACCAAATCGTCCTACGACAAAGAGAAACTGCAGGAGCGTCTGGCTAAGTTAGCAGGCGGTGTGGCGCAACTGAACGTAGGAGCTGCTTCAGAGGTAGAGATGAAAGAGAAGAAAGACCGCGTAGATGACGCTCTGTCCGCTACTCGCGCTGCCGTAGAGGAAGGTATCGTTCCGGGTGGCGGTGTGATGTATATCCGTGCACAGAAAGCCCTGGAAGGCCTCAAAGGCGAGAACGAGGACGAACAGACCGGTATAGAGATTATCCGCCGTGCCATCGAAGAGCCGCTGCGCCAGATCGTGGCTAATGCAGGCAAAGAGGGTGCTGTGGTAGTAGATAAGGTGCGCGCAGGCGAAGGCGACTTCGGCTACAACGCACGCACAGATGTCTATGAGCCGCTGTTTGCAGCCGGCGTAGTAGATCCTGCTAAGGTGACCCGCGTAGCCCTCGAGAACGCAGCCTCCATCGCAGGGATGTTCCTGACGACAGAGTGCGTTATCGTTGACAAGCCGGAGGAGCATCCGGCTCCGGCAATGCCTAATCCTGGGATGGGCGGGATGATGTAACCCGATCTACCGCATTCAAGATAGGAGTGATGGATGGTGTTTGGCCTACAGCCTGCACCATCCATTCTTTTGGTGTCAAGCGGCCCAAACGATATATACGCGCATACTCATCGGCAAAAGCACGCGGAGTGGTAAACTGCGCAAGGTGCTCTTCGAGCTGGTATTGCACAATATGGCCCAACGGATAGTTAGGCAGATACATCGGCGAATTGACCATATGGCTATAGATAGCCAGCAGAACACAGTCGTGCTCGCCTAAGACGGGTTCGTAGTAGGTGTTCCACACCTGTTGAGCGATCGAGATCGTTGCCTCGCAGAGCTCTTTGGCAGAAGCCTTGGGATGCTCGTATATCCAACGCCACATCGCCATATCCACCAGGCTGACACCCATGATCTCATACATCGACCAGAACTGGTCGAGGACTTCGTCGCCACTAACCGCTAACCGCTCACCGCTCTCCGCTGCTTGAGGCAACAGTTGCAGATCGCGTTGTTGCCAGAGGAAAGCGCTCGCTTCGGTATAGGCTGTATTGGGCACACCGGACAGCATGTAGTGGTCGATATAGTACATATCAAGTACTTCTTCCACCGTATGGCCAAATTCATGCACGGCGATGTTATACCCTTTATAATCCATACCGGTGTCGGCTATACGCGTACGCAGACGTGCCGATTCTTGCCGTCCCAGACAAGGCCAAGCGTGTCCGGATCCACGTGCCGGTTCAACGACTATATGCGACGCTATATCCTTGGCATCGGAAGCTGTGAAGCCCATTCGCTCCAACAGACGAGGCATATCTGCCGCAAAAGCATCGGCATCAGGATAGAGCTGACGTGTCTGTTCGGTCAAAGCATCCTCGTTGAGCGAAGCACGTGCCTTGAAGCCGTCGTACCAGATGTCATACGGGCGCAGATCGCGTCCCAGACGCTGACGGATGACAGAAGCTACTGTTTTCACCTGCTCCGAGCCCACCAACGCGCGGAACAGGCTGTCCAGTTCGTCGGCCGTGATCTCTACGCCCTGATCAAAATTGCGAATGATAGCCGTAGGAGCTGTCGGGCAGTATGGGTCTTCGGTCATCAGCGCATGTGCACAGTCCATGATCCGCTCGTAACGGGTATAGGGCTCGGCTTCAGACGACCGGGTGTTGCCGTCTTTGTCCTGAAGCGTGTTGCTATACGGCTGCCACGTGTAGTCACCGCTGTTGATAGCCTCCTTAGGTATCTGCTGGCGGACGATACGTTGCATGACTTGATAGATCATCTCCTGCTTGACTTGTCCTTGGGCGGTATCGGCATAGAGCGCTTTGAGTTCGTCACGCAAGTTCCAGTGGCTAAGCAGCACCTTGTCATTCGGCCAAAGTTGGCGTCCGTCTTCGGTACGCAAACTACCCATATAGATATTGTAGCCGGCGATATAGTTCTCGGCATTAGCGAACGCTTGTGCTATGCTGGCATTGACCTCGGCCGGCACACGTGTGGTGAATACATCACCCAAGCGTGCCATACCCCACTCTTGGCGGGTCCATTTCTTGCCCAGGGTGTTCTTCTCTTCCAGCGTATAATGCGGAAAGTTGATGATGGTGACAAAAGCCAGCTTGTTGGAAAACATATCATCCGAGAAATGCGCCAAAGGACTATAGCCCGACATGATCCAGTCGGGTTCGAGCGGTTCAGAGGCATTGGTCAACTGGGTAGGACGCAACAGCTCGACAGTCAGCATATCAGCCGACTGATAGCAGTTCTCCAGAATGCGGCTCAACGACTTATATAGGGCTACACGTTCGCTATCGGTCTTGCATAGATGCTCCTCAACAAAAGCATCGAACTCCTCCTGCGTACCATCCTGTTCGGTCCACAGAGCAGCAGCCTGCTCTACACCGCGTGATTGATAATGACGGGTCTCCATAGACGATTTCTTAGCGCACGATATACAGAGCAGTATCGTGCATAATATCAGCAGTTTATTGCGCATTGTAGGCCTCCAGAGCTTTACGTAAAACGATCATCGCTTTCTCCAAATCCTCTTTACAGAGCACATAAGCCATACGCACCTGATGGCGTCCATCCTCGGGGTTGGTGTAGAATCCGGTGCCGGGGGCCATCATCACCGTTGCGCCTTCATATTGGAAATCGGTCAAACACCATTTGCAGAACTTATCCACATCATCCACCGGCAGTTCGACCATCACATAAAACGCGCCCGTTGGAGCCGGAGCAAAGACACCGGGGATCTGGTTCAACTGGTCGATGAGGTAGTTACGGCGACTCAGATACTCGTCATACACCTCCTGCATATACTCTTCGGGCGTAGAGAGCGAAGCCTCAGCCACTACTTGGCCAAACAAAGGTGGCGACAGACGCGCCTGACAGAACTTCATCACGGCCTCGCGTACAGTTTTGTTCTTGGTAATGAGCGCACCAATACGGATACCGCACTCAGAGTATCGTTTGGATACGCTATCCACCAGGATCACGTTCTCCTCGATGCCTTCGAGGTGGCAAGCGGATATATACGGCGACTTGGTATAGATAAACTCGCGATATACCTCATCGGAGATCAGGTAGAGATTATATTTCTTGACCAGATCACGGATGCGGCGCATCTCTTGCTTGGTATACAGGTACCCGGTCGGGTTATTGGGGTTACATATAAGGATAGCCCGCGTCTTAGGCGTTATCTGGCGCTCAAACTCCTCCACAGGCGGCAACTTAAAGCCGTTCTTGATGTCTGTCTTCACCGATTTGACCACCGCGCCGCAAGAGATAGCAAAAGCCATATAGTTGGCATAACTCGGATCGGTCACAATGATCTCGTCGCCAGGGTTCAGACAAGACATATACGCAAACATGATCGCCTCCGAACCGCCGGCAGTGATGATGATCTCGTCCGGTGAGAGGTCGATGCCGTAATCGGCATAATAACTCACCATCTTCGTACGCAAGGACTTAAGTCCTTGAGAGGGCGAGTAGGACAAGATATCCTGCTTAAAGTTCTTGACAGCATCCAAAGCCTGCGGCGGCGTCTTGATATCGGGCTGACCGATATTAAGATGATACACATGTACGCCTGACAGTTTGGCTTCATCGGCATACTTGGCAAGTTTGCGAATAGGTGACTGGGGCATGTTCTGCGCCCGTAAACTAATTTCCATATACTATTTTTTGTTTAATTCTCTTTCTATATATGCACGCAGGGCGTGGATATCTTCAAACTCGTTGGTGAGTTGTCTTAGGTTAGCTACCCGTTGTCTGACGGAAGCGACACCGTGCTTACTGAGTTTCTCACGCGTAGGGGTGATAGCCTGCTGTAGTGCATCGAGGTTGACGTCATAGAGCATCGTGCCATGAACGATTGTGCCGGTTGGTCCGGTGAAACATGCCCATCCGGACACTTTGCGACCGTTGACGAGTATGTCGTTATGGTCGGTTGTCACCGCCGGCAGCCCTCTGGACTGGAGCGCCTTGGCTACAAGAGCCAGAAAGTCCGTAAAGACCTGCTCACTATGCGTGGACGGGGTGACAAACGAGATCATCAGGTTGCCTTGGTCCGCATAGACGCATCCTCCCCCACTCTTGCGCTGCACCACCGCTATGCCGTGCTCTGTACAATAGGTCTCGTTGACCTCCACCTCAGCCGACTGATGCCGTCCGTAGATCACCGTTGGTGACACAATCCATGTGAAGAGCGTTGGCTCTTGAATATCTTTGACCATATCCTGCTCTATCTGCAGATACTGAGCCAAAGAAAGACCTTCTTCAAATCGTCTAATCGTCAATGTTCTAATCGTCAATCATTTCACATCACGGGCTCTGTCAACTCTACTCCACGGCAGAAACGGCGTTTGATATCGCGGTCATCACCGAGATAGATATAGCGCTCAAGACGCTGCTCGAGCGTATAGTGGTCGTAGTTGAGGTATGTGTCATCTACCATCAGGGCATCAAACTCATAGCCAGGCTCAAACGATCCTACTTTGCCAAAGAACGATCCTCCACCTTTGGTAGCCAGATAGAACACCTCGCTCAGGCTCAGGAACGGCATCTCGCCTTTGGTCTGAGCGTAGTTGAGTTTGCTGACCTGGATAGCATACTGCATCACGCGCAACATCGACATATGGTGTCCAGCCGATACATCTGTTCCGAGAGCCACGTTAATACCGGCGTTGAGGAACTTACGAATCGGTGCCATACCCGATGATAGGTTGCTGTTAGACATCGGACAGTGGACGACATAGACACCGTTCTTGCGCATCAGTTCCATCTCCTCGCCATCCGTATAGCAGCAGTGGGCCATCAGCGTAGGCGTCTGGCCGAACAGGCCATATTTGTTATACGCATCGCCGTAGCAGGTGGTATCGGGTTCTAGTTCCTTGACCCAACTGATCTCCGAGCGGTTCTCTGACAAGTGTGACTGCACAGGCAGTCCGGTCTCTTTGGCATACTGGCCGAGGGCGGTGAGCATCTGATCTGAACACGAAGGCACGAATCGCGGTGTGATGATAGGCATCACGCGTCCTTCACCATGCTCATCCAGATGGGCTTTCAACATCCGCATACCATCCATCACTTCATCAGTCGTGTTCTGCAGCGTATCGGGGCTGTTACGGTTCATGCCTACCAGTCCGATCATTGCTCCCATCCCTGCTTGGATGAACAGGTCGGCAAGGATACGGGTGGCTTCAGGATGGATAGTGGCAAACACAGCGCTACGCATCGTACCCTGCATCCACAATTCATGCACAAAACGACGGTATAGACGACGCGCATACTCCGGATCGGCATACTTGGTCTCCTCGGGGAAGGTGTAGGTGTTGAGCCACGGCAACAACTCCAGATCGAGTGCCAGACCCATATTACGATACTGTGGCGCATGCACATGCAAGTCGTTGAAAGCAGGGATCAGCAGTTTGTCGCCAAAGTCCATCACCTGACGACGCCAGTCCATGTTCTCCGGCAACTCACGATAGATGCCTTCTACCAAGCCGTTCGATTTGACGACGATATAGCCGTGCGGGATGATCTCCAGCTTCCCCGGTGTGGGCGTATGGATGATATTCGCTTTATAGATTTTCATGATCGTTTCTTATTTGACTCGTTGTCCATGAATAGTATATATCTTGTCATCGCTCAGGATATAGACGTTTCCTTCGCGAATGAGTTTTTGCGTTGGGTTGTCCGGATTGACATACACAGCCGGTGCATCCGTTCCTGGGTTGCCATCATAGACGGCTTGCAGCACAATGCCGTCGCTCAACATACTCGGCAACACACGCCAGCCGATGAAGGTAAAGTCCTCAAAATACGGTTCATGCGGCACCGCCCATGTCTGTGCCTCCATGTAATGAAGCGTGCTATCCGCCTTGAGATAACTGACTTGAACGGTCTGATCCTCAAACTGCAGATCCGTGGCAACACCGATAATATTGTAGAACTCTTTCCATACATCTGCAGTCTGATACAGATTGATATAATCCATCGGCACGTAGAGGATACAGGTCGATTTATTGACATTATACAACGCCCGAGCAGGGATAGACTGCGGCGTGATGGCATAGTTACGAATCGCCATCAACTTGGAGCAGTTATAGAACGCATCCTGGTTAATGTTCGTCACGGTCGAAGGAATGAGTACCTCCTCCAAAGCCGTAGACCCCTCCAGCACACTGGTAGCCAGCGTCTTGATACCTTTCGGGAATTCAAAGTGCTTGATAGACGTACAGAACGCAAACGCGTAGGTACCAATACTCGTCACCGATGCCGGTATCACTACGTCATTGAGCAAAGAACAGCCGTTAAAAGCGTACTGACCGATGGTCGTCAGTTTTTCGGGCAACACGATGTTCTACTCGTGCTATAGAACGGTGCATCTTCTCCCGTACTAACAGAGCAATTCGCCGGCAGCCAAGTGACCGAAGTCAACGGGTTGCTTTGGAATGCTTTAGCGCCTAAAGAGCTCACTGTACTCGGGATCGTGATTTCTGTCAGTTTGCAGTTAAAGAACGCCCGCTGATAAATGGTCTCGATACCTTCATGCAGCTTGATTTCCTTCAACGATGTACAGCCGTAAAAAGCGTCTGTACTGATGGTCGTCAAGGTCGCAGGCAGTTCGATCGACTCCAATGCCGTACAACCTTCGAAGAAACTAACCGGCAAGGTTTTTTGCGTTGCCGGCAAGTTGATCGATTTCAGATTCGTACAAAACGCAAACGCATATTGCCCTAAGGACTTCACCGAAGGCGGCAGCACGATCGTATCCAACAGACTCATCTTATGGCATATATACGAAGGTACTGTCTCAACCTGATCGCCAAACGTAAACTTCGTGATCTGGGAACTCGTGCTATAGAACGGTGCATCTTCTCCCGTACTAACAGAGCAATTCGCCGGCAGCCAAGTGACCGAAGTCAACGGGTTGCTTTGGAATGCTTTA
>CACZCR010000004.1:13775-161661 GCA_902779705.1 uncultured Bacteroidales bacterium | reverse complement strand
GACTGTTCGGCCTTGGCCTTGGGAAACGTCTTTCATCTTACCTATCGCTTTCTTTTGGAACTCCGCATCGCCCACCGCAAGCACTTCATCCACCACCAAGATCTCCGGCTCCAAGAACGCTGCCACCGCAAATCCCAGTCGCACCGTCATACCCGAGCTATAGCGCTTAACAGGAGTGTCGATATAGCGTTCGCAGCCGCTGAAGTCAATGATCTCATCCAGCTTGGACTGGATCTCTGCGCGGCTCATGCCCAGGATAGCTCCGTTCATGAAGATATTCTCCCTTCCTGTCATCTCGCCATGGAAGCCGGTGCCGACTTCGAGCAGGGAGCCTATACGGCCGTGGGCACGGATGGTACCGGTGGTGGGACCTGTGACGCGGGAGAGGAGCTTGAGGAGGGTGGATTTACCGGCGCCGTTCTTGCCGATGATGCCGACGACGTCGCCCTGCTCTACTTTGAAGTCGATATCGCGGAGCGCCCAGACGTATTCGGAGGTACCTTTGGAGGCACGGTCGTTGGTCTCGCCGATCTTGAGATACGGATCTTCTTTGCCGAGAACATTCGTTATCCAAAATCTTCTTATGTCATGTGAGAGAGTCTTGGTTGATACCAGACCAAGTCTGTACTGTTTGCTCACATGACTGAATTCAATCGCTGTACTCATATATTCGTTTTAGTTTTATTCTATTTTAGGTAACCAAAAACGTTATTAGTAAACCAAAAACGCGCTTCGCTTACAAAAAAACTCTTTTCCATAGGTATTGGTTATTTCGGAATTACGGCTTATCAGCCTTGCGTGCAATTGCTGTTCAGTCTACTTGAAAGTAAATTTTCAGATAGCCTGATCATCAATTTCACTTTCAACCTCCGTTGTCACAATTCCTGCACTAACCAATTCCTATTCCAAAGATCAAAAAAGCGTTCCATTGCATTCCACTCCCAAAAACATTTCAACGCGGGGTGGACGTCTGTTAACTTCATTGTTATGACACACTATGACGTTTTTGAAAGCGTAGCGCTTTTTTGTAAACGTAGTGCGTTTTTGTGAGATGGTAGTTCAACAGGGTTGGACTGAGTGGAAGTAATTAGTAGTACGTCTGGATGCTTGCATACAAGCGGACTAATAAGTGCTTACACTGGCTACGGCTCGTAGCCTACCATCGTGTTTTTGATTTATCTATCCTTTCTTTTTAAAACACCGCGATGGTGTTGTTGTCATTATAAAAACGTTCGATCTGGGCACGGGGACTGGCACCAAAATTGACCAGTATCGCCACAGGCCATCCCGTTCCACGCATGTAGCCGAAGGTTTGATAGTGCTCCCGTTCGGTGAGAGCCGACAAAGCCTTGCATTCCACAATCACGTTGCCAATAGGCGTCTCCACAACGAGATCCATTTTGAGGTAGGCGTTGAGGGGTTTGCCCTTGTAGATGGGGTGATACTCCAACTCCTTGTGCGCGGTGAAACCGTTGGCTTGCAGTTCGGTTAGCAGCGCCTCTTGGTAAATATACTCCGGCATCCCGGCACCGAGGTTCTTATACACCTCGATCATCGCGCCAATGATGCCGTAGGTGGCTTGGACCAGTTCGGACTTGCGGGGTTCCGGGACCATATGTATTGTTGTTTTATCTTGCATTTCTGTTATATTGTTAGTAGTAAATCAAAAACGCGCAGCCTTCGTCCGCATGGCTATTGGCCTACGCGGCCTTGAGCGTAAATGCCATTTAGTCTGCTTATGAGCAAGACTCCTAGACAGCCTAATTGTCATTTCTACTCCGACATTGCCCAAACATGTGCACTGTCAACTGCTTACAAAAACTCGTTGCACTCACAAAAATGATCAAAAACATTTTCAACGTATGGCGTAATAATTTTTCTTTATTACCTGCACGCTGCATAGCCGTTTTTGAAAGCGTAGCGCTTTTTTGTAAACGTAGTGCGTTTTCGTGAGGAATCAAGCAACAATGATTGATCGTTGGTGCTTAGCGGAATAGGTCATTAAGCTATCTGAGAACTTGTTCACAAGTAGATTAAGGAACTATTACGTAAAACGCGTTAGCGTTGTTGATTCCGTGTTTTTGATTTACAAGATGTCAATGTTCGTTTGGTTAGCCCGGACTTGCGAGGTTCCGGGACCATATGGATGGTGGTTTTGTCTGCGTCAGTCATTTATCATTCTCCTCGTTATCTTCAGGTTTGACAACGGTATCTTGGGCAACGCTTTCGATTTCGGCAATGGTAGGAATCGTGCCTTCCACCTTCGTCGGATAGAGTTTCTGCAGTTCATACTCCGAGATGCCGAGAGGTTGATTCGTTGCTTCCAGAGCATATTGCGCAAAGACATTATCCTTGGTCTTACAGATCAACAATCCGAGGGTTTTGTTATCGGCTTCCGACTTAAGGATATGGTCAACGGCTACCACATAGGCACCCAATTGGCCGATATGTCCCGCTTCGAAATCCGTTGTCTTCACTTCGATGACCACATAGCAATGAAGCCTCGTGTTATAAAAGAGCATGTCCAGGAACTGCTCCGTCTCGCCTACTTGCAATCGCACTTCACGACCCATATAGGCAAAGCCGGTGCCTAATTCAACGAGGAATTTCTCGATATTGGAGATGAGTGCATCCTTCAACTTGCGTTCGTTATAGGGTTCACGCAAGCCAGTGAAAGCGAAACTATATGGATCACGTGTAATTTCAACCGCAAGATCACTCTGCGCTTCCGGCAAAGTTGCGGTGAAATTAGTGATAGCCTTGCTATGACGTTCGTAAAGATTAGTGGAATAAATATTGAGCAACACATCCCTACTCCAGCCATTCATGATCGTTTGCTGCACGTAAAACAACGCCTTCTCCGGTTGGCCTTTGCATTTGTCAATGAGCAATTTATGGTGCCCCCAAGGCACGGAGAATATTTGCTCCCCAAGTTGGGGAGTGATTGCGATTTGCTCCCCGGTTTGGGGAGTGATTTGGAGCAACGGACTATAGAGGAGGTAGAAATTCTTCATGTAGAGCAAATTGGTCTCGGAGAAACATCCGGCACCAGGATTGGCTTCTTTCAAGTCATGACTGAGGTTGGCGAAAAACTTATTGCCCCAGCGCTGCTCAGAGTGCAGTTCAACAATCTCTTTGCCCAAGCTCCAATAGAAAGATAGCATATCCTGGTTGATATGGACAGCGGCTTTGATCTGGCTACGACGGAATCGCTTGCTGACAGACAGGATCCACTGCTTGTAGTCTTGGTCGATATGTATCAGTTTGCTCATTGTTGCGTTGGGTTTTATTGTTGTTTGCTGTGTTTGCCTGTATGTACGTATATGTACATGTGTGCGCACAAGGAAACCGACTGCAAAGGTACGAAAAAAATCCCATATATGCAAATATATATGGGAAATTCTTTCAAAAATGTTGATTTTGCAATGAAAATCGACGATTATTCGGTGTATCGACGATTGATTTCGTCCCAGTTGATGATTTGCCAGAGGGATTGGAGATGAGCAGCACGACGATTGCGGTAGTCGATGTAATAGGCATGCTCCCAGACGTCCATCGTCAGCAGGGGTTTGAGTCCTTTGGTGACGGGATTACCGGCATTGGGTTCCTGCGTGATAACGAGTTTGCCATCTTTGTCCGCTGCAAGCCAAACCCATCCTGAACCGAAGAGCGTGATGCCTTTCTGTTCGAACTCTGCTTTGAAGGCATCGAACGAACCGAAATCGCGGATAATGGCGTCGAGGATAGCACCTTTCGGCGTGTGGTTGTCGGCTACGACCGGAGAGAACTGGAGGAAGTAGAGATTGTGGTTCAAGATCTGTCCGGCATTGTTGAAGATAGCGCCTTGCGATTTGGCAACAATCTGCTCCAAAGGCATAGACTCGAATTCCGTTCCAGCAACGAGTTTGTTGAGGTTATCGACATAGGTCTGCAAATGCTTACCGTGGTGATATTCAATCGTTTCCTGACTGATCACTGGTTCCAAGGCATTCGGTGCGTAGGGCAATGTAATGAGCGAAAATAGAAGTGCCATCATATTAATAATTTTCTGCTAAGAGTTGGAAATAAGCTTGGGCGTGATGGCAAACGGGACACTCTTCGGGAGCGGATTTGCCGACAACGATATGGCCACAGTTGGAGCACTGCCAGATGCAATCGCCTTCACGCGAGAAGACAACTTTATCCTCGATGTTCTTGAGGAGTTTGCGGTAACGCTCTTCGTGGTGTTTCTCAATCTCGCCTACCATCGCGAACTTGGCAGCAATCTCGATAAATCCCTCTTCCTCAGCCTCTTTTGCCATGCGAGCATACATGTCCGTCCATTCGGCATTCTCACCGGCAGCAGCATCGGCCAGGTTGGCAGCGGTATCGCTGATCTTGCCTCCGTTCAGGTATTTGTACCAGAGTTCTGCATGCTCTTTCTCGTTGGCAGCAGTTTCCTCAAAAATCTTGCTAATCTGCACAAAACCATCCTTTTTCGCCTTCGATGCGAAGTAGGTGTACTTGTTACGAGCCATCGATTCACCGGCAAACGCCTCCATGAGGTTGCGTTCGGTTTTTGTTCCTTTTAAGTTTTGCATAAGTGTAAAAGTTTAATAGAGTTTAACATTTCGGCTGCAAAGATATTAAAAAAAATTGACATGTGCAAATTTATAAGGAATTATTTTCAAAATAGCATCGCTGCAATTTGTTCCAAATAGAGTTTGTCTGTCTCATTGAAGGTGTTGAGGTCCTTGCTATCAATGTCAAGAACTGCGACGACTTGTCCATCATGCAGGATCGGTACAACTATCTCGCTATTGGAAGCGGACGAACAAGCGATATGTCCGGGGAACTCATGCACGTTGGGCACGATGATTGTCTCTGCGCGTTGCCAAGTTGTGCCGCAGACTCCGCGACCATAGGGGATACGCGTACACGCGATAGGACCTTGGAACGGCCCCAAGACGAGTTGTTGTCCTTCCACACGATAGAACCCGGTCCACCAGAATCCAAAGGCTTCGTGCAGCGCTGCAGCTATGTTCGCCATGTTGGCAATTGGATCTGATTCTCCGGAGATGAGCGATTCGATCTGCGGAAGCAGGGATTGGTATGTTTCAATTTTGTTCATATGCAAACAATTAGATCTGTTTTAACATTCCTTGGCAGCCTTCGAGGATATCGTCGTAAGCCTTCGTGAAATCTCCTGTGTACCAGGGATCGGCAACGTCCCTACTCTTCCCTGCCCATGCCATCATGAGCGAGACTTTGTTGTCCGTGTCCTCGCCAATGATGTAGCGCATCCAACGGAGATTGCTCTGGTCCATGCAGACGATATGGTCATAATAGGCATAGTCGACACGCGTCATCTGTCGCGCAGCATGGTGGGTAAAGGGGATATTTTTAGCGGAAAGCATCCGCTTGGCCGGAGGATAGATGTCATTGCCTATCTCTTCGGTAGATACAGCAGCTGAAGCTATTTCGAAGTCAGCAGTTCGGCCAGCTTGAGCCACCAAGTGTTTCATGATAAACTCAGCCATGGGGGAGCGGCAGATGTTTCCGTGACATATAAAAAGTATCTTCGTCATATTCTCAAATTTGCTGCAAAATTACAAATAAATTCTCATATATACAAGAAATAATTGTAATATTATGGGGAAAACTTGCATATTCCAAATATTTGTTGTACCTTCGACCAACTACCCCAGGATGAAATGGGGCCTCTTCGAAGTTACAGTCGCAGCCTTGTGCGAGTACCCAAGGTTTTTCCGCAAATATTTCAAATAAATTTGACTTTTTGCACAAAATCCTTGTGTATTCCAAATATTTGTTGTACCTTTGCGGGAGAAAACAGTTATCATCAATGGAAAACTACGAAATCATATCCGATAGACAGGAGAAGGTTCTGCGCTATTTGGAGGAACACGGGATTGCGTTCACAACCTACAATCACCCCGAAGGCAAGACGATTGAGGAGGCAAAACGGTGGTGGCACGATGATGGGAGTGTGCATTGCAAGAACATCTTCATGCGCAATCACAAAGGTGACCAACATTACTTGATTTGCTTCCCGTGCGACTACGATTTGGCGATTCACGATATCGAGCATTGGTTGAAAGATGTCCTTGTCTCTCAGGGACTTAAGGCACCCGGCAAACTGTCTTTTGCTTCTCCGGAACGGATGATGAAGTATTTGGGATTAGAGCCGGGAAGTGTCAGTCCTTTCGGGTTGATTAATGATACGGAGCACCATGTGATCTTGTTCTTGGACAGCCGACTAAAAGAAGCCGAATCGCTTAGTTTCCACCCCAACGATTGCCGCGGCACTGTAGTTATCTCGCAAGCCGCTTTTCAGCAGTACTTGTCTTGCGTAGGCAATAAAGTCGAATATATAACAACCTGTTAGGAAAATGAACATTAAACGATAAACAAATAGCCGGAGTCAAAAACGATTCCGGCTATTGTTTTATCCTGCGTAGTTGTTTCGATCAAGGGAACGATAGGAGATGGCTTCAAGCATATGTTTCTTTTGGATATTCTCGGAGCCTTCCAGATCGGCAATCGTACGAGCCACCTTGAGGATGCGATCATAGGCGCGAGCCGAGAAGCCCAACTTAGTCATTGTAAATTCAAGTAACTTATCCGACTCTGCATCCAAGGCGCAGTACTGACGCACCATCTTGTTGTTCATCATCGCATTGCAATGCACGAGTTTGCTATGCTTAAAGCGTTCCGTCTGAATGGCTCTGGCTCGGAGCACCCGTTCACGAATAGCTGCCGAAGTCTCACCCGGTTGGTCGTCACGTAATTGCTCATAGGGCACGGCTTCTATCTCGCATTGGATATCAATACGATCGAGTAGCGGCCCGCTGATTTTACTCATATAACGATGCACTTGCGCAGGAGTACAGGTGCAAGGATGAGCAGGGTTGTTCTCCCCGTAATGGCCACAGGGACAGGGGTTCATGGCTGCCACGAGCATGAACGATGCCGGGTAATCAACTGTCTCTTTGGTACGTGCTACGGTGATATGTCGATCCTCCAGCGGTTGACGCATTACCTCCAACACAGAACGCTTATATTCAGGCAATTCATCCAGAAAGAGCACACCATTATGGGCCAATGAGATCTCACCGGGATGAGGATTCGTACCTCCTCCTACGAGGGCCGTATCGGTGATGGTATGGTGCGGACTTCTAAACGGACGCTGCACGATCAATGCGCTACTGGCGCCTTTCTTTTTGTTGGTCAGACCCACGATGGAATGGATCTTGGTTGTCTCCAAGGCTTCTTCCAATGTCAGCGGAGGAAGAATCGTCGGGATGCGCTTGGCAATCATCGATTTACCGGCACCCGGAGGACCTATCATGATCATATTATGTCCACCTGCAGCGGCAATCTCCACGGCTCTGCGCACTTTAAATTGTCCGCGTACGTCCGAGAAATCAACGTCCGTCGGAAAAGCCAACTCATCAAACAGTTTCTGCGTATCTACCTGCGTCGGGACCCACGTTTCGTCCGGATGCAGTTCATCTTTGGGTTCGCCATTTAGGAAATGAATCACCTCCATCAAATTTTTAAGTCCATACACTTCCAGGCCATCCACCACAGCTGCTTCTTCGGCATTCACTTCCGGCAAGATTAGCCCTTTGAACCCTGCCTTACGCGCACATAATGCAATTGGCAGCGCGCCGCGGATGGGTTGCAACGAACCATCAAGAGAGAGTTCACCCACCATCATATAGTTGGCTAACTCCTTGGACTTCATCTTCTCCCCTCCGGCCAACATGCCAATCGCCAACGGCAGGTCGTAGAGCGCACCTTCTTTCTTGATGTCCGCGGGAGCCATGTTGATGGTGTACGAACGATGGAGCGCCTCTAATCCGTTGACTGTCAGCGCAGCCATGATTCGTTCATGCGACTCTTTGACGGACGTATCCGGCAGTCCAACCATGATAAACTCAAAGCCGGGTTTCGAATGCACCTCAATCGTCACTTTCACAGCTTCGATACCGACAGGTGCGGCGCTATAGATTTTAATTAACATGCGCGTGTATATTTAAGGTGTTATAAAATTGAGTGCAAAATTACAAAAAATCTCGCATATACGCAAATTTTTGCGCATTTTTCTATCTATCGACTCAATTCTTCGATAAGATCCTCATCGGCAGGGAGCCAGTTGACTGATTGTAACTCATTAGGAGCAAGCCATTTAGCAGCTTCGTGCTCTAAGAGGGTATAGGATGATTGCTCATTGGTCATTGGTGATTGCTCCTTTAAGCGGCACTTGAAACAATGCATGGTCAAATGAAAAGAGGGATAGTCATAGTCGATGGTACGCAAGAGTTCGCCGACTTCGATTTCGGCATCTAACTCTTCGCGGATCTCGCGACGCAAGGCTTGTTGAGGTGTTTCTCCAGCTTCGATCTTTCCCCCGGGAAACTCCCACCAATCCTTCCACTCACCATATCCCCGTTGCGTAGCAAAGATCCGTCCTAATTCGTCAAAGATCACCGCGGCAACCACCTCGATTCTTTTCAGTTGAGTCGGTTGCAACGGATGACGTTCTATTTCTGGGGTTGTGGGCATTTAAATTCAAATTCTGTGCAAAGGTACGCAAAAATATTGACATCCACAAGATTTGCTTAAAATTTTTCGTCAAAGTATAAAAAAATTATATTTTGGAGCGCCAAAATACGCAAATTTTGGATAAACGCTATGAGAATATCGAAATTCTCATATAGTAAATACTTACATTTAAATGCTATATTTCACACGATTTGCTTAAATTTTCGCTTCAATGTCGCCAAAAAGTAGACTTCCAGCACTAAAAATACGCAAATAACCATAGGTGAATATTGAAATTCGCTTACAGAAAATTGTACATTTTTGTTATAAGTGTTCTTATCTCACTCTGTTCTAACGATCTGTATGACTGTTCGCAATTCGCGAACAGCGAACACTTTGAGTGTTTGTTATTTATAATCAAGGTGTGATAAATTGCAAAATGGATGATATAATTCAGAAATAGAGCGTATTGTAATCCTATAAGACGTACAGGATGGTCGCGAGATGGTCGTGGGTGAATAAAATGAATAGCAGGTGGGTACGTAATGCTTAGGCATTAGTATGGGCAATGACTAAGCAATAACTAAGTAATATCTAAGGAATCACTAACGACGCGTTCAGCAACATAGTTGCAAAGGTCAATACCACTCCGCTAAATTGACGGGCAACATGTGCTTCCGCTCTCCCCAAAAATTAAAATTTTCGGGGGCCCCGGGTAAAAAGAAAGTGATCTTTGGAAGTAAAAAAATGCATTGGCGAAAGTGGCGATATTGGCGATATCGCCCAAAACGTCAATATCGCCATGCAAAAATCGCTCTGCACTTTCTGCACTATTTGCACTATTGATGGTGAAAGTGCAGAAAGTGCAAATAGTGCAATGCAAAAATTTGCATGAGATTCTTGAGATAGTTGAGATAGTTAGATGGAAAGTGTCTCATGTCATTTTTGGGGGGAACGGAACTTTTGCTCCTTGTCGGGGACATAATCTTCTCGCTCATAGAAATCGCGAGCACAGGACACCAAGACTGCGGAATACCGCAGGAAACAGGACACCCAAGTCTGCTAATGGCGAAAAAATATTGCCAAATGGGACGACCGGAATATCATTCCGGACAATGGACGATGTAACCGGAATTAGATTCCGGGCTAATTGACAAAGGTTATTTTATAGAGGCGCGTTGTTGGAGGTGTTGCTCTTTTCGAGCAGCGCGATTGCGTTTGATGGTGGTGTAATAACCGAAGCCGGCCATGGGATGACGCCATTCTTCGTCTTCGATACGCTCCCATTCGGCGTTTTCTTTGCTGCGGAGTTTGAATTCCTGACACCAGAAACGGATGTCGGACAAAAGTCGTTTTGTGTATTTGAACATATCAGTGTTGGTTTTTAATTTTGTTCTTTATGTTGCGTGCGATACGGAACAAATGGAAAGTGAGCCAAGTCATGGCAAAGTACTTTTTCTTATTACGCGGATCGACGTGCTTAGCAAACTCACGTGCAGAGCGATAATCGGCTTTGTCGAAAGCTAAGCGAAGCAAAATGCCGTAACGGTATCTGTCGTCACCCGGACCATCGTACTCCAAGCCAAGTTGACCATAAAGATACTCGTTCATAATCTTCTCTTGTGTGTATTTGCGGACGATAGTTTCATATTCTTGAGGCTTGGACATTGATCCCGAATAACTGCGGTAAACGACGGTTGGTTGTTTCATATAATGGAAGTCGCAATGAGGGGCAAGTAATACTGCTGTCGGGAAATCCTGAATCGGGAATTTGAGGCGAATGAACGCATCCAAGTCCACGTATTTGTCCATGAGTGACTTGCGAATCATAGACGCGCTAAACAATATCGGATAGCCACGGTGGAGCATGTAATCCAACTTGTCTTCGTTATCAGGGATTTTTGCATTTGCAAGTTTCTTTGTATCAGTTGCTACGTCTAAGATCCAGCGATTAGCATAGACGAGACCACAGTTGCCGTGCGCATCCAAATAGTCGGCGAGAGATTGCATGTGTGTTGGTTCACACCAATAATCATCGTCATCACAGAAGGCAATGAATTTGCCTCGTGCAAGTTTGCATGTCGATGCCCAATTGGCTCCGAAGCCTTGATTGGTCTCGTGAAGATTGAGGACAAAGATATCTGGGTGTTTCTTTTTATAGGACAAGAGAAGTTCGCGCGAGTTGTCCGTGGAGCAATCATCACCAATGATGATTTCAAACGGGAATTTACATTCCTGAGCAAGAATAGAATCTATTGCCTGACCAATGTATTTTTCACGGTTATAACTGGTCATTACAACCGAAACGTAGGGTGTTCTCATCGTATTTTTCTATAAAAATCGTCAAATGGATGTAATATATATGCAATCCAAGGATTTGTAATTAAAATTCTATTCAAACGAGACAAATATGGTTTTGCTTTTGCGACCACGTCCGGATGTAATTTCACCTGTTCGTAAAATTTCCTTTGTTGCTTGAATGGTATACGCAATAGTGCTTTTGTAAAACCATTAGCTCGCCCAGGAACAGCTTCCATAAAATGATCAGAGAAATACTTATCGACATTTATGGTCTCTTGAGAGAAATCAAGCAGGACAACACTTGCGTTTATTGATGCGTCAAACAATGTACGTCCGCCGACACCAACCTCAGAATGCAATACCGATTGCTCGTTGTAGCGATAATGATAGAAAGGATGTGCTATCGCTTTCATTCGTTTTGCATACATGAGCGACTTAAGATTAACTATCATATCGTCAAAATAGGAAACCTCGGTAAAGAAGATATTGTGAGCCAACATGAACTCACGATTAAATATCTGGTGCCAAACATTTGTATCCCATTGATTGTTCCATATTTGTTTGTTGCAGATATTGTAGGCATACTCAAGACCTGCCATAATACTGGTATTGTTAGTCACCAAACGATGGGGAGTCTCATTACCATCATTATCGAAATCCAAGAAATCAAAAGTAATGTAATCTAATTGCTCTTTCTCAACTATCGAAAGTAATTCTTTAAGACAATTAAACTGGATTTTATCGTCTTGATCGATGAGCCATATATACTTGCCTTTCGCTTCAAGTATTCCATGATTACGACTTGCTCCTACACGCAGGTTTTTGTCATTCTTAAGCAGATGTAAATTTGTGTGTTTTTGCATATACGCGCGGACTATATCAAGAGAATGTGTGTCGGTAGAGCAATCGTCCACCACAATCACCTCGTATTCCTTTTCCGGAATGTCTTGCGCAAAAAGCGAGTCAAGGCACTCGGCAATGTATGTTCCTCCATTGTAGAAGGGAATAATGAATGATAACTGCATATTATCCATTGTTTTGAATGTGTCTTAGATGTGCCTCATATTTTATCCGTGGACCATAAATGATTATGGCATATATCGTCCAGAGATTTAGCAAAGCCATGCCCATATTTACAGGGAATTGATATAAGAAATAATGAAGCCTCTGAAAAGCATCGTGTTTGGATGGCAATCCCATTCTACAGCGATTTCTAAAATGCTCCCACTTAGTTTGTTGCAAACTTCTTCTGCCAGAGGTGGATGCTACATTATTATGTAATCTTTTGCAGATATGTGTAGAGTTTACTGCATGTTCTCCAATCGGCAGAATATAATCTTGACGGATTGCAGAATTCCATAATAAGTAATTAAGAGAAAGTTGATCTCTACGAGAATGTTCAAGAATGGCTTTCCACCACTGCTCGTTTAGATCTGCTACATTTTCATCGTTTATTCTAAACAGCACATTCGTCTCATATAGACCATTATGTCTGGGGTAGCCGATACTTCGAAGGAAATGGCACCATTCGAAAATCTTGATTTCAGAATCCAAACCATATACCCAATACGCCTCGTCGTATATACAATCACGCATAGGATGCTTTATACTGGCTAATTGGGTTTTGCTTTCGCACAGCTCAATACTCCGCTCATATATAAATGGCGATATTATTTCTAAATTGGCATCTAACCATACTGTCGCTTTGTATTGTGGGAGTAATGTATGCGGATGTGTTTTCACGTATCGCGCAATTCTTGTTTTGTCGGAATTGCTATAATCAACCTTTCTAACCTCCCACACTCCGATATGCTTTTCTTTTAGTTCGTCCGTAAAAAGGATATAATCAAAGCGATCGTCAATGTATTTAGGTTGGCTGATATTATCATACGAACCTATACACGCACTATATATTACAAATTGCTTACCCATGATTTACTCTACATTTAACTCATCTGCGAAATATGCACGTAAATACGCTTTTTTCTTCTCGTATGGCCAGAGATTACAATAGATGAAATCATCTTTGTGTTTCTTCTTGTACTCATCTATCGTGCAAATAACTTTGCAGGGAACACCCGCGGCAATAGAATTGGATGGTATATCTCTATTAACGACGCTACCTGCTCCAATAATCACATTATCACCAATATGCACATTTGCGAGAATAGTAGTTCTGCATCCAACAAAGCAATTATTACCTATCTTAATAGGTCCGAATATTCCTGTTTGTCGGTCCTCATTAGGCATGCGTCCAATAACAGCAGCTCCGGCATCATGAGTCACGAAAGCGACATCAAAAGATATAGTGGTATTGTTACCAATAGAAATAAGATAAGGCTCCGATCCAAAATTTGGCATTTCAATCAGATGGACATCATGACCTATTTTAAGGCCTTCGTCAATTAAACCTAAGAGGTGAGTTGTTTTATCACCATACTTTAGTTTCCTAATTATTCTTTTAATCTTTCGGAAGCGGAGAGGTCTAATTCTAAATCTTCGTTTGGGTGGTAAAACCAAGTATCTTCCTAACAAATAATCGAAATCCATTGGCTCAAATTTTGTCATTCCAGCCCAATGGTATAATGTCATTTCTCCGAAATATACTTTCCCATTAACTTGATAGAAGTCAACTCGTACATGCGGTATGCCTTCTGATAGTATAGAAGCCAATCGAATCATTTCCTCATAGCACTGAGGTTTCTCCATATGCGTATCAGCGTTAGGATGGATATTTTTAACATCCAGATGATTAAAGTCTAAGTCATAGAAATCAAATTTTGTTTCTGTCTCGGAATTGTTTCTGTCGCAAGCAACAAACATATATTTAACTAAACCATTATAAGAGAAGAATTTGAAATCAGGGAGATCATGAGAAATTTCATCTTCAAAATATGGTTCAGCAATAATTAGCGGCTTTACGTTCTTGTATGCCCATTCTCTGCTATGATAGAAGAAATTCTTTTTTAGAGCGCTGTCTAATTTCTTTAATGCGCTTTGCTTATCAAACGTACGTTTGTCTTTGCAAATACAAACACTTCCGCTATCATGATTACATTTTAGCACAAAACGATCAGGGAGTTTGTCAAGGTCTATCTCATTTATGGATTTATACACTCCTAATGTAGGTATTACGTACTGAGGACCAATTTTTTGAGCGACCCATTCTTTGATTTTATATTTGTCAACAAGGGTAGTATATAGCGGGTTGTGGTCGTAAAGTTTCAACCACTGTAGCTTTTCATTAAATGTTTTGGGATTCTCCAAATCAAGAGGATAGCCCATTACGTTTTTCCATTGTTGCTCAATGGCATATCTATCCGAGAACTTTGCCCATAAAGCAGGTAAAGTCACACTCGGATGAGTTAAGTAATACAATTTACTCCGTTTCATATTGATGTTAATTATTTACATACGGAGACATAGACAATGGCGAAAGCGATTGTCTTTGAGATGATTAGGCTAAAAGAGAATGGGATAAATTAAAAAACGCGGATTCCCTTTTTGCTTATCCGCTAATTGAGGTCCTAGGAAAACCCGTTATCTCGAATAAGCAATGCAGAAACCCACGCTGTGTATATACGTGAACGCACATGTACAAATATAGTACACGCGAGTGTATAATACACCCTATGGGCATCTACCGCTACTTGTTTTCGAAGATAACTATTTGAAGTTTCCTAGGTTTCAATTAGTCAAAAACAAGCGTTAGTAAACGCCATTAAATATGTCTGCTCCCTCACCCTGTTGTATCAATGCAGACACCCCAGCGTGAGTTTGCGGGTGCAAAGATACTAAAAAATTCTCATATACACAAGAAAAAAATATAATATAGTGAAGAAAACTTGCATATCTCAAAAAAAAGCAGTAATTTTGTACGCAAAATTTAATGGCACAGGTTCTGACATTTAACGAAATCGATCGGCAGCAATGGAGTGAGTTGGTGCAGACGAGTGAGACGGGAACATGGTTTCAGTCTCCGGAGGCGTATGACTTTTTTGCGTCTATGCCGGAACTGATGGAACCGTTTGTGTATGGGGTGGAACAAGTTAGAGAATTAGAGAATGAGCGAATTAGCGAATTAGTGGGGATTTGTGTCGGATATGTGACCAAAGAGCAAAGTGCTATCCGGCAATTCTTTACGCGTCGTGCGATTGTAATAGGAGGAGCTGCGCTTGCGAACGATGCAACTTCTGAAGAGGTTGAAGCTCTTATGAAGGCTGTTCGCAAGCAATTTAAGATTTGTGATTTAAGATTTAAGATTTTAAATTCGCCGATTTATATCGAGACGCGGAATTTTAATGACTATAGTGCATGGAAAGAAGCCTTTGAAACTGCGGGATTTAGCTATAAGCCGCACCTGAATTTCCATGTCGATCCGTCTAAAAGCAACCTAAGCGACAACCGGTGTCGCCAAGTGCGAAAAGCACAAGCGACGGTTGAATGTTTAACGAATGAACGAGTGAACGAGTCCGAGATTAGAGAGTGGTACAAGGTGCTTGCGGGACTCTATCGCACGAAAGTGAAGACTCCCCTCTGGCCAATTGAATTCTTCTTGGAAGCGTATCGGCAAGGCATTGCAAAATTCCTCTTGGTCAAACACCAAGGACATATCATCGGAGGTAGCATGGTCGTAGCCGATGAACGGACTGTATACGAATGGTTTGAGTGTGGACTCAATGCTGAATATAAGGACCAATATCCGTCTGTCATGGCGACATATGCCGGGATACAATTGGCGAAGCAAACCGGTTGTTCGCGTTACGATATGATGGGAGCCGGAGAACCCGGAGTGCCTTACGGCGTCCGCGATTTCAAGGCTGAATTCGGTGGACAATTGGTTGAACACGGACGATTCTTATGCGTGACGAAGCCGTTGCTGTATAAAATTGGTACTATCGCTGTTAAAATCTTAAAACGCAAATAATTATGTTACAAGTTGGAGACAAGATGCCGCGTTTTGCGGTAGCCGACGAAACCGGCAAAATGGTTACAGACAAGGACCTGATCGGCAAAAAGACAGTTATTTATTTCTACCCAAAGGATTTACGGCTGAAGCATGTAACATCCGCGACAACTACCATGCTTTCTTGGCGCAGGGTTATCAAGTGTTTGGTGTCAGCAAGGACAGCCAGGCTTCGCATATCAAGTTCAAGGAGAAATACAATTTACCCTTCCCGCTCTTGAGTGACCCGACAACCGACATGCTGCAAGCCTTCGGTGCATGGGGCGAGAAGCGCAATTACGGCAAAGTATCCATGGGTACATTACGCAAGACCTTCGTTTTCAATGCAGAAGGTATCTTAGAGCGTATCATCGAGAAGGTTGATACGAAAAATCACACAGCACAATTAGATTTGTTTTAACATGGCTTAAGAGCCTTGTCGAACCATTCGCGGCAAAGGGTGCGGAGTTGGGGTTCGTTGTGGATGATCGCACGGAGTTGTGCGAGGCCTTGGACGTTGCGTTCGCTATTAAGCCAGAGGCGAAGGTAACCTCCTTCGGCGTATTTCTCGTGCAGATGATCGAGACTGCGTTGGTAAAGCGTTTCAAAATCGGCATCGGGGAGCAGTTTGAGGCTATAGGCCATAGTGCGATGAATGACGGTAAGCGGATCGATTTGGCGATCGGCTTCGGCAACTATCGCTCCATAGATAGTTCGCGGAGGGTTCTTGCCACTGGCACGGTGATCTTCTACGGCATCACGCATGATGAGCAGCTGGTCAGGAGTGAACCATTGACGCAGGGTGTCATCTGCCATGAGGATCTCACCGGAATGGATATGATGGTGTTCCCGATCGAATTTAAGACCTAAATCATGATACGCGGCAATGACGTAAGACATCGTTTCGTCAGTGTTATTGGCACGTGCCAATTTGAGGCTTTCGCGGATAACAGTTTCGGCATGATCCCGTTGGTGGCCGCCATCGAAAGCATCATACTGCGGAAGAATCGATTGCTGGATATAGACGTCCAAAAGCAAGTCTTGCGGCTTGTCTATGATGCGCCCTACTCCATTGTCGATTAGGGCTTCACGCGAAACAAATCCCCAAGAACACGCCACGAATGGCACGTTGGCGTTGGCGGCGGTGTCGCGATCCACGAGGCTGTCGCCTATATATATAATAGAAGGCAGAGCCTTCTGATCGTCTTCGACTGTAAGACCGCTATCGCTGTAGGACCGCTTCGCTGTAAGACAAGAGAGGATGTCAAAGACAATTTGCGGATTCGGTTTGCGGGGGATGGCTTCACGTTCGCCGAGGATGACATCAAAGATGCCCGAGAAGAAATGGTTGACTATTTTCTCGGTGGCAGCTTGGTATTTGTTGCTAGCAACAGCGAGTTGATGTCCTTGCGCTTTGAGAGTATCGAGCAATTCCGGTATGCCTTCGTAGGGACGCGTGTAGTCGCAGTTATGGTCGTTGTAATAGGGAACAAAGAACTCCCTGACTTTTAGGATATTAGCTTCGGTTCGTTCGGGTTCGGGGAGAGCACGACGAATGAGGTTGTTGATGCCATTACCCACCATACGCGGGTAGTCCTGGATGCGATGCGTTGGGTAGCCGGTGTGCTCCAGCGCATAGTTGCACGCATAGCCCAAGTCGTCGATGGTATTGAGCAGCGTTCCGTCTAAGTCAAAAATGATCGTCATGCAGCTATTTTGTTTGAGGCTGCAAAGTTACAACAAATAATTGGAATATGCAAGTTTTAGTGTGAAATTATTCCAAAGAATTGAGATCTACGAGTTTGTTGACGATGGCGTAGATGGTGAGACCTGCGGTGGAGTGGATGTTGAGTTTGCGGGTGATATGTTTGCGGTGGGAAACGACTGTGTGTTGCGAGATGCAAAGCACATCGGCAATCTCCTTGTTGCTTAAGCCACGTACTACCTGAATGAG
This sequence comes from uncultured Bacteroidales bacterium, assembly GCA_902779705.1. Classification (GTDB taxonomy): domain Bacteria; phylum Bacteroidota; class Bacteroidia; order Bacteroidales; family Paludibacteraceae; genus Colicola. The sequence goes on along the minus strand of CACZCR010000004.1, from coordinate 143,914 downwards.
CACATCGCGTTCCCGTTCGCTCAGTTCCTCGGTTTCGGGAGCTTTGGTGTGGTGGCGGCTAACGATGGAAGGCTGGTTGCAGACCACAGGACGCAGGATATTATCCTCGATGGCACAATGGTCGGCAAAGTCCTGCTCGGTATGCCATAGATCGCTCATCACACTGATGAGCGTATAGGTTACAGGAGAAGGGTTACCGGTTACGGGTGACGGATAGTATTTGATAATGAGGTTTTTGATCTCGGTGAGTTTGCTGGTGATGCGTTGGTCGTCATGCTCATGTTCCTCGTAAAGGCCTTCATTCTCATGCTCGATGTGTGTGCGTATCTCCTCGACGAACTCATCGTAACAACGCAGGATGAGTCCCGGTATCTTGGTAGTTGGATCAGCGGGTATAATGGCTTCGATGAGCGCTCTGCGCAGACGCGGGAGACGGAAATTGAGGAAGTAGTTATGTGCGTTGTGCAGGTAACATTGCAACGTAGGGATGTCGATGTCGGCAGGGATGGCACGTTGTTTGAAAACCTTGTAGTTGACTACAGCCAAAAAGGTCGGGGTATGCACACCATGGGATGTACAAACCTCTTCGATGGTTTGCTCCCCTACTCCCATCTCCAGCCCAAAACGGCTGATAATTTGTATCGCGTCTTCTTCGCGCGACATGAGATCGCATATTTTATCCGTTGCCTTGTACACCACAATAATTTACGATTTATGATTTATGATTTGCGATTTATGATTGACGATTTGCAAAATCGAGTGCAAAATTACAAAAAAAATATGATATGAGCAAATCGGGAAGCAGAAAATCCCCAAAAATGGGGATATTGGTAGCAGGACGAATTCATTATATTAGGGGATTGTGGATGTGGGGAAAAAAGAGTAATTTTGCATAGAATTTAAAAAGGAGGAAAGACCAGATATGAACAAGCATTTGTTTGTGTTGATTTCGTTGATTGTGTGCACGTTAGGAGTACGTGCCGAAGATAGTATCAAGGTTAGTAGTGCTGATTTGCAGGCACTGGTTGAACGTGTAGAGCGTTTGGAGCAGAAAGACAGCCTATCCCAACAAGTTGGGAAGCGACGCGGTAAGTTCACCATAGGTGGTTATGGTGAGATAACGGCCAAGCATTGTTTCTACAGCAATAATTATCTGCGTTACGGCAAGAATCCGGAGAAGTATGCGAATGATCATTACGGTGAGTTTGACTTGCCGCACGTGGTGATCTATATGGGTTATGATTTCGGTAAGGGTTGGAGTGCCGGCACGGAGATTGAGTTTGAGCACGGAGGCACGGAGAGTGCGATAGAGATTGAGGAAGAGGAAGGCGGTGAATATGAAGGTGAGATAGAGCGCGGCGGTGAAGTGGCGCTGGAGCAGTTCTGGTTGCAGAAGAGGTTCAATCAATATGCGATCTTGCGTGCAGGAATGCAGGTGGTACCGGTAGGTGCACTGAATGCACACCACGAATCGACCGAGTATTTCGGTGTGTATAGGAATGAAGGTGAGTTCACTATTATCCCGAGCACCTGGCACGAGGTGGCATTGACTTTTATGGGTTCGACACCTAACGGTTGGCATTACCAGGCTATGTTTCTGCCGGGATTGGACAGCGATAGATTTAACCGCAAGAACTGGGTGAAGCCGGGAGCAGGTAGTCCGTACGAGTTTAAGTTGGCGAATGTGTTTGCCGGAGCAGCGAGAGTGGACTATACGGGTATAGCGGGTTTGCGGCTGAGTTTGAGCGGCTATTGCGGCAACTCGTTTAGGAATACTTTAAGTAAGACCAATGCGGAGTTAGATGCGAGTGCATATAAGGATGTGAAAGGTACGGTGAGTATCGGATCGTTTGATTTTGCGTATAAGGGATATGGCTTCGTGACGCGTGGTTCGGTGACTTATGGCCATCTGAGTGACGCAGCAGCTATCACGCAATATAACATCTCGATGCGCAAGGGCTCGGTATCGAGCAAACAATGGGTAGCAAGTGATGCCATAGCAGCGGGTATAGAGGCAGGATATGATCTATTAGATCGCTTCGCTGTAAGAGCAAAGACCGCTTCGCTAAAAGAGCAAAGACTCTACCTCTTCGCGCGGTATGACTATTACGACTCGATGCTTAAGTACGACAACCAGCCGACGGATATGTATGCATGGTGCGGAAGACATCGTGCTGCTGTGGGTGTGAACTATTTTCCGATTCCTCAGATTGGGGTGAAGGCGGAGTTCTCGTACGGCATATTGAAACAAGGTACACGCGCGGATGGCACGCGCGGGAAGCTGTATAACGACGAGCCGCAAGTGGCGATAGGCATTGTGTATGCAGGGTTTTATGAGTTGTAGAAAAGGTAAAGACAATATGGTGAAGAACTAAATAAGAACTAAAGAACGACTAAATAAGAACTAAAGAAGAACTAAAGATTTATGTTAAATAGATAGGTAAAATGAAGAAGATTTTGAAATTGGTACTATGTGCTGCATGCACCATGGGAATGGTAGCATGTGAGAAAGGTGGCACTGATGTCACCTCAGACAAGGAAGCGGCACTGCAACAAGCTGTGACACCCTATGTGAACAACACGGTAATTGCCACGTACAGCAACATGGCTAATGCCGGTATGACGCTGTTGGCGCAAGCCGAGCAGATCCTGGACAAGGTAGAAAAAGGCGAGGACTACACGCAGCTGATCAAGGATGCTGATGCTTCGTGGCGTCTGATGCGTAAGTATTGGGAGCAGAGTGAGGCTTTTCTGTATGGTCCGGCCAGTTCGCACAACATCGATCCGCATATCGACAGTTGGCCATTAGACTTTAATGCGATGAATGCCTTGTTGAATGACGCGGCACGCATGGCACAGATTGAGGAAGAAGGCGGCGCTTATGTGGGCGACAAGTTGGGTTATGCTCTCAAGGGCTTCCATGCAGCTGAGTATCTGCTGTTTGAGTCGGTTATGCAAGGCGATCGTGCCGTAGGTACAGGTCGTCCACACGCCGCTAACTTGACCCATGCCGAGGCTGTGTATCTGCTGGGTATCGTAGAGGACTTGACCCAACAAGCAATCTTGCTGGAGTACGCTTGGTCCGGTGAAGTGAGTCAGGAGAAAAAGGCTGTGTTGGAAGCAGGTGAGGTGGAGCCTTATGAAGACAACTACGGCAAGCAGATGATCAATGCCGGTAAAGCGGGTTCGATCTATTTGACCTATCAGGAGGTAGCCGAAGAGATTGTGGCCGGGGCAGTAGATATCGCCGGTGAGGTAGCTGACTTGAAGCTGGGCAACCCGTATATCAGCAGTACAGCCGAGGAGCGCGACTATATCGAGAGTCCGTACAGTTGTACGTCGACGGAGGATTTTGCGGACAATATGCGTTCGATTCAACATGCTTATTGCGGCGCATTGGCGGGAGACTATTCGGTTTCGAACTACGTGTATCGTCAGGATGCCGAGCTGGATGCAGAGGTACGCAAGGCGATTGAGGAGGCTATAGCTGCGATCGAGGCTATTGAGGATTTTGAGAACACCGCGCAGAACAACCCGCAGGTGAAGAATGCGATTGAGAAGGTGCAAGCGGTAGAAGCGCTGTTGGATGATGAAGTATTGCCACTGTTGTCAAAGTAAATAAGAATTAAAAATTAAAAATTAAGAATTAAAAATTAAAATTGGTAGTATGAAAAAAGAATTCTTTTTGATGGCTCTGGTTGCAATCGCTTTCGTTGCTTGTAAGCCCGGCGGAGGCGATCAACCCGAGACCGACATGCCTGACTGGTACTACACCGGAGGCAAGTTAGGAACGACCACCAACCTGACATCGATGACTTTCCGTCAGCCGAGTCCGGCGACTGAGAATGCGGGATTGGGAACAGCTTTTGCGCAAGGCGACCAGATCGCAGAGAAGCCGTTTGTGACCAACGAGACGGGTCGTCAGCATGGTTTGGGACCTGTGTATGTGCGTGCCAGCTGTCAGCATTGCCACCCGAATTATTCGCATGGAACGTCGGTGCCGGAAGGCAGGTATGATGCAGCGAATGTGGGTAATGGAACGCTGTTGGTGGTGATCAACCCTGCTACGCAGGCTTATGTGCCTTGGCTGGCCGGTATGCCTCAGTTGTTCGGCGCTGCGCCGTTTAAGGCTCCGCTGGATCCGGACCAGATAACGGTTAGTTGGAAGACTGCTGTGGATGAGCATGGCAACAAGTTTGCGGACGGTGAGACCTATGAGTTGCGCTATCCGGAAGTGACGATGCCTAACACGGCTGTGTATGTGTATAACCAGGGCTATCGCGATCCGGACGGGTTGCTGGAGAGCCAAGGTTATGAGGTGAAACTGGAGAACACGATTGGTGTATACGGTTCGGGATTGCTGGATGCTATTTCGGACCAGGATATCATCGCGCAGTATGAAAAAGAAGCCGCAGACGGCAAATTGAAGAACGGTTTGAACCCAGCATTCTGGAACGGTAGTTTCGCCAACACGGGCTATTATAAGAACGATCCTCAATGGGGTCCGAAACGCTTCACGTACGCCTTGACGCGTGGTCCGCTGATGGATGGTGCGGGAGCTAATGCGATCTGGAACATCACGAATGTGACCCGTTCGGACAGGAAGTATCACTATCTGGATCTGAACGGTACTATCTATGCGGAGTATGCCAGCAAGGATCCGGAGGTACAACAGGCTTCCGGCAAGACTGAGGCTGAGCTGTACAGTTACCTGACCAGCAAAGAGTTGCCGGCAGAGATGAGCGATGACGAGTTCACGCAAGTGATGGTTTGGCATCGTGGTTTGGCTGTTCCGGCAGCGCGTAATGTGAAGGATGAGAAAGTGCTGAAAGGCAAGGAGTTGTTCTCGCAGATAGGTTGTGACTATTGCCATCGTCCGACCTGGACGACAGGTCCGGATGATGTACGCGATCCGAATGAGTTTAAGGGCTTCACGGCACAGATGCCGCGCTATCCGAATCAGAAGATCTGGCCGTATACCGACATGATCCAGCATAAGTTGTGCATGGAGAACGATATCCGTACCGGTTGGTGCCGTACTACCCCACTCTGGGGACGCGGTTTGCACAAGAAAGCCACCGGCGATATGTATGAGGCACGCATGCACGATACCCGTGCACGCAATGTGATCGAGGCAATCATGTGGCACGGTTATAGCAGCGAGTCGGACGCTTATTGGCCGACGCAACAGTTCTATAACCTTGAAAAAGAAGATCGAGATGCTATCGTGGCTTTCATCAATGCGATCTAGTCGATTGGTTCGACACCCGCTACGTTATGCGGGTACTTGGCTGTTACACATAGCCCTTGCGACTATTGTCGTGGGGGCGTGTGTGACGCATTTTTTGGGCGTGCAGGGAGAGATTCATCTGCGTGCCGATAAGGCGCAGACACTGGGATCCATTAGCCTGTTTCTTTGGGATTTTCAGGTGGTCACAGATGACAAGAACAACCCTGTCGATTATGTCACAGAGTTGCGACTGTTGGACAGAAGCAAAGCCAAGAATCAAAAGACGAAAGTCGAAAGCGGAACGATCCGAATGAACAAGCCGTTGAAGTTTCACGGTTTTCGTTTCTGTCAATCGGATTATGACAGCGACCGGCTGGGCGTGGTATTGGCGTATAACTACGACCCGTGGGGCATTGGTATCACCTATACCGGTTATGCGTTACTGCTAGTGGCAATGATTGCGTTCTTCTTCCAGCGCCAAAGTTATTTCCGTGCACTCCTAAAAAATCTTACAGCGAAGCGGTCCTACAATGAAATGGTCTTACAGCGAAGCGGTCTTATAGCCTTAGCGGTCCTTATCGTCATTCTGGCGATAATAATGACCAAAGTAGTCACTCCAAAGCCGCCGTTACAACCGGTGTTACAGACTCCGTTGTTGGGCATTCATGTGTCGGTTATTATGCTGGCCTACACGCTTTTTGCGGTGATCATGGTGAATGGGGTATTGGGACTGAGTATGCCTAAAAAACGCGAGAGTTTGATGCAACTCTCACAAGTGCTGCTCTACCCTGCGCTGTTTTGTTTGACTGCAGGTATCTTCATTGGCGCTGTATGGGCCAATATGTCCTGGGGTCGCTATTGGGGATGGGATCCTAAGGAGACTTGGGCGTTGATCACGATGCTGGTGTATGCGCTGTTGCTCCACTGGCCATGGCTGATGGGGAAATTAGGAATTAAAAATGAAAAATTAATAATTAAGAAGGATAAAGCACAACTACACTATCACACTTTCAGCGTGATAGCATTCTTGTTTGTGTTGTTCACCTATTTTGGGGTATCGTATCTGTTAGGCGGGTTACACTCCTACGCGTGAGGCTAAGACCTGACGGATACGTTTCATTGCCTCGGTGATTTCTGATGTAGAAATAGCATAGGAGAGGCGGATACAAGACGGACAGCCGAAAGCGGAGCCTGAGACAACAGCCACATGGGCCTCGTTGAGCAGCAGTTCGGCTACTTCGTCTCCCGTGCCGATAGCGCTCACATCGGGGAAGAGGTAGAAAGCGCCTTGGGGTTCGCGGAACTTGAATCCCGGTATCTGAGCTGCCAACCGGCAGATGAGTTGGCGTCGCTCGTCAAAGACCCGCCGCATCTGCGCCACACAATCCTGCGAACCGGTGAGTGCTGCTTCGGCAGCTTTTTGTGCTACCATCGTAGCGCAAGTGAGTTGCTGTCCCTGCAAACGAGTGCATGCAGCGATGAAGTCCTTGTTCTTGGACAGGAGCCATCCGATACGATAGCCTGTCATAGCGTAGGCTTTGCTGACACCATTGATGATGATGAGTCGATCGGCCAGTTCGGGGAAAGAGGCGAAGGATGTATTGTTGTATTGTTGTAATGATGTATTGTTGTATTGTTGTAATGATGGATTGTTGTATTGTTGTATTGATGTATTGTTGTAGACCAGGGCATTGTAGATCTCGTCGGAGAGGATGGCTACGTTGGGATAGTCGCACAAGACATTGACCAGGGCTGATAGCTGGTCGTAGGAATAGACCGATCCTGTCGGGTTGTTGGGCGAGCAGAGAATGATCATTCGCGTACGAGGCGTGAGTGCTGCGCGGAGTTGGTCGGGAGTAAGACAATAGTCGTTGTCGTAGCTGGTCTCTACAGGCACAACTCGACCCTCTGATAGTTTGACCATCTCGGTATAGCTGACCCATGCCGGCATCGGGATAACAACCTCATCGCCAGGATTGACTAGCGTCTGTATGGCATTGAAGATGGCCATTTTGGCACCTACGGAAACGAGAACGTCGTCGCCGGTAAAGGCGATTGTTGTATTGTTGGATTGTTGTAATGTTGTATTGTTGGATTGTTGTAATGACTTATTGTGATGGGCGGCAATGGCTTCGCGCAGGGATGGGATGCCGGGTACGGGACCATAATGCGACCAATGGTTGTCGATAGCCTCTTGTGCCGCACGACGCACATGCTCCGGAGTGTCCATATCGGGTTCACCAAGGGACATACTGATCACATCGATACCATCAGCCTTCATCTGTTTGGCCCGTGCGGCCATGGCCAGACTCTGCGAAGCAGCTATATGTTGAACTCGCTCAGATAGTTGCATATTAGATCGTGTCGATGAAGAATTTCTGCTTACGATTGAACATAGCGATGCCGAGGATCAATAACACGATGATGATAGCTGCGCTATAGGCGAGTGATGTCCAGGAGAACTCACCGGCTCCGTACGCACCGTACTTGAAGGTCTCGATGATAGCTGTCATCGGGTTGAAGAGCATGATCTTGTGCAAGGTCGGGTTCTCGACGTAGCTAAGCGGATAGACGATCGGCGTCGCGTACATCCACAGCGACACGAACACGCCGAAGAAATTGGTTAGGTCGCGATACTTGGTCGTCAGCGACGAGACAATCAATCCGAGTCCCAAAGCGAGTCCTTGGATCATCAGAACCAGCACCGGGAAGAGCAACAAGTACCATGTCGGGCGCAGATCGACGCCGCGGATGACAAAGTAGATATAGACGAACACGAACGTGCTCAACTGGAGCGAGAAACGGAACAGTTTGGACACCACTTTCGATACCGGAGCTACCAGTCGCGGGAAATAGACCTTGCCGAACAATGCAGCGTTGGTTTGAAAGGTAGTGGACGCTTCGGTCAGACAGGTGGAGAAGTACTCCCAAAGGCATATACCGCTTAGGTAGAAGACCGGTTGAGGCACGTCGTCAGTTGGTATACCGGCTATGCGGCCAAAGACCACGATGTACATGAACATCGTGAACAAGGGCGAGATGAAGTACCATCCCATACCGAAGATGGTCTGCTTGTATTGTACCGTTATATCTCGTTTGATAAAGAGCCAGATGAGGTATTTCTTTGCCCAGAGCTCACGCAACCCCATTCCTTTGGAGAACGTGGTCGGAGAAATTTCAGTAGTCCAATAATTATCTTGATTTTGCGCCATATTATACGGTATCCATGAAGGATTTTTGTACTTTGTTAAACATCATCAGGCCGAACATCAGCAGTATGACCGTAAAAACGGTGCTGTATCCGAGCCAAAGCCAGGAGAACTGTCCTTGTCCGAGCAGAGCGTACTTGATGGCCTCCATCACCGGCGTGACAGGATTAAGCGACATAGCCAGATGCAGTTTCTCGTTGGTGACCATGCTCATGGGATAGATCACCGGGGTGATATACACCCACAGGGAAATGATCTTGGCCAACATGATCTGCAGGTCGCGATACTTGGTGGTCATTGACGAGAAGATCATACCAAATCCGATCGCCATAAACGCCAGCAGGGCCATTAGGAACGGGAAGAGCACGATCTGCCAATGGATGGTCAGTTCGGTACCTGTTGCTGCATAATAGATATAAAAGGCTGCGAAGATAGCCAACTGGATAGCGAAAGTCAGCAGGTTGGTGGTGACAGCTACCAATGGCATTATGATACGCGGGAAATAGACCTTGCCAAAGATGTCGGCATTGCTGACAAAAGAGTTGGACGTAGAGCTCAAACAGCTGGAGAAATAGCCCCAGACGGATATACCGAGCAGGTAGAACAGGATAGGCGGTATGCCGTCCGTAGGTATATTGGCTATGCCGCCAAAGACAGTGGCATAGACAATGACAGACAATACCGGCGTGATGATGAACCACAGCGGGCCGAGGATGGTCTGCTTGTAGGCGGTACGGAAGTTGCGGTCGACGAACAGCACGAACATGTCGCGATATCGCCATATCTCTTTCCAGTCCACCGCCAAGAGACGATCTTTGGGCGTGATGGTTATATTCCAATGTTGATTGTTATTTTCCACAAATATAGTGTTTTACGTTTATTTACCTTTGATTTGATCAAATCCCGAACCAAAGACACCGGACACATTGGCCTGGCTGACAAAGGCATTGGGATCGATCGATTTCACCAGGTGCAGGATCATAGGTGCTTCGGCTTTGCGTGCCATGACCGAAATGACCTTAACCGGCTGTTTGGAGTACCATCCTGTGCCATCCAGAATGGTCACACCACGATTGACTTGCTGGTTGATAGCCGTTGCGATTTGTTCGTATTGGCGGCTATAGATGAAGAAGTGTACCGACTGGCGTGTACGGCTGATGACCCAATCGACGGCGGCCGTATAGCTGATGGTCATACACACACCGCATAACACTCGTTTGATCTTGGTCACAAAGATGTCCTCTCCGGCCTGGAGCATCGACTCGGGCACCGGCAAGAAGAATGCCGAACATATGATCGCGATATCGCACAACAGCATCACTTTGCCGAGCGACACATCGCGATAGTGGCTCACTATCATTGCCAGTATATCCGTGCCTCCGGACGATCCGTTAGCGGCCATGACGATGCCCAGACTGATACCGAACACCACACCACCAATCAAAGCGCCTAACCACGGATCGTCGATGAGCGGCTGGTCCAGGATAGGTATGACGCGATACCAGAACGTGATAGCTGCCACACCCACTATGGTACGAATACAGAAACGCCATCCTACTGTCATGATGGCTATGACAAGCAATATGAGGTTGAACACAAACGTGGTCAGCCATACCGGTATAGCGCCGCCATATTCGGCAAACAAGGTCGGGAAGCAGCCTTGCGTCACGTAGTAGATGATGGAGCATACACCTGTCAATCCGCCGCCCACAAACGCGTGGGGCAGCAGCACCCAGTTGACCATCAATGCCATCGGGAAGATACCAAACACTATCATCACATATTCGAAGATAGTTTTGGCAAGCGACCTCTGAGGCGCATTATGTGGGTTGGCGTAATCGCTTAGGAACTTCATCTCAGGTCTTGTCTTTAATGTTATCAAATCCTTTGCCGAACACACCACGCACCTGACTTTGGCTGACAAACGCTTCCGGGTCAATCGAATGAACCAGACGGAAAATGATAGCCGAGTCATGCTGACGGGCGATAGTTGTCACCACTTTCATAGGGTTTTTGGTATAGCCTCCTTCGGCTTCGAGGATCGTGCAGCCTCGATGCGCTTGGGTCATGATCGCTTCGGCTATCTCGTCCGGTTTTTTGGAGAAGATAAAGAACTGCACCGACTGGCGTGTACGGTTCATTACCCAATCCACAGCCGTGGACAAGATGAACGTATAGCATAGACCGAACAGTATCTTCTCGATGGCTTTCTGCGTGCCGGCCGACTGTATCTCCGGCAAGAAATACGCGGACATGATCACGATGATATCACACGCCATCAACACGCGTCCCATCGGCAGATGGTGATACTTGTTGACGATCATAGCCACGATATCCGTGCCGCCGGTAGAGCCGTTGTTCAGGAACGTGATACCTAAGAAACAGCCCGTGAATAATCCTCCAAGGATGATGCCCATGAACGCATCGGTGATCAGCGGTTCGACACCTACCGGTATCATCTTGAGCCAGAACGTCAACGACAGCACGCCCACCATTGTACGCAAGGTATATCGCCATCCGACTGTGAACGCGGCTATGATGAGCAGCGTCACGTTGATCAATAGCGAGCTGAGCCATATCGGCACATAGGCATCGGAGGCAAAATAAATGATCTCGCACAGACCCGTCACGCCTCCGCCGACTATGGCGTGTGGCACCAGGATCTGATTGACCACAATAGCGTACGGGATCGTACAGATGACGATCATGACAAACTCTTTGATAGCAATCAGCGGTTTCATCCGCCGGTATTGCTTGAGCTGTTCTATGAGACTATCGCTGGCTTTCATCAGAAGCGTGCTACCAGATTACGATCTCCAAAACCATTGTCCACACGAGCAACAGGAATCCAGAACTTGGTCTGTGCCACCCACTCGGTCGGGTAAGCGGCACGGCTACGCGGATAAGCATGATGCCACTCGTCAGCCACCAGTTCGTATTCGGGATGCGGCGCATTCAACAGCAAGTTGTCTTTGGGGTCTGCCTCGCCACGTTCGATCTGCGCTATCTCTTCGCGTATCTGCAGCATCACGTCGCAGAAACGGTCCAGCTCTTGCAGCGACTCCGATTCGGTCGGCTCAATCATCAGCGTACCATGTACCGGGAACGACAATGTCGGTGCATGATAGCCATAGTCCATCAGACGTTTGGCTATATCCGACTCGGTCACACCGATAGCGTGGAACTGACGACAATCCAGTATCAGTTCGTGTCCCACTCTGCCCTGCTCGCCGGTATAGACGATGCCATAGGCGTCGCGCAAACGATAAGCCATATAATTGGCAGCAAGAATAGCCGCGGCCGTAGCTTGTTTGAGTCCGTCACCACCCATCATACGGATATAGCCGTAGGAGATGAGCGCCATGTTGGCGTTGCCGTACAACGCTGCCGATACACGGTTGGTGTCCTCGGTAGGCAGACAGTCTGCCAAAGCCGCCGTACAACATACGGCTCCCGCTCCCGGTCCGCCGCCGCCGTGAGGCGAAGCAAAGGACTTATGCAGGTTCAGGTGGCACACATCCGCGCCGATAAACGCCGGACAGGTGTAGCCGATCTGGGCATTCATGTTAGCACCATCCATATACACCAGTCCGCCACAACGGTGGATCGTGTCGCACATCTCGCGGATAGCCATCTCGAATATACCGTGGGTCGAAGGATAGGTGATCATACAGCCTGCCAAGGTATCTTTATACTGCTCGGCCTTAGCTTTCCAGTCCTCGAGGTCGGTATTGCCATGCTCATCACACTTGACGATCACGGGTGCGAATCCCGCTTGTACACACGATGCCGGATTAGTACCATGAGCCGAAGCCGGTATCAACAGCATCTTACGCTCCGGATGGCCATTGGTGTGATGGTATGCACGGATAGTCACCAAGCCTGTATACTCACCTGCAGCACCCGATGTCGGTTGCAGGTTGCAAGCCTCAAAACCGGTGATTGCGCACAGCTGCTCTTCCAGTTCGTGCATGATCCGGATATAGCCTTCCACCTGCTCCTCCGGTGCCAAAGGATGGATATTGGTAAAGCCCTGCATCGTGATAGGAATCATCGCTGACGCGGGGTTGAGTTTCATCGTACACGAACCCAGCGGAATCATCGAATGGGTCAACGACACATCCTTGCGGTCCAGACGCTTGATATAACGCATCATCTCGGTCTCGGTGTGATAGAGACGGAACACCTCAGCTTTGAGATAGTCCACCTCGCGTATACGGCTCTCATCGATAGCCCAACAGCCTTCGAAAGCAGCCTCATCCTCCTCGTATTGTGCCATACTGTCCGCAACCGAAGCAAACAACTCGATCAGGTCATTCATATCGTCCACCGACACCGTCTCATCCAACGACAGTCCAACCCAGCCTTCGGCATCGTAGTACAGGTTGATACCCAACTCATCGGCTTTTGCCTTGAGACCCGTAACCTGTAACCCGTCACCCGGCACACGAATCTTGAGCGTGTCGAAAAATTCCACATTCTCCTGCTCGTAGCCATAGGCCTGCAGCATCTCGCTCAGGTAAGCCGCTTTGTGATGGATCGATTCGGCAATCGAACGGATACCCTCTGCGCCATGATAAACGCCATAGAAACCGGCCATCATAGCCGACAGCGCTTCTGCGGTACAGATGTTAGAAGTTGCTTTCTCGCGTTTGATATGTTGCTCACGGGTCTGCAGCGCCAGTCGGTAAGCAGGACGGTCGTACGCATCTTTGGACAGACCGATGATTCGTCCCGGCATATCGCGCTTGAACTCATCACGTGTAGCCATATATCCGGCCGTAGGTCCGCCAAAGCCCATCGGCAAACCAAATCGTTGGGCCGTGCCGCAGTAGATATCTGCATCCAGCGGTTTAAGCAAGGCCATAGCCATCAGGTCGGCGATGATAGTCACCTTCAGGCCTGCTGCGTGGCAGTCGTCCACCAAGTCCGCATAATCCATGATCGCACCATCCGCATTAGGCAGCTGAACGATCGCACCAAAATACTCACTCGATGCCTGGAACTGCTCATAGCGACCCTCCACCAACTCGATACCTTGTCCCTTGGCGCGTGTGCGAAGTACGGCTTTGGTATTGGACCATATGCGTTCGTCTACAAACACCTTGCATACACCTTGCTTAACCTGGTCGCGGCTACGCAGGTTGCGCATCATCGTCACAGCCTCCGCTGCAGCCGTTGCTTCGTCCAACAGCGAGCAGTTAGCCAACGGCAGGCCGGTCAGGTCGCTCACCATAGTCTGGAACACAAACAACGCCTCCAGACGACCTTGGCTCACCTCTGCCTGATAAGGCGTATACGAGGTGTACCAAACAGGGTTCTCCAGCACATTACGCTGGATCACTGCCGGAGTGATCGTGCCATACCATCCACGACCGATGTAGGAGCGGCGTGTCTCGTTGAGACTGGCCAGCTCTTGCATCGTAGCCAGGTGTTGTTGTTCTGACAGTGCCTCAGGCAGATCGAGCTCGCGCTCCATCAATATATCTGCCGGCATGGTTTGATGAATCAGTTGATCGATAGACTGCGCACCAATCGTTTGTAACATCGTGTCTTGGTCCGCTTGTGTGAGGCCTATATGCCTCGGGGAAAGAAACTGTGTTTTCACTTTATCTTGTATTATATTGTTCTCTTACTCTTGCGAAGCCTCTGATTGCTCTTCGGCTTGCCACATGATGGGGGTGGCAAAATACTTATAGTTGACCGAAGTCGAATCGAAGAAATCTCCCACCATAGCCTTGATCTCCATGCTGTCTTTCGAGGCATTGGACACGATCGTAGCAGCTATTTCGGGATTAGGATATGGCGAACCTCTCAGCTTGCCCCACTCCATATACTCACCCAGCACAGCCAGGTCCGGATAGATCGTCTTGAGCAGATCGGGACGATCGTCCAAGCGGCGATAGAGCAGTATCGTACGCTCCCACGGACTAACCATCACGTACGGCTCACCATACGGATCACCCTCTTCGTTAGGCACATAGCCGCTCATGATAGCATACCGCAACACGGCGAACAGCTCGGCGTCTGATGCACCTTCCAGCATGGTCGTGTAGCGCTCCTGCTCGATTGCATAAGCCGTCTTAGCCTCTGCTTTCTTCTCCGGCACATACTCATCGATGATCACATCCACAATCAGGGCTGCAATCAATATGCCGACTACTACTGCCAAGAAGACCAAAAGGCCTCTCAAAAAAATTTTAAACTTGTCAGACTTTGACTTTCTGTGTTCCCCCATTATATGCCTGATTTAAATTTGCCTGCAAAAGTAATAAAATATTTGCAAATATGCAAATTTAAGTGCATTTTTTCGTCGAAATACTACATTCTCTGCAGTTCTTTTACCAACAACGGCGCCGTATTCACCACATTGCGGTCGTAGTTCTTGGTCTTCTCATCCAACTCGTCGTAGGGCACGATGTCGGTATGAATCCGCATGGCCTTGTCCTTCTTCTCGTTGCCGGTTGCTTGGCGGAAGCCGCAGACTGTGCGTTCGGCCATCCATCGGCGATGTTCTGCCTCGGCCAACAGCTCTTGACACTTGGCATACTCCTCCGGGGTCAGTCCCGGATGACGCTGCCAAAAGTCGGTATAGTTCTTGAACACATCCGACTGGAATCGGTTCGCCCACTTGTCGGTCTGCATCGTGTTCAACCAGCCTTCCAACCAGTCGGCCTCACTCTTCTCTGCCAAAGTATTGCGTATCTTTTGTTGGCAAGCCAACAACTGTTCTGCGCCGCACAGGTTGATCGGACTGCCACTATAGAACGTATAGATACCGCCTATGCACATTGCCAAACGGTCGTCCAAGTGTTTGATGTCCAATCCGTCTTGCAGCATGCCGAAGATCTGAACATGCGGATACACACGCCTGTTGCCATACTCCACCATGTCCGCGTTCACTGACTCCAACTCTTGACGCACCAACACACGTGCTTCGTTCCTATATACCGCTTCCGGCAGGTTCAGTCCTTTGGTCATTGCCGTATCGGCTTCCTTGTCACATATAGCGATCGTGAGCACCGTCTTCTTATCCTGCGCCCACTCACTCAGAGCCTCACGCGCCGCAGGGCTGTTGATGTCCGTCTCACGAAAATCAATGGCCACATCCTCTATCTGATCCAGGTATGGATATTGGGCATTGAAACTGTCCTTCATCGCTTGCCACTGGGGCTCAAACACCGTGATCTGGGTCTTGGTCGTTTGGGCTTCATAGTTCGGGTAATGACATAGCCTCAGCGCTTCCAGCATCAGAGCACGGCCCATACTGTTGAAGCCGGCTATCACCAGATGCACATGCTTATCCGTCTCTTCCAACGGCTCATAGTCCAGCACATCGTATTGAGGCAACTTATGATAGCTCCACAGCAGACGCGACCAGTTCTCGTAGAAGTTAAACGGCCTCAAATCCACCACTATCTTACCCTCGCGGCGGAAGAAATCCGTCGGTATATCGATGCGTTGCATCAGGCTGTAAGCTTGTGCATTATTGACTTGCATATACACCTCCAGCGGTTGCAGCCGAGCCGACACGACATCCACTATGTTGCTTAGTACAGACAGGTTGCGCGTGTACTGACTCTCATGCTCATCCGATTCGTCTAACAGATAGACTTGCAGCGCGTTACAGAGGTTGAGCAACGCCGTTTTCTCTTGCTCTATCGCATCACCGGCATACAGTATCACACGCTTAGCCATCTGCGCGCCCAAGCCGTTGTTGATGCGTTCGCGAACCATATACGGATCCTGCGATGTCATCACGATGGCCTGATGCTGACTATCCCTCAGACAATGCCGCAACACTTGGGTCGTATACAGGTTGTAGCCTATCAGCACGTAGTGGTCTTTCATATCCTCGTGTATATCTTTGCCTTCGCGTATAAGGCTCACTTTCTCGCGGTGCCACTCGGTCAATACAGCAGTCACAAACGGCAGCATCAACGTCGCCAGCAAGCCCAGCAGAAAATGCAGTCCTAACACCCAATCCGAACCCACTTCATCCTTGGGCGAGTTGAGGTTCAACGCCGCGTACAGATAGCTCCATAGCGACACACCGTGTATTTGTGCCGTTAAGGCATAGAACACACATCCTAATACCATGATCACGCCAAACGCAATCAACGCCATCGTCCACGTTCCTTTGGACGACTGGGATACATATCTGAAAAACTTCTTCATATATTATCTTAGTTTCTTACTCTTGAGAACGGGAACGCCATTCTTACCATAGTCGCAGATCTTCCAGCCATCCTGATAACATAGATAGTAATCAGAATGACGGCCTCTACCCATCAGCATGGCTATGACTTCTCCATTCTCAGTTTCCTTGACCTTGATTTGCAGTTGACTAAATGCCTTTCGTACCATCGCTTTCTGCTTCTTAGACACCATTCTTCGACCGATAGGATAAGAAGCCTTCAACTCCCTATAAAAGTTATCTGTCGTCACTTTTTTCAATGTCTCCAAATCTTCAGTAGCCAAGGCGATACCAAACCTGCGAACGACATCCTCAATAGACGTGTTATCTACATCATCCGACCAATCATCATCCCCGTCGTCTCTGGTGGATGAATACGACTCGTTGTTCTCCTCTCTGTTATTATTGATAGGTTTCCATCCTTTCGATGGCATTACCGCAGGAGTGTTGCTGTTCGACGCAACAGTTTCTTCGGCCGGTTCGGTCGGCTCTATCTGCTCATCCGCACTCGGGCGATTCTCACGGGCTTCTTTCTGCAAGGCTTCTTTGGTCAGTCTCTTGTTCTGCAGCGTCACTCTCTTGGCCAAGGCCAGCACTTCTGCACCAGTCAGGTTCTCTGCCTCAGCCACGGCGGACAACATACACACGGCTCTGGGAGCGGCAAACGATGTACCGCGACGCTCTACGCCTCCGTACTCAAAATCCGACACATCCACACTGGTCACTATAGGGTCGTATTGCCCGCGCTCCATCTCGTTCGAGTAGCGCTTTGACTTGTTATACAAATCCCATTCTTCTTTCTTCTTCCGCCTATAATAATCCGCCATATCCGGATTGCGCCAGATCATGTCGTTGTTGTTCTTATACTCTGCATAATGACGCCTTACACGTTGTGTCTCGTCGGCAGTCACAAACAGAAAATGCTTATCCAGCACCTCTGTCTCGGCTGTCGTCAGATGCTCGCGCAGATACGATATCACTTCCTTGTTATACTCCTTGACACCTTCGTTGCCGGCGGCTATCACTACCACATAATCCTTGTCCTTAAGCGGCCGCAGATTGCGAATCGTGTTCTTCACCGAGTTCACCACACTCTCTCTGTAGTCCTGTCTCTCCTCATCGTTAGCATCGTCCCAGTAGTAACCCACCTCGTCACCTTCCTTGTCTATGTGCTTGGGCAAACCGGGACCATAGGACATATTGATCAGTATCGGGCCTTCGTCGTTGTGCTGAGCGATCGTGTCCAGTGCAAAGTACTCGGTGTTGATACATACATCTCCTTTGCTCTTGCCAACACATACTTGCGGTGTGTTGGCGTAACCTATATTGAACGCCTTGATAGCGCCGCAGCCTTCCATTGCATATTTCACTACCGTGCCGTGAGACGTGGTATCCGTCCTCTGTGTTTGCGGAAAGAAATTGTCCAGCACATAGTTAGCTACGGCCCGTTCCTGAGACACCATGTTAGGGTACACACGATCCACACCCTGCATACAGGACAGCCGTACTATATAACTGCTCACCTCCGCTGCCGGCACTTCTACCAGATAGTAGCCGTTCTTGGGTATCTGGGCCAGCACTTTGACGCCTACGTGATCAATCTGCTTACGCGCATCAACCGACGACACGCCCTCATTAAACCACACGCACACTTGCCCTTCTATGGCCTCTACCCTATACGTGCCTTCGAACCCCTTGTCCAACTCTACGGCAACCACATCCGGATAGTCGCCTTTGTACGTTATCACCGAGTAGTACGGCACATAGTAGAACCAATAGAACGCCGCGCCTATGGCAGCACAAACCAGCACGGATATCGCAATCGCTTTCTTGTTCATCTTCTACGCATTTAAACAGATTCGCACATACAAACTGCATGTGCGAACCGTAGTCTATCAATTCATGTTGACATCAAAATACCGGCCGTTGCTGTTGATAAACGAACCGCGTATTGTATGCGACGGATAGATCGCTATCTGGAACACACCCGTCTGACCATGTCCGGGCGTGTGTTCCGACAACTCGTACTGAACCGTACCATCATCGTCATAGTCATATTCGCTCACGTACAGGTCGATGTTTTTCTTATACTTGTTGTAGTAGTAATAGCCGACCTTGCCGCTCGTTATGCTTGTGTTCAGATACATCGTTGCAGACGAACCGCCTATCGAACCGCTGTAACAACTCATCGAGTTCGACGAACCGGAACTGCGGGATACCGAACTTCCGCTACCCGAGTACTCATTGCTGCTGTACTCATAGTTCTCGCGGGTGTAGCTGTTGCCGCCCTCGTCATTCGAACCGTTGATAGCTTTGTTCTCATTCGTGATCTGGATGCACGAACTCAGGGCGAACATCGTCGCCAACAGGATATAGATCTTTTTCATAGGGCGTTAGCGATTATAGTTGTTTTCTTCGTAGTTCAGTTCGGTGGACTCGTAGTCTACGTTCACTTGTTTGTACGAGTTATGTCCCTCGTCGTTGTCGCCGTTGATGGCTTTGTTGACGTTGTTCGACTCCACACACGAAGTAAACGCAAAAATCGGCATTACAGCCAAAAGAAGTGCTATTTTTTTCATATCGAATAAATGGTATTATGTTTCTGCTTTTTCAATTTGGGCACAAAGATATAAAATTTCCAGCACATATGCAAATAATTTCTCTTTTTTTTGCACATATCATTTTTTTTCACTACTTCGAGGACACCGACACGGCAAAGCCGTCCCACCTCGAATGGTGGTTCGCGTCCTGCAGACCATACGCCATTAAGTGCTTTTTTCGCCAGCGCTACACGCTAACTATATAGTCTGCTGTTTCGGTTCATTATGCAAGCATATGCCCCCAAATAGCACCCTATATACATTGAATTGCATTCAATTTTGGCGAAAACAGCACTTAAATTTGTGTATGTGCAATTTTTGTCGTATATTTGCACTCGATTTCTCGTTCGGGCTGACCGACGAGGCTAAACATCAACTGACGCCAACCATGACTCCTCTCGTTAAAGACATTTTACTCAGAATACTCGGCATAGCTATTGGAATAGTCATTGCTCTTCTGGTAGCGCTCTGTATGGGCAAGATCGGCCCGAACAAAAAGAACATCATGTCCGGTGCCACGTTCTTTGACCAACCGGGCGAAGTGGTTGATGTGCCGGCATTTAAGGTCCTGCAACCCATCAAGAACAAAGCCGCACTTGTTTCTGCTAAAAGCGGGGACCATCAGACCTATGGAGAAATGTTCTTTGGGGACGTCTATCTGATGTATAGTGACACCAACCGCGTTTATCAGGACAATGAGATCATTCGTGTCCCGGAGGGTAAACTTGCCCGCCAGATAGGCACTTTCGACTATGAGGCCAAGGCCGGCCCCAGAACCGTTCCCATCATCACCATCATGGATCGGTAAAAAACAGGTATAACGATATGAAGTTGTATCTTTTTAACGAATTGTTTGAGTAAAATTAATACAGGCCATTCGGGGGATGGCTTGGTACTTTTTTCGCAAAATCTATTCAAAAAGTGACCAAGCCAAGCCCAGAGGGAGACGAAGGAAATAGAGAAATGAAACAAAATTGAGCAATTAATTTGCATAATTCAGAAAAAAATAGTAATTTTGCAGCGCAAAATCGTTTGAATTATGAAGAATGAAATTAATGCCTTGATCATGGAGGCGATGAAGAACCATGACAGCGTGCGCACGGAAAGCCTGCGCGCGATCAAGAGCGCTTTTCTGAACTGGGCAACCAGCAAAGAGAATGCCGGTAAAGAGATGACCGAAGCTGACGAGATCCAGATCATCAAGAAGATGGTCAAACAACGTCAGGAGTCGGTAGAGCAATACAAGGCTGCCGGTCGTCAGGAGCTGGCCGAGGCCGAGCAGGCACAGATCAACGTGCTGGAGACTTTCCTGCCGCAAGCAGCATCAGAAGAGGATATCGTCTGCGCCTTCAATGCCGCCAAAGAAGCCAACGGATGGGAGGCTGAGAAGAAGAACATGGGCCTGTTTGTCAAAGCCATCAAAGCTGCCCTACCCAATGCCGACGGACGAATGGTAGCACAAGTGGTACAAAGTCAATTGGCATAAAAATGAAAAAGCTGGTGGTAACAAGTGTCGTCCTGTGGGCTACACTGATAGTATGGGCAGCCGATGGCATCAACTACGACGGCAGCAAGCTGACGCTGAACAACGATTTCACACGCACACAATGTGGCACAGCCTACAAGAGTGTGATGAAAGAGGTGAGCGGCTTGGCGTGTTCACGCACGACAGCAGGCTATCTATGGGCTCATGGCGACGAGAACACCGGCGACAACAAGAAGATAGTAGCCATCCAGCCGGACGGAACACTGGGTATGACCGTTAAGATAAGCGGCGACCCGGGGCGTGACGACTGGGAAGATATAGCAACGGGCGCGTACGAGGGCACAAACTATGTCTTCCTCGGCGCGTTCGGAGACAATGACCTGGCGTACAAGGACAGCTACTATATCTACTATATGGAAGAGCCGGCAATCACGTCAGGCACCAAGACCGTGAACGTGAGCTATATACGTTACGGCTATCCGGACAACAAAGCGCACAACACCGAGACGCTGATGTACGACAATGTGGAGCATATGTTCTACATCGTAGACAAAGTCAAAGACGGCGTTTGTACCATGTATAGCCTACCCTTCCGCACAGACTACGGCACAAGTACACAGACAGTGACCAAAATCACGGAGCTGGGTAACGGCAGTAAGTTCAACTTTCTGACCGGAGGCGACATCACCCCCGATGGCCGATGGATGGCCATCAAGAGCAAGAAGTATGTGCTACTATGGGAGCGTCAAGGCACGGAGAGCATGAGCCAGACGGTGCTGCGTAAGCCGGTGCAAGTGGCTGCGTACCAAGAAGAGGAACAGGGGGAGTCGATAGCATGGCTCAACAACGGTGTGTTCTACACCACAAGCGACAGCAAGAACGACACCCCTATCTACCAATACACCAGACAGATAGCGGAAGACCATACCGGCATGGATCAGACCAAGCAGGATGGCACGAAAAACAATAAGACCATCCAGGATGGCCTTATTGTGATAGAACGTAACGGCATCGAGTATTCTATAGACGGAAGACGTCTGAACTGATGCCGAACAGTTAGCAAGATTTTACTTAGCTGCCAACGGAGATGGCTGTGCGTACACACGTGCAGCCAGTTCTTGGTCCAGCACATAGAGGCCGTAGCCGTTGCCGTCCAACATGCGGAGCTTGTTGATCAGTTCGGAAGCGTTCTCTTCCTCCTCAACCTGCTCGTCGATGAACCACTGGAGACGACTCTGCGCAGCATAGTCTTTCTCCTCGATGGCGATAGTCATCAAGTTGTTGATCAGCGAAGTAACATGCTGCTCGTGCTTGTAGGTAGCCTCAAAAGCTGCCAACGGCGAAGCCCACTCGGTATCTACCGCATCGATCGCCTTGAGCCATACACGGCCACCACGGCTGATGAGATAGTTGTAGAAGATCTGGGCATGATCCTGCTCCTCTTTGAACTGGATGAAGAACCAATTAGCCATTCCTGCATAGCCCTTGTCCTGGCAGTATGCAGACATACTCAAATAGAGATAAGCCGACCACAACTCGGCATTGATTTGCGCATTGATTGCGTCTTCTAAACGTTTCGAAATCATAATACTATTGACGATTTGACAATTAACAATTTACAATTTAAATAATTCCCTGCTCCATAGCGAACTACTTTGAGCAGGAGGATCAGATGATCCCCTGCTCCATAGCGAACTACTTTGAGCAGGAGGATCAAATGATCCCCTGCTCCAACATTGCAGTTGCAACTTTCATGAAACCGGCGATGTTAGCGCCTTTGACATAGTCGATGGTGCCATCAGGTTGCGTACCGAAGCGAACACATTGTTCGTGGATCGATTGCATGATATGGTGCAAACGCTCGTCTACCTCTTTGGCTGTCCAGCTGAGGTGCTCAGCGTTCTGCGTCATCTCCAGACCTGAAGTAGCTACGCCACCTGCGTTGACTGCTTTGCCAGGTGCAAAGAGCACGCCGTTGTGCTGGAAATAGTGGATAGCACCGGGTTGGCAACCCATGTTACTAACCTCGCAGCAACACCAGCAACCGTTGGCCTTAAGCTCCTTAGCATCGTCCTCAGACAACTCGTTTTGGAACGCACACGGCAGGGCGATGTCGCACGGTACAGACCATGCTTTCTTACCTTCGGTGAACTGACAGTCCTTGGGGAACTTATCAGCCATATCCTGTACCTTGTTGCGGTTAGAGGCACGCATTACGAGCATATAGTCAATCATCTCCTGCGTGATACCGTTCGGTATGGCCACTACGCCGTCCGGACCGGAGATTGCCACCACTTTGGCGCCAAGTTCAACAGCCTTGGTAGCAGCGCCCCAAGCCACGTTGCCGAAGCCGGAGAGAGCGACTGTCTTGCCCTTGATGTCCTTGCCGGCTGTATGGAGCAGGTGTTGGGTGAAATAGAGTGCACCGAAGCCGGTAGCCTCAGGACGAAGGATAGAGCCGCCCCAGGTCAGACCCTTGCCGGTCAGAACACCTGTATGGTACTCGCGAGCGAGCTTTTGATACATACCGTTGAGGAATCCGATCTCGCGTCCGCCTACACCTACATCGCCGGCCGGTATATCCTGGTCGGGACCGATGCAACGCCACAACTCGAGCATGAAGGCCTGGCAGAAACGCATGATCTCAGCGTCGGATTTGCCAACAGGGTCAAAGTCTGAGCCACCTTTGGCTCCACCCATAGGCAGGGTCGTGAGGGCATTCTTGAAGGTCTGCTCAAAGCCCAAGAACTTGAGCATAGACGGCGTAACTGCACGGTGGAAACGCAGACCACCTTTGTACGGGCCGATAGCCGAATTAAACTGTACACGATAGCCGAGGTTGGTTTGTACCTCACCTTGGTCATCCACCCAGGTAACGCGGAACGTGAAGATACGATCCGGCTCCACCAGACGCTCTACGATCTTGGCTTGTTCAAACTCGGGGTGTTGGTTATACACCTCTTCGATTGATTCGAGAACTTCCTGAACAGCTTGCAGATACTCTGCTTCTCCTGGATGTTTGGCAGCTAACTGCTGCATGATAGTTTGTACTTTCATGGTTTGAAAATAATTAATTTTGGTATTTGTTTAGATAAATATAGAACGTTGTTCCTTTGGGCGAAGACTCAAAACGGATAGCTCCGTCTGAGGCCTCGACGATATTCTTAGATATAGCCAAGCCCAGTCCTGTGCCGGTGGACTTGGTGGTGAAATTAGGCGCAAAGATCTTAGCCTGATCCTCAGGCGCGATGCCGGCTCCGTTGTCAGAGATAGAGATCTCGACTTGGGTGTCGGAGTAGTTCTGGTTGAGGATGACTATTATATCCGACGCATTGGCTTGGATGGCATTGCGCAGGATATTGGTGAAGACCTGCGCTATCTGCTCGGGGTCAGCCAACGCCATGACACCTGCATCGGCGCCTACATAGCGGATAGGCACCTGCTCGGAATTGGAGCGTAATAGGGTGATGACCGCGCTGAGTCGCTGTGCTATATCGGTAGGTGCAACCACTACCTCCGGCATCTTAGCAAACGTTGAGAACGACGATGCCATATGGCTGAGATTGTCAATAGCAGTAACCAGCGAAGTAGCTGTACGGTCAAAGTATGCATCGAAACGCTCGGTACCACGCATCCTCTGGAGCTGCTGGATATTGAGCTTGATAGGCGTGAGCAAATTGTTGATCTCGTGTGCTATCTGTCGCGCCATCGTGCGCCAAGCGCCTTCGCGTTCGGACTTAGCCAATTGGGATGAAGCACGCTCTACCTGATCAACCATATCGTTGTAGTGGCGCACCAAATCGCCCAATTCGTCCTGGTAAGGATAGTCGATATGGTTTTCCTGGTTGCCAAGCCTGAAGTGGCTCATCTTGGCGGACAGTTGGCTCAGTGGCCGTGTAAGACCACGCGCCAAGAAGAAGCTCACGGCAACGGTCAACAAGAGCAGCAGTATACATAGCGGCAAGAGGCGCGAGAGGAACGCGTTGATCTCACGGTGCATCTCGATCTCAGAGATAAATAGCGGCACGGATATATAGCCGACCGGCTGTGCCTCGTTGCCCTGGAAGGGTATATATCCCGCCAGATAGCGCATCTCGCCGATATGCTCATAGTACAGTCCGAGTGAATCAGAAGAGAAATAGGGCTCAGGCGACATAAGGGTCGAGACTAGTCCTTTCTGGAAGAGCTCAGGCGCGGAGGTGGCCAGCAGGTGGCCTCGCGAGTCATAGAGATGGATATCGGACTCATAGATATAGCTGAGTTTGAGCAGGTCGCCACTCAGGGCACTACCATCGACAGTACGCGGCGGATTGGTCGCAAAATACAGGTCGTGCAGATGGGACTGGATAAGCAGCGTTTTCTGGCGCAACTCATTCTGCTGGCGCTGTTGATAGTGGGCACGTACATAACGTGTGGATGTGCTGAACACATAGACAAACGCTGCCATCAGCATCGCTATCACGACATAGACAATACGGGTGCGCAGTTTCATGTTGCGGAAACCACGATGACGTATCACGCCGCCTATACCCAGCAGGATAAGCAGGATGAACAGCGACATCAGAAATCCCCAGTAGAACCGCACCAATATACGCGGGCGTTTGTACCAAGCGGGCCGTTCTGCATTGGGGTCCACCAGCTGACGATACGAGAAACTATCGGCCAGCGGCACACGCAGCTGTTCCGGCTGCTCGGAGGGTTGGTTCCCAACCAGCGAGAAGAGGTACAACGAATCCGGTCCGTAGATAGGATAGAAGCCGCTGATGTCGAGCTCCGTGAGTTGATAGCCCTCGTCGCCTTCGAAAGGCGGGATGAAGGTGTTATGCAGCTGTCGGTTCTCGAAGGGATACTGGTACTTGATTGGAATAACAGTGAGCAGATCAAAGTCTCCGGCGTGGGTCCAACGGGCCACTACATGGGCATTGTTACACAAGCGATACCACCAACCATAAAGCGAGTCAGAGGTATGGATATCGTCCGCTGCCAGCCAGTTGGACGACCAATAGATGAGCTGATTCTGCTCATAAACATAGAACAGGATCTCGGGCGCTTGGTCATTGAGCTCACGCACCTGATCAAGGGTAGTACCGGCTTGAAGAAGAGAGAGCAACGAATCGGATTGGGATTCGGCTTTGAGCATCTGAGACGACAAAGTGCGTTGCATGACGCGTGCGTCATGTTTAGGAGAGTGGCAAGCGGTCAAACTAAGCAGTATGAACGCCCAAAAAAGCAAAAAAACACTCCTTTTACGCATATTTTTTCGTTTCCACTTGCAAAGATACGATTTTTTTTGTACCTTTGCAAATAATTTTGAAAAATAAATTGATTTTATGCAAATTTTAGCCGCTTTTATACTCGGATTGCTCACTATACTGGATCCTTGCACCCTTTTTACATCAATTACAGCAATCGGCTATATCGACCGTGAGATAGGCAACAAGAAAAAGGTGTTGCTCAACGGAACGATGTTCGTGCTGGGCAAGTTGGTGACGTATATACTGCTGGCGATACCGTTCTTGTTGGGCGCTCAGACGGAGGGCCTGCAGCATGTGCTGGGTCATTGGGGCGAACCGATCCTGGCAGGATTTATGCTGCTATGCGGTGTGGTATTGCTCATTAGCGGACACCATCATCAGCACGATCATGGTTTGAGCCGATGGTTGCAGAATGTAGATGACCGTTCGTCGTGGCTGTGGTCGTTTATGCTGGGTATCTTTTTCGCAATCGCTTTCTGCCCGCACAGACTGATCTATTTTCTAAGCATGGTCGATATCATGCTGACATTGCCGATGAGCTGGGGATGGACAATGCCGGTGATCTTCGGCCTGGGTACAGGACTGCCTATCTTGCTGATAGCTTGGCTGATAAGCTATAGCGCCATAACGGTAGGACAGTTGACCGAGAAGATGGGTGCGTTCGAAAAATGGTTTCGACATATATGTGCCGTATTGTTCTTGGTGATTGGTGCGTATCTGGTGGTTCATTGCATCACAGACCCCACGCACGAACATCATCATCACGATCTGTTTCACATAGAGACTGTGCATATAGATGAGGCAGAGTGAAGGTTTTCGGTTCAAGCAGTTCTACGTGCGTCATGACCGCTGTGCGATGAAAGTTGGCACGGACGGAGTGTTGCTCGGTGCGTGGGCTCCGGCTACGGGTTACCGGATTTTGGATGTCGGAACGGGTAGTGGACTGATAGCCAGGATGTTGATGCAGCGTTGTGAGGGCGCAGAAGTGGATGCTATCGATATCGACGAGGCTGCCGTAGAGCAAGCCAAGGAGAATGGCGTACGTGCCTACAAGGCACGATTGCAGGATTGGAGTCGTCAATTATACGACCTTGTCGTATCTAACCCACCCTATTTTCAGAACAGCCTGAAAAATCCCGACAAGGGGCGCGAGATGGCGCGTCACACGGACACGTTGAGTTATGAGGACTTGGTCAGACATAGCGCACGGCTGTTGAAACAAGGCGGCTGTTTGGCCTTGATCTTGCCGGCAGAGGCAGAAGCCGAGATACGTCAGTTGGCCGCTACAGAAGATCTATATCTCACGCACGCAACGCGCGTATATAGTAAGGAGGGGAAAAAGCCTAAACGCGTGTTGATGGCGTTTCGATTTAAAATTTCAAATTTCAAATCTCAAATTGTAGAGGACTCGCTGGTGTTGGAAAATGAGCATGGCGGCCGAAGCGAGGCATATCAAGAATTAACAAAGGACTTCTACCTATAAGGCGGAAGTCCTTTGTGTTATGCTAGGAACCTAGAATCCCAGGAACCTAGGAACCTAGTTATTTAGCTACGTTGACGGCGCGTATCTCGCGGATGACGGTCACTTTGACCTGTCCCGGATAGGTCATCTCGTCCTGGATACGTTTAGCCAAATCGAAGGACAGGAGTTCGGTATCCTTGTCGGAAATCTTGTCTGCTCCGACGATAACACGCAGTTCGCGTCCTGCTTGTAGTGCATAGGTCTTGACTACGCCCGGATACGAGCGAGCCATGTTCTCGAGGTCATTGAGACGTTTGACATAGGTCTCGACGATCTCACGGCGTGCGCCCGGACGAGCACCTGAGATAGCATCACACGCTTGTACGATAGGCGCGATCAAAGTCTCCATCTCACACTCATCGTGGTGAGCGCCAACAGCGTTGCAGATATCGGGTTTCTCACCGTATTTCTCGCACATTTTCATACCTACTTCTGCGTGCGGCATCTCGAGGTCTTCCTCAGCCACCTTACCTATATCGTGCAGCAGACCGGCACGGCGTGCACGCTTAGGATTGAGTCCGAGTTCGGCAGCCATAGCGGCGCAGAGGTTAGCTGTCTCGCGCGAGTGTTGGAGCAAGTTCTGGCCATAGGAGGAACGATATTTCATGCGTCCAACCATGCGGATGAGTTCCGGATGGAGACCATGGATACCCAAATCGATAGTGGTACGTTTGCCGATCTCGATGATCTCTTCCTCGATCTGTTTTTTGACCTTAGCCACTACTTCCTCGATACGAGCGGGGTGGATACGTCCATCCTGAACGAGTTGATGGAGCGAGAGGCGTGCTATCTCACGGCGCACCGGATCGAAGGCAGAGAGCGTGATAGCCTCAGGTGTATCGTCCACCACGATCTCAACGCCTGTAGCGGCTTCGAGTGCACGGATGTTCCGTCCCTCACGACCGATGATACGTCCTTTGACCTCATCGTTCTCGATATGGAAGATCGAGACGGTGTTCTCGGCCGCGGTCTCAGAGGAGACACGTTGGATGGTCTGGATAATGATTTTCTTAGCCTCTTTGGCCGCCGTCATGCGTGCATCGTCCATGATATCGTTGATATAGGACATGGCGTTGGTCTTAGCTTCGTCCTTGAGCGACTCGATCAGGTGTGCTTTGGCTTCCTCGGCGGAGAGTCCGGACAGTTGCTCGAGCTGCTGTTGTGCAGCATGGTGCATCTTGTCTATCTCTTGGGACTTGAACTCAACAGCTTGCAGCTTCTGGTCCAGCGACTGGGAGCGTTGGTTGAGCTCGTTGAGCTGACGTTGGAGGTCACCTTGACGCTGGTTGAGCTGTTGCTCACGTTGCTGGAGACGTTGGTCCACCTGCTGTTGTTTCTTCTCTTGCTCGCGGATGGTTTTCTCATGTTCCATCTTGAGCGCAATAAATTTCTCTTTGGCTTCGATGATCTTGTTTTTCTTGATCACTTCAGCCTCTTCTTCGGCTTTCTTGATGATGCCTATACTGGACATTCGCATGATTGCGAAGCAGATACCTGCTCCAACCAGTAAGGATGCTATGCCGATAATGAATAGTGTTAACATAATTTACAATTTACGATTTATTTTGTTTTTCATTGAGTGCGGATTGAACTTGCTCGTCGAGTGCAGCCAACTGCTGCATGATGGGCGTTATATCTTTGGCGTTGACATCGCTACGCCAGTTGACAGCCAGCTGCAAAGCCACATACATCCACAACTGTTCGGAAGTGGCTTTGGGCATTGTACGACGATAATACTGGAAGCGTTGATTGAGCAATCGTGCTCCTTCGCGGTAGAAGGGTTCGAGATCGCGATCAATAGTGAGCGACAGCGGATGGACGTCGAGTTGAAGACGGATGTTTTGTTTTTCTGCCATAGCTTATTGCTTGAGTATTTCGAGAACGTGATCTATCTGAGCAATCAGTTGGGTGAGTCGTCGTTTGGCAGCCTCTCGTTCATCAGGCGTACCGGTGACAGCCGAGGCGAGTCTGAGGCGACTATACTGTTTCTCCAACTCCTCGAGGTCAGCATGTGAGCGCAGTATCTCGGCGCGTTGGCTTTGGTTTGCCTCGCGCAACATAGCATTCTCCGCTTTGAGTTGCTCATAGCGGGCGATCAATGTCGTGACGTTGGACGTGAGTTGGTCTAACTGCTCCATGTAGCTTAGAATGAGTAGCCTACACCGAGACCGATGACACCTTTGAACTGAACGCGCTCGGCTTCGATACCTTCTTTGTTGGCAATCTTAACGCCATTGTAGAAGCGCAGATCGGTAGCCAAAGTCACCTGCAAGCACTTGAGGAACTGATAGCTGAGGTTGACAGTCCAGTCGACATCGAAGTTACCAAAACGACGATTGTTGTCGCGGTATCCGAGATAGAGGTATTGGGTTTCGTCGCTGAAGTCGATACCTTCTTGACCAAGGTCAGCATACATATCGGTCGTACCTAACTTGCTGTAAACCTTAGTTTTGTCCCAAGCGTAGGGGGTGTATAGTCCGAGAACTGTCTGAAGCTTGAAGTCCTTGTAGGTGTAGTTGATAGCGCCCTTGAGGCTAAGACCCAACTCAGCGCGAGTGTTCTTAGAGTAGTCTTGCATTACTTTGCCGTTCTCGTCAGTAGAATAACGCCAAACAGCATATTTGTTTTTGAGTTCATACTCCAGTCCGGTTGCGCCGATAGCAGTTTCTTGATCAGGATCGATTTGATACATATCTACCTCTTTGTATTGCTCTTGGTTAGCAAAGTAGCGGTTCATTGTTGGGGAGACAACGACTGTGGTCAAACGACCGGCAACCGGAGAAACGTAAACCGAGAAGTCAGCACCATTATAAGATGTCTTCCAGTCGATACCGACAGAGACGTCTGTGTAGGCTGGCGCCATAAACTTAGACACAATAGGATCTGCTTCAGCTGAACCGTTGTAGTTTTTACCGGGGGCGAACTGCGTATTGAAACCTGCCAACACGGTCAGGTACCAGTTTTTGCGGAACTCCCAACCAAACTTGGTAGCAATACTGATCTTGTCGCTTGATTTCTGGAGTTTGTCATACTCCTGGTCAATCCAGCTGAGTCCATACTCGAGGTCGAGGTTGGTATCCCATGCTACTTTGTTAGCATGATAAAGCAAACGAAGACGGCTGTATGCGAGACCATTAACGTTGTTATTACCACCGGCAGCCCAGTTGAGCAAACCTGTAGCGGCCGCATTGAGTCCGACTGAGCCGGAGAACTTCCAGGGTTTCTCGCCTGTATCCACTTTGGCCAGGTCGGCTTTGGCTTTCTCTGCTGCAGTCACTTGTGACTGAACGGCAGACTTATTTACTTCTTGTGCTTGTGCAGCCATTGTAGCGCATAAGAGCACCGAAAAAAATACGTACTTGATTTTCATATCGATATAGTTTTTTATAAATCGGGTGCAAAGTTACAAAAAAAATCGCATATATGCAAATAAATAATGTACGCGCGCGAAGATTTTAGATAATTTGTGATAATTTTTCCACATTTTTATATAATATATACACATATATTCGCAAAAAAAGCAGTATTTTTGCACCGTGATTTAATATCCCTTAATATGGGCAGATAATAACGATTAAAATTTAACACAGATATGAGAAACATTAAGTTATTAATTTTAACGATTGCAGTTTGCGTGTCATCTGTTTCGTCAGCAGCGACGATCACGGATTATTTCATTGCAATAACAGATTACAAAGTAAGCGACAAGACCTACGAAGCCACATTCAGCAGCGAACTCAAATGCAAAAACTACATTGTCTATGCAGAAGTACCTTCTGCTGCTGCAGCGGGCACTGTAGCATGGCGTTGCGGAAGTAGCAATACCGGGCGCTTCCTTTATCTGGTCGTTAATGGGAAACAAGATACTAATCGTAAGATCAACATGAAAAACGGCTATTCCGATGATATTACATTTACCAGTGCTGATATCACCGCAAAAGACGGCAAATACTATCTTGTTTTCTCGACCAGTGACGACTACAAGGCTAAATCGATGAAATATACACTCACTGCCGGAAACGTGGAAATTAAATCGTCCGATGCTTCCCTTAAGAGCCTGACGTATAACGGAACGAGTGTGACGGGTTTCTCGGCAGACAAGACGAATTATGACGTTGAGTTGGCTGCCGGTACAACCCAAGTGCCGACAGTAGCAGCAGAGGCTAATGACAGCAAGGCGACAGCGGTTGTGACGCAAGCTACGCAACTGCCGGGCACAGCCAAGGTGAATGTGACCGCTGAGGATGGCACGACCAAGAAAGAGTATACGATTACGTTTACGGTTGCTTCGGCAGCGCCGAAAGTAACGGGCGCAACGTGGGCAAACATACTGGGCGAAGCGGTGATTGATCAGGTGAACGGCACGATAACGGGTCAAGTGATCAACGGTGCCAGCCTGAGTCTGATACCGCAGTTCACGGGCAATAACATCCAGTCCTGGACTCCGCAGGGAGCACAAGATTTCAGCCAAGGTCCGGTAAGCTATTTCTTCACTTCGCCTACCAGCGAGGCTAACAGTTATACAGTGACCATCACGGAGGCTCCGCCTATGTCGTCTGATGCGACATTGAAGAGTCTGACGTACGGAGGTACGGCCGTGCCTGGTTTCTCAGCCACCACGTTTGGCTATGCGGTAGAGTTGGCTTCGGGAACGACGACCGCTCCAACCGTAGCAGCTGTAGCCAATGACAGCAAGGCAAAGGTGACCGTGACACAGGCAACGTCTGTTCCGGGTAGCGCGAAAGTGGAAGTGGTAGCCGAGGATGGTGTGACGAAGTTGACCTACACGATCGATTTCACGGTAGCTGTACCGGCCAGCGGTTTGACCACTCACGAGCCGGAGATATACGAGGCCCAGGATATAGCCGGAGGATACGGCGGAAAGCTAGGCATCTATAACTCAAGAGAGTACGAAGTATACTATCCGTCTTATGACTCAGAGAGCAATCTATCTATTACCGTTAAGCCGGTACAGAAGTCGTCGGGTATAACGACCTCCGTTTCGGAGACCAAATACAAAGCAACGGACGGTTGGTTTGAAGCGGAAGCACAAGATGGCAAGTCCAACTACTCCTTCTCTAATATAGATGAGTTTGGAGCCGGCGACGCAGCATTGCATAAGATGAGAAGTAACAACACCTTTGAGTGGAAGATCAATGGTTATGATCAGTTCTCGTTCTACGGCAAAGACAACAACACAGACGCAAGCAAAGGTCGTCATTTTGAGCTCTACGTAGATGATATCAAGCAGCCTATGACCTTGTCTTCTTCGGCCACGATTCGACGATTTGATATCACTTCGGGAACGCACGTGATCAAGCTGGTAGCTATCGGAGAGCAGAAGTGCGAGTTCTACGGTTTCTCATTGCGTTTGGGTCAAGAGCCGCGTACCAAGTGGCTGAAGGGCGATGACGCCGATCAGGTAGTGATGCAGACCGCATCGATCAAGCCTGTGACCTATGTGACCAAATACAACAACATCCCCGGTGCAAGCACCAAGTTGGTTTGGGAAGGTCCTGAGGCTAGCGGTATCGGTCTGAGCAAGATAGAAGGACAGCTGGGCGACACCTTGGTATTGAGCGGAATTGCCAACTGTGCTACAGGCGAATATAAGTATGCTGTAGTAGCGATGTACAATGGTGTGGAGAAGAATCGTGTAACCGGTAAGTTCACCGTAGCATCAGAGATCAAGGCCACGAGTGCAACCAATATAGATGCCTATCAGAATGAGGCAATCGACGATATCACGTTCCGTTACTATGCTTTGTCGGAGAACAACATCACTGTGACTTGGAAGGACGGCAAGGCGCCGGAGGGTATCACCTATGGTGGCAACAATGGAACGTATATCATCTCCGGAACACCTACTACGACAGGCGAGTTTATCTACACGATCAGCGTAGAAGGCGGTAACAGCATCACGGATACGATCACAGTTGAGGTATTGGATCTGGGTAATGACCCTGTGATGTTCCTATATAAGAACGACAGAGCGTTTGAGCAAGATGGTATCTATCAGTACCTGAAGAGCACAGCGGGCGGCAAGCGCAATTTGATAGCTCGTAAGACCAAGAAAGAAGGCGTGCGTCCGGGCGATCAGTTTGCAATGTATAAATGGATATTGATCTCCGAAGATGTAGATGCTGACAACGAAGAGATACTGGCTATCTTGCGCGGCGAAGCCAATCTGCCGGTACTGAACATGAAGTCGTTTGCATATGCCCCCGGTCGTATGGAATGGGGCGAGCCGAACAACGGTTCGCTGAGCGAGAACGGCAAGGCTATCACAGTACAGCGTGCTGACCATCCGATTTTCCAAGCTATGGGCAAGAAGTACGGCGACAAGATCGTGGTACTGGATTCGATTGCCCGCAAGGGTCTGATGCCGGCTTTGGTTCGCTATGACAGCACGTTGTGTCTGGCTACGGCATTGACAAGAGCTAAAGACGACTACTACGGAGACGGCGTAGAAGAGACGTTCTTGCATGAGATACCGGCCAAGTTGCGTGGTGGTAACAAGTATATCTGTATGCCTATAGCATACAGCTCGACCAACGAGTTGAGCGCGGATGGCAAGAAACTGCTGGACGAGACCATCAAGTATCTGTTGGGGTCGAAGCCAACGGTAGAAGTGCCGACCTTGGAGATCACTTCGTTTAAGATGGGTACGCACAATGGTGTGATTGATCAGGAGAACAACCAGATCACGCTGAAGGTGGACAAAGACGAGCAGATTGACTTGACACAAGTGCAACCGGTAATCACGCTCAGCAGTTCGTTGACTCATGTAACTCCTGCAAGCGGCGAGACCGTCGATCTGTCAGACGATCACTATGGATTGGACTTTGTGGTAAGTGACTATATCCACCGCAGAGTATACAATGTGCTGGTGACTGTTGATCGTCACGAAGACATTGAGAATGTGTATGTTACCGGTGAGTGGGTGAATATCTACGATATCCAAGGACGCAAGATCACAACTACCAACGAGAACATCTACGAGATGTCATTGCCAACCGGTGTATATATCATCAGCACGGCCAATGGCACGTTTAAGATCACTCGATAAGATCGATCTTACTGTTTCTTCTCCAGGGCAGCAACCTGTTTGAGAATACGCTTATACTCCTTATCGCTTATCTGCTGAGCTTCCAAAGCTTGCAGGGCGGTAGGGAGTAATTCTATTTGTTCGGATAGTCGTTGTTGCCAAGAGGCGAGTCGCTCGTCGTAGAAGAGCAGCAGGGAATCTTGTGCATTAGCCCGCCCTTTGAGGTTGGTTTGCCAAGTGGAATCCGTCTCGAGTGCTTGCTTGAGTGAATCGCGAAGTACTACCCCATCCTGCTTGAGGTTAGTAAGCAGTGCTTGAGCGGGTTCACGAAAACGGTAGTCTTTGAGAGCAGTCTGCCAACGGAAGCCTTCAGTATCTGCTATGTCACGAACCTCTGTATACATCATCTTGGTCTGCTTGGCTCGAGCGATAACTGAGTCAGAAGGGAGGGTATCAGTAGCGGATGATTGTACCGAGTCAAAAGCAGAGGTCGAGCCTCTTAGATCGAACAATGTGAGGGATGACTCTTGTGCACGAACACCCTTGCTCATTTTCCATCTATAGGAGACATAGAGACCGACAGCCATTAGTACAACTGCAGTGATAATGATGTAGATATACCGTGAGTTTTCGTTCATGGTGATGTTGTATATTAGAACAATAAATTTTCTTTAATAAAGACCTGATATCCCACGCCACAATTGAGGCAATTATGCGGTTGACAGTAGTTCTGATAGAGGTGAATGAGCGCTTGTGAATCGGCCGCAGAGTGAACCGATTGACCCAATAACTGCCATTGTTTGACTATAGTATTATGCTCAGCCGGCAGCTGCTGATAGAGCAGTACAGCGTCTTCTGCCAACGGCTGATTGTTACGCCACAGGTTGTATGCGTATTTATATGGTATAATGGTGTTTATAAAAATCAAATCGACTGACGATTTACCAATTTGTAAAGCGTCACTTGATGCAAATGTAAAAATTTCTCTTAAATTATCTATATTCTTCGCATCAATGGATTGCGAGAAAACGAACTCTTTCTGGTGCAAAAGCATCGCCAGTTGGCGGATTCGGAGTTCGGGGTTATTTTGCGGGCGAGTGAAGCCACGTTTCCAGAGTGCTTTAGAGATCGGTTGCAGACCGAACTTATGTTGCAAAAAGCGGTACTCTTTGAGCAAGGAAATGTGCTCATCATCGGTAGCTGTCTGTTCGGTCAGAAGGCCTGACTGTCCGAGCAACATAGCGGTGAGTTGGAAGAGGTTGTCACGATGTTTGCGCAGGTAACGTAAGGGGGTATGGATAGCAAGCAGTTCGAAGGCGGAGCTGTTGTAATGGAAACCGAAGTTACGTGCCAAGGATATATAGAATGCCACATCCCAATCGTTTTGTGTGATCTGGAGAAGTCGAGTGATCGATTCGCGTTTGCAGTTGAGTCGATGGATGAGCAGAAGATGTTTCCAGTCGTCTTGCAGCAGTTCGGGTTGCTGAGCCAGATGCTCGTAGCATTGCAGAACGGGTTGGAAGCCATCCATCTGTCGTGCCGACCGAAGGAGTGAAGACAAGTAGTCTTTGTTATCAGGATATCGAAGGACACATTGCGGCAGTATCTCGCCTTGAGAGTTATAGACCAGTTTATCAGCCTGGCGCACAACGTGCAGGATGATATGGTCGTAGGTTGGGTCGGTATGATGGCGATGACGATACCAGTCGGACGATTTGACATGCAATTCGACAGAGCCGAAATAGTCTTTGTTGCCGATGCGCAGGTGAACGTTGGAAAAATCGGGACCTGCGCCCATATTGTGCTTGCCGACAGAAATGATTTCTATCGTTTGACCGTCTGTGGTGGTTTGCTCAAAACCGGCCCATAGACCTTGCTGCCATATATAATGTAATAGTATTTCCGGCATACTTTCCTTTTTCGGGTGCAAAGGTACGATTTTTTTTGCATACATGCAAATATAAATGAAAAATGCGCTCTTTCTTGCGCATTTTTCTTGTAGATAAATAGTCATTTGTATATGGGTCAGAGTACGCGTGGCATATCGAATCACGCAATAATCACGCAATAATCGCCCTATAATCACCCAATACAAGTCCGATGCAGCCCTTTATTTATGCGGGATCCGAAGAGATAGCCGGCGGAGTGACTACTCAGCTGTGTGTCGGCAAGAATGCCGCCAAAATGCACGATAGGATAGACGGAATCGGATTCCGCCGGCAAGCCATCCCAGGCGGACCGGTCACGGACTTCCTTCCGAAAGCGGAAGGACGCTTCAATGCTTTTTTATGATGAGTTATACTCATTTTGCCCTAAAAATTTCATTTTTATTTGCATACATGCAAAAAAAGTAGTATCTTTGCACACTAATTTGGATTAGAATGGCTGTAAAGCTTCTACATATTAACAAGAGTTTTGGCACGCAGCGCGTGCTCAAAGACGTGTCGCTGGAGATCGAGACAGGTCAGATAGTGGGTTTGTTGGGTCCTAATGGTGCCGGCAAATCGACGCTGATGAAGATACTGATCGGGCTCTGGGAAGCTAATGGCGAAGGGGCGGTGATTGAGGTGCCGGAGCGGATAGGGTATCTTCCGGAGAATAATCCGCTATATGAGGAGATGTATGTAGTTGAATATCTGCGCTTTATGGCGCAGATGACCGCTGACGCTGTAGGACCGCATCGCTGTAAGACCGCTAACGCTGTAAGACAAGAGGTTGACGAACTCATAGAGCGCGTGGGTTTGACACCGGAGCGGAACAAGCATATCAAAGAGCTGAGCAAGGGATATAGGCAGCGTGTAGGACTGGCGCAGGCATTGTTGGGCGATCCGGATCTGCTGATACTGGATGAGCCTACGACGGGTTTGGATCCGAACCAATTGGTGGAGATACGCCACCTGATACGTGAAGTGGGCAAAGAGCGAACGGTGATTTTGTCCACCCATATCATGCAAGAGGTGCGCGAGATGTGCGACCGAGTGGTGATACTAGACAAGGGAGAGATCAAAGCGGATAAGAAGATCGACGAGATAGAGGATCTGGAGAAGTTGTTTAGGGAAAGTACGAACTAGGAGACTAGGAAACTAGGGGACTAGGAAAATAGGAGAGAATTATGGCAGAATTTGATATACACAATCAGATGACGGAGAAGGAGCAGGACAATGCCTTGCGTCCGATGCGTTTTGACGACTTTGCGGGTCAAGAACAGGTGGTACAGAACCTGGAGATTTTTGTAGAAGCCGCCAAACTGCGTGGGGAGAGCCTGGATCATGTGTTGCTGTTCGGTCCTCCGGGATTGGGAAAGACGACATTGAGCAATATCATTGCCAATGAGTTGGGGGTAGGATTCAAAGTAACAAGTGGTCCGGTATTGGACAAACCGGGTGATTTGGCCGGTTTGTTGACGAGTCTGGAGCCTAACGATGTGCTTTTTATCGATGAGATTCACCGTTTAAGTCCGATTGTAGAAGAGTATCTGTATTCGGCTATGGAGGACTATCGGATTGATATCATGATCGATAAGGGTCCTTCGGCACGGACGATACAGATTGACTTGAACCACTTCACGTTGATTGGAGCCACAACGCGTAGCGGCTTGTTAACCAGTCCTTTGCGTGCACGATTTGGTATCAACTGCCATCTGGAGTACTATGATGCCAAAGTACTGACG
The DNA here is from genome assembly GCA_902779705.1 of uncultured Bacteroidales bacterium. Taxonomy (GTDB): domain Bacteria; phylum Bacteroidota; class Bacteroidia; order Bacteroidales; family Paludibacteraceae; genus Colicola. The sequence continues at coordinate 105,697 of CACZCR010000004.1, read as the reverse complement.
GGTATTGTCAAACGCAGCGCAGGTTTGTTGGGTATAGAGATTGACAGCAAGGCAGCAGGCGAGATTGCACGACGCAGTCGTGGTACGCCACGTATAGCGAACGCGTTGTTACGAAGGGTGCGTGATTTTGCGCAGGTGAAAGGCAATGGTGTGATCGATTTGGAGATCGCTAAGTTTGCGCTGGAGGCATTGCATATTGACACCTTTGGTTTGGATCAGATTGACAACAAGTTGTTGAACACGATCATTGATAAGTTCAAGGGCGGCCCAGTAGGTTTGAACACGATCGCTACAGCGATGGGCGAGGATGCAGGCACGATAGAGGATGTCTATGAGCCGTACTTGATCAAGGAGGGCTTTATCAAGCGTACGCCGCGCGGACGTGAAGCAACAGAGTTGGCATATAAGCATTTGGGCAAGTTGCCATATATGGCGCAGTCCCCTACCCTGGAGTTTGACTAAGATGAAGTATCGTGCGGTATTCATAGACTGGGACGACACTCTGGGCGACTGGAGAGGATCGGCTGAAGAGGCGCAACGCGTACTCTACGACGAGCATATAGCACCGCTATTGAAGGCCGCCGGCATAGAAGTGCCGTTTGATGAATACCTATATTACTATAGGGAGCATAACACCTGGCTGTGGGAGCAATACGCGGCAGGGACTATAACTCGCGAGTACCTGCATTTGGACCAGTTTTTAAACCCTGTGTGTCATTATCTGGGTATTGAGACCAGTGATGCGGAGGAAGACTTGGTTAACCTGTGCCAGCAGTTGGGCAGCGACTATATCAGCCTAACCTTGGACAACAGTCGTCTGACAAAAGATGCGCTGGAAGTGGTTCAGTATCTGGCTACTAAGTATGCGATAACGATCGTGAGCAACGGATTTGTGGAGATGCAATATCTGAAGTTGGAGCGTTCGGGTCTGCAGCCCTATGTGAAGCATACCGTGTTCAGCGAAGAGGTGGGGGTGATGAAGCCGGATCCACGGATCATGGAGATCGCTATTGAGCGTAATCGCAAGGAGTTAGAGGGGTTGAAAGCAGATGAGGTAGTGATGATAGGAGACAGCTATTCGTCGGACATTGCAGGCGCGGTTGCCGCAGGCATAGACACGATCTGGTGGGTAAGGCCTGAGACCCAACCGACGGACGAGCAGTTGAAAGATGCGACGTACGTGATCAAGTCGCTCAGAGATGTAATGAACATACTATAACCTGAAAAACACAATACAATGATTGGAATATTCAACGACAATTTTCCGCCCATATTGGATGGTGTAGGAATGACCGCTCAGAACTACGCTTATTGGCTGCACGAAAAAGGGCATGACGTAAGTGTGATAACGCCTTATGCGCCCCATTCAGAGGAAGTGATCGAGGCTGCCAAGTATCCGATATATAGGTATGTATCCATACCTATCCCGATGCGTGCTCCCTATCGGTACGGCATGCCGTATATAGACCATCGATTCATGCGTGAGTGGCGGAAGATGCAGTTTGATTTGGTGCATGCCCATTGTCCTTTCACGACCGGTGATTTGGCCTATTCGGCAGCCAAGAAACAGAATATCCCGTTGGTAGCAACGTTCCACAGCAAGTATCGTCAGGATTTTGAGCACAATGTGTCCAGTAAGTTGGTGGTAGACTGGATGGTGAAACACATCATTCGCTTCTACGAGAAGGCAGACGAGGTATGGATTCCGCAAGCGGCAGTCGAGCCTACCCTGCGTGAGTATGGATATAAAGGGCATGTAGAAGTAGTAGAGAACGGCAACGACTTCTCTACGCCGAAGGCTAAGATCGCAGAGATGCGTAAGGAGATGCGTGAGGAGTTGGGTATGGCGCCGGACGAAACGATGTTGCTGTTCGTGGGGCAGCATATTTGGGAGAAGAATATTGGTTTTATACTGGATGCATTAGCCTTGATTAAGCAAGAACCCTTCCATTTGTTTATGGTAGGCACGGGCTATGCGGTGAGCGAGATACGTAAGAAGATCACATTGTTGGGCTTGTCACACAAAGTGACGATGCTGGGTAACATACATGATCGTGAGCGTTTGAAACGGATTGATGCGGCAGCGGATTTGTTTTTGTTCCCCTCGTTATACGACAATGCACCTCTGGTGGTACGCGAAGCGGCAGCCATGCATACTCCGGCTCTGATGTTACAGGAGTCGACAGCAGCAGAAGTGATTAAGGCCGACGTGAATGGATTTTTGACGCCGAATGACTTGCAGGCTTATGCCAATCAAATCAGCTATCTGATCACGCATCGCGACTTGGTCAAGCAAGTGGGTGACAAAGCCTCGGTGACCATCTCGAGATCATGGGAGAATGTGATGGAAGAGGTGGTGATGCGGTATAGGGATATACAGCAATCATTCCGGTTGAAGAATGGGATGAGGGGATTAGTGGTTTAATGGATGAAAGGATGAAAGGATGAAAGGATGAAAGGATTATGGTAACAATGGTATTATTGATGCTACTACAGACGAGCATGTTGGTGCTTGGGCAGGTAGCGTTAAAATTGGGAATGCGCGATATGCCGGAGTGGCAGTGGTCGTGGAGTTATATATGGCATGAAGTGATACTGAATGCATGGCTGATGGTAGCCGTGGTATTGCTGGTAGCGGCCAACTTGTTCTGGTTGTGGCTGTTAGACAAGTATCCGTTCTCGCAGATTTATCCGCTGACCAGTTTAGGTTTTTTGTTTGGTATGTTATCGGGTCTGTTTATCTTCCACGAGACAGTGGGATATCTGCAGTGGATTGGTGCAGTGATGATTATATTAGGGTGCTATTTTATTGCTAAGGTATGAAGTATAAACTGAGTGACAAACAGAGTTCGTGGCTGGTATTTGGGCTATTGGCATTGTTGATCTTTGGTCAGACCTTGTTGTTTGACTATTTTGCTTTTCGTGCCGGCTTAGAGCCTGAAGCGTACAGCGGGTTAGAGATCACGTCTATGATACTGAGCAAGATTGCTGCCGCGGTATTGTTTGCCTCGTTTGTGTTCTTGCTTAGGGACAAGCGCTGGATATTGCTGTTATCGTTTGTGATAGATACGTGGTTTATTGCCAATCTGATTTACATGCGCAATAATCATATCCTGCTTGATGCCGAGGCGTTTAATATGTCCGGAAACCTGCATGGCTATTTCTGGTCGGTATTGATTTATATCGAATGGGGAATAGATCTGATGTTTTATGTTTTGACCGGACTGTTTGGGCTGATTTTTCTGATCCTGCCCAAGAAGACGGAGCGTCAAGGCTGGGTTTGGCTAGGTATGGTCGGATTGTCGGTCGTGTTGCGATTGGTAGGCGAATGGTGTTATGTGAGTGACAACAGTACTGCCACATACGATCCGGCGCCGTTTATCCGTGAGCACCGTGAGCCGGTCTATGGTACCCATTTTCCAACAACGGTTCAGCACACAAGTGTGCTCTATTCGCCGCTGTATATCACAACCGACTACTACCTGATGATCAACGGTTTACAGCCCAATAGACCGCTGACAGACAAGGATCGAAGCATGATTGGTCAGTTGGACCGAGTAATGCTAGAAAAGGCCCCACAACTGGATTCACCGCTGATCATTGTTCTGCTGGAGAGTTTGGAAAACTGGGTGGTCACTCCGCAGATCATGCCCAACTTATATCGATTAACGCAGAATGAACATGTATTCTATGCCAATAGCATTCACACACAGATAGTAGGAGCTCCTTCGGCTGACGGACAGATGATTGTCAATACGGGTTTATTGCCCATCAATGCCGGCGGTACATGTCTGCACTACTATCAAAACACGTATCCGGGTATTATGACCTTAGCGCCGGATAGCGCATATTGCTTATTGCCGCACGATACGTGCGTTTGGAATCAGACACATATGTCGCCTGCCTATGGGTATGACACGACGATCTGTTATTCGGACGTGGACACGATTTTGTTCCAAAAACTGGATAGCATGGTGGATGACGGTATTCGGTATATCCAATGTATCACTCAATCTACCCACGCTCCGTTTGTCAATGAGAAATACTCACGTTTGGCTTTGCCCAAAGATATGCCTTGGGTAATGTACAATTTCATCCGCGGGTTCAATGCTTTGGACGATGGACTTGGCTATTTTATTCGCAAGCTAGAGACCGATCCTAAGTTGCAGCAATACACTATTGTTATCACAGGTGACCATCGTATTCTTCACTACGAGAAGCGTCAACAAATGCAAGACTATTCGGATAAGCACAACATGGGGTTAGAGCCTGCTAATGACTGCTTGCCACTAATCATCTATTCGCCGAAGATCAAGAATAATCCCCGTTATACCGAGGATGCTTACCAGATGGACATCTTCCCCACGTACAAGGCGTTGGTCGGAGCCAAGTATTACCATTGGAGCGGCTTTGGTATCAACCTGATGGACTCGACACAAAAACGCCTCATCACAGAGGACGAGGCGTATCCGTTATCTGATAAGATGATTCGCAACAACTATTTCGCGCGTTGATTAACGCCAACGATAACCAAGCGTCAGTGAAATAGACTGAGGATAGATCAAGGCATTGGCTTCAGCGGTGCCTTTTTTCTCGCTATAGAATGCCGTTATGTCAGACAAGCTGATTTTGTAAGAGGCATTGATCTGCATACCAAAAGAGAACTCATATCCCGCCGTAAGGCAAACGCCGAAGTGATTGTTATGCAGTTCATGCAAGCGGCTATAGTCGTAGTCGGTATACGCAGCAGGAAGACGTACGGGCATTGGTGAAGCAGGTGTCACCGGCGTAGATGCGTTGTCTACATTATGGTACTTATCCTGGATATTGGATGCAAACGTAAAGTGGGTGAATATACCTCCGCCAAACTGAACATATCCTTTCTCCAAATTACCGTATCGTCCAAGGAAATAGATAGGTATATCGACGCCGAAGGACCAGAGTCGATTAGCCGTATCGCTCTCGGCAAAATAGTTCTGGTGAGCCGTAAACATCACTTGCGGTTGAATCGCAAAATGCTTGGTCACGCGGAAGTCCAGGAATCCTCCGGCCTCAGCGCCAATCCTCATATACGAACTCATGGCATGGTGATCGCGGGTAATAATAAAGTTGCTCAGGTTTCCCCCGGCCAGTACACCGCCGGACACCAGTCGTGGCAGTTTCTCTTGGTCCAGTGAATCCAAGAGGCGTTCGGTATTATATTCCTCCAAGCGTATTCTAGCCTCATCCAAATCCAAGTGTATTTTAGGATTTTGGGCAAATAGTCCCATAGTGAGCAAGAGAGCCCAAAGGCACATTGATGTTCGTTTCATCGTATTCATTATAGTGACAATCTAAAGGTTATTTTTACGCCATTCCTTCCCCACGCACCAATACGCCGGCGAGCATTGATCATGACAGGTTCGCCGTTGTCATCCACCGCAGGTATATACTGTATAGGATTATTCGGGTCAGGAACCATCTGTTGTATCTTATACGGCAGTTCGTAGTCATTGTAGGTGATACGACGCACATAGTCAATACGGATGAACTTGAGGATATTCTCAAATCCGGCTGTAATCTCCATATACGGCAATTTGCCGATCGGCGACGAGGTACGATAACCGTCATTGATATAGCCATGATCATCGAAGGTGTTCTCATCAAACTGTGAGTGCGGGAACTCATACAATCCGGAGTTCTCTACGCGTTCGAGGTAGGGATTGTTCTTTTTGGTCAAACCGCCGTATATACCTGAGAACGAAACCACTCCGCGCAGTTTGAGTTTATTAATACCCGGGATGCGGTTGAGTATCCAGCCTTTGAAATAGTAGGTGGCATAGAGTGCCACATATTCGTCCATTAGGAACTCCATAGGTTTCATCTGGTTAAACGCACGTTGCGCTAAGAAGATAGAAGTGGAGCTATTCGGGATATAGAGTTTGGTGAACGGCACTTTCTGCCAGATCATACCTGTCTGTAATCGTAAGTCGAGGTGGCCAAAAGCAGACAGCCAGAAACGCTTGTCGAAGAGGAACTCCGTACGATTATAGAAGAATCCGTCACCACCATTATGTCGATCGTCCAGATAGCCGATATAGTGGGTCAGTTTGAGAGTCGGTGCATCCTTCTCCAAGGCGAACGGACTCTCCACGCCCATTCGATCAATGAAGACACGACTACCGGGCGAATACTGGAGTTCAAACATGCCCTCGTAGTTGCGATAAGATCCGATGTGCAAGAGAGACGAGACAAAGCTCGTATCTACACCATTTATCTGTCTGGTCCAATCGATGCGGTTGTAATGAAGGGCTCCGGCGGCTTCGTTGTTGGTAAAGTCGAACGAAGCTTTGAGTGACAGTTTGTTGCGCCACTCTTTCATATACTCCATTTTGGCATGGAAGACATACTGATAGAAACCGAGTGTAGGTTTGGATGTCGGGATAGACATCAGGATATGGTCACGTCGGATGACATCGGTCAATTGTCCGGGTTCCTCGACATCGTATTGAGCCATCCACTGAATATGGTGACGCAAGCCGTCATAGGGTTGTGACTTATGCTTGTCGAAGGTATAGACCAATGTAGCATTGTACTTGGGTCGCAAGTCTGTTGTTCCGAACGCTGCATAGGTACGGAAGAACACCTGATCGTGCATCTTGGCTGTCGAGGCACCTCCGAAACGCAAACGTACACCTTCAAGCATGTTCCAGCTGACGAAGTTATATATCGGTCCGATGTCAAACTTGCTATCATACATGACAGCTGAAGGCTTGGTCGGGATGAACTCCGTAGTTACAGCATTAACAAACAGTGCCAACGAGTTGAATAGAGGCGTAGAGGTAAACTCGTGTACCAGATCCACTACGGAATTCTCATACCACGTCAGCGGTTCAGGGCGAAGCGTTGCCCAGGCGTCAGCGTCCAGACGAACGGCAGTCGTGTCATTGGTCTCGACCACATCAGGTACACTATCCACACGCACAGAGTCGCGCCGCAATGAGTCTGCCTTCGCTACCAGTGTCGTATCCAATGAGAGCGTGTCTGCTAATATCGAATCCAGAACAACAGCCGGCATCGTATCTATACGGGCAAGCATAGTATCTACTGGAACAGGCACGGAATCTACAGGAGCAGGCACGCTATCCTTGCGCACAGGCATAGGCGTACGCGCCACTCGTGCGGTATCATTGATATCGGTATCCACTTCGCGTGAGAAAGCGGAGAAGGTCTCCTTAGGAATAGGCGTCTCCAAATCCCAGGCGGTATAGATCTTGGTTTGGCGCGCCAGCATACCACGTTTGTTGTTCAGTATATAGAACTTGGCATAAGTGGTCGTACGATCCGGCGCCCACAGTCCGTTGTCCAATTGCTTGTAGGAATGTTCTACCGAGTAGTTGGAAACGAAGTTGAGGTTGATATCCGGCGGGACATTGATCGAATATTTCTTAAGCCTATAGGTAGAGTCATTGACTATATACAGGTGGCCCGTAAATCCGTAACTCTCTGAGTTAACCGGCACAAAAGCCAGGTCTATACACGGATAACCATCCACCATGATGGTATCCATGATGTAATACTGATAGAAGGTGACAGCAATGGACGAGTTGAGCGGCGAGACAAAACGATTGAACAGCAGGTTCATGTTGTTGTCATTGATATTCACGTCCTTAAAGATAGCGTTCACATTCTCCTGGAATGTGTTGGAGGAGATGATATCTTCCACGCCGAATATACGTTTCTTACGTAGCACTTTCTTTTCACGATGCGGTTTACGCTGGTAATACTCGTCGGATATATGCTCTCGAATACTGACTGTTACAGACGGATAGACCCCTGTTGTGTCAATATATTTCTGAACAAAAGCAAAGTTACGCCAGAACGGTTTCTGCCAATTGACCTTGATATTGTCCAACGCAAAGGACATTCGTGAATAGCTCTGCGCGGTATATTGGTCGGCAGCCTCTACGCAGAACGAGTCCTTGTGTGCGATGACGTTCTTGATCAACTCAACGGCAGGGTTACCACGTCGGCGGTAGTCGCGTTTGCGATTCTTGGGCGTGACGACTATATCCTGCAGTCCGTACACATCGGGCTTGAGTTTGATTTTGGCACCGGTACGTATCTGCCCTTTACGCAGCGTCACCATCTCCGTTTTATAGCCCAACATCTGGAAGGTGAGTGTTGTATATCCTTCGGAACTGGATATACGGAAATTGCCGTCCATATCGGACGTCGTTCCCCTACCCGATGGGACCATACCTTGGCTGGTAGTCGATTTGAGGAAGTAGATCTGCACAAAAGGCAGCGTCTCTCCTGTCTCAGCATCCACTACGACACCGGATATGCTTGTTTTGGTTGATTGCTGTGCTGATACCATAACGGTACAACACAACATCATCAGCCAAAATAAGATGGATCGTTTTTGTCTCATCTAATCAAATTAAATTGTTGCTTCTATATTCCACACAAACGCGCGAACTCCAACCTCCTCGTTACGGAGATCCAGTTTTTTGATAGCCTCGAGCAATGTAGGTACTTTGTCATCCTCCACTATCGTTATCACGCAACTGTTCATCTCCGGCCAAGCATGAGTGCCACGACGCGGTTCTCCGCCGTTGGTACCACGGCCCTGTACATCCTCAAAGAAGGTAAATCCCTGGATGTTCAATATATCGAGCATGTACTCGACACGCTCCGTATTAGCCTGATTGAATACGATCATTACACTTTTCATGCTTGTGTCTCCTCTGCTTTAGGTTCGTCTTTTTTCACTTTGATATCCATGAAGATGAAGTTCTTGCGCACTTTCTTAGCCTTGTTGACATCATCATGACGCGACATCGCACCATAGAGTGTCGGCACGATAAAGAAAGTCAGCAAGGTTGATACCAACAGACCGCCGATCACGACGATACCCATCGGTTGCCACATCTCTGATCCTTCACCTGTAGACAACGCCATAGGTACCATACCAAGGATAGTAGTCATCGCCGTCATCAAGACCGGACGTATACGGCTACGACCCGCCATCTGGATGGCTTTGTTCAACTCTACTCCACGCTCACGCATCAGGTCGATATAGTCGATCAGCACAATACCGTTCTTAACTACAATACCTACCAGCATGACCAGACCCAGCGCACCAATCATATCCAGCGAGCGGCCTGTGATCCACAAAGCCAATATCACGCCTGACAAAGCGAACGGGATGGTGAACATAATGACAAACGGCTTTTTGAACGACTCAAACTGCGATGCCATCACAATATACACGAGCAGGACAATCAGCGCGGCCAATAATCCCATCTTGCCGAAGGTATCTTGCTGGTCCTCGAAGTCACCGGCCAAACGTACTACTACGCCATCCGGCACATCCAGTTTGTCTACTACCTCTTGGATACGGGTTGCCAAGGTACCCAAGGAGGTCTTATACGGCGTCACCGAAACCGTTACTACACGTTGACGCGACTTGCGCTCGATTGCCGGCGGGGTCCAGTATTCGCTGATAGCGCATACCTCTGAGAGTTTGACTTTACCTCCCGCAGGTGTCGGGATAGTGAGGTCTTGCAGTTTCTGGATAGTGTTACGATCTTTCTCTTCCAGACGGCAGAGAATAGCATACTCTGATCCGTCCTCTTTGAGATAGCCGCAAGACATACCGTTGACACGGTTTCTAAGATAAGTAGCTATCGTAGCAGCGGTCAGGCCTAAGCGATTAGCTTTAGGTTTGTCTACATCGATCTTGATCTCCGGACGCTCATCATCACGCGATATGGTAGCGTCACGGGCACCCTCAACCTCGTGGTTACAGATCGATTGCACTTGTTCGGCCAGTTCGCTGGTCTTGTCGAAGTCATACCCGTAGATCTCTATATCCACCGAGTTGGACGACATACCGCCGCCACTGGAAGTGGACACGTTATAGTCCGTTATCTCAGGATAGGTCTTGAGCTCCTGACGTACGGCCTCAGCGATCTCGAATATCGTACGCTCGCGCTCGTATTTCTTAGAGGTACGAATAGTCATGTTGATGGTGTTGTTCATCGTAGAGGAGAACAACGCGCCGATACCGGCATCATCGTTCGAACCGGCCGAAGTAGAGATGAGTTGCACCTCAGGCACTATCTCACGAATACGCGTCTCCAGCTTGCGGGCGGTCTTGAGGGTCTCCTCGATACGGGTACCGCGTTGCAATTCTACCTTGACGGTAAAACGTCCCATATCCTGTTGCTGCATAAAGTCCGTACCGATCTTACCGGCCAAGACAGGCATTAACGTCAGACCAAAGACGATCAATAGGATACCAAACGTAGCCGCCTTATGGCGCAAGCACCAGCCGAGCATATCGGCGTAGCGGTCGTCGATCCAGTCCAGCAAATGTACTACTGTCTTGTCATACCATGATTTACGGTTCTTGTCATCGTCTATCAGGTTACCATCCGCATCCACATGCACCTTACGTGCTTTGAGCATCTTGCTGGCCAACATAGGTGTCAGTGAGATAGCAATCAGCGTTGAGGTACAGCAGACGATAGTGATGATCCATCCCAGGGATTTGAACATCACACCAGCCACACCGGTCAACATGGTCAGCGGCACGAATACGGCCACAATAACGAGTGTTGTTGCAATAACGGACACCCATACCTCATTGGTAGCATAGATAGCCGCCTCACGAGGGTTCTCACCACGCTCAACGTGCTTGGTGATATTCTCCAATACCACGATCGCATCATCCACTACCATACCGATGGCGATGTTGAGCGAACAGAGCGAGATGATATTGAGCGAATCGCCGCTAAGCATCAAGTAGATAAAGGCAACGATCAACGATATAGGAATCGTTATACCCACGATGAATGCCGCGCGCCAACGTCCCAAGAAGAACATCACAACAAGCACCACAAACAACAATGCGTAGCCGATCGACTCCTGGAGCGAGTTGATGGAGTTGCGGATGTTCTCCGACGAGTCGTAGATCAATCGTATATCCACGTCTGCAGGCAGGTTCTTTTGGATCTTAGCGATCTCCTTGCGTACATCCTCACAGACCTGCACCGTGTTTCCACCTGTCTGTTTGGTTACAATCAGTCGAGCACAGTCGATACCGTCCGTTTTCTCATCCAGCGAGAGCTCTTTGATCGTATCTTTGACCACTGCTATATCGCGCAGGAAGACCTGACGTCCCTGCTGGTCGGTTGAGACCACTATATTGCGTATCTCATCCGATTCGGCAAACTCCGAACGCACCTCCATCTGATACTGCTCCTTCTCCATCTTGACCGTACCGGAGGACATATTGAGGTTGCTGGCTGTCACCATCTGACCAACACTCTCCAAGGTCAATCCATAGGCATCCAGTTTTTGCTGATCGAGGTAGATATAGACACGACGCTCCGGTTCGCCCGATACGGTCAAGTTACCGATACCGTCCACACGGTTCAACTGCGGGATGATCTCGTCGTCCAGCAACTTGTCCAGCGACGGGTACGATTCGTTGGCTGTGACCGAATACTGGATGACCGGCATCATCGAGGTTGATAGACGCAAGATGATCGGGTTGGAACAGCCGTCCGGCAAGTTGTCTTTACACAGATCGACGTACGTACGTATATCATTGACTATCTCGTCCAGTTCGACACCCCATTCAAACTCCAAGGTAACTTGCGACAAATTATCCTTGGACTTAGATGTCAGTTCTTTGAGGTGGTCCACCGAGTTGAGCGAGTTCTCCAGGATCTTGGTCACATTGGTCTCGACCTCACTGGCTGAAGCACCCGGATAGGTCACCATCACCGTCACATAAGGCGGGTTCATTTCCGGGAACTGGTCAATCGGCAGCTGTGTATAGCTAAACAAACCAATCACGATCACTGCCACAAAGATCAGGGCTGTGGTAATAGGTTTTTGGACCGATGTTTTATATATTGCCATAAATTATTTACGATTTGACAATTTACAATTTACAATTTACTTTCGCCATTCGCCATTCGCCATTAGTGCGTAGCTTTGATATCGATCTTGACGCTATCAATCAGTCGAGACTCTCCTTGGGTGATCAACTCTACTCCCTCTTTGATCTCCGGAGCCGTGATCTCCACATCATCGCCAAAACGTTGACCCATCTCTACGCTCACGCGTTGTGCGCGGCCGTTGTTATTGATGAACACGTAACGGTCGTTAGCGCCTATCAGTTTGAGCACGGTCGAGTACGGAGCTGTAATGACGCGGTCTGTACCGAGACCGATAGCCGTCTTGACATACATACCCGGTTTGAGTAGTCCTTGCGGATTATTCACTACTACTTTGGCTTGGAAGGTATGGGTAGCAGCATCAATAGTCGGATAAACGACCTCGACTACTGCCGGGAAGCTACTCTCCGGATAGACATCCGAAGTCAGGGTCAGTTTCATACCTTTGCGTATACGCGGCAAGTAGGACTCCGGAATAGCCACCAGCGTCTTGAGGCGATCCACTTCGGCAAGCACCAAGATCGGCTGTCCCGAATAGAGTTCGCCGTCCTCGTAGTTCTTGGCCGTTACCACACCGGTGATAGGTGCCAAATTGAAGGTGTTGGTAGTCAGGAACTTGAGGTTAACCTTGGTTTGCTCCAACTGCAAATCCATTTGGTCCTTCTGCTGCTGGGTAGCCGAGCCATAAGCAAACAGACTGTCTATACGCGCTTTCTCCACACGCAAGTTAGCAATCGTTAGTTTGGTCGTCTGATACTGTTGCTGATCCATCCTAACCAACGAGTCACCTTTGCGTACGTGATCGCCTATCTCAGCATAGATATGCTCTATCTTACCGGTCAGAGACGGCGATATACTCACAGTCTCATAGGCCATCAAGTTAGACGAAAGGGTAATGACACGCTCTACATCATGTGCGTAGAGTTTGGTCACTTCTACAGGCTCAACACGCTCTTCTTGCTCGGTAGTCTCTGCCTGTTTCTTGCCGCAGCCAAACAGAACGAGTGCTGCAGCAGTCATTAGAAAAATCTTTTTCATATATCTTTTTTGTCTTTATTTCAGAAATTTATCCAACTCCACTTCGGCGTTGATCAGTGTCAGTACAGCCTGTACATAACTCGACTGTGCCGATATCACATCATTGCTGGCATTCACCAGTTCCAGATTGCTATTGGTACCAAAGCGGTACTTGTTGCTCACCGACTTAAACACGCGGTCTGCCACCTTCAGGTTCTCCTGCTCGGTCAGATAGGTCTCGTAGGCGTTCTGCAGATTGAAGCGCAGCTGTTGGTATTGGATCGACAACTGGTCAGATGTCTCAGCCAAGGTGTTACGAGCCTGCTCCAATGCGATCTTCTTCTCCACAATACCGGCAGCACGTTTGCCGCTGGACCACAAGGGGATAGACACGGCCACATTGATCATATTAGGCGGCGTAGAACGAAAACCTCCTTCGCCGTAGTACTTCTGCTCGTTGTGCTGGTACGCAAACGAAACGGTCGGACTATATGCCCAGCCGGCCATATGCATGTTCATCTTGGCGATATCGAAGTTCTTCTCCAACTGGCGATAACTAAGGTTATGCTCCTTGACGAAATCCTCGCCCAACAGTGACAACACCTCGTCGCCTGATAAGAGCTCGTCCAACGAGGTGGTCAAAGTCAGTTGTGTCTCAGCCGGTACATCCAATAGCACTTTGAGGCTGTTGGTTGCCAACTCGATGGAGCGCTTTTGCGCCATGATGTTGTTTTTGAGCGTATTGGCACGAATAGCTATCTGGTCGGCTGTGGTCTGCTCGTTCACACCAAACTCTACCGTGCGCTGCGTCATAGCGATGATATCGTTCACATTGGCCAAGGACTCATCCAACAGACGTACTACATCTTGTAACACCAGAATCGAGGTATAGGATGTCTTGACATTAGCCCGTAAGTTGTCCTCCGACTGCTCCAAGGACAAACGCTGCATATCGATAGCCAGGTTCTGAAGCAACACACCTACAATAGCCTGCCCGTTGATACCTACCGAAGCAGAAATGGTGGTCGATGAGGTGTTGGGCATCTCCATCTCCATCTGGCCAAAACTCATCTTATAGCCCATCATGTTGGTGTAACTCCAACTCATATCCACCTGCGGCAACATGGAAGCAATCGACTGCCAACGCTGCGCGTACGCTTGCTGAACAGATAGCGAGGAGTTGCGCAACGAGCGATTGGCTCTCACTGCGTACTCCTGAGCCTCCTCAACACTCAGACTGAGCGAGGAGAGGTGCGACCGGTTACTATCAGCAGGCACCGCGTGCGCTGCGATCATCACCGAATCGTGGTCCATGATCCAGTTGGATTTGTGTTTTGTTGAATCATTTGCCGCCATCAGGCTAACAGACATAACAGACACGGCAAACAGTACTAATACCTTTTTCATATATATTATTTTATTCTCGTCAAACTACTTCACAAAAAATCGTGCAAATTTACTCATTTTTTCGCACATACGCAAATTTCAACACACATTTTTCGCACGAATTGAATGAAATTCAATATATCGGGTTCGATTTAGAACATCTGCAACAAAAAATCAACCAAACATTTGCATATTTGTAAAAATTATTGTACCTTTGCAGCCGAAATGAGAAAAATGAGAAAATATCTTTTCATAATGCTTAGTATCGGGGCGCTACTTAGCCTCGTTGTCGGCATGGACAGTTGTGCAAACCGTGGTATCGGACCACAAGGTGGTCCAAAGGATACCATTCCGCCTTCGGTAGTTAAGGAGATACCTGAGAACGGTTCGGTCAATTATGCCGGCAAGACAGTGACGGTACATTTCAACGAGTATATCCAGTTGGACAATATCGCCGGCAATATGCTGATCAGTCCGCCTCAGCGCCAGCAACCGGAAGTGACACAAGTGGGTAAGATGTTCAAGGTGACCTTCCTCGATTCGATGAAAGACTCAACCACCTATTCCTTGGATTTTGGCAATGCTATCTGCGACTTCCACGAGAAGAACCCGCTCAAGGGATACAGTCTTGCTTTTGCTACCGGTCCGGTCATTGACTCGCTGGAGATATACGGCGACGTGCTCAATGCGGAAGACCTGAACCCCGTAGGCAATATCATCGTGGGGCTGCAAGCTAACTTGCAGGATTCGGCGTTTGAGAAAGAGGTCATGACCCGTATAGCACGCACCGACGGGCAAGGACATTTTGCCATCCACAATATCCATAGTGCCTCCTATCGGCTCTACGGACTCAATGACGTAAGCCGTGACTTTGTCTATAACCCGGGCGAAGGACTGGCATGGGCTGACTCGTTGGTGACCCCTATCTGTGTCACTGACTCGGACGGCAATGTCTATAGTGCACCGGCAGATCTGCTGTTATGGTACTTCACAGAGAATAAAAGCAAGCAGTCCTTAGGACGTACTCGCCGCGAAGAACCCAACCGCATCGTCATCACCTTCTCTGCCCCAATGGACAGCACGCCTCAGATCACCCCACTCGACTCTATTACGATGGAGCAGCTGTTTGTGCAGTATGGCAGCAATCGGGACAGTATCATCGTCTGGCTGCGCGACTCGGCGCTGATAGCGCGTGACACCGTACGGCTGGAGATGAACTACTATAAGAGCGATTCGTTGCTCAACTTGGAGCCGGCCTTAGACACTATCATTGGTCTATATCGAGCACCTAACCTGAATGCCAAAGCGCAAGCAGCCAAAGAGCGCGAGCAGCGAGACAGGCGGGTGGATATACGTACCAATGCTCGCGTCAAGATGGATGTCTTTGATACGCTGTACATACAAGCCTCTTATCCGCTCGATAGCCTGATCAAGGACAGTATCCGCCTGAAGAAGAAAACCGGTATCGAGCAGTGGGAAGACGTAGTGTTTGACATTGCTCCGCGCGATTCGGCCAATATCAGCTATTGGCTTATAGCTCCACTGGAGAAAGGAGAGATCTATGAACTGGCAGTGGATAGCAATGCCCTGTGGGATATATACGGCAAAAGCAATAAGGAGCGTACCTACGCCATCACGGTTAAGACCGACGAGGACTACTCGACGCTGACCATCAAGATGGCGCACTATGATCCGAAGATGCGGTTGCAGTTGTTGGATGACAAAGACCATGTGCTACGCGATGTAGCCGCTCTTGAGGGGGGTACAACCTTCCGTTATCTGGACCCAAAAGGCTACTATGTGCGTATGTATATGGATCTCAACGAGGACGGCAAATGGACTACCGGCGATTGGTCGCTCAAACGGCAGCCCGAACCGGTGTACTATTTCCAGTCCAAGCTCAATTTGAAAGCCAATTGGGATTTTGAGGAGACTTTCGATCACACGGCTGTGCCGCAGCGAGACTCCAAACCGCAAGAGATACGCAAAGATGCCAATGCCAAGAAATAGTCAGAAGATTTTTGATTACTGTTTTATAGCTATCGGTCTCGCCATTCAGGTGGTGACCTATTTTCTGATGCCCCACGATACGTGGCTGTCTCTGCTGAGCGGCTGTCTGGGTGTTTGCTCGGTGTGCTTGGCCTCGCAAGGTAACATCCTGACGTTTGCGTTCGGGTTTGGGCAGGTGATCACCTATACTTACCTATGTTGGACTCAACGCTTCTACGGCGAGATAGCCATCAACGCCTACTATTTTGTGACGATGATCTACGGGGTATATGTTTGGAAAAAGCGCCTACGCAATGACCATGACAGTTTGGTTACGCCCCGCCGTCTGTCCACGCCTACGATCGTTAGTCTGGTGGCTGTCACCCTACTATGTTCTTGGCTGGTAGGCTTAGGGTTAAGTCGGTGGACCGATGACACGCAGCCTTATCTGGATGCCTTTACAACAATACCCGCGCTGGTGGCGCAGGTACTGATGATCTTGGTATATCGTGAGCACTGGTATATATGGCTCGCGGTGGATATATTAAGTGTCGTATTGTGGCTTCGCGCAGGCGACTACTGTATGGCTACACAGTATGCGTTCTGGTGTTGTAACTGCGTGTATGGTTTTGTACGCTGGACTCGACTCAATAAACATTGAACTTAATAAGCAACGCGTCCGCCTCTTTGAGGGCGCGTTTGAACTCTTTGTCAAAGCGTAAGAGATAGGCCGCTTCTCCTTTCTGGTAGTAATAGCGCATCACGATCTCACGTCCCAACAGGTTCTTGACGTTCTCTTCGTTTCGCTTGATGGCTTCGCGGTAGTTGGGCTTGACTGCCTCCTCAAAGGCCTCCAACTGCTGCAACGTAGTAGAGTCGATATCTTCTTTGTGTGCCAGTTTGAGTAGTTCTTTGAAGTACTTGTTGGTCTCCGTCTCATACTCAAACTTCTGCTCGTCTAAGAATTGGCAGAAGTCATCCATGTCTGCATCGGTGAGGGTGAACTCCTTGGGCGATGCCGGCAGCGTAGCATGATGCTGACGATAGAGCGTAGCGAAATCGAAGAACATGTGTTGGTTATAGAGTGCGTACGACACGTCCACTTTCATCGAGTCGTCGATCACTATATCCGGCAGGATGCCTCCGGCCGTATCTTTCTTGAGATCGTGTCCTTTTTGGCGCTCTGAGTAATCGATTGCCTGGATGCAGCGTCCGGAAGGCAGATAATAGCGCGCTGTCGTCACCTTGAGTGAGCCATCGTGGGTGATAGGGCGTATACTCTGCACCAGGCCCTTACCAAACGTGCGTTGGCCTATCAGCGTAGCACGTCCCAGGTCTTGCAGCGCACCGCAGACGATCTCTGCTGCCGAAGCGGTGTTCTTGTCCACCATGATCACTAATGGCAGATTCGGATATTTAGCTTCATGACGCGTACGGTAGGTATAGAGCGGCTCTTCATTCTTGCCCTTGGTATCAACCACAGTCGTACCTTTCTCCACAAACAGGTTGACTATCTCCACTGCCTGACTGATCAATCCGCCACCGTTGGAGCGAAGGTCGATGATGAGCGAACCGATATGGTCGTTGTTGATCAAGTCGTCGAGGGCGCGCTCAAAATCGCGTGCTGACTGGTCAGTGAAATCATCAAAACCGATATATCCCACCGGCTCAGAGAGGCTGTCGGCCTTATAGGCACAGTAGTAGCGCACCGGCTCCATACGGATCTCTTCGCGCATAAAACTGATCTTGCGGGCTTTCTTCTCGCCCGGACGCTGTATCTCCACGGTGATCATCGTGCCGGGTACACCGCGCAGTTTGCGGCTTACCTCACTCACTTTCAATCCTTTGACCGATTCCCCATTGATGGTCAGTATTCTATCACCGGCCATCAGTCCGTTACGCTGAGCAGGCATCCCTTCGTAGGGGTTGGCGATAAAGGTCTGCCACTCTTTTTCACCCTTTGCGTCCTTGATCTCGCGTTGCTGGATGACCGCACCTATACCGCCGTACTGGCCCGTGGTCATCTCGCGCAGTTTCTTGCTGTCTTTCTCCGAATAATAGACCGTATAGGGATCAACCTGCTTTAACATCTGGTTGATAGCCGTCTCTACGATCGACTCGTAGGCCAGTGTATCCACGTAGTTCATATCCAACTCACGCATTACGTCGTTGAATATATCCAGCTGCTTGCTCACCCGCTCCGAGTCCTGCTGGGCATAAGCCAACATGCTCACCGTTGAGAGTAGCAGAATCAAGAATGATTTTTTCATACTCCTTATCTTAAGTTATTCGGTACGAACTGACTAACATCCTTGTTGTACGCATATAGGTCACGTACAAGGGTAGAAGATATATGCGCATACTCCGGACGGGTATAGAGAATGATCGTCTCTACATCGCCCATCTGTTTGTTGGCCTCAGCCATGTTGCGCTCATATTCAAAATCGCTTACACAACGCATACCGCGCAGGATGAATCGGGCGTTGACTTCTTTGGCGAAATCAACGGTCAGGCAGTCGTATATCTGCACACTGACGCGCGGCTCGTCGGCAAAGATCTTGCGTATGGCCTCTTCGCGTTCGCGAATAGGGAAGGTCTCCTTCTTGGTCGAGTTACGACCTATAGCTATCACTATCTCGTCAAACAGTTCTAACCCGCGTTTGACTATGTCGTAATGACCCACGGTAAAGGGGTCAAACGAGCCCGGGAATATTGCTTTTTTCATAATACTTATTGGCTTTGTTATGGTTGATCACCGGATTGTTGTACATCTCATATAAGCGTTCGCGCAAGAACTGCTCATCCTTGTTGGGGATATCGATCTTGGCCAAGCGACTCTCTATATATGCATCAAATTCCGTGCCACGTTGATATATCTCGTATCCTAAGAATATATGCTGATCGATGATAAAGCACAGGTGGTTGATCTGCTCCTTGATAGGCAGTCCTTTGTAATCGGGATGTTTCTCCAACATCCGGTCGATGTCATGATTGATGCTGGGTGTAAGACGATAGACGGCTTTACCTTTCTCTCCACGTATGCCGGTGAGCATCGACTCCACGTCATCTCGCTTGGTCTTACGCCAGCGTGGGTTATCGCGTTTGAGTTGCATCTCACGCGCCTTGAGATAGTCGCAGGGATCGTACTCATAACTGATGCTAACGGGGCAGATATTGATTTGTTTGACGTATTCAAAGAACTCCTCAACGGGTCTGTTCTGCTGCTCAAAATCGATGGTCAGCATATGCAGCACAGCCGCTTGGGTGCGATCGTCGCTGTCCTTGGCGCGTCCTTCGCGTTGTGCCAGCCAGATCGACTTGCCTTGGCTGCGTAGATGCCCTATATAGGCCGACAGCTGTTTGGCGTTCTCGAGTTGAGCATGAGCACCGGCGCCACGCTTCACCACAAAACAGCGGTTGAAACGCACCAGTACCTCGATCCATTTCTTGGCAAACAGGTTGTTGCCTATACCGATGAACGGACGGATGAAATAGCGCATACGCAGTTTATAGGACAGCCAAGCGGCATCCAAGATGATGTCGCGGTGGTTGGTCATAAAAAACGCTCCGTGACGTATATCCTTCTCTATCTGTTTGCGGTCACCCAGATAAGCGAGTCCCATACTTGTGGTGCGTTTCCATGCCCAGATTTGCAGCAACGGAAAAGCAAACAGAAAATCGCATACTGTCAACAGCCAGCCTACTCTATAGGCGCGAATGTCTTTGAATTTATATTCGTTTTGTTCCATATTCTTATACCATAGTTGCCTTCTCCAAGGCATCGATACTGGCCTCACGATAGGCCACCATCAGTCCACCTGTGCCGAGCAGCGTACCGCCGAAATAGCGCACCACTACCACCAACACCTTGTCCAACCCGCGGGCATCTATCGAGCGCAGGATAGGTGCACCGGCTGTTCCGTGGGGTTCACCGTCATCCTTGGTGCGCCATACATCCGGTCCCAGACGGTAGGCATAACACACGTGCCGAGCATCGTGGTATTTCTTCTTATACCACGCTATACGCGCTTTGGCCTGCTCCTCGTCCTCGATGGGTTCGGCAAACGCGTAGAACTTGCTGCCTCGGTCCTTGTAGACGCCTTTGGATAGTTCTTTGATGGTCATGGTGTTCTGATCTTACAGGCCCAGTTTAGCTTTGATATCGGCCGGAATAGCATCCTTATGCACGAGGATATCGTTGGTCTTATATTGCATGAATGCCTCCGACACGTACCATATACCTTTGTATTTGGATTTTTTGGTACCCCATGAGTTCTTGACCATGTAGTAGCGTTTGCCGTTCTGGTCCTTGGCCGTACCAAAGATCTGCATACCGTGGTCATCGGTGTTCTCCCAGTTGTCGTACGCCTCTTGACGCATCTCTTGGGTGACGGTGATCTCCTCGCAAGGTCCTTCGGTCAGTTCTTTGCGCTTCTCGTCGGGAGATAGACCTACCCAATGATCCATATCCGAACCGGTGTTGTCCTTGTTGTCGATATCGGGCATCACGCCTATACCGGTGCGGGTGAAGCCAGCCTCCGACACATCAGCGCCCCAAGCCAGGGTGTAGCCCTTTTTTATCGCCTCGTCGATGATACGCATCATGTCAGCCATTGGCACATTATACATCTGATCCATACGCCAGTTGTCGGGCACCTCGAGTGCAAACTGGGTGTAGAACGGGTGGTGGGTGTAGCTGGTGATGGAGATGTAGTCATCCGGATTCAAGCCCAGCGACTCTGCAAACGACATCGGAGTGTACTCCACGCCTTCGTAGGTGAAGTACTGAGGACAAACGCCCAGATAAGCATCGTAGATAGCCTGCAGACCTTTCTTCCAAACGGGAGACAGTTTCTTGAGTTTGGTGTTGGATGCTATGCCTTTGACATAACCTCCGGCAACGGCGTCCAACTCGGTGTGCACGGGCAGGGTGTCAGCTTTGGACGAACCGTACTGGATACCGGGCATCGCAGCCTGAGGCACCATGCCGTAGTTCTTGAGACAGTAGATCACATCATAGGCCGAACCGCCGGGTGCAAAAGCAGCGTCGCCGTGCATACGTACGACATACTCGGCGCGGTCGAGCATGGTGTGGCTGACCACAAACATCTCGCTCAGGTCATAGGTCTTACCGCTCTTGCGCAGGATCTCCGATTCTAAGAAGCCCACGGTCGAGAACGCCCAACAGGTCGAACTGCGGTTTTGGTTCTTAACAGATGTGACAGCCACACTGTCTACGGTCGTGAATACAAAACCCTCTACACTATCTTTTTTCTCCTCGTCAGCCCATATGCTGACACTAACAGCCATAACGGCCAATAAAACTACAATCTTCTTCATAGGTTAATCAGGAAATTCCATTAGGTATGCTTTGATAAACGCATCTATGTCGCCGTCCATGACGGCATTGACGTTCGATGTCTGGTAGTTGGTGCGGTGGTCCTTGACGCGGCGGTCGTCGAACACGTAGCTGCGTATCTGGCTGCCCCACTCGATCTTCTTCTTACCGGCTTCTACCTTAGCCGCAGCCTGGCGACGTTTCTCGAGTTCGAGTTCGTAGAGTTGCGAACGCAAGTGACGCAGAGCGTTCTCACGGTTTTTGGGCTGGTCACGCGTCTCGGTGTTCTCAATGACTATCTCGTCCGGCTGGCCGGTGAGGGGGTTAACGAACTTATAGTGCAGACGCACACCCGACTCGACCTTGTTGACGTTCTGTCCGCCGGCACCGGAACTGCGGAAGGTGTCCCAGCTGATGCCTGCCGGGTCAACCTGTATGTCGATGGAGTCGTCGATGAGTGGTACCACGAAGACCGATGCAAAACTGGTCATACGTTTGCCTTGGGCGTTGTAGGGACTGACACGCACCAGACGATGGACACCATTCTCGGACTTGAGGTAGCCGTAGGCCATATCACCCTCGATATTGAAGGTCACGGTCTTGATACCTGCCTCATCACCTTCTTGGAGGTTGGCTATCGTCACCTTGTAGTCGTGCTTCTCGCAGTATCGCTGATACATACGCATCAGTTGCTCAGCCCAGTCTTGCGCTTCGGTACCACCGGCACCGGAGACGATCTTGAGTACCGCCGGCATTTGATCTTCTTCGTGCGAGAGCATGTTCTTCATCTCCAATGCCTCCACTTCATCCAAAGCGTGCTGATAAGCAGCATCGACCTCTTCTTCGGTCACCAGTTCCTCTTTGTAGTATTCAAACGAAAGCGACAGTTCTTCTACCGAACCTCGTACGCCTTCGTAGCCATCGATCCAACTCTTGAGTCGTTTCACCTTACGCATTTGTGCCTCAGCCGCTTTGGCGTCGTCCCAGAATCCGGGAGCCTGGGTATGCAACTCCTCTTCCTCGAGTTGAATACGTTTCTCATCAATCTGCAAGTACTGCTTCAACTTATCCGCGCGGTCTTGCACCTCTTTTAGTTGTTCTATTGTGATCATATGCCGCTTTAATTCAGTCTTACCATAACCGAGATAACTTGTCCTGCGTCTGATTCACCTTCGTGAAGAACGGTTACCTTACCGCGATTCTCCCCCTGTGCATAGAGGATGAAGTACAGATACGTACCATCCAAGAGTTGTGCTCCGCCGGTGAAACATTGCG
This sequence comes from uncultured Bacteroidales bacterium, assembly GCA_902779705.1. Classification (GTDB taxonomy): domain Bacteria; phylum Bacteroidota; class Bacteroidia; order Bacteroidales; family Paludibacteraceae; genus Colicola. The sequence continues at coordinate 82,738 of CACZCR010000004.1, read as the reverse complement.
TATTCGGGTCATACTCGCTGAAACCGCCCATAAACGCAATCTGGGAGATATATTCAGCAATCGATTCATCAAACTGAATCTCTACTTGCTCTGCCGCGTCCTTCGCCAAGTCGCATACATAGAAGAAATTCTGGCCTTCGCCCATGACATACGCAACACCGTCATAGTATTTGGTTTCATCCACCGGATAGTTCGCCGGTAACTCTTTCTTTGTGAGAGACGCAGCTATCGGGTCAAAGGTATAGACATACGAATGAGCTGTCCAGTTAGCTTCATATTCCGTTCCCATCCATGTGGCTACCGGCGTCTTGTAAACCTTTTGTGTGGGGCCGGATTGCTGTTCTAGATCAAACTCATACAAGGCAGGAGTTTTTACTGTCCACATGCCCGATTGGTTCTCCAGGGCATAGAAACAGCCCATGTGTTTCGTTACTTCCCAACTACCTTCTTTTCCGTCGGTTTCCGTGGTCGTAATATATCTCTCTGCGTATATATATACTCTTCCGCCTATGGCGATAAACTCCGGTTTCTCAAGCTGTGCCGCACCTGAATTGATGTTGCTCAACTTCAAAGAACTCGGATCAATTATCACGGGTATTCCGCCACCAAAGTCGCTGCCTAAGATCGTTCCAACAAAGCCGCGGTCGTCGACATATAAACCGTTGCCGGATTGCGAACTGTTTAGCACTTGTACTACATTCAAGACATCGCCTTGGTCTTCCAGTTTGTAGATTCGTCCGTAGTAGTCATCCAAGCCGCCCATAGAAGGACAGGAGAACACGTCTTTGCCTACCGATTCGACTTGACCATAGATATCGCTCGGTTGCTTGTAACCTCTACCTTTCTGCGGACGACCTTGCTCACGCGTCCACTCAAAGAGTGCACCGTCCGACTTACGAACAAGGAAATTCGACTCTAACCCAGCGTGCATCAACTCGCGAATCTGTCCTTTAAGAGGTTCTTTGACCTCATCAATACCCGGGTAGTCGTACTCGCAGTTGACAAGCCATAGCCATCCGTCACCGATTGGGTAGATATACTGCGCTTTGAGGCGCATATTCGCCTTGATCATGTCCACGATTTCGCCGTCACCGACCACATCGATGGTATAGTGTACTTCTACCAACGTGCCATCCTCGGAAACCGTATAAATAGGATTGGAGATATTATACTCCGGATCTCCCTCATCCATCAATGCCGCAGGCATTCGCGCCGGTGCGTTCTGTTGATTACTACCATCTGAAGCTAACGCCAGTGCTTTTGCACCCGCGATATTCATTCGTTTGAACTGAATTGAGCTAACTTTGCTGCCTCCGCTTTCGCAAGACACCAAAAATAACATAGCAATCATTCCGATGCCAATAAGTGACAAGAATTTTGTCTTCATGTGCAATAAAAATTTTGTCTAATTTTACTTTCGGGCACAAAGGTACAAAAAAAAAGTGACATACGCAAATTTTAATAAACTTTTATTAAAATATTGGCATATATCACACCCAAAAAGCCTGATTTTATGCGAATGCAAGACAAAGGAGTCCGGCACAGATACCGGCCATACAGAGCATTTTCGGTAGCGGGTCTTGCTCTTTGAGAAACAGCAAGCCGTAGGCAAAACCGATCACCGCGCCGCCACGGCGAATAGTGCTAACGATAGCGATCATCGAATCAGGATAACTGAGCGCTAACATATAGACGTTGTCCGACATTACCAAGAACAGACTGATCAGCACGATAGCCCCAACGTTTTTGATTGACAATTGGACAAGTGACGATTGACGATTGATTGACAGTTGATGACGATTGACGATTGCCCATGTGATGATCATCATCAGGGCTTGGTAGAAGGTGTAGTAGACCTGGACGGCATTGTGGTCGAAGCGGCGCATCAGATACTTGTCGTACAGTCCTGAACAGGCACCAAGAATGATCGCTAATGCGAGTGCGGCATAATAGCGATTATTGATTGACGATTGGACGATTGACGATTTACGATCTATTGACGAGTGTTTAGTCATTCTGAACGAGAACAACAGTATCGATCCGATTGCCAGTAGTACACCTATCCATTGTAGGCCGTTGAGGCGTTCGTTGAAGATCAACAGCGCACCAATCAGGGTCCACATAGGTCGTGTGGCTTGCATAGGGCTGACGACGGATATCGGCAGATGTTTGAGGGATATATAGGCAAAGATCCACGAGCTGAGTACAATAGCCGATTTCAACACCGTCAGCAGGTGCCCTTTGAGGCTCATCGTCGGCACATAGAACAGGGTCTGCTGCATCATAGAGGGACAGGCATAAGACAATAGGAGCGGTACGGACAGCAGGAGCGATGAGATGATGACGCTCAGCGTCAGCACGTCGACCACGGCGTTGTCGCGCAGCGCTATTTTCTTGCTGATGTCATAGAAGCCCAGACAGAGTGCGGATATGAATGCCAGAACGACCCACATAGATTAGATCCAATCGAAGCGTTGATGTAGTTGCTCGCGTTGAGCGGCCAAGCGGTTGAGAAAAGCCTTTGACTCTTCACTATCGGGATGCAAGAGTCGATGGTGAGACTGCAGCCAGTATTGGTGCAGAAGATGCATATCCTGACGAGTGGCGGGGTGGAAGAAAGTGTCGCAGAAACGCTCAAACACATACTGCGCCCCTATCTCGTTCACATGCACCAGATCGGAAGCATAGAAACGGTAGTCGCGCAACTCATCCAGCACGATCTCGTAGCTGGGGAAATACTGTGCGTCTAATTGTTCTATTGTCTCCAATAGGATAGCTTTGGATAGTTGGTTTTGGTGCAAACCATCTTTGACGTGTCGCACGGGCGAGACGGTGAAGACGAACTGTTTGTCAGGATGCGCCTGGATGAACGCTTGCCAAGGCTTCACGATCTCGTCGACGGTCAGTCTTCGACGGGTGAACCACTCCTTAGGCATCTTATGGCAGTTAGCCACTAATCCACCAACCCCCTCATCCACTAATCCACTAACCCCCTCTTTCAACTCATACACCCACGCCGTACCGAAAGTGATGAAGACCACGGAGGCATCGTTGAAGGCTTGCTGCATGCTATCGATAGCCGCTTGGCAGAGACGGGAGGTCTCGTCCTTGGTTGGTGCCGAACACTTACCATGATGCAACATCGAGTGGTATAGACCACCCCACTCGATCAGTTCGGGTACTTCGGTTAGTTGTAGCGCCTCAAGGATAGAGAGCGGGTTGAATAGCGGCCCGAATGGGTTGGCTGTCAGCCGGAAGCAGTACTGCGCGAGTTGGGCAGATATAGCGTCCGAGAAACAGGAACCTACGAACAGCAAGCGGTCGTCGTAGGTGATGGGGCGCGTAGCTTGAGGGATATCAATCGAGGTGAGTAGAGTCATTCGAATTGCATCACTTTAGAGGGTTCAATATGTGCCACAATGGCGGCCGGCAGGAGCAGCACGAGGAACGATACGGCAAAGAATAGCACGTTCAGTCCCAGCAGTCCTAACCACGGGAAAGCGACCGGTACGGCGTCGACGTAGTAGTTGGCGGCATCGAGCGGGAAGAGGTGGGTGATATACTGCAGCGCGCAGAGTCCGAGACCGAGGATGTTTCCCCACAGCATACCTCGGAAGATGAGCATCGAGGCTTGGGTGAGGAATATACGCCTAACGAAGGTGTTGTCAGCGCCGAGTGCTTTGAGTGTTCCGATCAGTTGGATGGCATCGAGTATGAGTATCACCAGTCCGGCAATGATGCTGAAGCCCGACACACAGAGCATGAGGATGATGATGACGATGACGTTCATGTTCAATAGGTCAAGCCACGAGAAGATAGCCGGATTGAGTTCGCGTATGGTCTGCAGGTAGTAGCCGTTGCCATCACGATCGAAATGGTTGTAGACGACATCATATAGTTGGTCGGCCACCTCATCGGTGCGACGCACATCATCGACCGCTATCTGGATGCCGGATAGTTGGGTGGAGTCCCAGCCGTTGAGTTGGGTCAGCACAGGCGATTGGCACCATATGAACAGGTCGTCATACTCAGCAAAACCCGTGGCATAGACACCGGCGATCGTGAAGCGCCGTACCCGTACCTCGTCTTCGACGAAGTAGGACAGCAGTTTGTCACCGGGTTGCAGTCCCAGCGTGGAGGCTTGGCGCTCGGAGATCAGGATGTCGTTGGGTGTATGGGGCAGTTGGCCGGCGCGTAGGTTACGGTGGAGGAAGACGGTGTCGCCTATCGACTTGAAGACGACGCCCAGGAAGTCCGAATCGGTTTTGGCGATACCGGGTTTGGTGATAAAGGGTGTGACGGATTGGATGTGCGGGGTGTGTTGGATAGCGTTTAAGAGGCTATCGGAGAAGGAGATAGGCAACATCTCGTAGGTGTTGTTGTTGTCAAAGTTGACTATCTGGAGATGGGCGCCAAAGCCGGCTATCTGGTTGGTGATGGTGCGTTTGAAGCCCACAACGATGCAGACGGTGATGATCATCACCAGTACACCGATGATGATACCCGCCAAAGCCACCCGTACAGCAGGGCGCGACGAACGGTTAGTTTGTGCGTCGGCGTAGAAGAGCCTCCGCGCGATCCATATGGGGTACGACCAAGACACTGATAAGATAAGCTATTGTAAATCCGACAATCAAGCCACCGAGTATATCGCCCGGATAATGGACACCGAGGTACATACGCGAGTAGCAGTTGAGTATGACGTAGAGCAGCATGACGAGGGTCATTCGCCACTCCTTGTATATTTGCGTGAACAGATAGGCACACGCGCAGGTGTTAGCCGCATGTGAGCTGACAAAGCCGTATAGGCCGCCGGTGTAACCATTGAGCGTGCGTACCATACCTTCGAGAGCCGGTTCATGGGTGGGACGAAGGCGTGCAAAGAAGGGTTTTAGCAAGCCCGAACTGATCCAATCGGACAGGCCTACGGCGATGACGATCAGCAGAACGGATAGCAGGGTCTTGCGCCAGCCGAACCGATGCCACAGCAACCATATCATGAGGGCGTAGAGGGGTATCCACGTCACCGACTTGGTAGCGCCCCACATCAGGATATCCGCCCACTCGGCGTGGTGGGAATTGATCCACAATAATATGTCTGTATCAAGATTCATTCGCCATTAATACGCAGGAGACCAATCCGGCTGTTTCGGTACGGAGTCGCGCATCACCCAAAGTCACCGGTACAAACCCATGCTCTACCGCCAACTCGACCTCTTGCTCTGAGAAGTCTCCTTCGGGGCCGATGAGGATGGCATAGGAGGCGCTTTCGCGATTGCGAATAGCGGCCAATTCTTCACTCAAAAGTTTGCGTTCGCTACTCAAGTAGCAGTGTGCTATAAACTTATAATCGGCTGTACATGAGCGAATAAACTCGTCGATAGGTGTGAGCGGAGCAAGTGTCGGAAAGTAGGCATTCAGAGACTGTTTGGAGGCGGATAGGATGATCTTGTCCAGACGGTCTTGACGAATGGTTTTGCGCTCCGAGAAACGGCATAGAAGGGGGGTAAAAGCGTCGGCTCCGATCTCAGTACATTTCTCGATCATCCACTCGATGCGGTCGATATTTTTGGTGGGAGCGATGCCGATATGGATGTGTCCTTTGTGGTGTTTGGTTTGCGGTTCGGAGGATAGTATCTCGAGCTCACAATGTTTGGGATGCGGGTTGCTGATGCGTGCTTGGTAGAGCATACCGCGTCCATCGGTAACGGTGATGATATCGCCGGTGGTGTGACGTAGCACACGAATACAATGGGCGCTCTCTTCCTCAGGAAGGAGCGGTTCGGTAGCTATATTGGGTGAATAGAAGAGTTCCATTATAGTTCAGCCTCCTTGAGTCGTTCGGCGTTCTCTGCTACTTGCAGGGCATCGATGACGCCTTGTATATCGCCGTCCATAAAGGCGGTCAGGTTGTAGATCGTGTAGCCGATGCGGTGGTCAGTTATACGTCCTTGCGGGTAGTTGTAGGTGCGTATCTTGGCGGAGCGGTCACCGGTGGAGACCATGGTCTTGCGGCGCGAAGCGATGTCGTCGATGTATTTCTGGTGCTCCTTATCATATATCTGCGTACGCAGGCGCGCGAGTGCGCGTTCTTTGTTCTTAGGCTGGTCGCGTGTCTCAGTACACTCGATGAGTATCTCTTGTGTCTCGCCGGTGTTGGGGTTACGCCAGTTGTAGCGGAGACGCACACCTGACTCGACCTTGTTGACGTTCTGTCCGCCTGCTCCACCCGATCGGAAGGTCTCCCATTTGATCTCGCCTTCGTTGATGTGGACTTCAAACTCGTCGGCTTCGGGCAATACGGCGACGGTGGCCGCGGAGGTGTGAACGCGTCCTTGGGTCTCGGTGACGGGTACGCGTTGCACACGATGAACGCCTGATTCGTATTTGAGCGTACCATAGACATTCTCGCCGGTGACATTGAAGATGATCTCTTTGTATCCGCCTACGGCGCCTTCGGTGAAGGAGGAGACGGTATATTTGAATCCTTTGAGTTCGAAGTACTTGGTGTACATACGGAACAGGTCGCCTGCGAATAGCGAAGCCTCGTCGCCTCCGGTACCGCCACGTATCTCCATAACGACATTTTTGGCGTCTTCGGGATCCTTGGGCAGGAGTTGGAGTTTGACTTGTTCCTCGAGTTCGGGTATCTGTGGTTCGAGTTCGTCTATCTCAGCCCGTGCCATCTCTTTGAGTTCGGGGTCGGACTCGTTGTAGAACACCTGTTTGGCATCCTCGAGGGCAGCGAGAGCATGTTTGTATTGATTGGTGACTTTGAGTACCTGTTCGAGGGTATGGTAGTCACGATTGAGGCGTACATAGCGCGCCTGATCGGCGATGACCGACGGGTCGGTAATCAGGAGGCTGACCTCGTGGAACTTGGCTTCGATGCCATCTATCTTGGATAGGATATCCATTTATGATTTATGATTTATGATTTATGATTTCAAATTTATGATTTCAAATTTATGATTTATGATTTTGATAGGCCTGCAGCGTATTCTGCAGCAGGCTGACGATGGTCATAGGGCCTACGCCTCCGGGAACGGGGGTGATGTAGGCAGCTTTGGGTGCGACGGCGTCGAAGTCGACGTCTCCAACGAGCCGGTAGCCATCCATTACTCTATTGATACCTACGTCGATGATCGTAGCACCGGGTTTGACCATGTCTGCAGTGAGCAGTTTGGGGCTGCCGGCAGCGACGATGATGATGTCAGCCGTGCGGCAGATGGCTGCCAGGTCTTGGGTCTTGGAGTGGCAGATGGTGACGGTGGCGTCGCCGAGTGAGGCGGCACTCATGCCGGGCAGGGACAGGTAGGGCTTCTGCATCAGTAGCATCGCTACGGGTTTGCCGACGATGTTTGACCGTCCGATGACCACTACGTGGCGGCCGGCGGTGGGTATGTTGTAGCGCGCGAGCAACTCGCGTATGCCTTTGGGGGTTGCCGAGACGAGTGAGGGCAGGCCTTGAACGGTGCGTCCCACATTCTCGGGTGTGAGTCCGTCTACATCCTTGCGGTAGTCGATCGCGGAGAGGATAGTGGTCTCGTTGATGTGTTCGGGCAGGGGCAGTTGGACGATGAAGCCGTCGACAGACGGGTCTTGGTTGAGTCGTTGTACCTCTTGGAGCAGATCAGCCTCGGTGATATCGGCCTCGAGGGCCACTTTCTCAGCCTGGATGCCTACTTCGGCGCAGGCTTTGATCTTGTTGTTGACATAAGTCTCTGAGGCGGGGTTATGTCCCACGATCACGACTGCCAGTTTGGGTGCACGGTGTCCGTCTGCCAAGAGTTGGTCGACCTGCTGTTTGAGTTCAGCACGGATGAGTGATGCTATATGTTTGCCGTCTAATAGGGTCATATTATTCGTCTTTGTTCATTCTATTTTCGGCTCCGCGGCGCAGTTCCTGCATATCCTTTCCGGTGAGGTACCACTGGGTACGGGGGCGTGGCGGGCGGTAGACGGGTATGGCTTTCTGGCGTATCTCTTTGCGCAGGGTGTCGGCGCCTACGGCGGTGGCAACGCTGTCGCCTTGGAGTTCGCGTTGTTGTTTGAGTTGCCAGTTCGTACGGATGGGGTCGATCATTATCTCCTCGTCGTACTCGGTCTCCGGGCGCAGCCAGATGACGATGAGGTTAAAGGTCTCCTTGACAAACTGTCGTCCCGGCACAAGGCAGATGAACAGGACCGTAAGGGTACCGATGATGATACCGAGTATCATTTTCTTGTCCCGCTTCCAGTTGAGTCGCTGGTTGTTGTACCGCTGGCGGTGATGATGGTGGTGATGGTGATGACGTCTGAAAAGGCCCATAGTTATCTGCGTTTGAATTGTTGCACTTTGCGCATCATCTTGGATGTCTGCTCAAACTGCTTGATGAAACGATTGAGTTCGACGATGGAAGTACCCGATCCTTTGGCGATACGCTCTTTGCGCGAGCCGTTGAGGAGGGATGGGTTGGCACGTTCTTCGGGGGTCATCGAGGCGATCATAGCTTCGATAGGTTTGAAGGCATCGTCGCTGATCTCGACGCCCTTGAGTGCTTTGTCCATGCCGGGTATCATACCCATGAGTTCTTTCATCGAACCCATTTTCTTGATTTGGTTGAGTTGTCCGAGGAAGTCGTTGAAGTCGAATTGGTTTTTGGCGATCTTCTTGCTGATACGTCGTGCTTCGGCTTCGTCGTATTGTGCTTGTGCGCGTTCGACGAGTGATACCACGTCACCCATACCGAGTATACGGTCGGCCATACGGGAGGGGTGGAACTGGTCGAGTGCATCCATTTTCTCGCCGGTACCGATGAACTTGATGGGTTTGTTGACCACGGAGCGGATCGATAGTGCGGCACCGCCACGTGCGTCACCGTCCAGTTTGGTGAGAACGACGCCGTCGAAGTCGAGTCGGTCGTTGAACTCTTTGGCGGTGTTGACGGCATCTTGTCCGGTCATAGCATCGACCACGAAGAGGGTCTCGGAGGGCTGGATAGCTTGTTTGATAGCGGCTATCTCCTGCATCATCTGCTCGTCGACGGCCAGTCGTCCGGCGGTATCGACGATGACGGTGTCGTAGCCGTATTGGCGTGCTTCGCGGATAGCGTTCTGCGCCTTGGTGACGGGGTTAGACTCGGTCTCTTCGGTATAGACCTTGACGTTGATCTGCTCGCCGAGTACGCGCAGCTGTTCGATAGCGGCGGGTCGGTAGACGTCGCAGGCGACGAGCATGACTTTGCGGTTCTTTTTGGTCTGGAGGTAGTTAGCCAGCTTGGAGGCGAAGGTGGTCTTACCCGAACCTTGCAGACCGGCCATGAGGATGACTGCGGGGTTGCCTTTGAGGTCTATCTCGGCGGTCTCGCCACCCATGAGGGCTGCCAGTTCGTCGTGTGTGATCTTGACCATGAGTTGTCCGGGACGAACGGCTGTCATGACGTTCATACCGAGTGCTTTCTCCTTGACCTGGTCGGTAAACTGCTTGGCGGTCTTGTAGTTGACATCGGCCTCGAGGAGGGCTTTACGGATATCTTTGACCGTTTCGGCAATATTGATTTCGGTGATACGACCCTCACCTTTGAGGATCTTAAATGATCGTTCTAGTCTTTCGCTTAAGTTGTCAAACATTGTATATAGTTACGATTTTTAGTTACAGTTTACGAGTTGAACAGTGTGGCCAGATCCTGGCGTGTGGATGCGGGTTCCCATGCAGCCATACCTTGGCACCAGACGAGTGTCTCGGCGGTGAGTTGTCCGGCTGCAGCCATCTGTTGGAGTTGTGACATCGCGTAGGGTCCGTATTGTTGTCCGTTGATAGCCAGCATATAGTTGACTGCTCCCGGCACGGGCGGAGGTGTCTGTTGCGGTGCGGTGGGTTGTTGGATAGCTTGGTTGATGGCATTCATGCCGTTACCCATCATGCCTGCCATCTGGTTAGCCATGCCGGCTGCCATACCCATACCCATCATCATACCTACGGGGTTCATACCGCCGCCATTGGTATCGATCTGTCCGCCCATCTGGCCGAGGTTGTTGGCCGCAGCGGATAGTACTTCAGCCTGTTTGTCGATAGCGTGTGCTTGGAGGTGTTGTGACTCGACGCCCAGTTTGGCACTCTTCTCGTAGACCTCGGTCTCGATCTGTGCGCGGCGACCGATCTGCTCGGCTTGAATCTTCTGCTGCTCTTTGGTAGCGTGCAGGAACTGGGTGTAGTCTTCGCTCTCTTTGTCGATCTCTACGGCCGAGATATCCAGCCGTTTGAGGTTGATACCGAAGTCTTCGGCCAGCTTGGTAGCGAGGCGTTCTTGGAGGTGGTTGTTGATATCTTCGATCTTACGCTCGAGTTGGAGTACCGATATATTGAACTCGGCCGGGCAGTTGGTGACGTAGTTTTTGGTCACGCGTTTGATCATTGCGCTGATCTGTTCGCGGAAGCTGACGAGGTCGAAGTTGATGAGTCGGTTGAGACGGATGAACTGGTCAACATCCGTGAGGTTGAAGGTCAGGGTTCCGCGAACGGCTACGGGCACGGTGAAGTCGGTGAATCGCGGGTCGGCCACATCGAAGTACGGCACGCCGAACTTGATCTGGTTGTTGGCTTGGAGGTTGACAAAGTACACCTCAGCCTGGAAGGGCGAATCGCCTCCGTAGGCCAGTCCGATGATATTGGTGAGGATCGGGAAGTCCTTGGTCTTGATGATGCCGTCGTACGGTCCTTGGATCTTGTCCATGAGTTGGCCGTTGTCCTGTTTGTAGACAAAGATGGCCATCTCGCCCTCTTTGACGCGGAGGCTACTACCCCATCGGATAGCGTTCTCTTTGGCGGTGGTGTTGGCTTCTTGTCCGGCGGGGCGCCATTTCCAAACCAAGTATTCTTGTTCGTCGCAGCGGATGACATCCATCACGCCGCCTTCGCTTGTTTTTTTACCAAATCCAAAAAGTCCCATATTATTTAATGCCTATTTGTTTACCATATTCATTGATTTGTGCGAGTGTCTTGGGGTCGTCTTTCATCGAGAAGCGTGCCTTGATGATCACTTGCTCACATTTAGCTCTCCAGACGGGGTACATCTCTTGTTTTTCCATATCCTGTTCGAAGAATCCCGGTCTTTTGGCCAGCGGCAGGGCGAGTGCCAGAAACTCGAGTATATCCTCTTTGGTGTTGGGGATGGGGAAGTTCTGGATGATCGTCTTTTTGCGCCGCGTGTTCTTGTTGCCGCCGAAGGACTGTGCAAACAGGTCGCTGTATACGCGTCCCAGTCCTCCCAGCAGGGTGTCGGCGTCTTCGCGAGAGGAGGTCTCTACCTCGTTGAGCATCTCGAAGAGGCGTTGGATGCCGCCGTTAGCTTCGAGGTTGCGGAACTCGTATCCGCACTCCGGGCAGCGTGTGGTGAACGACTGGATCATTGCGCCGCAGGCAGGACATTTCTTGACGTCCTTAAATTTCTTGGACTGCGGAGCCGAGGCGGCGGGAGCGGTGGGTTGAAGGCCTCTTTTGTAGAGGCGTGCGTCGAGCACCATTTCAAACTCATCGAGGTCGATGCCGAAGGACTCGGCTTTTTTGAAGAGCACCTGTTTTTCTTTCTCGGTCAGTTCGCCATCCGCCAGCGCGAGGTCGATCAGTTTCTCGAGCTGCGGGTTGTATAGTCCGGCCGATGAATCGGGCTCAGGAGCGGGAGCGGGTGTTGGTGCAGGATGCGGCGCAGAAGCCTGTGGTGTAGGTTCCTGCTGTGGCTGGGCTTGTTTGGGTGCCAACTCCGGCATCTCCAGTGCATCCGCCACATCGCTCTGCAACTCTTCCAAGATCGAATTGCCGGCTTGTTTTAGTTCATCAAAAAATCCCATTATATTAATATAATGTGTTTGTTCGTTTTTACTAATTAACCGTTGTTTTATTTCGATTCTGACTTATTAATGACAAGTCGGACAGACCGACCGGCGCAACGGTTGTTTTCCCCCACATCCATAAAGCTCGAGCTAAAGCCAAGAATGTATGCTTTCTGATGGTCAAAAGGCGTAACGGTCCAATACCAGCCGTACGTACCCATGCCTCCCCATATATTTCCTCCACAATAGCGTAAGCCATCTGCCGGCAGATATATAGACTCTCCATTTGGTCCTACCACTTCATATCCTTTTCCGGTCCAAGTCCAGGTGCATTTATCTATCAATTCTTGAAACTGCTCCTTTGTTGGCAATTCGTTTTTGAATTTCGAAATAGCCTCTTCGTAGGTATAATATTTTTCTTCCTCATTTCGGTTTTTCCATATTGTTCCACTTGGCAATTCCATATCCACGTAGCCTTTTGCCCTTAAAGCGGCTTTCGCTTCTGCTATTTTTGCCTTCTCTGCCAATTGTCGCACCTCATCTATCTTCGGACTCTCTGGATAATACTCAATATATTGACGATAATTTGCTTCGGTATTAATTTCCAGTGCCTCAGCATAAGCCAACTCATAGAGAGTGCTCTGCGCTTGAGCATATTGCGGAGCTTCGGGATATTTGTCTACAAAATCCGCAAATGCTTTCGCCGTATTTAATTTCCGGGTCTCAGCGTAAGCCATCTCATAAACGGTGCTCTGTGCTTGAGCATATTGCGGAGCTTGGGGATAATTGAATAGAAAATCCTCATATGCTTTCAATGTGTTTAATTTTTGCGCATCAGCAAAGGCAAACTTGTACTGTTGGTTCTTTACTTGTGGCACTTCCTCGTCATCCGGGAAAATATTTAAGAACACTTCGCAGGAGGCTACAGTCTTTTGGGTTTGAATATCCTGGAGTGCCATTTGACGGATCTTGCTAAACTCTTCTTTGAACAAATCGGCACTATATCCGATTTTTTGGAGTTTCTTAAGTGTTTTCTCATCTGCTTTTTGGAAACACTCCTCCGCTTTTTTCATGCTCTTATTGGCCTCACTTAAGCTATATCTAGAATCCTTAGACATATAGAACTTACTGAAGCCATAGTGCACCTCACAGTTGTTGTTATCTTTATCTCTCAGTTTAGACAAAGACTCCTTTGCTTTGTCATACTCTCCTTTTTCGATCAGTTTTTGACAAGGATACGTGATGTCCTTCGCCGAGATCTGGGCGCTAAACACAAGCATCAAAGCCATTAGACCAATAGATACAATCGATTTGTTGATTTGTTTCATGATATATTTTAAATTCCTAATTTGCATATGATTATATTTGTCACTAGTATTCCAATTTCGGGCACAAATATACGACAAAAATTGCACATACGCAAATTTAAGTGCCATTTTTCGCCGAAAATGAGTTAAACTCATTATAAAAAAAGAGTTGAGGGTGGCTTATGCTTGCATAAAGCGCCCTTAATTGGGGCCCCCGAGGATTTCCAATCCTTGGGGAGAGGAGGCGGTGCGGTTAACCTAATCCGAGTACGGATTCTTTTTTAACAAGCCACCGCCGACGAGCAGGACGCGAACGTACTACAAATCTTTAGTTCTTCTTTAGTTCTTATTTAGTTGTTATTTGGTTCTTATTTAGTTCTTAACCCACTCTCGACACACTCTCTCCACTCCGAAATATCGCGCAACCAACAAAAAAAACTCCTGCTATACTCACGTACCGCAGGAGCCACAAATATCATGAAATAACTCTTTTATAAAAAAGAGCTTTTGCTTACTCTTGTGCCATTTTTCGTCGCCGGAGATATACCACTCCCGCAGCCAGCAAGCACATCAGCGTCAACGGCAACACCGGGTCGCCGATAGGGAATTGGTACTCTTCTTTTCCTTGACCCGGCGTAGATGGAGTACCCGGAGTATTGTCTTTTTTTGCCTTATTAGGCCCGTAAGATGCTCCGTTATACACAGCCATTCCGTCGCTATTCAACATAGGTTTAGATGAGTATGCACTCCCCGACCCTTGCATTGTACTGGTGGATTGGAATGTAACCTGCGGAGCAGTAGCGCCGTTGAAGGTCTGCGGCTGCGCCATGATCGGCAGTGCCAACCACAGCAACAGTCCCATAACCCATAACCGGTAACCCATAACCCTTACAAATGCTATATTGGTTTTGATAATTGCTTTCATAGTGTTGATCCTTTCATTCTTTAATTCTTTCATTCTTTTACTCTTTTAAACAATTATTTAACCAACGCTCCGGTTGCATTATACATTCTGCCTCCACGGATGATATATATCTTGTTGTCGATTATCACCTTACGTGCTCCTGTAACCGGTGACCAGTCACCCGTAACCGGATCTATATCTGTAGGCGTCTTATGTATCGGCGTTTTGCTGATAATAAAGCGTGCCTCAGCATCCTCGGCTGCGCTTGTGAACGTGTACTCAGTCTCTTCGTTAATAGGAGTAGCAACATATTCCTTGAGGTCATTGAGGTAGTACTGTACGTCTCCGTCATAGTTGAACGAAATCGTATAAACCTCATCTCCCGTACCTTTACGGAAGCCTACTACCGTTCCTTCATATTCTGGGATTGCACTTACAGCATCGTAGCCGCCTTGCTCGTTGATGACATAGACAGAAGGTGAAGCATTACCGAAAGTCATCTTCTTACCGTCCCATCCGTTGTCGAAGCCTTGCGAGAAGTCCTCACGAGAGAGGATGACCACGCGATCGTTATATACAGACCCCTCTGCACGGATCTTCATTACTTCCGGACGCTCTTCAATGCGCTTCGGCGCCTTCATCGAGCCGGCTACAATACCGCGACTATCCGCAGGACGTACCAACTCGTCATACTTCATCGTGATCGTTCCTGCCGAACCGCCGTTCGTTGTTACGAAGAATCCTTGCATCGACGGGATGAACTCAGTTCCTACGTATGGACCGGAGTTAACCGGTACGGTAATATAAGTACCTGCTTCAGTTGTTCCTGCGGTCGACCCTTCTTCTGCCGATCCGGTATTAAACAGATAGATTGTAGCAGGCTCGGAAGTGAACGTTGTCTCCGTAAAGCCTCCAATATATATCGGTGCGGTCCAAGAGTTCGCGAGTACCATATCTTTACTTGCACTCATCGTTATCTCTTGATCATTGCCATCAGTAGCTATCAGCGTACCGCCCATGACGTGCGTCGTAGCTTCGCTCTGCGTCAAACAGTAACCTACGAACGGATCCAATTCGTCATCGCCTCTGACAGCAGCCCAACCACCGTTATTCCATTTATACATCCAGCTGCCATAGTAGTTATACAGAGGAATCGAACCAGTGAACGGCGTTCCAACATACTGCCAATTCCATGTTTCACCTACTATCGATGCTTTCGAGTACATCTGTACCGTTGCTTGACAACTGTTGCTGTTATTGAAGATCAACGATGCATTACCAGCGCTCGAGGACTCAAGCACGAGGTCTGCCTCTCCTGTCGCTGTTTTGGTGCTGCCATCCGTCGTCTTCTGTATCGTTCCATCCACCTCAAGACCTTTATTCGGTTGGATTGTCAACTTACCGGTCTTATCGCTTCCATTATTATAGATAACAATGCTCTTCGCTGTTGCATGTGCGATATCTACCGCAACCGGTTTCTCGATCACTACATCATGATAGATCTCCGGCAGACTACCGCCGTCCCAGTTAGCAGGATCACTCCATAGACCGGTACTATTCGCATCTGTGAACCGTTGATCTACCAGCACACCACCATTGACATAGAATGGTGTTCCCAGACGGAAACCATCGGTTTGTCCGTAGAAGTAGAGTCGTACCTCAATATTTGTATTTGCAGCAAATACGTACGGTGAAGCGAATGTAAAGTGTACGTCATTGAGTTTACCCTGAGTAATATCTGTTACCTCAGAGGATGTCAATCTAAGCGTAGACCCCTCGTAAATCTCCACTTGCGCCTTACCATTGCTTTTTACAGGTTGTATTGGAACGACAACCTCACCTAACCTAATTGCGTGAGTAGCGTTCTTAAACTTCAAAGTAAGGTATTTACTTGAGTTCTTACTCGTTTCCGTACTGGTAAACTTAGCAGTCATGTTATCCTTATCCGAAGTCGCTGTAGCATCAAAGGTATAACTATTGTTAGCAATCACTGCTACTTGTGACGTAGAACTTGTCGGATCATTGAACGTCATGTCCGGAGCCGCACTACCATCTCCATTCCACGAAGTACTCTTACCTACGCGTATCGATTGGTTAACCAATGCCGGAACAGTAAACTCTACGCTCTTTATCGCACCGCAATAACCAGCGTTAGCCTCTATCACTGCCGTCACGGTCGCCGTACCTGCTCCAACTGCCGTTACAAAACCGGTCTCACTATCAACCGTGACTACATCCGTATTGCTGGAACTATATGTTACATCACCGTTACCGGTGTTACCTGTCAGCGTTGGACGTGCATCATGTGGCGTACCGCCAAACGCATATAGCGTCGTAGCACTATAACTCAACGTTGGAGTAATGCCCGTACAACTCATACATCCACCAATGTAAATTGTTTTGAGATATACTTGGTTAGAATTAGCACGCTTGAGAGCGAAACTACTTGTGCCTTCTATACCATCATCGGCAGTTACTACATATCGAACAGTAAAATCTTGATAGTCTGCAGCTGTAGTGGTGTAGGTAGCAGGAGTTGTAGCATTACCACTTACAGCAAAGCCATATGCTGTAGAGTTTGAGTTGTTAGTCTTACCCCCGATAGCAATAACTGTTCCTTCTTGGAACATACCATTAGTTAAGGTAATGGTTATCTCTCTGTCGTTGGAGTTGAACACCATTCCTCGTGTATCATTAGCCGTCATAGTTACACTACCACTATTGATAACTGTACCACCGGTTATTGTTCCATCAAGATCTGAACTTTCAATAGTAGCTCCAGATGCCTTGTCACTCCATGTACTACTCCTAGCAGCATCTGTTATCGTGAAGCACGGACTTGCCCAAGCCGCATAAAGTGTGGTCGCTGAACTTGGCATTGTAAAGGAGCCACTCGGCTGGTACATGTCGCCCGTACCATCATTCTTGGTATTCCAACCCAAGAAGATATATCCGCTGCGTGTCGGGAGGTCTGCAGGAAGCGTCATACTACCTGGGGACTTCCAGTTGCCACTCGGAGCACCCGAACCCGAACCGGCATCATAGGTCAAGAGGTGTTCGTTATCAATCGTCACAGTGATCATGTTAGACTTAACCTCACCGCACGCACCGATAACGCCTACCTTATAGTAATACGTGCCCGCGGCCTTGGAAGTGGTGAGAGTCTTGGTTGTCGTCGCACTTCCTACAGTTGCTTGACCTGCGCCGTCGGAAGACGTGTAACTATACCACTGGTATGTAAGCGTACCTTCTCCTGTTGCTGCCAAGTCTGAACCAAGCGTGAAGTCCACACCGTCATGTCCACTCACTGCTGTCGTAGGTTGCGTAGAAATCGATGTTGCTGTTGATGCCGAAATAACCACACTTCCACTCATGTCACCCGAAGCGTGCGTTGCCGTCTCAACCGCTTTCACGGTATATGTACCTATTTCAGAAACACTCCATGTCAGTGCGCTACCCGTACCCGCTTTCGCATCACCTACTTTATCTTCACCTTTATAGAGTTGATAACTTGCACCCGAAACACTCGCGCTAAGGGTAATATCGGTATTATCACCCGAGCATATAGAAGTCGTTCCGCTTACTGTTCCCGATCCCGGACTCGTCTTAGCCGTCCAAACAGCTGTCAAATTAAAATCGCCCCAATAGTCACAAGTAATTTTACTTCTCGTGTTGCTCCATGCATCTACCCAATGGTCGAACGTATAGTTTGCTTTTGTCACATTCGTAGGTAATGATATTTCATCCTCTTCATTATCTGTAAAGATATAATAGGTAGGATAGTCTTCGTTGATTGTTCCTCCATCTAGTATATAGTTGATAGCAAAAGTAGGAACATATTCTGCCTCTATATCCGACTCATCACCTGCCACCGGCGTAACGATGTTGTTCCACTTGGAGAAGCGCCATGTACAAAGAGCGTTGTATGGCGTACCACCATCATCAACTTCCACTGTGCCGGCTATCGTTTCCGGGGCTGCTACGGTTGTTGAACCGCCAACGGTAAAGGTATTACTGCTCGTTGCTATAGTTGTTCCGGCAGTTACACTGGATACCGGGCTGTTGGTAATAGTCTTCGAACCCGAAAACGTTCCTTTCATATTTGTCTTCGCCGTCGCCGTCAAGGTGTATGTTGCTGCAGACGTAGTAAATGATGTACCTGCGATCCAAGAGCTCTTATGGCTTGCGTCGCATTTTGAACGTGCCCACCAATAATACTGCGTCGAAGCCGTCAAACCGGTGAAGGTATATGTCGCCGAAGTAACGGTCGCCGTCGGAGTCTGATCAGTATTCGGCGTAGAAGAAGATGTACTATGATATACTTCCCATGTATTCTCTCCGTTTGCCGTCCATGTAACCACTTGCGTATTCGTCGTCGTTGCGCCATTCGTCAAACTGGATGGTGCTGCAGGAGTAGACGAACAAGCTTCTCTCCATTGTGCATAAAGGGTTATATTGTCATTAATATCCGTAATCGTTGCACCTGGTGCATAAGCCGTTCCTGTTCCATCGTTGACTGCTTTTGTGTACCAACCGTCAAACGTGTAATTGGATCTGGTATATGCTGAACCGCCATCACCGTTATCCAATACTTCAGGATCATCATTTGCCGCATATGCCGTCGGGTCACAAGTCAAACCGCCATCTGCTCCGTTACCATCATAGGTTACGTAGTAGCATGTTCCACTACCACCGCCTGCGCGGGTAACGGTCATGTATGTCAACGTTCCGTTATATGTGCTACTTGAACGATATACATATATTTCATTTGTATTATTAGGAAGCGTATTGGGGAGCGTGTAACTGATAACGCCGTCCGATGGTGCAGATGTAGCTGCTAATAGAGTACCAGAACCATGTGTCCCTGTATATACCTCCATTGCTTTACTACCATCCATAGTGAGCACATCGCCCGCTTGGAAATATCCAGTAGAGAGTTTTAAGGCGAAATATGAACCAGGGTTACCATCCTTAGGGTCAGTATTTAATTTAAATTTATCATTACTTGACGACATTTTGTACAAATACGCCGTTCCTCCGGGTGTTCCGCTTGCCGTTTCCGAACATGGATCACTGCTCTTACATTCTGCTGTGATTGTATAAGAAATCAGCGTCGTACTTCCTCCACCGCCTCCTGCGCAAGTCTCTTTCCATCTTGCGTAAGCGGTGACATTAGCCGTCGGAGTATAACTTGCGCCGGCTTCCTTGGTCGTCGAACCAATAACCCAATCCACAAACGTGTGACTTGCATATGTCGGTGCACTAGGCATCGTAATCGATGCTCCTTCCGATGCCTGCGTAATCGAAGCGACAGAACTACCACCATTACTTTCGAACGTCACCGTATATACAAGTTCACCTGCTGCCGTAATGGTGATATTACCCAATATAGACGTACCGGGGATTGTGAGTGCTCCGGTGGAACTATTCCATGTACAATCTTCCGTGATATCGTCTCCTCCGCAAGTAACCGTAATGGACGCAGGACGAGCGTATCCGCTGCTGGCATTCAATGTAGCGGTGTAATTGGTGCCATATGTAGCCGCATTGGCACCCGTTGCACCACTGCTGGCTGTCATATTCGTCAGCGAATGTGTCACACTATATTGCTTAGCCGTTGCTGTAAACGTTGCCGTAATATTCGTATTGCCGGTAATAGCATCTCCATTACTTACACTCCAGCCACTAAACGCATAACTATAATCCGCACCATCTGCTGTCTTCGTTGCCGTCACATCTGTTTCGTTCAACGTCAGCACATTACCATCAATGCTTACCTCTTCTCCATGCTCCACACTACTAATACTTGCTACATTTACCGTTCCATATGAATCATTGTTCGAAGCAATGTTCACAGTATAGGTATTGATCTCATAGTGCGCATAGAGCGTCAAACTTGATAACTCACTCTTCCACTTCGGGGTTTCCTCGTTCGTTGTATATGTAGTGTTCTTTACTAACGCCCCTTCTGCTGTAATGATCATCTCGTCACTCGAAGTAAAATAGCCTACACAATGATATCCCGTTTCCGCCGTTGTGTGCGATACAGAAGTCAGCGTTCCGCTATCGAATGTAGCCGTTGCGCCTCCATCTCCGGAAGAACCATGAGCCGATGTATTCGGATCTAACGTGATGGTCGTCGTCTTTGCTTCCCATACCGGATAAAGCGTCAAAGCGGCATCGGTAGAATAAGTAGCACCTACATTATGCGCTTTTGTGCCTCCATCTGTCGTCGACCAGCCTACCAAGTTATAACCCGTACGACTGAAGGTTGTATTTCCACGCAGAGTGATATTTGTACCATGAATCTTATGATCCACAATATCATCACCCGTACTATTCGAGCCGCACTTATAGGTAATGTTATAGATATCCTTGGCCGTGTAGTACAAGGTCGTTGAACTTGTTGCCTTGGTACTATTAGTCTCATTGTAGGTATTGTACGCATCCACGGTCAATACATATGCCGTACCGTCAGTGCTCGATGCAGCAAATGTACAAGTGGTAGCTGTCGTATTCTGTACAGTAGAACCATCATCCTGGAAATCAAACATGGCCTTCATGTTAAGATCCGCAATTGTTGATGTCGAAGATGCTTGAACCTTGATATCATCACCCGTCTTTACGATATACGGCGTTCCTGCTGTTCCGTTACCGGCATATGTTGTCGTTCCATTATCACTCAACGACGGCGTATTCATCGGCGGACAGTAAGTGGTCCAAGAAACAGCAGAAATCGAACCACTTGCCATCTTAATACAGTTTTGCAGAGAGGAGGTACGTGTATACGCTTGAATCTTGTCCACATCTGCCGCCCACAATCCATTTTTATATCTGTTTACTTGAACTTGTCCGATATAATCACTCGCTGGCACTACATACGGATAAACCCAAGTATCTGTCGCATTCGCTTTAGTACAAGTGTAATCCGTTGCATCATCCGGATAATTAGAATTGGAATCATAATATTTGAACCAGAAACGAGCGTCATCATCGTTTCCTGTCCACGTAGTATTATCGCGTGCATCGAAGTAAATATATTTGCCTTTCTCCAATCGTGCCTGCGGATAGTATACGCCCAAATAGTGCGTACTGTTGTTCCAATGGAAACAATACTCTCCGGCTTCTCCCGTCGTTAAACCAAAGTTATTGCTCTGAGCCTTGTACAATAATGCCCAATCAGGCAAAGTTGTATTTGTTATATAGGAGCACAAATCACAAGCCCAATAGTTGTTGTCATCTGTTCCATCACCAACCAGCACTTTAAACTCATAATCAGTTTCGGCTTCCAAATCAAGAATCACTCTACCATCAACGAACTTTCCTTGATCCGGATCCCAGTCATTAAAATCGCCTATCAACGCAGCTCCCGAAGCATATTTACTCCAAGTTCCAGAAACTGTTTTATTCCCATCGTAACTCGTTAGGACAAACATGTTTTTACCAATATCGGTAGACTCATTACCTGTTTGTATTCCCCAACCATTACGGGTAAAAATAACAAAGTCATATTCCTGACCTACCCCGGGAACATCAAAGTAATATATAGCTCCTTCAGTATTCCAATCACCCGATTCTAGCTGCCCTTTAATCCAGTCACCGGTTCCGTTAAATACAGCCCAAATCTCATCACCGCTGTATTTCATGCAGGCACCACCTATCACATCGTCATCCTTGAAATAGATGCGTTCTCCTGACTTAAACTTACGAGTGCCGGAAAGTGTTGTTCCACTTGCTGCGGTAGCCGTAGTTCCACCGCTTGTGCAGTAGGTCGAGCCGTCACCCTTTGTTTGTACTTTGCAGTAATAAGTGGTCGAAGAGGACAAATCGCGAATACGGCAAGTAGTATTTGTTGTGTTAGCAGATTTTACAGGATCACCGGTACAAGTCGAGTTTGTCCATAATTTTACATCATACGACGAAGCATTTGCTACTGCATCCCAACTAAACGACAAAGTATTATAACTCTGATCCACACATTCCAATCCCGTCGGTGCATCCAGATCAGAACATGCCAAACTCCAATGAGCCGTAACAGAGACTCCTCCCCATGTCTCATCATCTACCTCCTCGATATCCGAATCATCATAATCAAGTGTCCAACCATCGAAATTATAACCTTCTTTTTCAACATTAGCTGCTACCGGCAGTGTCACACCCGTACCATACACATAGTACTCCGGTGCCGAATATGCATCTGCCCAATCTCCGCCATCCAGATTATAAGCAAGGTCATATGTCGTGATATACTTTGCGTGGATATTGCTCACATCCGCTGTCACAGAGGCCGGTATATTTTCCCAACTATCGAAACGATAAGTACAATAGTCACACTCCTCCTCTGAACCGTCAACCGTTGCAGGAGCCGTTACCGTTACCGGTGTTGCTTTAGCTACCGTAAACGTATTACTTGAAGTAGATGTCGTCGTTCCAGACGAAATCCCCGTCACCGGACTATTGGTGATTGTTGTCGTTATAGCACCAGTCTTGCTATCCTCCGTCATCGGATTTATCACCGTCGGCGAGGCCGTCAGAGTATAGCCAGAAGAAACAGATTCATATGTTGCCTTAATCCAAGGGACAACCAGTGATTGCGGAGATGAAGATGCCCAGATTTGAGTCCCCCCTGAATTGAGTAATTTTTTATTTGTCCCATCGTATCGAACCACTTTGTATATACGAATACACCCTGTTCCTGAAGGGATTCCTGAAAGAGTTATTGTGTGAGATGCAGAATTATCATTATTATTCGCTAAAAGAGGGATAGATATAGTATCTAAAACAGAATTATTTGCCATTGAAAATGCAGAGCCAAAGCATACCGCAATACATCTACTTTCAGTTGTCCCATTTGCAGCCAAACGAATTTGCATTCCAGTGATATTATAGCCACTTGATGCTTTTAACTCAATATAATTTTTATTCGCGTTACTGGTTGAAGATGAACTTAAGCACCATGAGGCTTCTTTATCCGCAGATGAGTTATATATCTGTTTTGTTTGGGTCTTTGATCCCAAACTATCTAATTTAAGTGTAACCTGCCCCCTTATCAATGTATCAACATCATTACCCGCCACGTATCCTCTTTGCCCTGAAGTAGCATTTGCTGTAAACGTAACTTGCGTTCCTGCTCCCCACGCCATACCGATATTGGCGATACTCATCACGAGTACAGCAAAAAGTAGCATAATAGTCCGACGAAGATAGGACATAAGTCCGACCCGATTCTCTCTCGTTAGTGTCTCGCCAGTCTGATTTGGACTACCTACCGTCCCGAATAACTGATTAACTTGTAAAAAGTTTTTCATAATGTATTATGTATTTAAAATTTTCTATCTTTGTGTTTTTTATGTTATTTCTATTCAGCCTGTTCCTTTTTTGAGCTTGTATCTTTAGCTTGTATCTTTTTTCGCTCAAATAAATACAAGCTTGTGTCTTTTTTGATATTGAAAAAGACTATATAAAAAATCTGACACGAAACTTCCGTTTCATGTCAGACTAAAAAATATATAATTGCAGGAAAAAATTAAATGCCTAATGATTTGCACATCTCATCCGCAGAAGCGAACTTCTCTATGCGGCCATGCTTAATGTCATCCATCGAACGCTCATAACTGCTTTTGCGCACACGAACTTTCGGCAAGAGTCGCAAATCCAGTTTTAGTGCCTCCAAGTACTCTAAAAGTGCTTTTCCGCTAGTACTACGCTCATTGATTGTTAATGCATAAGTTGCCATATATCTTCCTTTCGTTACCTTTGACGCTGCAAAGGTACTGCTTTTTTTCGATATATGCAAGACTTTTCTACATTTTTCAGTCTTTTTCAATATGTCAAAGATCTTTTTGCCGTCTTTTCAGTCCTCGGCCGGACCATAACCTCTCTCACCCACACGGCAAAACAAGCGGCAATGCATCATTGCCACGTATTTTCATAAGCGGATATAATTCGGGATTGTGAATGGTTAGGCATGGTTATTATGTGTTTTTATGTTTTTTCAGGTTAATGGTGCCCGTTTGCGTACCCTATAATAAGTATATATAAGGTGCCAAAGCCGGTTATCAACGAACACTATATTCCAAAATGGCACACAAAAATAGTACAATTAAATGGCACAAAAAAAATGAGAGACTTACTCGGCCTTTAGAACAAAAAATGGCAGATAAGTCTCAAATATGCATGTTTTTACAAAAAAAATGCCTAAAAAATTTGCCAGTATGAAAAAAAAGTACGATTTAGGTAGACATAGTAAGACACAAAAAATGCGGCTGGGAGGCCGCATTTTTTATGGTTATAACGCCCGATTTTATGCTTCGGGAGCGGGGGCTGCTGCGGGGGCTGCTGCGGGGGCAGCGGGTTGGTCAAGCTCCTGGTTATAGAGGTCGTTGAGTTGGTTCATAGCGTGGAGGAGCTTATAGACATATACCAGCGGGCCGATAGAGATGAGCGAGCCGACAATAGCCCAGAGCCAGAAGGTGTCAGCGCCGAAGCTGCTATGACCACCGCGGAGACGGATATCGTTGCCGATACGGTTGCTGATACGGTGGAACCAAACGATAGGTGCGATACCCAATGTGAGCCACGAGAAGATGAACAGAATCCAGCAATAATGCATGGTGTGCTTGCCGTCGTGCTTGGAAGCGACGGTGTTGATCTCAGAAGAGATGTGGGACATTACCACAATACCGTAGATACCAAGAGTAATCAAACTGAGGAAGAAATAGGCAGCGAAGCTGCGATGAGTGCGGAGTTTTTCCATAATAGTGATGTTTTTAGTTGGTGAATAACCGGAGAGCCTCCGGAGGCAGTAATTTGTTTTTCGGGTGCAAAGGTAGTAAAAAAAAATGATATATGCAAATAAAATTTGTGTATGTCGAAAAATTATAGTAATTTTGTGGCCGTTATGAAACGAGTGATGATAATGATAGCCGGTCTGGTGTGGATGATCGGTATGCCGGCAGAGGCCGGAAACGTGGTAAGAGACACGATCAACGGCGTGCCTTGCCGCGTGTATGTGCCGGGGAATGGAAGATTGGAGAATGGAGATTGGAGATTGGAGAATGGGAAGAAGTATCCGGTGTTGTATCTGCAGCACGGAATGTGGGGTAATGAGGATGACTGGGTGGATAAAGGCAGGATAGTGGCGATCATGGACTCGCTGGTGGCGCTCAAGGAGATAGATGAGCGGGTGGTGGTGATGCCGGATAACTGTCCGAGCAAACCGACGTTTGAAGAAGAGAAGAAGAACGCGACCAATGGCGAATGGGAGGCGAACTTTGCCACGTTTATGGCCGAAGCGGAAGCGAAATATCCGATAGAGGCCGACAAAGAGACGCGCGCAGTAGCGGGCTTGTCGATGGGCGGATACCACAGTATGCGGGTAGCGCATGTGCTGGACGGAGAGTTTGCGTACGTAGGTATGTTCTCCCCCGCTACGTTTGTGCATAACTACTCAAGTTCGGCCAAGGTGTACTGGATAGCCATCGGGCGGGAGGATTTTCTGTATCTGAGCGTGAAAGACTACCGCAAATGGCTGGATAAGAACGAGATGAAGTATACGTACTACGAGACCTCAGGCGGGCACGAATGGCAAAACTGGCAGGACTATATTGTGCGATTTCTGAAGGAAATAAAGGCGAATGGGGGTAATGGAAGATTGGAGAATGGAGATTGGAGATTGGAGAATAGGAAGAAGTTGCCGATAGAGGTGCGGGTGTCGGGTCGTGTAGGTGCGATCATGCCGGACGGGAAAGTGGATGTGACGGTAGGAGATAAAGGCAGCTGGGTGATGCCGGTAGTGGGGGGCGATATAGCGGTAGCTTTTCGTCCGGACTGGCAGGCCTTGAAAGACTGGAACGACGCATCGGTGGGTGCAGCGCTGAGTTACTATTGGTTAGGGCACGAGATGTTAGGCCACGCGGTGGCTCCGTACGCGTTTATGGACATACCGCTGGTGAAAAGGCCGCACTTTGTATGGGGACTGAGACCGGGTGTAGGTTTTGCGCTGATAACGAAGACGTATGGCAACACAGTGCCGGAAGGGCACGAATATATAGACCTGGAGAACAGCAACAGGAGCGTAGGATCGGTTTTTAACTGCTATCTGCCGGAGGCGATGTACTTTGATTTTCCGATCAAGGACGGCTGGAGCATCGGTATGGCGCTGGGATGGTACCACATGAGTAACGGCAGTATCAAGCAGCCGAATTCGGGGTATAACTTCTTTGCCGCCGAGGTAAATGCCAAGTGCGATCTCAATCAAGAGTCGAGTCGGGTGCTCCCGACAGAGCGTAAAAGCCATGCGGGTCAAGAGCCGAAGGCTTGGGAAGTGGAGATAGGTGCGACGGGCGGTGGACGGCAGGTGTACTATAGGGACCAGGCGACGTTTTTCTGCAGCGCTATACAAGCCGCAGCTTACTGGCGGGCACACAGGATATTTCGTTTAGGCGGCGGTGTGGATGTGTTCTACGACGGTGCGTATAAGGATAGAGAGACGCGGTTTGGCAAGACCTATCTAAAGGGAGCGACTGAGGCCGACTGTTGGCGCGTAGGTGTGAGTTTGCAGCCGGAGTTTGTGGCGGGGAGGTTTACGGCCGGATTTCATTTTGGCGTGTATCTATACGACCCGATCAAGAACCGCGAGGCCGAGAGCGGCACGGAGGAGCACAGGCAGTTGTGGGAAGAGGGTAAGTTGTTGAACAAAGGGGTGTTCTACGGGTATGACCTGATCAACGCCGGCAGTGCCGGTTATCCGGACGGGTGGTTATACACACAGATCATGCTGCGGTACAGGTTGCCGTGGCACATGATGATTCAAGCGCAGATGAAAGCGCACTTGACGAAAGTGGAGTTTGTAGGCTTGGGACTGGGTGCGTGGTTTTAGTCAGCATCGACCAGGTGGTCCTCCATGAGGTAGATCTGTTCGAGCGGCACTTGTTTCTCAGCGAGGAGTGTTCGTCCGGGTCGGAAGATAGCATAGAACTCCTTGAGTGACTTGCACATGTTGCGTGCCTGTCGATAGTTCTCAAAAGCCATAAGTCGGTCACCTCGGATGAAGCAGCAGTGTCCGTAGTTGATATAGTCGATTGCATAGGCGTTGCCTGTGCGGATACGCTCGACGAGGAACTGTTCGGCGATGTCGAGGTTGTCTTCCATATAATCGAGTCCACCAATAGAGAGATAGGCCATGTTGATGGCTTGCTCGCGTTCGGAATTGTCTTCGCCGATGATGACATCGTAAACCCATGTGTTGGGCAGGGAAGCGACTATCTCGGTGAGGTATTCGCGTTCGCTCTCGGGCATGATAGTGATGACATCCTCCATATTGACATCCGAAACATCCTTGTCGATGATATTGCGGATGAAGTCTTGTGCCGTATCGAGCGTGAGATGGCTGGTATCGACCGCTACTCGGCGGGGTTTCTGGTTCACCATATGGACATAGGCATTGAGTATCTGGAAGGCGCGTTCGCCGTCACCGATGGCTTGCTCGAAGGCTGCCTGGATATCGGGGAAGAAGTCGATACGTATGTCATAGCGTGCGAGGACGAGGATAGAGGTAGCCAGTGCCTGGTCGGCGATGAACTGCTGGGGTTGGTTGATGTTGTCGATCAGGATCAAGAGTATCTGCTCGTTGAAGCACTCGAGCAGGTTAGGCGTGAGTGCGGCGAGTGTCATAAGGGCGAGTGTCTGTCGATCGGGATCGGCAAAGATTTGGCGCAGCCAGTTGTAGTCCTCGGGCGTGAACTTGACGCAGGAGGAGAAATACTGCATAACGCTCTGGATATTATCGCCGTTGTAGCCACGCACTTGGGGTGACAGGCCCCGTTTGAGTCGCAGGTCGACATAGACCTCGTCGGCAAGTTTGAAGGCATCGTGTGTGAGGTGGTCGAGCAAGGTGTCTCGCTCGGGATCATCCATGGTGAGGTAGTAGTCAAAGGTACGATTATAGCTATCGATGATAGCATGGATGCGCGGGTGGTAGGTTTGGAAACCGAGTTCGAGCGTCCATTGGTTGACGATAGTGAAAGCATGGTTGATCATGCGTTCGCTCAGTCCGTGCTCTATGACATTGCGTTGTTCTTCCAGATCCATTAGAACTCCTCCTTGATCAGATAGTCGTTGCGCGAAGGTGAATTGCGTATGACGAGTTCAGCCAGGAAGCCTGCCAAGAAGAGCATGCATCCGAGTATCATCATCAAGATAGCAATATGGAAATAGGGGTTGGTGCCCACGAGCATCGCTTTGACTCCGTGTGCGAGTGCGTACCATTTCATTGATCCGACCACGATGACGGCGATGAAGCCGATGAAGAACATAAGGCTGCCGACGAGTCCGAAGAAGTGCATAGGCTGCTTGCCGAAGCGGTTGAGGAACCAGAGGGTGAGCAGGTCGAGGTAGCCGTTGACGAAACGGTTGAGTCCGAACTTAGAGGTGCCGAACTCACGTTTGCGGTGCTGAACGACTTTCTCGCCGATCTTGGTAAAGCCGGCGTTCTTGGCCAGGTAGGGTATGTAGCGGTGCATCTCGGAGAAGACCTCGATATTCTTGACCACCTCGCGTCGATAGGCTTTGAGTCCGCAGTTCATATCGTGTAGTTGGATGCCGGTGACGCGTCGCGCGGTGGCGTTGAAGAGCTTGGAGGGCAGGTTTTTGGTCAGGGCGTTGTCGTAGCGTTTCTGTTTCCAGCCGGAGACCAGATCGTAGCCGTCCTCCATGATCATACGTGTGAGTTCGGGTATCTCGTCGGGCGAGTCCTGGAGGTCGGCATCCATGGTGATAACGACGTCGCCTTGTGCGGCGCGGAAACCACAGAAGAGGGCGGCCGACTTGCCGTAGTTGCGGCGGAAACAGATGCCTTTAATATGACCGCCTTCGGCTGTAAGACCGGCTTCGCCTGTAGGACCGCTCTGCTGTAAGACCGCTGGCGCTGTAGGATTGGTGGCTGTAAGACTCTTGATTACTTGCCAGGAGTTGTCGGTAGAGCCGTCGTTGACGAAGATGACTTCGTAGCTGAAGCCGTTTTGTTTCATAACGCGCTCAATCCACTCATAGAGCTTGGGCAGCGACTCCGCCTCGTTGTATAAAGGCACAATGATCGAAATATCCATGATGTTATTGACGATTGGACGATTGACGATTTACGATTGATTTATAGTTTGCGGTGCAAAAGTACTAAATTTTTCCGACATACACAAATTTATTTTGCATATATCAAAAAAAAGTAGTAACTTTGCACACAAATTGAATGTTTATGCAATTTACACATCTACATGTACACTCGCATTACTCGGTGCTGGACGGAATGTCCAAAGTGACGGATATCGTGGACAAGTGTCTGCGCACGGGCATGATGTCGGTAGCGTTGACGGATCACGGCAACATGTACGGCATCAAGGAGTTGTTGGACTATTGTAAGAAGATTAATGCCGAAAGGGCGAAAGGCGAAGGGCCTAATGGCGAGCGTCTGGAGCCGTTTAAGCCGATAGTGGGTTGTGAGGCCTACTGTGCGCGTAGGGGTCGTCATATGATGACGGACGAGAAAGTGACCAGTGCAGAAGGGCGGACGTATCTGATTGACCGCTCGGGCTGGCACTTGATCTTGTTGGCCAAGAACATGCACGGGTACAGGAACCTATGTAAGATAGTGAGTGCAGGTTTTATGACGGATGCGTTCAACTACACGCCGCGTATCGACAAGGAGTTGCTGGAGATGTATCACGAGGACTTGATCTGCTGTTCGGCTTGCTTGGGTGGCGAGTTGCCGCAGAAGGTGATGGAGGGGTTACGGATGATGGGTGAGGGGTTACGGGTTACCGGTGAGGGGTTACCGGTTACGGGTGAGGGGATAGAGAAGGCCATTGAGCAGGGTGTGTTTAAGGAGGCAGAGGAGACGGTTAGGTGGTTTAAGAATTTGTTTGGCGAGGACTATTATATCGAGCTACAGCGTCATCAGACGTTTAAGCCCGGAGGCGATCAGGATGTGTATCAGCGTCAGCGGGAGGTGAATCCGGTGTTGGTAGCGTTGGCTAAGAAGTATGGGGTGAAAGTGATCTGTACGAACGATTCGCACTTTGTGGATGAGGAGAACGCGGAGGCGCATGACAGGTTGATCTGTCTGAGCACGAACCACTACGTGGACGATGTAGACAGGATGCATTATACGAAGCAGGAGTGGCTGAAGACGCCGGAGGAGATGGCGGCTATTTTTGCGGACATACCCGAGGCCATAGAGAACACACAGGAGATAGCGAACAAGGTAGAGATCTACGACATCGATTCGGATCCGATCATGCCTAAGTTCCCCATACCGGAGGCGTTTGGTACGGAGGAGCAGTATGGCGGTCGATTACAGCTGGAGAGTGCGTACCTGCGTCACTTGACGATGGAGGGTGCGCTGAAACGATACGGCAAGGAAAGGCTGGAGACGGATGAGGAGTTGAAGGAGCGGATTGAGTTTGAGTTGAACACGATCATCTCGATGGGTTTCCCGGGCTATTTCTTGATCGTGATGGATTTTATCCGTGCGGCGCGGGAGGAGTTGGGCGTGAGTGTAGGTCCCGGTCGTGGATCGGCTGCAGGATCGGTAGTGGCTTACTGTCTCAAGATCACGGACTTGGATCCGCTGGAGTACGATCTGCTGTTTGAGCGATTCTTGAATCCGGACCGTATATCGTTGCCGGATATCGATACGGACTTTGACGATGCGGGTCGCGGCAAGGTGTTGGACTGGGTGAGCAAGAAGTACGGCGAGACGCATGTGGCGCACATCATCACGTACGGCAAGATGGCTGCTAAGTCGGCTATAGCGGATGTGGGGCGTGTTCAGCGCGTGCCGCTACCGGTGGTGAACGAGATCAAGAGCTATATACCGGACCGTGGGTTTCCGGACAACATCAAGGACGAGAAAGGCAAGTCGCCGAAGGTGAACCTGAAGAACTGCTACAGGTACGTAGATGAGTTGAAGGACATAGTGAACGGCGGCGATCCGGAGTTGAAGTCGATGCTGAACTACGCCCAGCAATTGGAGGACACGATTCGTCAGGTGGGTGTGCATGCGTGCGGGGTGATCATCGGCGCGGACGACTTGACCAATTTTGCGCCGTTGTCGAGTGTGGAGGACAAGGTGACGCACAAGCGTGTGCTGGTGACAGAGTACGACGGGCACGTAGTAGAGAGTGTGGGACTGATCAAGATGGACTTCTTGGGACTGATCACACTGACTATCATCAAAGAGTGTCAGGAGAACATCCGCAAAGCACGCAACGGTGAGGAGGTGGATATAGACCATATACCGATCGACGATGAGTTGACGTACAAGCTGTTCCAAGAAGGACGGACGGTAGGTGTGTTCCAGTTTGAGTCGGCGGGTATGCGTAAGTACATGCGCGAGTTGAAGCCAACGGTGATGGGTGACCTGATCGCGATGAACGCGTTGTATCGTCCGGGACCGATGGACTATATCCCGCAGTTTATCCGCCGTAAGCAGGGCTTGGAGGAAGTGACGTACGACATACCGGTGATGGAGAAGTACTTGAAGGACACGTACGGTGTGACGGTATATCAGGAGCAGGTGATGTTGCTGAGTCGTCTGCTGGCCAACTTCACGCGTGGCGAGAGCGACAAGCTGAGGAAGGCGATGGGTAAGAAGCAGATGGCGATCCTGGAGCAGCTGAAGGGCAAGTTTATGGTCGGCGGCAAAGAGAACGGCCACGATCCGAAGGTGCTAGACAAGATATGGAAAGACTGGGAGAAGTTCGCCTCGTATGCGTTTAATAAGTCGCATGCGGCATGTTACTCGTGGGTAGCGTACCAGACAGCGTATCTGAAGGCGCATTATCCGGCAGAGTTTATGGCGGCCAACTTGACGGTGAGCAAAGATGACATCAAGGAGGTGACGAAGTTTATGGACGAGTGTAAGGCGATGCGCATACAGGTGTTGGAGCCGGATGTGAACGAGTCGGACCTGAACTTCACAGTGAACAGCGAAGGCAATATCCGTTTCGGTCTGGGCGGCATCAAGGGTGTAGGCGAAGGGGCAGTAGAGGCCATCATCTCAGAGCGGCAGAAGAACGGCAAGTATAAGGATATATTCGATTTCTTGGAGCGCGTCAATCTGTCGGCTTGCAACCGTAAAACGGTTGAGTCGCTGGCGTTGTCGGGTGCGTTTGACTGTTTTGGTGACGTATATCGCGAGCAGATAGTAGGCGTGAACAGCCGAGGTGACAGTGTGCTGGAGAGCTTGATGCGGTATGGCAATAAGTACCAGCAGGACAAGCAGCAGATGGAGAACTCGCTGTTCGGTATGTTTGGCGACGAGGGCGTTCAGATCCACCATCCGGAGATGCCTAAGGTGCCGCGGTGGAACGTGATCGAGCGGCTGAACATAGAGAAGTCGTTGATCGGTATTTTCCTGTCAGCTCACCCGCTGGACGAGTATGAGTTTGAGGTGCGTGAGATGTGTTCGTTGACGGCCGAGCAGCTGAATCAGTTTGACAGCTGGCGCACGCCGGAGTCGCGTAAGGCGTTTAAGAACGAGGCGCTCAATAGCACAGAGGAGGAAGACGAGGGAGCAGTAAGGGTTGATCCGACGGAGTTTATCCGGAAGTATAAGAACCAGCCTGTGCATTTTGGCGGCATTGTGACCGAGGCAACGGACAAGACCTCGCAGCGGGGTAATGCGTATGGTCAGTATGTGATAGAAGACTATACGGGCAGCTATCGGTTTGTGCTGTTCGGGCAGGCATATGAGCAGTGTGCATCGTTGCTCAAGCCGGATAGGTATGTGTATGTGACTGGGGTGATCCAGCAACGTGGCGCGAACCAGAAGTGGTTTAAGGAGAAGCCGGACGAGGAGGCTGAGTTTGAGTTGGCTGTGACGCAGGTGGAGCAGCTGAACGATGTTCAGGACAAGCACCTGGAGCAGGCGACATTGGTGATCCCGTTGGAGATGATCACGGCAGATTTGGTAGACGAGTTGACGGAGTTGTGTAAGGACCATCCGGGCAGCTGTAAGCTGATGGTGCAGGTTCGGGACGAGCAGCAGAAGAGTCAGGTGACGTTTGTGGCGCGGAACGCTAATGTACACATCGACAAGGTGTTCTACCACTGGCTGCAGATCAAGCAGATGGACGGTGTGTTAACGCTGCAGGTCAATTAGTATGGGGTACGAGGAGGCAATTGAGTATCTGTATAACGCCCGTCCGCCGTTTCATATAGTGGGCGGTGCGGCGTATAAGCCGGGTTTGGACAACATAAAGGCGCTATTGGCGGAGTTGGGCCACCCGGAAGCGGGGATGAAGTGTGTGCATGTAGCAGGCACGAACGGGAAAGGTTCGACCAGCCATCTGATAGCCGCGGCGCTGCAAGCAGCGGGGTATAAAGTGGGACTGTATACGAGTCCGCACCTGGTGGACTATCGGGAGCGAGTAAGGGTGAACGGCCGGATGGTAGAAAAGGAGTATGTGGCCGACTGGGTGAGTAGGTGGCAAGCTGTGTTGGACAGGTTGCAGCCTTCTTTTTTTGAGACAACGTTTGGTCTGGCGATGAGCTATATGGCTGAGCAGAAGGTAGATATAGCGGTGATTGAGACCGGACTGGGGGGACGACTGGATGCGACGAATGTGATCACACCGATCGTGTCGGTGATCACCAACATAGGGATGGACCATACGGAATGGCTGGGTAACAGTTTGGCCAAGATCGCTAAAGAGAAAGCCGGCATCATCAAACGGGGCACACCGTGTGTGATTGGCGAGACGGATGCGCAGACGATGAATGTGTTTATCCGTGCAGCGCAAGAGGCCGGTATATGGGGGGATGGACTGGAGACGACGAACTGCAGGATTTGGTTTGCCGACCAATGCGGGTATCTGCGTAGGTGCAGGGAGCGTGAGGCTCCGGAGTGCGGGTTGAAGGGGAACTATCAGGAGAAGAATGTGCAGACGGCATATGTAACCCTACGGATTATTTCAAATTTAGGATTTAAGATTTCACATTTATCGATCGCCGAAGGGTTTAAGAGAGTCTGTGAGATGACGGGCCTCAGAGGCAGATGGGAGATATTGGGCAGGGAGCCGTTGGTGGTTTGTGATACGGGCCATAATGCCCATGGTTTGCGGTATGTGGCACAGCAGTTGAGGGAGTTGGAGGCCAAGACGGTGTGGGTGGTGTTTGGCATGGTCAATGACAAGGACACGGATGTAGTGATGCGGCTGTTGCCGAAGGGTGAGAGGTATCGGTATGTGTTTACGACACCCCGGACCAAGCGTGCACGAACGGCTAAGGAGATGGTTGAGATGTGGCGCGAGGCAGCAGGTGATGAGACAGGGGTGATGGCTATAGACGATCCCAAAGAGGCAATTGAATACGCACAGGCGCACGCAGGCGCAGGTGACGCGATATTTATAGGTGGAAGTAATTATCTGGTAGGCGATGCGATATCATGTAGTACATATTGAGAAAGCGTTTGAGCAGGAGTGGCAAGAGGACGTGTTTGATCAGACGCTGTTTGATCTGGGTTTTGACACCATCGACGGCAACGACTACTATATTCCGACGGATCTATGGGAGACGAACAAGGTGGAGATAGAGGCCTTGTGTAGGAGCCGTAAGGAGGTGCAGTGGCTGGGGGCAGAGGCGTGTGAGGACAAGAACTGGAATGCCGCTTGGGAGGCAGAGCACGAGATAGTGGACCTGCCAAAAGGTGTACGGATAGTGCCCCATTGTGCTTTTGGAGCGGGCCATCACGAAACGACGTCGATGCTGATAGATCAGATCCTCTCCCACCCGATGGAAGGTAAGACGGTGTTGGACAACGGCTGCGGCACGGGCGTGTTGGGCATCATGGCAGCCAAATGCGGTGCCGAACGTGTGGTGGCGGTTGATATAGACGACAAGAGTGTGGACAACACCCGCGAGAACGCCATACTGAATGGTGTGATGGTGGAGGTGCAGTTGGGCTGTACCCCACCCGACGGGCAGTATGACCTGATATTGAGTAATATCCACCGCAATATACTGATCGCGCAGATGGATGTGTATGCCCGGCTGTTGAAAGAGGGCGGCGAGGTATGGATGAGCGGATTTATGGAAGGCGACTGTGCGGCCATAGTGGATGCGGCCGACAAGCAGGGCTTACGGCACAAGGATACCAAGAAGAACGGCGAATGGTATATGCTGATGTTTAGTCGTTAGGCTGGTTTTGGGTCGAGGGTTGACGCTGTTTAAGCCAAGCCTTGGGGGTGAGGCGTGTGCCATCGGGAAGGCGCGGATGGCGAAGGACGGTAACCCAGTCAGGGCGTCCTACGGAGTGGTCCTGCGAACGATATTCATAACTGTTAGGGCACGGGTTAGAGGGGTTGAAGTCCTCTCTTTTTTTGATCAGTCCGGTGCTCCATACTTCGGGGTTGAGTGGTCGCTCGTCGGGTTGCCAGCGGGTGTATGCCCAGACGGTCTCTCCCCAGGGGCGCCATGGGCGCGCGAGCCACATGCGTTCGGGAATGGGTGAGCGCAGGTAACAATGGTAGAAGAGCAGTCCGCGTGTGGGAGTCTCGGAGGCTTGATCACCTCCGGAGCGTCCGGCAGCGACGTAACATTTCTCGCCCGGTTCGTCGGTGATATTGGCGATGATAGTAGCATGGTCTACAACCATGGTCATCGCGCCGAAGATAAAGTCCACCCCGCCGGCGAGGGTACCTCGTTCCCAATAGATAGTGGCTCCTTGGTCGCCGTAGACAACATCTTGGCGTCCGATGGCGGTGCAGTTTTTGAGGTGTGCGTTGGTAGCCGTTGAGGTGAAGGATATAGCGGCCGCGCGTTCGCGGTATTGCTTGCGTCGGACCTCGGTCGAGCCCGCTTGTTTGGGTCGCTCGGGCATGGGGCGTGCGGTATATTCGGGCAGGATATAGAGGCTGTCTTGCGCCTCTTTGGAGGAGACGTAGAGGTTGAAACTATTCTCAAAGACGATGTTCTCGGCATAGAAATCCGGTGCGGTAACGAGTACGGAGGCGTTCCACTTGCGGCTACGGCTACCGCCGTAGTTGGTCTTGCCCATCGAGCGATATTGGTAACCGTGGCCGTAGTAGCAGGTGATGAATGCGGTACGTTTGTAATTGGCGCACTTGAGGCTCAGTCCGGGGACATCGATGGTCAGTTCTTCCTGATAGACCGCGGGGTCCAGAAGGATAGTGGTTCGCTCTTGGCGAGTTTGGTAGACAGCTCGTGCCGAATCGAGGGCGGCGTTGATGGATTCGCCTGCGTGCACGTGCAGGACAAGCGAGAAGATAAGTGCTAACATTGGTCGACAAGCATTTGGCAGTTTTTACAATCGAAAGTCAGACGGAGCAGTTTGCCCGTTTTGAGGCGCAGGTATCGCGGCTCCTTGTCCTGCGGATAAGGATTGGTCTTGCGACAGTGCCCGAGTTCGAACAGCAGGCAGTAACGGCATTCCATAAGAGACCGCTCGCCACGCTCGCTCAAAGTAGAAAGACCACTA
The DNA here is from genome assembly GCA_902779705.1 of uncultured Bacteroidales bacterium. Classification (GTDB taxonomy): domain Bacteria; phylum Bacteroidota; class Bacteroidia; order Bacteroidales; family Paludibacteraceae; genus Colicola. The sequence goes on along the minus strand of CACZCR010000004.1, from coordinate 46,224 downwards.
GCGTTCAAAGTAGAAAGACCACTATCGTTCAAAGTAGAAAGAGGCTTTGAGTCCGAAGGACGGTCTTTTGTCTTTTGACTTTCTACTATAGATCTCCTCCATTCGTTGAGTATACTGATAGGTATAAAATAGGGTTTGGTGTCCAGCGTTATGTGGCGCGCTATATAGGGTGTGTCGCCGAGTTTGGCGAGTTGGGTTCGGATGGTATCGAGCGCCTTGTCGGGATTCTTGGCGGCCTCGTGAGGATAGGCGAATTGACGATTAGACAACTGACGATTAGACGATTGATTGACGATTGAGTACGTTAGTTCAAAGCCGTCTTCGGTCTCGCTAAAGAGGATGTCGACGGGGATACGGCGTTCGGAATGCAGGGACTTGGTGAATTCTATATCGAGGTTGCGGTATAGACGGTTAGGGGTTAGGGAGTTAGGGGTTAGGGGTTTGTTGATCTTGATAATGTTGCCTTCGATGCCGTTGACCGAGAAGCCTTCGGTGCCGATAGTTAGTCCGTCGCCGTTGTGGAGGACGATGCCGGGGTTGAGGCGAACACGAAGGGTGTTGCCACGCGCCTCGAGCAGGGTGCCTATGTATTCGCCGGTGGACTTGGGAGTAGACCAGTTAGCCATATGAGGCGTACGTCCGTGCAGGAAGTAGTCGGTTGCTCCGCGGTGGAAGGTCTTGGACGGGTCCGGGGTGAAGGTACGAATGATGGAATGTTGTAATGATGGAATGTTGTAATGTTGTAATGATGGAATGATGGCATCTAATTTCTCCCGATAGTACGCTGTGATATTCGTCACATAGTCGGCATCTTTGAGTCGTCCTTCGATCTTGAAGGTAGTGACGCCGGCATCGATGAGTTCTTGCAGGTAGGCCGATCGGTCGAGGTCTTGGAGGGACAGCAGGTAGCGCTGGTGGATAGGTTGACCGTCGGCATCGAGTACTTCGTTCATCGAGCTATCGAGCAGGTCGTAGGCCATTCGGCAGAACTGGGCGCAGGCGCCTCGGTTGGCAGAACGGTTTGCCAGCACTTCGGATATATAGCATCGTCCGGAATAGGAGACGCATAGGGCACCGTGGACAAAGGCCTCGAGCTCGATATCGGGCACCGATTGGTGAATAGCACGTATCTCATCGATACTGAGTTCGCGCGCCAAGACGACACGTTTGAACCCCAGGTCTCGCAGGCGAGCCACCTGTTCGGGCGTGCGGTTGTCGCACTGGGTAGAAGCGTGAAGACGTATCGGCGGAAGGTCGAAGTCCAGCAGATGGAGATCCTGGATGATGAGTGCATCGACACCTATGTGGTAGAGGTCTTGGATCATTTGGAGCGCCTCAGAGTACTCGTCATCATGGAGGAGGGTGTTGAGTGTGACCAGGACTTGCACGCCGTAGGTGTGGGCATAGTTGACGACCTCAGATAGATCGTCAATGCTGTTGCCGGCCGCTTGTCGCGCACCAAAAGCCGGCGGGCCGATATAGATAGCATCCGCACCGGCTTGGATAGCCGCTTGGGCTACCTGTTTGTCGCGGGCAGGGCTAAGTATTTGGAGCGGATGATTGGTCATTGGTGATGGGTGCGTAGGGCTTCACTAAGCCGATACATGACGATGCCGGCTGTGACGCTGACGTTCATCGAGTGTTTGGTGCCATATTGGGGAATCTCGATACATTGGCTGCATTGATCCACTACTTCTTGCTGAACGCCAAAGACCTCGTGGCCCAATACGACCGCGATGCGGTCGTGAGCGCCTACGGCTGTAGGAGCGCTACGCTGTAGGACCGTTTCGCTGTAGGACCGCTTCGCTGTAAGTTGTTCTGCTACTTGCTCGAGGGTGAGGGAGTTGTGGGCTTGTTCGACCGCATAGACAGTATATCCTTCGGATTGGAGGTCGCGAACGGCATCGGTAGTCTCCTTGTAGTAGGTCCATTCGACGGAGTCTTCGGCGCCGAGGGCAGTCTTGTGGAGCTCTTGGTTAGGCGGACAACAGCATATGCCGCACAGAACAACACGTTGGATACGCATGGCATCGGCAGTACGGAAAACAGCTCCGACGTTGTGTTGGCTGCGCACGTTGTCGAGTATGACGACTAACGGCAGTTTGTCGGCCTCGCGGTACTGGTTCACACTAAGGCGACCCATTTCGGCTGTAGTGAGTTTGGTGCTCATAGTTCGAAGGGTAGATTAACGCGCAGGATGCGTGTTTGGGTATCGATAGAGAGGATGAAATCCTCATGTATAGGCATTAGTTGTCCGTTGTCGAGGGTGAGGAGGGTGTTGATAGTCGATTCGTCTACTTGGCTGATGGTACCGATCTCGCCGGCTTCGGTGTCGATGACACGGAAGCCTCGTAGGTCTTGCCAAGTAGTGAGGTCTTCTTGCTCAGTATTGAGGTCGGTGCGTAACATGTAGGCTTCGGCGCCTACGAGTCGAGCAGCTTCGGGCTCGGAGTTGACATCCTTAAGCTGAAAGATGAGCGAATCGGCTCCTTTGCCGCGCCAGTCAAGCACCCGGAAGGGCACGAGTATATTGTCCAGTTTGAGGATGAGGAACTCGGCCTCGGCGTTGTCCCAATACTCGTTGAGCATATGGCACTGGATCTCACCGCGATGACCATGCGTGCGCTGGAGGGTGCCGATAGGTATGACTTGTTCTTCGCGTATCATTATTGTGAAACCGTTAGTTTGCCGCCTGAGTTGATGACGCGGTATCGACGCAGACTCTCTTTGGATAGTCCTTTGGTGGGATTTGCGATGCCCCAGCTCAGGTCGTAGGCCTCGCCGCAAACGGGGCAGGTGGCATAGAAACCATCTACGACGGTCGGATGGTTAGGATCGAGACAGTGGGTACAACAGCGGTCGAAAGCAGTATAGTTGCCACTGCCGTCGATATAGATGACAATGCCGGCATAGCCGATCATGTCTGTGGCGGCTAGAGCCAGATGGTAGTCGTGGTAGTGGTAACCCTGTTTGTCAACGGTGATAAAGTCATAGACGTTCTCCGGCACAAAATGGACGAATTGTCCTGTACGGGTGTCCACAGACAGTCGCACCGGATAGGTGGGTACCGAGCTGCGGAAGGTAGTGTTCTCGCATCCGCAGAGGGTGATGATAGCCAGCAGGGCTACTATTTGCTGCCAGTAACGCCGCATATGTGTATATCAAAGATAAGCGTCGAATAAGGCGGTATATAGCCGCTGGTACCCTCAGTACCTTGCCCTTCGGCATTGTAGGTGTCGTTGTCGCTAACTTTGGTAGCATCGTAGCCTAGGTAATAGGGCACGAAGAGGCGAATGTCGCCGTTGTTGTGGATCAGGCAACATCCTTCGGAAAAACCGGGGATGACTTGTCCGAGATAGAACTGGGCCTTGTGTTGGCCGCCCTCGATCTCGTTGCCGTTGATCAAGCGCACGGTGTAGTCGCAGGTGACGTAGCTGGTCTTGTTAGGCCGCGCGTCTTGTGGTGTAGGATCGGCGATGATCTGATACTGCAGACCGGTAGAGGTGGTCTTGACGTCCGGGTTGAGGGCATTCTGCTTGAGCCATGACTCGTTCTGCACTTTCCAGTCCATCCATTGGTTCTCCTTGCAGCCCACGAAGGCAAGGATAAGAACGGTGTATAATAGTATTTTTTTCATATCAGCGGGATATCCAGTTAGAAGGGTTGAGAATCTCTCGTCCCTTGTAGATTTGGAAATATAGTTCTGTTTTGTTATCTTGATCGGGGTCGGTGTAGATGCGGCCGATCTTCTGTTTGGTCTCGACCTTGTCGCCCGATTTGACATATAGCTTGCTCAGTCCGGCATAGACGGTACGGTAGTTACCATGCTGGATGATGACGGCATAGGTGTTACCATTCATAAAGCAGCTGGTGACATCACCTTTGTAGACCGCGCGGGCATCGCCGCCTTGGGTGGTCTGGAGGTAGATACCTTTGTTGTCCACCATAACGCGTTCGTGTACAGGGTGCTTATGCTTGCCAAACTGGCCGCTGATGTGTCCTTTCTCAATAGGCCACGGCAGTCTTCCTTTGTTCTTCTCAAAGTCGCCTTGAACGAGTTGTTGCTCTTTGGTGATACCACCCTTCTTGGCCTGTTGTTCGGCCTGTTTGCGGATCAGTTCGGTGATACGTGAGTTGAGCTGCTCGGATTTCTTCTGCTGGGCTTTGAGTTTGGCACCCAGATCTTTCTCCTGTTGTTTGAGTTGTGCCAACATCGCCTGCTGCTTGCGTTCGTCACGCGCCAGGTTCTCCTGCTCGCGTTCGCGGTTTCGCAGCGAGGACTGCTTGTCCTGCTTGTTGGTGCGTAGTTCCTCGGTCTTCTCATTGAGGCGCGCAGTGGTGTTCTGGATGCGGCGTGCTTGTTCGGACTTGGTCTCGGCAAAACGCTGGAGGAACTGTACCCGTTTGAGCAACTGTTGGAAGTTCTCCGCCGACATCAGGTAGAGCAGCGGTGACTGTTGGAGCTGCGCATAGTGGCTCTCACGAATGAGCTGGGCATAGTCGGCCTTGAGGCGTTTGAGTTCCTCTTGGAGTTCGGCCTTGCGGGTAGTATTCTGCGCGATCTGATTGTCGAGTACATCGATCTCGTGCCCGATAGTCTGGATGAGCTGTTTCTGGGTTTTGATGTTCTCGTTGAGCAGCTCCAACTTGTTGATGGTCGCTTTCTGGTCCTTTTTGGTCTGCTGGATCATCTTGTTGGTGTTGCTCATCTGCTTTTGCAGCTCTTGTTGCTTCTTTTTGAGCGACTTGACTGATTCGGCAGATGCCCCGCCACAAGCCAGGCACAGCATGAGTATGAATAGTGTTATACGTCTCATTTCAACAGTTTGATTTTCTTAAATTTACTTACATCCACACGGTGGATCGTCACCGATGAGTTAAGCAGCGGCGGGTTTACAAAGTTGAGCGCCAGGGCCACGGTTTGTCCTTTGGCACTATAGCGAAGCACGCCGTTTTGAGCTATAGACGGCATCTCGCCGCCGGCTATAGTACGCAAATCCTCGTAGGTAACGAACGGGCGTACGTCTTTGTTGATCTCGGCATAGGTAGCTCGGTCATACTCTTTCTCGAGTTTGTTGACCACCAGCACTTCGGTCGGTGTAGCTTCTACACGGGCGATCTCTATACCGAAGGCCATTGAGATGGAGATGATCACGATCGAGTCCCAATAGGCTGTCGTGGCACAGGTGGCCTTGTAGGTCTTGCCGCCAAACTCCACGGTCGCTTTGGCACCTCGCATCTGTGCGGTATTCCATTTCTTGACCGCTGCCTGGTTAGGCACCACAGGTTGGGTAGCCGGGACGGTAGAAGCGGGTTTGTTCTGCAGTTGTTTGTTGAGTTCGGTGACCTGTTTTTGCATCTGCGTCATCTGCGATTCGATAACGAACAGGCGCTGCAGGGCACTGTCTAACTGCTGCTCAACACGCGCCGTTTGGGCTTGGGTCTGCTGCAGCTGTTTGGTCGTAGCACAGCCTGTGAAGACTGCTGCGATGACGATCGATATTAGTATATAAAAGTGTTGTCTCATCGGTTGATAATATTATAATGTTTGAGCACTTCCTTGTGCGTTTTCTTCATATATTCGGGTGTGAGGTTCACCGCGCGCTGGATGTATAGCCGCGCGGCTGTTTTCTTGCCTTGCTTATAGAGTATCCAAGCGTAGGTATCCAACACAGAGGGGTTCTCGCCATCCAGCGTCACCGCCCGAAAAGCCATCTGCTCGGCCTTGTCCAACTGTTCGTTACGAAGCGAGAGATAGTAGGCATAGTTATTGAGTGCCAAGGCGTTGTCTGGGTTGAGTGCCAGAATGCGTTCGAAGGTACGTTTCTGCTCCTCCCACGAGGTCTTAACCACTTGCTCAAGGTCCATCTTAAGGCTGAGGGCAGACTCGTCATCGGCGTTGACATCAAGGTAGTCGTTGAGCGTTTGCAGGGCTTGTTTGTTCTTCTTCTGGTAGATATAGATGCGTGCCCTTGTCATTGCGCAGCGCGCTTGTTGGCCGGTGATAGCCTCCATCGAGTCCATCGATGCGAACGAATGTTCCCAGTCGGCAACGCCCAGATACTCGGACGCCAGTTCCTCCCACAGCTTGGCATCTTTGGTGTTGTCTTGTGCGGCCCGCTCAAGGATGATGAGTTTGTTAGGCGTCTTGGTGTTGTCCTCGCGCCACTTGTAGCACATGTATGTGTAGTATGCGCGCCAGCAGTATCCCGGTGACGCCTCAAACGCCTCCCGCAGATATCGTTCTGACTTGTCGTACTGCTGGGCCTGATAGTAGATGAGACCGATGGTCTCTTTGGTCTTGGCATCTTGGGGATTGATCATCTCGCAGAACTGATAGAGCGTCAGCGCCAAGTCATACTGGCCCTTATCCTGCGCGTTACGCGCTGCGTACCAGTAGTACTTAAACTGCTGCTCTTTCTCGCGATCAGTCTGCTGGGCCGATGCCGCCGTAGGCAGTAGGGCCAGGACGAGTAATATGATTGTTAAGCGTCTTCTCATTGTCGTCCGCTGTGTCCAAATCCGCCTGCTCCGCGTTCGGTATCGCTCAGTTCGGTCACTTCTACCAGCTCCGGCTGTTCGTGACGGGCTATCACCATCTGGCATATACGTTCGCCCGGCTCAATGGTCTGTGCCTCGCCGCTAAGGTTGATGAGTATGACACCCACTTCGCCACGGTAGTCGGCATCGATCGTTCCCGGGGTGTTGAGTACGGTAAGGCCACGCTTGAGGGCCAGACCGCTACGCGGACGGATCTGCGCCTCGTAGCCGGCAGGCAGCTCGATGAATAGCCCCGTAGGGATCAGTTTGCGCTCCAGCGGCTGGAGGGTGATTGGTTCGGCGATGTTACACCGTATATCCATCCCTGCTGCCTGTTCGCTCTCATAGCGCGGCAGAGGATTAGTGCTCTTGTTGATAATTTTGATCGTCATAGTTTTTTTATCTAGGATCCTAGGCTCCCAGGGACCTAGGTTCTTGGGTTTTTAGAATCGTTTTTCTACCAGTACGCACAGGCCGTCCGGTACAATCTTAACATGAATATTCTTAGGCATATCTACCGGATCTCCGTCTATATGGAAGGCCGAAGCCGACTCGCGCTCCACCCAGATCTCGCGGGTGCGGAGAGTGTCCATAAACAGGCTGTTGTCGATGGACTTGGTGAACAATCGCAGCGCCAGTTCGGGGGCTCCCAGCAAGGCACTCTTGCTCATAATACATATATCCATCAGGCCGTCCTGAAGGCTTGCCTTGGGCGCTATATAGGCTTCACTACCCCATTGGCTGGCATTGGCAAAAGTCATCAGAAAAGCTTTCTGAGTCACGTCTATGCCTTCGCCCTTGAGGTGATAACTCTCGGCGCGATAACGTAGAACATCCTTGAACACGTTCTGCAGATAGGTCATAAATCCGCGACGCGTAGAGCCGGCAAACTGCTCAGCTATCAGGGCATCAAAGCCTGTGCCGCAGGTGCTGACAAAAAGCATATCATTGGCCAAACCGTAATCGACACGGATCGGCTCGGAGTGGTTGATCATCTCAATCGCGCGGGTAGTACGCACCGGTATATTGAGGTGCCGCGCAAAGCCGTTGCCGCTACCCATAGGGATGATGCCCATAGCCGTGTTGGTATCACGCAAGCCACGTGCCACTTCATTGACCGTGCCGTCGCCTCCTACAGCCACTACGGCATCAAAGCCCATACGCGAGAACTGGCGCGCCAGCTCTTCAGCGTGTCCTGGGCGCTCGGTGAAGACGATATTCTCAAGCCACTGGTCGTGGTCGAGTGTCTCACGAATCATTTTAGGCAACTTACGCTTGTTCTGCGTACCCGAGATCGGATTGATAATAAAAGCTATATTTTTCATAAATCTCTATTTCGGGCGCAAAGATACAACTTTTTTTTGATATATACAAAAAAATCTATAGTTTTATTTGCGTATATGCTTTTTTTTGTGTATCTTTGTAGCCGAAATGGATTTTTAAAACACAATACCTATGACATTCACATCTTCTGATCTCAAACAATTGGAGGCTCGCGGTATCTCGGTAGAGCAAGCCGAAGCCCAATTGGAATCGTTCAAAACAGGTTTTCCTGCCTTAGACATCGTCGCTCCCGCATCGAAAGGTAACGGTATTTTGGTGCCCACCAAAGCCGAGCAGGAACAGTATATCCAAGCTTGGCAAGACTATCTGGCCGAGGGACATAAGATCCTGAAGTTTGTGCCTGCTTCGGGTGCAGCCAGCCGTATGTTCAAAAAGCTGTTCGAGTACCTGGAGACCGGCGAGGAGAACAAGACCGCAACCGAATTCTTGGCGCATATACCGTATTTTGCTTTCGGTTCTCAGCTGGAGGGCAAGCAGGGTCAAGAGGCAGTACGCTATCTGCTGGAAGACATGCAGTATGGAAAGTTGCCGAAGGGCTTGTTGCTCTTCCATAATTACCGCGACGGCGCACGTACGCCTGCGTTGGAGCACATGGTAGAGGGTGCGCAGTATGCGGCATCGGAAGGCAAGGTACATCTGCATTTCACCGTCTCGCATGAGCATCTGCCTTTGTTCCGCAAACATATAGCCGACCATTTGGCTGAGTATGAGAAGAAATACGGCGTCAAGTACGACATCACTTTCTCGGAGCAGTTGCCTTCGACCGACACTTTGGCCGGCGATCCGAATGGTGGTCCATTCCGCAATGCAGACGGTTCGTTGCTCTTCCGCCCGGGCGGACACGGGGCGCTGATAGCGAACCTCAACCAGCAGGATGCCGATGTGATCTTCATTAAGAATATCGACAACGTCGTACCTGACAAACTCAAGAAAGATACGATCCGCTATAAGCAGATCCTGGCCGGCGTACTGGTGACGGAGCAGAAGAAGATCTTCGACCAGCTCCAGAACCCGGATCTGAGCGACGAGGAGCGCCAGAAACTGATGCGTCCTATCCGCGTATGCGGCGTAGTGAAGAACACGGGAGAGCCCGGCGGCGGACCGTTCTTGGTACGCGAGAAAGATGGCTCGATCTCGTATCAGATCTTGGAGTCGAGCCAGATCAGTGACCCGTCGCTGATGGCCAAGTCCACCCACTTTAATCCGGTGGATCTGGTGTGTGCTACCAAGGATGTGAACGGCCAGCCGTTCAACTTGCCCGACTTTGTAGATCCGGAGACAGGCTTTATCTCGCATAAGTCCAAAGACGGCAAAGACCTGTTGGCACTGGAGTTGCCGGGTCTGTGGAACGGTGCGATGTCCAGATGGCACACGATCTTTGTAGAGGTGCCTGTATCGACCTTCAACCCCGTCAAAGAGGTGACCGACCTGCTGCGCGAACAACACCAATAAGCCTATCCTACAAAACGGATCATACACCTAAGAAAAGCGTCGAAATGGCGCTTTTCTTCATTATAATTGTCCTAAAATACCACAAAAGTGCACTTTTTTGCAAAAATATTGCCTAAAAATTTGCGTATATCAAAAAAAAGCAGTACCTTTGCACCCGCTTTTGCGTCAGAGGTGACTTACGACGACTTCATTGCCGCGCGAGTTCTAATGCAAGCGAGTCTCCCTAGCTCAGTTGGTAGAGCAACTGACTCTTAATCAGTGGGTCGAGAGTTCGAGCCTCTCGGGGGACACACAAGAGAACAGAAGAAGGAGCGAAAAGCTCCTTTTTTTGAATAGATTAACCGGGGAGCTAATGTTTTTCCTCCCATAACAAAAAAACTGAAAACATCTATGCGAACAGACAACGAGCTGCAGGGCGTTACCCTGCTTGGCAACCAGCACGTTCAGTATTCGGATCAGTATAATCCCGAAGTGCTGGAGACTTTCCCAAACAAACATCCGGAGAACGAGTATCTCGTCACCTTCAACTGCCCGGAGTTTACCACCCTTTGTCCCAAGACCGGTCAACCCGATTTTGGCCACCTCTACATCAGTTATATCCCGCGCGAGCGGATGGTAGAGAGCAAATCGTTGAAACTCTACCTATTCTCGTTTCGCAACCACGGTGATTTTCATGAAGACTGCGTGAACATCATCATGAAGGACCTGGTCAAGCTGATGGATCCCAAGTACTTAGAGGTGATCGGCTATTTTATGCCCCGAGGAGGCATCAGTATCTATCCGTTTGCCAACTATGCCGACGAGGATCACCAAGACCTGAAGAACCAACGATTAATCGAACAATTCAAACAATCGTCCATCAATCGTTAAATCTCAATCGTCTAATCGTCAATTATGAAAGATAGTTTGATCGTTCTATCAGGTGGTTTGGATTCCACTACGATGCTGTATGAATATAGCGAACGTATCGCCTTGGCGGTGACGTTCCACTACGGCAGTAATCATAACGACCGCGAGTTGGTGTTTGCCAAACTGCATTGCGAGCGTTTGGGTATACCGCATATGGTGGTTCGTCTGCCTTTTATCAAGCAGTTTTTCCGCTCCTCTCTGTTGGAGGGTGCAGATGCCATTCCCGAGGGCAACTATGACGAAGAGAATATGAAATCGACTGTTGTGCCGTTCCGTAACGGCATTATGTTGTCTATAGCTGCCGGGCTGGCGGAGAACAGCAGCCTGCAGTATATCATGCTGGCAAACCATGCAGGGGACCATACGATCTATCCGGACTGCCGACCGGCGTTTGTGGAAGCGATGAGTCAAGCCACTAAGGCCGGCACATGGAATGGGGTTGAACTGCTGACACCCTACACCAACATCACCAAGGCAGATATCGTACGCCGCGGCATGAAGTTGGGTATCAACTATGACGAGACCTGGTCTTGCTACAAGGGTGAAGAAAAACCTTGCGGCGTATGCGGTACGTGCCGCGAACGCGAAGAGGCCTTGCGTGACGCGGGCTACTACAACCAAATCGTAAATGACTAAATAGTAAATGACATTATGTTTTATGTCCAAAAAACAATAGAGATCTCGGCAGCACACAATCTGATGCTGTCATACGAGAGCAAGTGTGAGAACCTGCATGGTCACAACTGGATCATTGTGGTTTATTGCCGTGCCAAAGAGTTGAATCAGGACGGCATGGTCACCGATTTCACACACATCAAGCAGGTGGTAAAGGACACCTTTGATCACAAGTATATCAACGAGGTACTGGACGTCAACCCGTCGGCTGAGAACATCGCCCGCTGGATCTGCGACCATGTAGAAAACTGCTACAAGGTCTCTGTCCAAGAGAGCGAAGGCAACGTAGCCATCTACGAAAAAGACTAGGGCGACCTAGGACTACCTAGGATGACCTAGGTCTACCTATGAATTATAAAGTCAACGAAATATTCTACACCTTGCAGGGAGAGGGAGCCCATAGTGGTATCCCAGCGGTGTTTGTGCGGTTCAGCGGCTGCAACCTGCGCTGTCCGTGGTGCGATACCGATTTTGCGGAGTACCATAAGATGACAGCCAAGCAGATCGTCAGCGAAGCCTTGTCGCTATACGACATCGACAACCCACGACGCAAGATGTGTGTGTTGACCGGCGGCGAACCGAGTCTGCAGGTGGACAAAGAGCTCATAGACGCCCTACACGATGCCGGATTCTATATCTGCATCGAGACCAACGGTACCCGTTCCCTACCCGACGGCATCGACTGGATCACCTGTTCCCCTAAACAGGGCAGCCGACTGTCACTCAAGAAAGTGAATGAAGTCAAGGTGGTCTTCACCGGCACTTACAGTCCCGAAGTCTGGCGCGAGCATCTAGAAGCCGAGCACTGGATGTTGCAGCCGCTGCGCTATAACGGCGAACTGCTGATGGAGAGTTTTGACGAGTGGGAGAACGACAGCAATGACAACTTAGACGAGACCGTACGCTATATCATGTCACATCCGTTCTGGCGGCTGAGCGTTCAATTGCACAAGATAGCAGGACTTCGCTAAACGGGTCCTGCTATCTTTTTAATATCGATTTTTAAGGCTTGTTATTTCAATCGTAAGAATCCTATACCGAACCGCTCTACGGCTGCGCGTTCCAAGTCTTCGCGCACCGACGGGTCGGCTATCTTGATCAATGCTTTGGCTCTATCCGCCAGCGGCAAGTTGCGCAAGAAGGCTATACCATGCTCGGTGACGATATACTGGGCTTGGAAGCGTGTGGTCACCACCCCGGCTCCGGGAGCCAGACGTGCCACGATCTTCGACTGCCCTTTGTTGGTCATACTGGGTAGGGCAATGAAGCACTTGCCGCCTTCAGACAGTGCCGCTCCGTACATAAAATCGTGCTGTCCGCCTACACCCGAGATAATGGTCTCGCCTATCGAATCGGCACAGATCTGACCGGTCAAGTCGACCTCAACGGCTGAGTTGATGGCCATCGCTTTTGGGTTCTGGCGAATGATCTGCGGGTCGTTGGTCCAAGCTACGTCACGAATGACAAAATCGGGGTTGTGGTCCACGAAGTCATACAGATGACGCGAACCCAACACAAGGCTACCTACCGACTTACCGGGCAGCACTTTCTTGAGCGAGTTGTCTATCACCCCACTCTCTATCAAAGGCAGCACACCGTCGGTGATAGCCTCAGTATGCAAGCCCAGATGTTTATGATGGCGCAGGGCGTTGATGACCGCATTCGGAATACCGCCCACACCAATCTGCAAGGTGGCCCCGTCGGGTATCTCGGAGGCCACATAGTTACCGATTTTGGTCTCTATCTCATTAGGCACGGGTGTCGGCACTTCCACCAGTGGCACATCACAGCGACACATAGCCGTGATCTGGCTGACGTGTATCAGTGGATCGCCGTAGAGATGGGGCATATACTTGTTGACCTGAGCAATGATCACCTTAGAGCACTCGGCACCCGAGAAAGCGATATCGGCTGATATACCATACGAGCAATAGCCGTTCTCGTCCGGTTCGGATACATTCAAAAACGTCACATCCACCGGTATCAAACCGCTACGAAACAGGCTGGGTACCTCACCCAAGAAGCACGGGATCGTATCCGCCACACCCTCTTTCATCGCGCGGCGAAGGGTGTTGGGCACAAATATCGACAGTGCACGGAAAGAGTCTATCAGTTCGCGCTTAGCATACGGCGCATCCTCCGGATGGATACCAAAACCGGAGATAAGCTTGACATCGCGTAGTTCAGACGCTCTGGCTGTCAAGGCATTGAGCAGCACGGTCGGGATTGAGGTCGAACCCTGTACCACGATCGTATCTCCGGACTTGACATGTTTGACAGCCTCTTCGGGGGTTACATAATTATATTTACTCATAGGACAGCTCCCGTTTTATTCGTTCTCAAAATCCTCGTTAAACTTAGCCAAGCGGCGATCGAGTTCCTCGTACTGGTCGTCTCTGATAGCGGAAGCACAACCACGCATCCCTTGTCTGGTAGCGCCGGTAGAGGACAGAGCGATCGCGGATATACCGTAGTAGATGAGCTTGTTGACCAGTTTCTCACCCGTCCAGTCTTTATAACCGAACGTGAAGAAGAATCCGTCTCCTACCTCCTGTTGGTCGTCCTTGTCGTAAACAATGTGGAAACCGTTCTTGACCAGTAGCTCTTTGATCTTAGCCGCCCTTCGCTCGTACTCGCGGGTGTCGGCTACATAGTTGAGTCGTCCTTCGCAAGCCGCCTGCAGCATTGCCGCCATACCATACTGCACCGAGTGGCATACACCGCTGGACAGCGCGTATAGGAAATGGTACGCAAAAGCCTGAATAAACTCACCTCTGCTGCCCAGACGAGCACCTAAAGCCGGATACTCGCGATGCGCCAATACCGGATCAACAGATACATATGCGGCGCGTTGGCCGGCGTAGCTAAACATCTTAGAGCACGAAACCAGCTGTACGCAGTTGTGTGTATACGGAGCCACCGAAGGCTGATACGGTGCCTGATAAGGCACACCGCGATTAGGGTCGCGGAAGTCCATATTGAAGTACGCCAAGTCCTCGAGCACGATCACGTCGTATTGGGTAGCCAACTCGCCGATGATCCTCAGCTCGCTATCCTCCAAGCACATCCAAGTCGGATTGTTAGGATTGGAATAGAGCACCGCTGCGATGCGTCCGGTCTGGAAATGGCGCTCCAACTCAGCACGCAGTTTATCCCCACGATGGTCTGCCAGATCAAAAGCCTCCACACGCGTGCCTATGACGCGGCACTGCATCTTCTGCACCGGGAAACACGGATCGACAAAGAGGATCGTGTCCTTCTTCTCATCCAGCTGGGAAATCAACATATTGAGCGCAAACGCCGCCTGCATCGATCCCACGGTAGGGATGACACACTCATCCGGTCGGTCGATATTGGCAAAAGCGCGTAGGAACTCAGCTCCCCAGCGTTTGACCTGCGGGATACCGACGATATTAGGATAGTGCGATCCGCATCCGTTGAGCAGGGCTTGGTGTTCTGCCTCGATGCCGATAGCGGAAGCCGGCAAACCGGGTTCACCAATCTCCATATGCACAAACTCCACGCCTGTGGCACGTTCGATATCCTTGACCACACCCACCAGCTGGCGGATAGAAGCCGTACCCAGTTCATGGAAATTGTGCAGACCAAACTGCCTGCATACGGAGTCAACCTGTTGTTTATCTAACGGAAAAGTCATACGCTCTATTGTTGAGTAGTTTGACACGAGTGTTGGTATCCGGCTTCTGCAGCTGCGCTATTGGACGCAACGACAGCCTCTCCCTTGCGGGCAAAGACGCGTGCTATACCGGCCATGACCTTATCATGCTCGATGCCCAGCATCGGAATAGCTGCTCCCAGCAACACCATATTGGCAGCTTGAGCGGGTGCACCCGCCTGTTTGGCCAGTGTCTCGACATCTAATAATACATGGTTCTTATGTGCACGCACATGCGCTAGCAACTCTTCCAACTCCGGATAGTTAGGGATGTTGACATAGGCATTGCTAGCCGTCACGATCCATCCGTCGGGTTTGAGATACTGGATGTAACGAAGTGCCTCCATGGGTTCGAGCGAGATGATCAGGTCTGCCCCACCCTGCGGGATAAGGTCACTCATGATAGGCTCGGACGACAAACGCAGGTTAGATTGGACATCTCCACCCCTCTGAGCCATTCCGTGTACTTCGGCTTGCTTGAGATAGAGGTTCTCTTGCATGGCTGCTTCTCCTATGACTGTGGCGATAGACAGGATTCCCTGTCCGCCGACGCCTGCTAAGATAATATCTTTCTTCATGGTTTTGACGATTGACGGTTTAACTGTTCTTTTTAGCGGCCTTGAGATGACGTTTGAGTGTCTGTATACACTCGCGGCGAGCGATGACTACCGAAGTGCCGTTATAGTTAATCTCTTCGCGTAGTACTTGTTTGATCTCGTCCATGTTCTTAGGCAGCGGTACCACCACGCGTACATGTTCGGGTTCGACGCCCAGACCATAACATATCTGCTCGATGCGTCCTGTACCGGCTGAGTCTTGTCCACCTGTCATTCCAGTGGTCAAGTTGTCGGATATCAGTACCACCACATTGGCCTTAGTATTGACACAGTCCAGCAGACCCGTCATTCCCGAATGGGTGAAGGTACTATCACCAATGACCGCTATAGCCGGATGTTGGCCTGCATCAGCAGCACCCTTGGCCATGGTCACCGAAGCACCCATCTCTACACACGCATGAATAGCATGGAAGGGCGACAGCGCGCCCAGGGTGTAACAGCCTATATCGCCGAATATACGTGGCTGCGGGTACTCGCGTGCCACCTCGTTGAGCGCGGCATAGACATCACGGTGTCCACATCCTTGACATAGAGCAGGCGGACGGCCTACGACGATGTCATCAGCCTGTTTGGTCTCCAAGGCCGGCATACCCAAGGCTGCGCGAACACTATCAGGGCTCAACTCACCCATGCGCGGCAGATCGCCTGTCAGACGTCCTTTGACCTCTATCGTCGAAGGCACCAGACCATGTATCAACTCCTCCACTACGGGTTGTCCTTCCTCGATGACCAGCACCTCTTCTGCGCCGTCCTTAACCATCTGCTCGATCAGGGCGGTAGGCAGCGGATACTGGGTGATCTTAAGTATCGAACGTCCCTCAGCGGGGTCGTAGTTCTCCATCAGGTAGTTGTACGCTATACCGGTCGTGATGATCGCTTTCTTGGGCTTAGTGCCTTTGGTGTAGCTGTTATAAACCGACTCATTGCTACGCTGTATGAACAGCGGCTGGTTAGCCACCAACTCAGCATAGTTACGTTTGGCAAAAGCGGGCAGCAAGATGAAGTGCTGCACGTTCTCGGGCAGCGACATCGTGTTCTGCTCACGAGGCGTATCCACCGTCTCTACCACCGCGCGGCTATGGGCCATACGGGTAGTGACGCGCAGCAAGACCGGGGTCTTGAGTTGTTCGCTCAACTCAAACGCATAACGTGTCATCGAGTAGGTCTCCTGTTGGCTGGAGGGCTCCAGGCAAGGGATCATTGCAAACTTGGCATAGAAACGTGAGTCCTGCTCGTTCTGGCTCGAGTGCATCGACGGATCGTCGGCTGCCACTACCACCAGTCCGCCGTTGACGCCTGTGATGGCGGCGTTCATAAACGCATCGGCGCAGACATTCATTCCCACGTGCTTCATACACACAAGGGCTCGCTTACCCATGTAAGCCATACCTAACGCAGCCTCCATAGCGGTCTTCTCGTTGGAGGCCCAGCGGCAGAAGATGCCCGAAGGATGTTTGGCTTCGTGGAGTTGGATATACTCCGTGATCTCAGTAGAAGGTGTTCCCGGATAGGCATAGACACCGCTCAAGCCTGCATCAATAGCACCTTGAGCCAGCGCCTCATCGCCTAATAGTACGTGTTTCATAAGATATCAGATTTTTATGGTTTTTCTTAATATTTAACTCTCAGTTTCTGTCCGGGCTGGATGACTGACTTGTCGGTCAGTTTGTTCATCTTGCGGAGCTGATCAACCGATATACCATGCTTGTTGGCTATCGACCACTGGCTCTCGCCGGACTTCACTACGTGCCACTTGGCTGCTTCGGCTTTCTTCTTGGCCTCTTCGGCAGCTTTCTTCTTAGCTTCCTCGGCTGCTTTGCGTTTAGCCTCTTCAGCGGCTTTCTTCTTAGCCTCCTCGGCCGCTTTCTTCTTAGCTGCAGCTTCAGCCGCCGCTTTCTTCTGTGCTGCTAACTTGGCAGCCGCCGCTTTCTCGGCTTTCTCGCGAGCCGCTTTCTCAGCTGCCAGACGCTTAGCCTCCTCAGCCGACATCGTCGAGTCCTTAGGAGCGGTCGGCGCAGTGGTAGCCGTTGTAGGAGCAGTCTTGGCCAACGTATCTTGCTGCTCTACTGCGGGAGCAGGAGCAGGTTTGGGTTTGCCCGGCTCCACCTTGATAGTCACCGAGTTGGAGCGCAGCCCCTTGTATGCACCCGGCAACAAACGACGTACATCAAACGTAGGCCGGATCGTATTCTTCTTACCCTTCTGCGTATGCTCAAACAGCCATTTGTAGGTCTCGTTGAGGTAGAACATACGGGCCAGCATAGCATGGTTGACCGAGTCGAGACGGTCATAGTGCGTCTGATGAGGTTTGCCGGACTCGTTGAGTTTGGCAAACACCTCGTCTGACTTAGCAACCGGCACCGCCTTGTCGTCTGTGCCGTGGATGATCCACAGAGGCACATCCTTCATCTTGGGCGCGTTGTTGAGCGAAGATATACCACCGCACATAGCTATAGCCGCCGTCACACGATGCGGATAGGCTGCCACGTAGTCCATCGTACCGTATCCACCCATACTCATACCAATCACATACACGCGATTGGTATCGACGTCGTAGTTCTCAAACGTCCAGTCGATCAGTCGGTTCAGCTTCTCAGGATTCCATTTCTCTCCGGGACTCTGCGGCGCCAGGATGAGCGCATCTATCTTACGCCCGTACTGGATAGCGCTCAGCGAGCCGTAACGACGAACACGATTCAGGTCCGTGCCACTCAGACTGCGGCCGTGCAAGAACACGATCAGCGGCAGCTTGGTCTCTGACTCGGGCTTATAGCTGTCCGGGGTATAGAATAGGAAGTTATACGACTGTTTGACGGTCCCATCATGGGTGTAAAGGGTGTTGGCAGCAGCACTCAACATACTGAGCGCTGCTACAATCGTTACAAATATACGTTTTCTCATCATATATCTACGTTTATTTGGTATTCACATTAGTATTCTCGTTGTTCTCTGTCTCCTGCTCTTCCTCCTCGTCGTCGTGATAATAGTTGTAGATGTTATTATCTGTCTTACGACGGCTGGAGCCACCATAAATAGAGTTACGTTTCTTGCGGCCGTAGCCGTATGCGCCGTAGCCGTAGCCACCATAGCCGTAGCCGTAGCCATATCCGTAGCCGTAGCCATATCCGTAGCCGTAGCCTCCGTAAGCGAAGCGGCCTTCGATAGGTATATCGGACAATACGAGCTGGATCTTCTCAGGGTTGTCAACCACCTCGGCCACCTGATCGAGCGTCAACTTACACAAGCCCTTGTTGGTCTGCATACAACGTACCACGAACAGGCATATATCCGTTTGGTTGATCAGCGGATACGCATCCGGTACCAGACCGATAGGCGATGTATCGATCACCACGTAATCATAACGCTCGCGCAGGGTGTTGATCATCTCGGTCATACGGTCTGAGTGAATCAACTCGCCCGGGTTAGGCGGCACCGTACCGGCACGCATCAGATCGAACGAGAACGGCGTATCGGTGATGATCACATCATCCAGTTCGCAGTCGCCGATCAGGTAGTTGGTCGCACCGTCGCCATTCTCCATACCCAACTTGGTATGCAGGTTCGGCTTACGGATATCCAGGTCGACCAAGATCGTCTTCTTACCGGTCATCGCATACAGCGCTGCCAGGTTCGAACACAAGAAGGTCTTACCATCACCGGACTCGGTCGAAGTAACCGATATCACCAGCTTATCTTTACGCTTCACCACAAACTCCATACGCGTACGGATCGAGCGAAGCATCTCACTATAGGACGACTTGGGTCGAGCACGAACCAATGTCGGGTTCTGGTTTCTGGCGTGACGAACCGTTCCGATCAGGTGGAACATACGCAACTTGAGCAGGTCCTTAGGCGAACGGATCTTGTTGTTGAGCAACTCGCTGAGCACGATCAACACCAGCGGAATGATGAATCCAACGATCAGGTACGAGGTCATCGTCTTCTGCTTGGTAGACGCATTCATGATAGCCGTCGTACGCGCTTTGTCCATGATCTGATTGTCAGGCGTGTTGCTGGCTTTCTGGATCTCGGCCTCGGCACGCTTCTGCAGGAAGAAGGTGTAGTAGTTGTCATCAATATTATACTTACGCTCTATACCTACCATCTCCAGCTCCTTGGCGGGCAGGGTCATGATCTCGCCCTCCACCTCGGCTGCATGCTGCAGGATGTTGTTCTTCTCTATATCCAATTGCGCGCGCATGGAACGCACCACCTCCGTGATAGCCTCCTTGACATTATCCATATCCTTGGAGTACTTGGCGTAGTACACGTTTCGCTCCGACAACTCGCCACGCTGTACACGCAGGTCGTTGAGCTGTTGTACCAACGAGGACAACATCGGCTCGTTCAGGCCCATGGTCGAAGGAGCGATTACCGAACCGCTCTCGATATTGGTCTTCAGATACTTGGTCAGGTAGTCGAAATAGGTCTCTTTGAGACGCAACGCCTGCATCTGCTGGTCGTAGCCCTCAGCTTTGCTGAGCAGCTGGCCCGCATAGGTCGATACGTCCATAAACTTGTTCGCCTGACGGAAATTGGTCATCGCACGACGACTCACATCCAGCGAGTCCTCTATCACACCCAACTGGCTGTTGATGAAGCGAATAGAGTTCTCTGCCACCTCGTTCTTTTCCTCCAAGGTCTTCTGCAGATAGGTCTCCATCAGCTTGTCGATAAACTCGCAGTCTCGCTGTGGAGTCTCCGAGGTAAGCGACAATCCCAGTACCGTACTTCCCTCGGCCACAAAGGAGGTCTCCAGGCGGTTCATAAACTCATCCACCAAGGACTCACGCGTACGGAAACGGATGTAGATCTTACCCTGGTTGATCATCAACTCGGTCGGCCAGATAGTGATGGTAAACATCTCACAATCAATCTTCTGACCATACCGCGCCACAATATCCACCCTGTCCTCTACGGCCGTCGAACGCACACGCATCGTACCGTCCTCGTTGAACGTTATCTCATACATGTCTTGATAGGCCGCTTGGTCGATACGCTCCTGCTCTACCAAGATCGGCGACTCACGGTACAAGTTACGGGTCTTGAACTTACCCTGGGTGATATACTCAGTCTGCATAAACGGCAGCGAGTCCACCACGCGGCAGATCAGGTCGTACGAACCGAGCATGATGATCTGATTGTTGACATTGGTGTATGTCACGTCCAAACCAAAACCCTGCATCAGGTTGCTCTGCGCGCCTCCATAGCCCGTGTTCTCCTTGATCACCATCGTTCCTTGCGAGTAGTACGAAGGAATCCATTTGCGGTTCTTGAGCATCGCCAAACCAAGAGCGATACCTACAAAGATCACAAACAGATACCAATAGTGTATGAACGTGAACAACCACTCGATGGGGTTGAACTGCATCTGCTGTTCTAACGGATCATCGCCTTGGTCGCCGCCATACTGGCCGTTGCCATACTGGCCATTGCCGTATTGGGCATTGCCGTACTGGGCGTTACCCCCGGTATACATGCGGTTGGCGCTATAGACGCCTGCGCCGTACGCGTTGCCATATTGGCTATTACCGTACGCCGAACTGCCATACGGATCGCCGTATAGGTAGTTGCTGTTACCGGAATCTGTATAATTGTTATTTCCACTCATAGCGTGTTATTTATATAGGAATTGCAAGTAGGTTAATACCGATGTCAATAGTCCCACCGAACTGGTGATCAATCCCAGCACACCGGCGTAGTTGTTCACCTGATAGAAGCTATCCTTGGTGCGTGCCACATAGATCACATCGTTGGGATATATATAGTAGTACTTCGAATTGATGATCGTGTTCGTACGGATATCAAACTCCAGTATCTCCGGCTCCTCGCCTCCATCCTTAGGACGGATGATACGTATGTGACGACGGTCTCCGCTGTTCATCACATCGCCTGTCATCGCCAGGGCCTGGAAGATATTCATCTTCTCCTTATAGATATAGAACTGTCCCGAATGGGCATCACCTATCACGGAGAAATACTTGTTGTACAACGTCAACTTCACATCCGCATCCGGTATTATCTCACGGAACGCATCACGCACCACTTCCTGTGCCTCCACCTCGGTCAGTCCTTGTATCTTCACCGGCTTCAAGAACGGCAAGTCGATCGTGCCGTCCGAGTGCACACGATAGGAGTTGGCATACTGACCGGAGGTATAGGTGTTGGTACCCAACATCTTGCTCATCTGCTCGTCGAGACTGATGATACGGTAGATGATCTCGTCGTTCACGCGGATACGGTATGGCTCATACGGCACCGAGTCGTATTGCGGCAAGGGGTTCTGCTTGGTCGAATCCTGCAGATAGCCGATCACACGATGGCTATAGCAGCCGCTGAAAGAGATAGCCGCCCACACCAACAAGGCTATATAGACTAGCTTTTTCATTGGTCGCCTCCTTTCTTGTCATAATCACCGTTTTTACGTTTGTTCACGTGGTTGATACCCGTCTGTATGATCGAGTAGATAAACGCACCAAACGAGATCGTCGAGGCCGTCACACCAATCACGGTCGTCACGTGGTTGATACCGAAGCTGTAACCCGGTATATACCGGATATAGATGATATCGTTCGGCTCAATGTAGTAGTACTCTGAGTTGACGATATCCTCCGAACGCACATCAAAAGTCTTGATGGTCGTCACGCCGTTGATCTCGCGAATCAGTTTCACCTCTTTGCGGCTGTTGAAATCACCCAGGTCGCCCGCCAAAGCCAAGGCCTCGAAGATAGTCATCTTCTCCTTGTTGATGTTATACCGGCCGCTCTTGGCACCAATCACGGAGAACGAACGGTTGACGATATTCACCTCGCACGAGATCGTGCTATAGCCCGGCAGGTCGCGCAACAGCGTACTCAGCTCTGCCTCCAGCATATACTTCACATCGCGGCAGGTCTTGCCCTGAACCGCCAACTTACCAATCGTCGGAAACTCGATGTTACCCTCCTCGTCCACCAGATAGGTGTACAGGTCATACGAACCGTACATTCCACCCTGTCCCATCTGCTGACGCATCTGCGAAGCGTTCGTACCGCCGGCGTTGTACATCTTCTGGATCTTCTCATCCACCGAATAGACATACACATACAACCGGTCTCCTATACGCAACTTATAGTCCTCAAACGCGAGGGTGTCGGTATAGGACGGTATCTGTTTGTCCGGCTTCTGCATATAGTTGACCTTGCGTGCCGTCACACACGACGCCAAAGCCAAGCCCACTACCGCCAGAAAAACTATGTTTCTAAATTTATAAATCATAAATCACAAATCATAAATTTGAAATCATAAATTTGAAATCATAAATACGCGTTAGCGTCTCTCGTCCCACCCAAACGGATGTTTAGCCAGCGGCAACTTAGCCAGCGGATGGTAGTCGCCCACCAAACCGATCGGCTCCGCGTGGCGTATCTGGGCCACTGTCTCTATGCACGGACGTGCCTCCGCGATACGGAAGCCCTTACCCGCCAAGATCTGGCGATAACTCTCCGTATGCAACTCCGTGAATCCCTGGCTGAACTCAAACTCTTCGCCGTCGATATTGAGCGTACGGTAGGTACGTTTCTCACCCTGCACGGCATTAGCCGGCAGACAAGCGGCGTTGATGCTCAAGAAGTAGCGCACACGTGCGTGCTCCAACTCCAAGAATCCGGCTACGCGGTCAAAACTCATCACATGTACGATGTTCTGTTTCATCGGACCGAACACCCACTGCAGCATATCATAGAAATGCACACCGATATTCGTTGCGATACCGCCGGACTTATGCACATCACCCTTCCAGGACGCGTAGTACCAGTTACCACGGCTCGTGATATAGGTCAAGTCCACATCATACACTTTCTTCGGATCAGCCGCAGTCTCGCGCTCCACTTTCTCTTTGAGCGCGCGGATCTTATCGTGCAGACGCAGCTGCAGGATCGTGTAGGCCTTGTGTCCTGTCTCCTGTTCCAACTCCACGAGATTGTCGATGTTATAGGGGTTCAGCACCAGCGGCTTCTCACAGATCACATCGCATCCGATACGCAAACCGTAGCGGATGAACGCGTCATGGGTATAGTTAGGCGTACAGATCGACAGCCAGTTCAGCGGCTTGTCAGTACGCATCTGCTTCGAGCAGAAACGGTCAAACTGTTCGTTTTCAGTAAAGAAGGCGCAGTCTGGGAAGCTGCTATCCAGGCGTCCTACCGAGTCAAAACGGTCGTAGGCAACCATCAGATTGTTGCCGGTATCCGCGATCGCTTTGATGTGTCGCGGGGCGATATATCCGGCTGCGCCAATGAGTGCAAATTGTTGTTTATCAGACATGTGTTTTCTTGCGATTTTATTTTTCGGGCGCAAAGTTACGGAAAAAAACGCACATATGCAAATTTTATGTGCGTTTTTTTCGAATAATAGTATAAAATACTATGTATCTTGTGATTTTTGTGGCTTATGTGTGCGTTTTCACGACTTCGACGGGTCGCAGGTCAGGTCCACGCCCAGCTTCTTGAAGGTCTTCGCATCCACCTCTCCGAGCATCACGGTCGAGTGCATCTGGCAGCCGTTCAGTTGGCTCAGTGCCTCCAGCGCGCGGCGACAGTTGTCATCGTGTTGTGACAGCACCGACAGTGCCACCAGCACCTCGTCCGTATGCAGTCTCGGATTCTTACCGTGCAGGAAGGAAATCTTGGTATGCTGGATTGGTTCGATCATCGCCTCCGGCAACAGTCGTGCTGCATGGTCGATGCCGGCTATGTGCTTGATCACATTCAGCAGCAACGCAGCCGATGAGCCCAACAGAGGCGAAGCCTCGGCGGTGATGATCGTGCCGTCGTGCAGCTCAATAGCGGCCGAAGCGTTACCCAAGGACTGCTCTTTGCGTTCGCGCGCAGCCACGGTCGTGCGGCGGTAAGCCGTGTTGATACCCACCTGCTTCTGCAGCAGGGCCAGTTTCTGCACCTCTTGGTCGTTACAATCGCCCTTAGCCAGGCGGTTCAGTGCCGCAAAATAGCGGCGAATGATCTCCTGCTTGCTGGCCTCTTGGCACACCGCATCATCGCTGATGCAGAATCCCACCATGTTCACACCCATGTCGGTGGGTGACTTATACGGATTAGTGCCGTAGATCGAGCTGAACAACGCATCCAGCACAGGGAAGATCTCTATGTCGCGGTTGTAGTTGACCGCGGTCTTCTGATAGGCCTCCAGATGGAAGGGGTCAATCATGTTGATATCGTTCAGGTCGGCCGTCGCAGCCTCATAAGCCACGTTCACCGGGTGCCTGAGCGGCAGATTCCACACCGGGAAAGTCTCAAACTTGGCGTATCCGGCTTCGCGTCCGCGAGCGTGCTCGTTATACAGTTGACTCAGACACACAGCCATCTTGCCGCTACCCGGTCCGGGTGCTGTCACTACCACCAATTCGCGCTCCGTAGGCACAAAATCGTTCTTGCCGAAGCCCTCGTCCGAAGCTATCAACTCCACATTATGCGGATAGCCCTCGATCGTATAGTGGTAATAGACCTTGATGCCTTGGCGCTCCAGACGCATACGGTAGGCGTCGGCCGATCGCTGACCCGAGTAGTGGGTGATGACGACCGCCGAGACCATGAACCCGCGCGCCACAAACTCCTCGCGCAGACGCAGTACGTCCTCGTCATAGGTGATACCCAAGTCCTGACGCACTTTGTTCTTCTCGATGTCCAAAGCCGAAATGACAATGATGATCTCCAATCGGTCGCGCAGCTGAGTGAGCATGGCGAACTTGCTATCCGGCTGAAAACCCGGCAGCACACGACTCGCATGCATATCATCAAACAACTTGCCGCCAAACTCCAGATAGAGCTTGTTGCCGAAGGTCGCTATACGCTCGCGGATGTGCTCCGACTGGATGCGTATATACTGGTCATTGTCAAATCCGATAGCCGTCATTCAAAAGCGCCCATTTGGAGCATTGCCACCTCTTTAGGGGTGAGGAAACGATATTTGCCGCGTGCCACTTTCTTCTTGGTCAAGCCACAGAAGCTCACGCGATCCAGGTTCACCACTTTGTATCCCACTTTCTCAAACATGCGGCGTACCACGCGGTTCTGTCCCGAGTGGATCTCCAGGCCTATATGGCGGCGATCATCCTTGGGGAACTCCAACGCGTCGGGCACGATGCGCTCGTCGTCGAGCACCACGCCGTTGCGCAGTATAGCCTCATCCACCTCGTCCAGATCATGGTCGAGCGTAGCGGCATAGATCTTCTTCTTGCCGAACTTAGGATGGGTCAGTCGTGCTGCCAAATCACCATCGTTGGTCAACAGCAGCACACCCGTCGTGTTACGGTCCAGACGGCCTACCGGATAGATACGCTCGGCGCAGGCGTTGCGCACGATATCGATCACAGTCTTACGCTCTTGAGGGTCGTCGGTCGTGGTCACGGTGTTCTTGGGTTTGTTGAGCAGGATATATACTTTGCGTTCACGACGAACGGGCTGATTGTGGAACATCACCTTGTCCGTCGGCAGCACTTTGGCGCCGAGCGAGTCCACTATCTCACCATTCACCGATATCACACCTGCCAGGATAAAATCGTCTGCCTCGCGACGCGAGCATACACCGGCATTAGCCAGATACTTGTTCAGACGAATAGGCTTGGTGGGATCTTCGTATTTCTCTTGATAAACTTGACGTTTGCGTTCCGAATACAGGCCGCTGTTGCGCTTCACCTTATTATCAAATCGCTGGTGCTCGCCTCCGTTCACCTTATTATCAAAACGCGGGCGCTCGCCTCCGATACGCGTGCGTGGGCGACGCTGTTCGCCATCCTCAGTGCGGGGACGGAACTCGCCATTACGTGGGCGGTCGTTGTAGCGCTCGTTAGGATTGAAGCGAGGACGGTCTGACGCGTTGAAACGCGGTCTACGATGTTCGGATGACTCGGAACTGAATCCCGCCGGTCGACGGGGTGTTTTGTTGTCGTACATAAGAATAATTGTTGTTTCACCCTCACGGGCTTAAATTTCAAAAAAGATAGGCTCGTCCCTACGCAGGAGACGAAGCCTATACCATACGTGTAATCAATCAGTTAGTTTACCCGTCTTAAGCCTCTTGAGCCTGCTCGATAGCCAATTTACCACGATAGTAACCGCAGCTCGGGCATACAGTGTGATAGATGTAGTGTGCGCCACAGTTCGGGCAGATTGCCAGCGTAGGCATCACGGCTTTGTCATGGGTACGACGTTTCGCTTGTCTGGTGTGCGATTGTCTTCTTTTAGGATGTGCCATAGTTATTTACTTATTTACAAATTTACAATTTACAATTTTTTATCTATCGTCTTCGGGCTCTTCCGGCATGGTGCTACATAGGTGAGATTGGAGAAGATCCTGCATCGCAGGGTTACACTCACCCTCTGGGTGACTATGCACCAGGGGAAGGTTGACAATGATCAGTTCGTAGGCGAGCCATTGGAGGTCTATCGTCTTCGTGTCCTCCTCCAGCTCTATCGTGTCAGACGCATCTACCGGCAGACTCATCGTGTCCAGGCACCGGTCACAAGCCACTTGCACCTCTCCTTTCACCTCCACATAGAGATCAAAGTCTCTCTCGCGCAAGTCCATTCGGGCAGTGGCCTTCACCTGACCGCCCAACAGCTCCGTCGCCTCCTGACTGCTCAGATACTCACTATCCAGCTCATAATCAAGCTCATACTGCCCAACCTGAAGGGCATCCAATTCCACTTGAGTCGATTGTAGGCGCGTTACCATAGATCCTGTTCTGTACGTCTAATCACAAAAACGGCTGCAAAATTACAACATTTTTTTGATATATGCAAATTTTTTTGCTATTTTTTTCACCCTACCTGCCAATTTAGGCTTTTAGCTCCATTTTTGCAACAACTGTCGCAAGGCCTCCACACGCTCCTGCAGCTCCTTGCCGCGGTCCGTGTCACGCACCCGCATTCGCTGCTGGCTAAAGTCCTCCAACATAGCCCGACTGTGGATATCACTACCCGACAACACCGCCTGCTCACGCGACTCAAACGACTCGTGCTCCACCAGCTGGATGCCGTGGCTGTTGTAGATCAGCGTATACCCCGCTATACCGGTCTTCTCCTGATACGGCTTGCTGAATCCGCCGTCTATCACAAACCTTCGTCCTTCCGCACGAATAGGCGTCTCGCCCTTGATCGTACGCACCGGTATATGACCGTTGATGATACGTCCTGTCTTGGGCGACAAGCCGAACTCACGCAGTATGTTCTCGCACACCTCGCGCCGGTTGGCCAACTCATAGTACGCTCCTTTCTTCTCCTCCCACGTGCTCTTGTCGGCTATGAAGTAGCGTTCAAACGTCGTCATCTTGTCCTTGTCATACAGCGGCGAGTTCTCGCCTTCCCATAGATACAGCATATAGTCCAACGCGTTCTGCTGCGCCTCGCCCGTGCCGTAGTATGCCTCGCGCACCACCTCGTCGATGCGCTCCATCAGCCTACGTCCTTTGCATCGTTCGCCGCACACCTCCACCTCGCGGAACGAACCGTCCTCGTTCAGCGGTATAGCTGCGTGGTACAGCAGAA
This sequence comes from uncultured Bacteroidales bacterium, assembly GCA_902779705.1. GTDB lineage: Bacteria > Bacteroidota > Bacteroidia > Bacteroidales > Paludibacteraceae > Colicola. The sequence goes on along the minus strand of CACZCR010000004.1, from coordinate 18,469 downwards.
AACCGTTGCGCACCAAGTGCAGCGAGCCGTGCTTATACAGCATCCGCAGATGTTTCTGCATCTTCTCCGACTTACGGAACGACCTCGCCAACTGGTTCATCAGGTCCTGTTCCTCTTGGCTCAACGCATACGGGTCCTTCGGATCGATCGTCGGCAGATTGGTGTCGAGCAGGTCGTACGTTATGCCTTCCACTTTCCACTTTCCACCTTCATAATCGATCTTGTCGAGCACCGCTCTGTGGTCCATATGCCATTCGGGATGACGGAGGACGGTTTGTCCTTCCAGCTTAAACTGGATGATGGATATCGCCTTGTGCATCTTGGCCATCAGCTGGGCCGAGCGGGTCAGTCGGGGGTTGTTCTCAAAATCGCGCGTCTGCCAGATCGTACAGGGGTCATCGCCATAGGTCTCCATGGCGAAGTTGGCGAGCGGCAGCAGGTTGATACCGTACCCTTCCTCCAGCGTCTCGATGTTGGCGTACCGTATCGACACACGCAGCACCGTAGCTATCAGCGCCAGGTTGCCCATCATCGCACCCATCCACTCGATGTCGTGGTTACCCCACTGTATGTCATAGTCGCGCACCGTTGACAGCACATCCATGATCTTCGACGCACCCGATCCGCGGTCGTATATATCGCCCACCACATGCAGCGTGTCGATCGTCAGACAGTGGATCAGATACGATATCGCTATCAGCAGCTGCTCGGCAGCGTGCGTCTCGATGATCGCATCGATGATCGCGTTATAGTACGTGTTGCGGTCTTTCTGCTCCAGGCTCGACTCGTGCAACAGCTCCTCGATGATATAGCTATACTCTTTGGGCAGCAGCTTGCGCACTTTCGAGCGGCTGTACTTGACCGTCACCGCACGTGCCACGGCCACCTCTTGGTGCAACCGATGGCGATACCAGTCCTCTATCGTCGCATAAGCGAAGCCCTCGTTCAGTCCCTCCACCGTCTCGCCTTCGTACTGGCGCTTGACCAACTCTATACGCTCGTCCGGATAGTATATGAGCGCACATAGCGCACGCTTCTCGGTCTCGCTCAGCTCGCCGTATAGGTCATCCACCTTGCGGCGCACCACGCCGGAGGCGTTCTTTATCATGTGTATGAACGCACTCGACTCGCCGTGCAGGTCACTCACAAAATGTTCGGTCCCTTTGGGCAGACTGAGGATAGCGCTGAGATTGATGATCTCGGTGGTCACAGCGCTGTGGTCGGGAAACTTCTCCGCCAACAGCCGCAGATATTGGTCACTAAACTGAGCCATAATGTATTCGTATCAATTTTACTCAAAATCGGGCACAACCGGAGAGCCTCCGGACGCAATTACTCAAAATCAGGCACAAAGGTACAAAAAAAAAGTGACATATGCAAATTTTATTTGCTAATCTCGTTTTTTTTCAGTACCTTTGCAGTCCTTTTCCACTAAAACGGATAAGACAAACACTTTGCTGCTCTCGCACTATCCATATTATAGAGACAGAGCTACCGAATACGAACTCTGCCGAGACTTCCCCACCGATGAGATACTCATCGATGGGCTATACTCGATGCAGACCCATTTTGACAACAACGGTGTCCAAATCTCTATCCCCATAGTGCGCGTGATGAACGCCGCCCACTATATCGCGGCATACATGTTCTCCAACGACTGCGCCGGTGACCAACTCGAATACGAAGCTCTCGCCGCTATGTCCGTCGGCCGAGACCGTCAGCTGGCCAAGGTCATCATGATCGTGCTTGCCGCTATGCTCCTTCGCACCGAAGGCTTCCGGGCACGCCAATGTCGCAGTGTCATCCTCGAAAACCGCGACCCCGACTTCGAAGAAGGCGTCACCCTCTACGACCGCTTCCTACGCTCGGCCGAACGACGCTTCTCCATGGAGGACTTCCTGACCGATATACCGGCACTCGTCGAGCAAAATCAGCAACTACAAACACAAGTCAACCTACTGACATCCGAAAATACTCAACTCAAATATACACTCACTACTATGGAAGAAAAATACCAGCAAATCAATATCGCTACGCAAAACGTTAACTACGGTACGATCAATAATTATTACGGATTCAGTCAGCCTTCTTCGTCATCTGCCGAGGCTCCCCATACTGCCCAACAAGAAAAGCCTGCTCCTAAAGAATACTGCATCTATATCTGCCGCGAGAAACTCCAAGAACAGGGTATCTATACTCTCGATGAGTTTGAGATGATGACAGGCAATGCCTCAAAAGGCACCGCTACCGATTTTGCAGCCTTTCTCAAACGCTATCAAGCACAAGGTATTCTTAATTTTATGGGACATTCCAAACGTCAGATCTTCGATAATTTGCGTGCCCATTACCCCGAAATGCGTGCGTATGAATACCCGAATTTTGCGGCATATTTTTGATATTTTCCATTTGATTTTTTATCAAATCATTTGATTTCTATTTGACTGAAAAATCAAACCATTTGATATTCATTTGATTCTCATTTGATTATTGGCTTCCGAGACATCGGGAGTCATTTTTTTTCCTGAACTTTGCACCGGATTTGAGAGTCGGCAACGTCGCCACTCATAAAGATCCGATGCATATGAACACATCTATTTCTAATCAACTTCCAGCCAACCTAATCGGCTGTAAAAGACATCCTCGGCTCAGACTCTGGGCACGCGAAGGATGCGCCTATTTTCTCGGTGACCGAGGACAAAAATTAATGCACTCGTATGGCCCTGCTATGCGCGCTAAACAAAAAGGAAGAGGGTATATCGCTCCCACCATGAGGCAATTCGAAAATAAGAGATGCCACGTCATAATGGGCGAGACCTTCTACGGCGAACGCCCGACTTTCATCGACAGTAAAGGTAAACCTTATTTCGGCCAATGTCATCATCTTATCAACAACCCGCTCGACTACCGACCGGATAACCTCCTTTGCTGGCTCTCCTTTTCCGAACACCGCAAAGCGGATAATCGTCGCAAAGCCTTGGAGTCGGTCGTCCCGGATGGCGACCTCCACTGCTTCACCTATGAGCGTCTGCGCGAACTCCAAGACCCACGCACCCTCTCCGACGAGCAGTTCCAAGCCGAACTGGAAGCCATACGCGCCAAGCACTTCCACAAAGTCGATGTCGAAGCTATGATGAACGAAGAAATCGAAAAACATGTTGAATTTTTAGAACACTAAGCATTATGAAAAATTTATTTTATCAGCAACGCCGCGTCATGTCGGTGGCTAATATCCTACAGCGTGAGCTGTCCGTACGGACCATCATCACCAGCGGTCCGACGCTCACCCTCAACCAACGTCGCTCATCCGCCTTGCTCGACGCTTGGGACCTCGAGCATCTACGCAACGCAATGCGAGTCAGTGTCGTCCGCTTCTCTTACGTCAAAGACAACGGCGACATCCGCGAGGCCAGAGGCACCCTCTGCTTTGACCTCATTCCAACTGAGAACATCCCGACCGGCCCGCGAGTGCAGGACGACAACTACGAAGTCTTTCGTTACTACGACCTCGACCGCCAAGCCTGGCGCAGCTTCAAAGTGATCAACTACATCGGATGGATAGCCCTCGAGTAAGAGTAGTAAACCCCGAAAAGAAAGGTAATAAGAAAAAAGAAGCAAAAAAGAATTAAAAAAGAAAGTTTCTTCTTATACCTGCATAGTATATATGAGAAGAAGAACCTTTTATGGAGTCGACCTTTAAACATATTTGGTCATTGTTAGAGAAGCACGGTAGCGTTGCTGACTATTACAAGGCGGAGTGTGAACAACTATGGAACACCTACACGCTGGAAGAACAGCGGCATATCTACCGTGCTATCCGCGACAAACTGCAAAAGGGCGGATTTGTGCACTACAATCCGGTCTTAGCCATTCGCGATAATGCACCAAAGAAACGCCTTCCGCTAACCCTTACCTACCGCGACTACTATGCGCGGTACGGGACGACGGAGGAGCAGGACGGCTGGAAAATGGTCAAACCCCAACACGGCAATGTCTACTATGAGAAGAAATAGCGTCTATGCCGCGCACATCCATGTGCGCATTTCACGTTGTCCATTCCGTCCGGATATCATCCGGACATCCCTACGTTGTCCATTACGCCGGATATTATCCGGCAAGTGTCCCTTCACATGGCTGTCCTCTCTTCGCGGCTACCCCCGCGACCCTAACGGTATTATATCGGTATTACATCGTATGTTTATCCTATGGCAAAAATCATTTTAAAACCTCACACGGACCCTAAGAGGGTGCACGAGGATCTCAAGAAAATCGGTATCACAATGTGTCAAAAACTGCCTGACGGGAGTTACAACGCCTATGTGTCTAACCGAGCATTATTTGAACAATGTCTAAAACAATTAGGCCTATGAAACCAACCACCCGCGCCCGCTATAAGCGTATCCGACAGGCGGCCACTTTTCTCTATGGCACCATGCCCGTCATGGAACTCTACACCCGCCTCGCCATCGATTTTGAGTGCTCCGAGGAGTCCATCCGCAAGATTTTGGCAAAAAAACACCACTAAATCCGCACGATTGGTAAAATTTACCAACAAACTCTCCAAAATTGTGGGCATATTTGCAAAAAATTTCGAACGCACATGTACTACAAGTTAATCAGAGAACAAGCTCAGGACAAGGCCGTGGTAGGCACGCTCTATGCGATCAGTCATTACTATAACAAGCGTACCGGAGAGT
>CACZCR010000004.1:0-13766 GCA_902779705.1 uncultured Bacteroidales bacterium | reverse complement strand
CTACCGCATTGCGGTGACGATGAGCCCTAAGTTCAAGCGGTTGCTTCCGATCCTGTGTCAGGTACCGGGCAGGTCAGGGATCCGGTTTCACCGCGGAACGAAGCCCGAGCACAGCCGAGGATGCATACTCGTCAGCCGGGAGATGGAGCAAGAGCTCACCGCTAAGTGGCTCGCTGAGCAAAAGGACAATCGAGAGGTAAGAATCGAGATTGTCGAAAAGAACTAAATTATGAAAGTGAATGGTCACAATCATGGTGACTATCTGATCGGTACTCACCGTACCGCTCCAACCACCAATCCTAACTGCACTCGTCTGTACATCCGCAAGGGGGACACGTACGACCAGAGCAACCGCCAGTTGTCGCAGAAGGAGACCGCTGTACGTGCATCCTTCGCAGCTGTAGCTGCAGCAGTGGCAGTCCGCCGCAAGTCGCTGGAGCACATTGCTGCCGACAAAGCAGCGTTCGACGCACAGAAGGATCTGCCGGAGGGCAAGAAGACCATGCGTGCGTACTTGTGGGCAGTCTGCAAAGCTGCACTCGAGTCCAATAACGGCTAAAAAGAAAGGAGTGATCTATGGCAAACGAAAACGAAACCAGAGACTGGGTACAAGTCTTGTTTGATGTGATCATCAAGATCCTAACCCTCGGCTTCTACCACATCGAGAAGAACCGAAAAAAGTAACCCGTAACCCACCAATGATGAGAAAAGGAGCGGCGGAGGTATAGCGGTTATCACGCTCGATAGTAACCGCCTTCTGTCCATGCGTCATGTCTTGGTATGCCAAGAGAGCGGACATGAGGCTGGCTTTCTTCGGGTCTTTGCTGGCCTCAAGGATTGCCTGCTGGAACTCGTCTTCCTCCACGTAACGGATGGACTTGCCTATCTTCTCAAAGCCCGCAAGGATATCGCCCAGGAGGTCGGTATGGTTGTTGAAGGGCTGGAAGACGTTACACTCTTTCGGTGTGGAGGCGAGCAGTACGACTGCCTTTGCGGTCTCGTTCACCGGCGAGAATTCTGCCGGCGAGTCGTACTCGTCTATTGGACAGCAACCGAGGGTGGAGAAGACTTTGAGTCGACCCATGTAGCTGTTGGTCTGGAAGTTCGCCTGGAACTCACCGTCATAGCTACGGGCTGCGAGGTTTCCGACACGCATGACCTTAGCGTTCAGTCCATGACGAGCTACCGCTTCGAGAATGACACGTTCGGCGAGGAACTTCGACCGCATATAGCGGTTATCAAGGAACTGGCCGAAGTACAACAAGCGTTCCGACAGTTCGGGTACTGCCTTGCCGTCACCGCGATCTACCCAGATCTCGCCGACCGAAGTGGTGGATATATGTACAAGCCGTGCGCCGGTCTTCAGACAGAACTCCACGCAGCGCTCCGCGCCGCCGATGTTTACTTGCTCTATGTCGTCGGTCTTGGAGAAGTGCTTGACGTTCGCTGCGCAGTTAAATACGGTGTTGATGAGACCGTCCTTCGGACTCAAAGTAGAAAGAATGTCACTTGTGACATCGCCGTTGATGACGAAGAGACGGGTACCGAAGAGTTCATCAAAACGTCGGTCGAAATAGTAGAAGAGCAAGTTACGCAGACGACGCTCGGCATCGTGCCGGTCTTTGCCGCGGACAAGACAAGTGATGGTCTTGGCATCCGAGTCAATGAGTTCGCGCAGGACATGGATGCCGAGATAACCGGTAGCTCCGGTGAGCAGCACATTGCCCAACTCCTGACGCTCTCCGCGCAGGAAGGTATTGAGATTATTGCGTTGCAGAATCGCATCAATGCCGGAGTAATCGAAATCATTTTCCATTTGGTCATTTACCATTTGGTCATTTGAGTCTCCTGAGAGGAACTGCGCCAAGAGACGAGGCGTCGGATGGGTGAAGATATCACCATAGGCGACATGCTTGCCGGCTTTGTCCGCTTCGATGATGACGCGGGTGACCATGAGCGACGTACCGCCGAGTTCGAAGAAGTTATCCGTAGCACCTATCTTATCCTGGTTGAGAATGGACGCGAAGATGTCGCAGAAGAGCTTTTCGTTATCATTAGCAGGAGCTATGTAGTCGCGGTCGGTGTCAGTGAGCTGCGGAGCCGGAAGGGCACGTTTGTTCACTTTCTGGTTCTGGTTCAGCGGAATGACATCGATCTGCATGGTCGAAGCCGGTACCATATACGGCGGTTTGCGATCACGGATGAAGGCATTGAGCGATGGGATATCGATCTTGCTTTCACTGACGATATATGCCGCGATGAACTTACCTCCGTTGGGGTAGTCAAAGGCCTGTACGGTAGCGTCGTTAATGCCCGGGAACTCACGGATGACCGCCTCGACCTCTTTGAGCTCGATACGGAAACCGCGGATCTTCACCTGACCGTCCTGACGACCGACAAACTGAATGTTGCCGTCTGACAAATAACGTACTACATCTCCTGTACGATAACACCTTAAACCGTTCCAGTCGATATACGTTTCAGCCGTTTTGTTGGGACGGTTGAGGTAACCACGGCTGACTTGCGGACCACTGACAAGCAGCTCGCCGGTAGCGCCTACAGGCACACGGTGCAGGTCCTTATCAACGATGAAGAGCCGGAAGTTATCCAGCGGTTTGCCGATAGGGATATTCTTCTCCTGCTCGTGTATCGGGTAGGTCGTGGTGAAGATGGTACACTCGGTCGGACCGTACGCGTTATGGAGTAGATAGTTAGCCGGCGGCGCGATAGTCGCGAGTTTCTCTCCTCCCACAGACAAGTGCTTTAATGAATGATTGTCGCAGTTCTGCGCGAACTGATAGCCCACCTGGGTCGTCATGAACGAATGGGTGATGCCTTCGGCCTCGAAGTAATGATTCAGGTCGGGCAGGTTCAGACGGATGTCTTCGCCGATGATATAGACGGTAGCACCGCACGTGAGGGCAGGGTAGAGGTCCATCATGTTCGCGTCGAAACCATACGAAGCGTACGCCGCCACTTTGTCTCCTGCATGGAGGTCATAATAGCGATGGTACCAATGACAGAACGCCACGAGGTTACGGTGCTCAAGTTGGCAGCCTTTGGGCACGCCGGTGGAACCAGAAGTATAAAGGAGGATGAATAAATCCGACGGGGAAGCCTCACCCCAACCCTCCCCTGAAGGGAAGGGAGTTTTGACTTCTGCTAACTCTTTCGTCAGGAGGACCGGTCCGGAGTATTCGTTGACGATGGGACGGAGGTCGGGATCGGCGATGAGGAGTGATGCATTCGCATCCTTCATCATAAAGTTCAGACGCTCTGCCGGATAAGACGGATCGAGCGGCTGGTACGCACAACCGGCTTTGAGGGCAGCCAACGAAGCCACCACCATCCATTCGGAACGGTTGATGAGGATGGAAACAACTCGTTCGGATATAACATCCGAACATTGGATATTGGAGATTGGAGATTGGAGATTTACCATTTCGTAGATTTTCTCTGCGATGGCGTCCGTGCGCTCATCTACCTCTCTGTAGGTCAGGCGGGTGTCGTGATACACAACGGCGAGGTTATCGGGCGTCTCGGCTGCTTGCTTACGGAAGAGCGACACGATGGTCTGGGTGTCGTCGTATGGTACTTCTGTTTGATTGAACGAGTCGAGCACCGCCGTCTGCGCCTCGTTGAGGAGCGAGATAGCACGCAAAGGAGCGTCAGCGTTCACTGCAAAAGCCTGCACGACATTCGCTACCGACTGCGCGAGGTTGGTAATCAGCGCTTCGCTGTACCATCCGTTGTCGTACTCGACCGCAATACTCGGCACACCGTCCATCGGCATGATATAGAACGCAATCTTGAATTTCGGCACGTTCTGCTCCATAGTCTCGTCGGCAAAAACGGGTTTGCCGAAGACGCTATAGTTGCTCAGCACGCCCATCTGGTAAGCGAACATGATCTCCGCCTTGAGGTCATAATCCGCTGCTATGCGCGCAAACGGATAATCCTCGTGTGCGAGCGTTTGCTCGAAGGACTGCGCGTTCTCTTTAACAAACTCCTCTACCGTCTGGTTCGCTATCTTTGTAGTCAGCGCAAGGGTGTTGACGAACATACCCATGGTGTTGTTCACCCGCAGGTTGCTTCGTCCGTTGGAGATGGTGGTGATGCACACGTCATCGGTTCCGGCAAAACGTGCCAGCGAATAATACACAGCACTCAGCAACACCGCCGCAGGCGTCACGCCTAATTGGGCTGCGTATTTCTCCGCTGTAGGCATGTCGAACGGAACGCACACACGTCCGTTCTCGCCTTGCGGCAGGGCGTTGGTAAGGTCGGGCTGGATCTCAGTGATACTCTCTATACCGGTGAGACGCTCGGCGAAGAAATCCTTTGCCGCCTTGAAGGACTCGCCATTTTCAGCGGCTTTCTGCTCCGCCACGAACTGCGGATAGGAGCACATCTCGGGTTCTATCTCCTTGCCTTCCAACAGGTCGCAGATCTCATGGATGAAGAGGTCGTACGATGCACCGTCACAAACGAGGTGGTGGATATCGCTCAGGAGGTATAGGTTCTTCTCCGTGCGTACGATGACGAAACGGAAGAGCAGGTCTTTCTGCAGATTGAACGGTTGCACGAACTCATGCTTGAAAGCGTCCATCTGCGCCTCTTCGAGTGCTTTCTCGGGCACGTCGATAGCTGCCTCGTTCATCATCTTCTCGTCGATGGTCTGGATGACGTCGGCTTCTTGGGTCGCGAAATGCACGAAGAGCTCGGAAGATGGGCACGTTATAGAGCGTGGAGGTCGGGTTCTTCATGCACTCGAAATAGACACCGAGTTGAGCAAAGCTTAGAGGAGCTTCGCTCATTTGAGATTTGAGATTTAAGATTTGAGATTTTTCATTTTCGGTATCACGATGACCGCCCAACATCGCAGCGAGGATATCGTTCTCGATGGCTTGGAGGGTGATGCCTTTGGTCATTTGTTTGGCATCGAGTTGGATGCCGAAACGCTTGAAGATCTGGGTTGCCAACTTGATGGCGGCAATAGACGAGAGACCCATATAACGCAGGTCGGTGGTGATGCCGAACTCCTCCATATTGACGATCTTCGCGATGATGTCATGCAGTTCTTGTTCGAGCACATTCAGCGGCGCCGCCTCCTTTGTACTTTGTACTTCGTCACTTTGTACCTTCGGTTCGGGTTTAGGCAGGGCGCGTTTATCGACTTTCTGATTCGGGTTGAGCGGGATAGCGTCTATCTGCATCGTCACAGCAGGCACCATGTACGGCGGTTTGCTGTCACCGATAAAGGCATTGAGTTCATCGATATTGATTGTATCGTCGCTGACGACATACGCAGCGATGAACTTACCTCCGTCGGGGTAGTCGAAAGCCTGCACGGTCGCATCTTTGATACCCGGGAACTCGCGGATGATGGCTTCCACCTCTTTGAGCTCGATACGGAAACCGCGGATCTTCACCTGTCCGTCCCGTCTGCCGACAAACTCGATGTTGCCGTCCTCGCGGTAGTGAACGATGTCGCCGGTCGTGTAGCACCGTAAGCCGTTCCAATCGACGAAGACCTCTGCGGTCTTCTCGGGCTGGTTGAGGTAACCGAGCGACACCTGCGGTCCGGCTACGTACAGTTCGCCGTCCGTGCCGGTCGGTACTTCTTTACCGTCCTGACCGACCACGATGAGTTGCGTACCGTTTGTATTGGCTTTGCCGATCGGAATATTCGGTTCGTTTTGGGTCACGAAGAAACTGCTGACATAGACGGTACACTCCGTCGGGCCATAGCAGTTCATCAACTTATACGAAGGCGGATCGAGGCTGATCAGTTTCTCGCCACCCGTTCCGAGCCATTCTAAGCCCGGGATGTCCGGATAATTGAGCACGAGCTGCGTTGCCATCTGGGTGGTCATGAAGCAGTGGGTAATGTGCTCGTCTTGGATATATTGGTTGAGCCCCTCCAGGTCAAAACGGATCTCGTCGCCTACGATGCAGATGGTCGCACCGGATTGGACGCAACACCACAGGTCCATTTGGAAGGCATCAAAGCCGTAACCGGCATAGGTAGCGTACTTGCTTTGCGTGTTCAGCCCGATAGCGGGAACATGGAAATCGAGGAAGGCTAAGATATTCGCCTCGCTCAGCATGACGCCCTTGGGGACACCGGTCGTACCGGAGGTATAAAGCAGCACGAAAGCCTCATCGCCATCGTATTTGGAGGCATCCTCACGCATGTAGTTGAGTCGCTCTTCGGGATAGGAACCATCGAGCGGCATAGCGGTCAGACCTGCCTTAGCGATGGCGATAGGTACGAGTACCATCTGTTCATTACGCGGCACGATAAACGATGCCACTTTGTTGCCGCAACGGGTGACGTATTGAGGATCGAGAGTCTCCGTCAGACGATCCGCCTCTGCGAACGTGATACGTTTGTCGCCGGCGATACAGAAGATATCATTCGGACGCTCAGCTACGTGTTTTTTGAAGTATTCGATTAAGTGTGCCATATTATTCGATAGTGAAAAGGTTCTGAAAACCGCTCATGCGGAAGATATCATTCACGTCCTCGTTGAGGTGGGTGATGCGGATAGCGCCACCTTTCGCCTCCGATTCGCGTTTGAGTTGCATGAAGAATCGCAAACCGGCTGAAGAGATATACTCCAGTTGCTCACAATCGATCTCCAGCGCCTTGTTGGCAAGCGCCAACACTTGATTCAGTTCCTCTACTTGGTTTGTGGTAACCGTGGTGTCGAGTTCGCCAATGAAGCAAACACGCGTCTCTTGGTCATTCGGAATAATGGAAATTTTCATATTGTGTAATTTTAAGGGGTTACGGGTTATGGGTTATGGGATTACGAACTGATTTTATTAACGAGCGTGAGGATATTTTTGTCCTCGCTGCGTTCGTAGTGCATCTCATCGACAATCTGGCGGATAAGATGGATTCCCAGACCTCCTACCTGTCTTTCGTCGGTCGCTTTGTCGTTGGGAATATGTGCCGTGGGGTCAAAGGCGATGCCATCGTCTGTGAGCTGAATGCTGACTTTTGAATCGGGTGTGACCTGGCTGAGCGCCATCTCTATCTCGGTAGCTTGCGAGTAGTGAATAATATTCACAACGGCTTCTTCGGCAGCCACCTCGAACTGCTTGAGGGCTTTCTTGTCGAGTCCAGCGCACAAACCGAACGAATGGATCGTCCTTTTCATTACCGGCCATTGGTCTGCTCGGCAAGGCATATGCATCGTCACCGGCAGGACGGGGCTCTTCTTACGGATGGTCATGAGGGTGATATCATCCGTAGGTTCCGCCTTGCCCATGAAGGTTTTGATAGCGCCATACAGATCCTCTTGGGTTGCCACAATCTCCGCCCAACGATTGAGTCCTAACATCTCCCGCTCGGGGTTACGCGCCTCGGTCACGCCGTCGGTATAGAGGACGAGCGTCTCTCCTTCGCCGAGCATGCAACCTTGCTCCACGAACGAGTAATGACCGTCAAAGCCCAGCGGAATGTTCGGGTTAGGGGTTAGGGGTGAGGGGTTACCGGTTACGGGAGAGTATATCAGCGGCGCGCAATGTCCGGCGTTGCAGTAGATCAGCTCACCGGTCGGGATGCGGAGACAGCCGACAAAAGCCGTGACGAACGTCATGGAAGGATTGTTCTCGCTCAGAACGGCGTTCATCTCCTCCACAATCTCTTTGGGCGAGTTAGCCCGTACTACCGCTGCGCGGAAGAGGTTCACCGCAGCGCTCATGAAAATAGCCGCCGGTACTCCTTTGCCGCTCACATCGCCGATGATGAACCATAACTCATCCCCTTCACGATGGTAGTCAAAAAGGTCGCCGCCCACTTCACGCATCGGAACCAGGAGCGTTTGAAGCTCGATATCGCCGTCTCCTTGGGCGTTCGCCTTCTCCTTTGCGTCCTTCAGGATTCCCATCTGGATGTCATGGGCAATCTGCAGTTCGTGCGACAACACCTCTCTCTCCGTGGCCAGACGGGCGTTCTCTTGATCGTCACGCGTGATGCGCCGAATCAACAATCCCACAACCAGGATGCCTAACACAAACACACTCAGGGGCAATAGAATTCCTAAACGCAGAGAATGGAGAATATGCCTTCTGGGAACGGCGGTAACCATGTTGATATTAATCGGCTGCAGGGTCTTACGGGAGATGATCCAACTCTGGTCAAAGCCTTCTGCGGGTGCTCCGTCGCTGGCGGCAAGGAGTTGACCATTGGAACTATATAGCATAAAAACCGCCTCCTCAAACGGCTTAAACTGCTCCAAAAGACGGTTAATCCACTTGAGACTAAAATCCACACCAATCACGCATATCAGATTCCCTTCTTCGTCTCGTAAGGATTTGGCGTAAGAGTAGATGGTTTTGTTGAACGTCTCTTCCCGGTAGGGCGGACTCCAGTAATCATCGCTGTTTTGCGAGGCGCCTTTGTACCACTCACGTTCGAAATAATCATGGTCGGCATCTCCTAAAATCCTGGAAATGATGGTGTCCTGCGTTCGATATGAGGTCGGCTCAAACCATTTTTGTTGAGGCAAATAGTAAGGGGGGAAGGCTACATAGCACGCATAGAAATTAGGATAACGTCGGAGTATCTCGTCCGTCTTTGGGATGATCCTCTCCGGCTGATTAAGATCTTTCTTTACCTCGTTTTCCACCTCGGCCCATGCTTCAAGAGCATCGTACAACTCAAAACGCAGTTTCTCTTGCGCTATCTGCATCTCCAGATCCATTTTCTCCTGCAATTGAGATTGCGCCCTGCTATAAGACACATATGACTGCACGCCCATTCCTAAAAGCAGGAATAGAGCCGCTATCACATGTATGTATTTAAATTGCTTCATTTATCTGTACGGCCGGTGTAATTAAATCAATTTTGCGTGCAAAATTACTGATTTTTGTCCATATACGCAAATTTTAGGGTAAAAAAATGCTACTTTTTAACTCATTCCATTGAGTAAAATAAGTTATTAAACATAAAAAAAGGCTCACTACGGAGTGAGCCTGAATGGGTTGCGGGGTAGGGGTTATGCCTTGAGTTCCGCAGGGAGGAGAGGCATGGCGCCGCGCTGGGTGCAGACGTAGGCGCTGGGTGCAGACGTAGGCAGAGACGGCTACGGCTTTCTCATGCGCCTCGCGGATGGTCTTGCCGAGGAGGAGCTGGGCTACGAACGTAGCGGTGAAACTGTCTCCGGCACCGACGGTGTCCGCCACCTGCACTTTGGGAGTAGCTACATAACTCTCTTTGGAAGCGGTAAAGACATAAGAGCCGATGGCACCGCAGGTGAGGATGATCATATCCAACTCGTAACGCGCAATGAGTTCGCGGCAGATACGGCGGGTCTTCTCAGGGTCCTCGGCGATGAGTTTGCCGGGAACGGTAGGTTCGCCGAGAAGCATGGTAGCCACAACATCCAGTTCCTCATCGTTGATCTTGAAGATATTCGCCCGTTGGAGCGATTCAGCGATCACTTCCGCCGTGTACCAAGACTGACGGAGGTTGATGTCAAAGACCTTGAGTGCATCCTCGGGCATGGCATCCAGGATCGCCTGGATGGTTTCCCGACTGGTTTGGGAGCGTTGCGCGAGCGAACCGAAACAAGCGGCCTGCGCCTGATGCGCCACTTCTAACATGCTGTTAGTGAGGGGGATATTATCCCACGCCACACCAAGGCATATCTCGTACTGCGGCACGCCTTTCTCGTCGAGCGTGACCTTGACGGTGCCGGTAGGTTGTTCGACAATGGGCAAGATATGATCGAGGTGCACTTTCTCGAAAGTATCTACGATCTCATCGCCGAGTTCGTCTGCACCGATTGCGGAGATAGCGCATCCGTTAAGTCCGAATTGGGACACATGATAAGCGAAGTTAGCCGGTGCACCTCCGAGTTTGCGTCCCTCCGGGAGGCAGTCAAAGAGCGCCTCGCCGATACCGATAACATATTTTTTCATTTGTTCATTTACTATTTAGTCATTTATTTTGTCATTTAGCCATTTTAAAGCAGAAGCCCACGAGGTATGCGGCACCGACAGCCATCACGAGGACAGCGCCGAGAGAGCCCATGAGATCGGACATATAGCCCATACAAAGCGGGAAGATCGTACCTCCGAAGAGTCCCATGATCATCAGACCGGAGATCTCGTTCTTGTGCTCGGGGTCATGGTTAAGCGCCTGGGCGAAGCAGATAGAGAAGATATTGGAGTTACCGAATCCCACGAGGGCGATACCGGTATAGAGGGCTGCCTGCGAAGAGCTAACGGCGAGCAGTATCATCGCGGCGATAATCATGCATACGGAGATCGCGAAGAACACTTTCTCGGGGATGAGACGCAGGATAGCCGAGCCGGAGAGGCAACCGATGGTACGGAAGATGAAATAGAGTGAGGTGGCAAATCCGGCAGCCGCCAAGTCCATACCCAGACGCTCCATGAGGATCTTCGGCGCCGTAGTGTTGGTACCTACATCAATACCCACATGGCACATGATGCCTAAGAAACAGAGCAGGATAAACGGGTTGCCCAGCAGTTTGAAACACTGCGCGAAAGACGAACCTTTCGCCACCGGTTCCTCGTGGATAGAGGTGAACGCCAAGGCGAGGATGGCAATCACACCGATCACCGCATAAATCGGGAAGAGCACTTTCCACCCCAAGCCCATATTCGGAATAGCCGCCGTGGCACCCCACATCGCTATATACGGCGCGAGGAAAGAGGCGATCGCCTTGACGAACTGACCAAAGGTCAGCGTCGAGGAGAGGTTGCCCGTTACGATATTCGACACAAGCGGGTTGAGCGAGGTCTGCATGAGGGCGTTACCGATACCGAGGAGGGAGAAAGCGCATAGCATCAGTGCATAACTCTCTCCGCACAGCGGCAGGACGAGCGACAGCACCGTCACGATGATGGACAGCAGCACCGTTTTCTTACGACCGATCTTATTCATCAACATACCCGTCGGCACAGAGAAGATGAGGAACCAGAAGAAGACGAGCGAGGGCATGATGTTCGCCTGCGCATGCGTCAGTCCAAGATCCTGCTGCACATAGTTGGATGCTATACCCACGAGGTCCACAAAGCCCATGGTGAAGAAACAGAGCATCACGGGCAAAAGGGCCAATTTATTTACCATTTTGTCATTTTCCATTTGTTCATTTATTTAGACATTTAACAATTTAGATTTTTACATTGTAGATTTTCGCTTCGCCGCCCTGTACATCCAGATGGTTGTATGGCTCGGAAGGGAAGACGAGGTTGGTCATCGACCAAGCACCTTCGGCATCAAACGCCTCAATCGAACAATGGTCGATAAAAAGGAGGATTTTGTATGTATCGCGATTGACGAAGAGCGGCGCTACCGTACGTGCTGCAAAATCATGGGAGAAAGAGCAATCGCCCGAAGCAGTACGATCCATGGAGAACGTGCGGCGGTGCACATCCAGGTTCATGACCACTCTCTCCCCTTTGTCGTTGGAGAGAGTGACGAGCGCATCCTGTTTGCCGTCCAGCTCCAGTTCGACGATCCCGGCATCGGGTAGGTATTTGGTCTCCTCGCCACGAAGCGTCATCCGTAAAGAGGAAGAGATCGCGGGCGATAGTATTCTGCGAGCGGAAAGCGACGGTAGGAACGACTTCTGCGTACTGCCAGTTAGACATCCATCCGATAGCTACCAAACGGCCATCAGGGGAGTTATGGAAAGTGAAAGTGGAGTAATTGTCCTTGCCGTAGTCAAGCCAATTCATTTGTTCATTTTTACATTTACCATTTTCACATTTAAACTCCTTGCCGTCCCAATCACCTACGAAATACTGGGTAGCGGAGCCGCCAAACGGTCCACCGGGGTTAATTGAAACGAGGAGCACATATTTGTCGCCTATATGCAGCAGCTCCGGGCACTCCCAGACACCTCCGTGTGCACCGAGATCTTTTCCAAAGGACGAGAGATAAGTCCACTCCTTGAGGTTCGGTGATGCGTAGAAACGGATCTCCTGCTGGCAGGCAAGCGTCATCAGCCAATGGTCACCATCCCAAGTCACCTTCGGATCTCGGAAGTCGGCGATGTCGCCCATGAGTACGGGGTTGCCTTCGTACTTGGTAAAGGTATAACCGCCATCGGTGCTATAAGCGATGGATTGGTTCTGACCAATCTTTTCCGACTGGGTATAAATCGCTACGATGGCATTCTCACCGAAGCCGGCGGTGTTGTTTTTGTCAATCACTGCGGAGCCGGAGAAGATTGTTCCGAAACTATCCGGATAGAGCACAATGGGGTGTTCCTCCCAAGTGAGGAGGTCGGTCGAAGTGGCATGTCCCCAGTGCATCGGTCCCCAGGTAGTACCAAAAGGATTGTGCTGGTAGTATAGGTGCCATACGCCGTTCGCCTCGTCGTAGAACATACCATTCGGGTCATTCATCCAGTTTTCCGCAGGCGAATGGTGATAAACAGAGCGGAAAGGTTCGTCGGTCGGGTGCGGAGCAGGGCGATGAGCGCAGCCCACCAAGAACACTGCAGCCGACAACAATCCAAAAAGAATGTGTTTTGTCATAGGATTTATTTTTATTAGTTTGTTAGTCAGTATAGGCGGGTTTCAGCCGCCTATACCGGATATAGATTACAATTGTGCGCCGAGGGCGTTGTATTTCACACCATTCTTGATGATCACGAGTTGTCCGTTCTCGAAGAACTTAACAGCCTTGCTCTCTACAGCGGTGTTGGAGATGGCTGTCGGGAAGTTACCCACGAGCACGATATCGGTTACGTTGAAAGCAGTACCTGCCTCTTTGTTGAACTGAATCATCCAGTGACCGGCGTTAGACAGACGGTTACGGAGTTCATCAGTCAGCGGGAGCTCCATGTATCCATCACCTGCGGTCATGGCAGTTTGGTTAGCGATCAAGCCGCCATCACCCCAAGCATCCATCAGGTTGATCACAAAATCCGAGCGGTTAGCCTCCGAATAGATACGGAGTGCGGTTGCTTTGCTCCAGTCCACACCGGCATAGCCGTTCCAATAGAGTTCGAGGGTGGTCCAATCATCAGCCCAGAAGAAACCGGTCCAAACAGTAAAACCATTCTTGAGCGCGTCCTTGCCGCTCTCCAATGCCACTTGTGTGCAGTTGAAGTTGGCACCTATGATTTCCAGACCATAGGCCTTGAGACTATCGACAGCGGAGGAAGTAAGGAACTGCTCAAAAGTGCCGTCGCCGCTGATCCAAGCCGCCTCACGGCTACCTGCCAGATGGTCGAAGTTGGTATTCATTACTTTGAACTCAATACCGTCGGAAGCGCCGGTGAAATAGACAATGATCTTCTGTCCGGGCTGTGCTTCTGTAAAGGACGCTGCAGGAATTTGAATGCCGCCATCCGCCCAGCATACGTGCTTCGATCCTGTCCAAAGATCGTCTGCTTGGACATTCAATACGAGCGCTGCAAAGAGCGCAATAAGAGAAATTTTTTTCATAATTTTAAAAAATTTTAAAATTCTGGAGTTTCGGCTTCACCGAGTGGCGTAAGCCAGCTTACACTCGGCTAGCACGAAACTTCATAAATTAGGTTAATAATTAATATTGTTTGAGTTGGATATCTTTGACGGTCATTGCGCCTTCGTAGCAGTTGACAGACCAGCAGTTGCGCTGGATGCCATAGATACGCTGGGTATAAGTGAGCACATCGTTGATATACATTACAAGCACGGAGTTGTCGGTATAGATGTTGATATTATACGTTCTGTCCGCAGGAATTGGGAAAGGATAGCTGCCGCCACCTTTGAGTTCCCATTTGCCC